>JBGAMI010000016.1:0-72886 GCA_044223085.1 Cyclobacteriaceae bacterium
ATGGCAAAGCCGAGCAGTACTAATTACCCGCACGCTTCGCAAACGGGCAGTATGCCGATCAGACGATTGGCATACTCCCGGCAAGACTACGTATGTGCTTGCTTTTTACTACTCTTTCAACAAGGCTGTCAACGATATTCATCTGATCAGGAAGTGATCAGATAAAACATTAAGGTGATCCCGATCCCGATAGCTATCGGGATGGGAAGGTGGGGACCAGGGTCTCCATTGAAACACCACAAAGTATTAAGGTGACTATAGCGGTGGGGACCACCTCTTCCCATTCCGAACAGAGTCGTTAAGCCCGCCCGCGCTGATGGTACTGGGGTAAAACCCGGGAGAGTAAGTCGTCGCCTGACTTCAACACAAGGCCTCGTCCTGATGAAAATCGGGAACGAGGCCTTTTTGTTTTATGACACTCAACCATTCCATGCGCCCGCGCCGGAAATTCCATCAACAGGTACTGGGGTAATCCCGATCACCATCGGGACGGGAGAGTAAGTCGTCGCCTGACTTCAACACAAGGCCTCGTCCTGATGAAAATCGGGAACGAGGCCTTTTTGTTTTTATTGATGAACAGAATAAGAAAGATAATTACCAGGATCAGCCAACCCGCACTTCAATTAGTCTAGCCGGGTCAAAGTGATGATGCGCCGCCTCCAAAAGCTGCGCTGATGAGCAACTACTCACGAACCGTAGCAAATCAGTATAATAGGCCGGCGTTAATCCCGCGAGGAATAAACCTTTGATCTTATCGGAAACTGAGAAGAGTGTCGCGTTTTCGGATTGCCAACTCCCAATAAAGTAGTTGCGGGCATTTTCAAGCTCATCCATCGGAACCGCAACGGATCGAAGAACTTCAATCTCCTTGCGAATCTCCACCAACGCCTGATCTGCATTCTGTTGATTTACTTCCGCACCAATAATCCAGCAACTTGACCTTTCAAAATGATTGATGGAGGAGTATATGCCGTAGGTAAGGCCTTTCTCTTCCCGGATATTCTTCATGAGCCTTGATCCGAAGAAGCCGCCCAAAATGTGATTGACGAGAACTGTGGCAAAGTGCTCCGCGCTGTGCTGTTTTTGGGGAAACAAGGCACCCAGTCTAATCGATGCCTGAACACTGTTTTCACGGGGCAGTGTCAATGAACGGCCTGGGTGCGGTATGTGCTCGGAGGGAGTAACGATCGGCGGTGAAGGAGGCAACAAATGCATGACTTCGCGAAGGACCTGATCATTTAATCTGCCAACGATGAAAACAGCCCGTAGTTTGAAATGCTTTTGGTAGTAGTCCCGTAAAGCGATTGTCCCCAGTCCGGTTAAATGATGTTCTTCCAACGAGCTTCCGTAGGGATGCGACCCACCGAAAATTGCCCTGCGAATCTCCTTGGAGGCGACTACACTCGTCTTCTCATTTTGAACGCGCAGATTCTGGAGGAATATCTCTTTCATGATCCGGAGTTCCTCCTCATCAAAGGCCGGTTCAGTAAGCACCTCACGTAACAGTTTCATTGCCTCAACCACATTTTTTCGCAAGGCAAAGAGGGCAACTGTTGTTATGTCATACCCCGGAGAAACTTCCAGGTGTGCACCCAGGGATTCAAATCCTTCTGCCACAGCGAACGCATTGCGATGACGAGTTCCCTTGGACAATAACTGCGAGGCGAAATGGCTAATGCCCGGTCCTGGTTCGTGCCACTTTCCGGCATCAAAGAGCAATTCAATGCGTACCGCCTCCTGGCTGATTTGCCGGAATGCGAAGACAGGCACAGTTCCTGAATGAAACTGCTCAGGTTGGGCCAGCGAATAGTCTGTAGAAAGTTGAAAATCCGGAGCCTGCGTGCGATCGGGATAGGCCATTAATCCGTAACGGGTTCTTCTTCCTTTTCCTTCTGCTTGAAGACCATCATCAGGGTAAACCGCAACGTTTCGGCCAGGGCATTCTCTCTTTTGTTGGTAGGTACGAGATAGGCTACATCCAGCCCGAATTTCTCATATCGTACACCCAACCCCGCGGTGAGGTACTTTCTGTTCCCTTTGTCTTTCGCTTCATAGAAATAGCCTAGCCGTGCAGCCACGGTATTGTTATACCAATACTCCATACCGAGCGAAGTTGTGATTTCTGCAAGTTCCTCGCTCAATCCACCTTTGGCATCTGTGAATGACCCCAATACACCACTGAGCATAGGCTTAGTCTTGCTGCCCGGTGCCGGACTCGGAACCATCAACTTATTAAAGTCAAGCGCAAATGCGAGCGTACTCATTTGATTGATTTCCATTCGATACGCAGATCCGATACGCAGGTTGGTTGGTAGAAAATCTTTATTGTTGGCATCAGAATAAGATATTTTTCCGCCCAGGTTAGTGATGGTAGCACCGAATGCCAGGTTCGAGTTTTTCCAGACAATCGGTTTATTATAGTACATGCCAAAATCTACTGCTACCGAATTCCCGGGACGAGCATCAAACGAATTGGTCGATAAATATCCGGTCAGATTGGAATGAATGTATCTCAGGGAACCACCGATGCTCATTTGTTCTGTAAGCTTGGTGGAGTAGGTAACATCAAACGCAAACTCCCTGGGATTATAGCGACCCAAAAGATCGGCTGGGTCCGGGCCCTGATTAAACTGAACCTCCCCCAGGTTAAAGTACTTCATGGAGGCCGCGATGACCTGCTTATTATTGAGCTTGTAGAATCCCGAGAGATAGAAAATCGACATATCGTTGATGATCTTTCCGAGCCATGGCGTATAAGATGCTGATACTCCGTATCCTTTATCAATAAATACAAGCTTGGCTGCATTCCAGTGTGCAGAGTTTCCATCCGGAGAAGTGGCAACCCCTGCATCACCCATTCCTGCTGCCCTGCTATCCGGGGTTATCATCAGGAAGGGAACTGCTGTGGTGATCACTTTATTGGTGCTATCCTGCCCAATAAGTGAGGTACCCGAAGACCCAACGGTCTGCGCAAGGACAGTTCCTGCATAGAGTGAAGTGACTAAAGCCAACGCTAACTTATTCATAATCAAGTTCTAAGGGATAAATATAATCAATTGGAAATTATAACCTTCGTTATTTTCTCATTTTTGGAACCATCCACGAGAGAACGAACAGACAGCTTAACCAGGTATAGCCCGGGACTCAATTTTATCCCCGTGGCAGAGGTACCGTCCCAGGCGGGAAGGTCAACCTGGTAGTCACTTTGTGGTACCGAATAAGTGGCCGTATACAGACTTTGTCCTACCCGATCGAAGATGGTAACCACTGCCTCAAGGTCTTCACTGGACCGGCTGTGTGTAAAATGAAAAACGGTCTCCTCATGCATGGGATTTGGATAGGCCAGCCAATCGTTCAACTGAATACCACCCCGGTCTGAAACGGTAAACACAAGGTGGGCAGTGCTGCGATTCCCATATACATCGCTGGCAGACAGACTCAAGTGGTGCGTTCCATCCTTGAGTCCAAATACCGGAAAATCAACAAAACCAACTTTTTGATTATTGACTGCGGCCTGGTAGTAGTCGTTCAGAATCCAGGTGGTCGTGTCGTCCAATATGGCTACGATGGACTGTTGTGGATTGTACCTGGCGGTGGATATACCATGGGCATCGCGCAGGACGGCGACAATCCGGCTGTTTGCTCCTACAATTCCTCCTGGAATAAATGTGGTGTCGCCCATGTATGGATAGATTGACGGGCCTTGGGTATCGGGTCCGGGATTTTTTTCCAATGCACCTATCTTACCGATTACTACCGCTCCGGTCCGGTCTTCACCAGGGGTGTTGCTCGTAGCATACAGGCTGATCTTGCCAGTCCCAACAACGGGGTCAATTGACTTTGGTAATGTAAACTCAAGATCGAACAGACCCTGTTGAATGCTTGCTTTTCCGCTGAAGACAGGATTGATGCGATTGATAAATGTAAATGGCGGATTTTCATCGCCCCGGGTAGTTTCCGTGAACGGTTTGTCATACACGGTGATTGTGACTACTCCGGTATAATTAGGATCAACAAGGCCATTGCTGATCACTCGGCCTTTCAGTTGCAGGGTAGAAAGCGCCTTCAGGGTGTCTGAACCGGAGGTGATGTTCTGCAGGCTGGTCACCTGAAGGTCTGCCGGAGGCAACAGCAGGGTTAGTGAAGGGTCGCCCAGTAATGAAAAGTTTCGGTTCGATATTCCACTTACGCTATTGTTCTTGGTGTCGCGCATGACAGATCCAAGATCGCGGTACCGTCCACCGGCCTTGGTAAACAGGGCCTGATAGAAAGCCTTGTTCAGAAAAAAGTTTGTTGCAGAGTTTACCAATCGTGTCGTGGTGACGAGACCAATGCTGCCACCATGATTCATCAGCAAGGATTGTTCAGCCGTTGAAATCAGACCCGGGTCATCATTCCGACCAAACTCACAGGTGGCGGTGAGTAACAGCGGATATCGTGGAGCATTTTTCCAGTTTAGAATTGAAAACTGATCCAGAATTCTCTCCGCCATCCATTGCTGTTCGTTGCCGTGGCCTGTATAATTAATAATGGAGTAACCATGCACCGCAGCCCGATTAAGCGCTTCGCTGGCAGCCGGAGAGAGTTGTCCAAAGGATACGTTAACCTGTTTGAAATTGTCTACAAATAACTTTTCGGTTGTAAAGTCCGGGTGCTGACTGGTAATTAGTTCAGCCAGTTCATCGGCGTTACCCTGATGGATGTTGTCATCTCCGTCGTCAGCAACAAACAGAATTTGCTTTCTCCAAAGATCACCAGGCAATTGGCCGTACTCCAGTAGTTTATTCACCACTTGTTGTGCTTCTTCTGGCTTTTTGACGGGCAACCGGCCAACACCAATATCAAGTGTGTGGTTCTCAACTGGATTTTCGCTCCAATTTCCTTCATTGGCATCAAGAAATCCGAAATAGTCATCCGACGAATACGACTCTAGCGGACTGAGGGAGTTGCGCGATTCGTAAGTGGGAACAAAATTCTTGTTGTAGCTCAGGTAGTTTTTGTAATCGTAAGAGCCCCGGCCCATGAGTAGGAGGTTCTTGATACCCGTATTATTTACATACAGCCAGCGCATAAGGTCCCGTATTGCGCTCACATCCTGTTTGCCGCCGGAGAATTCGTTATACACCTGGGTGGTGGTAACTACGGTGGTTGTAATCCCATTGCGGCTTTGTCTGAAATTGGCAAGGCGCTGTGCTTCCGATAAGAATTCCGGAGCAGAAACGATGACCAGGTTGGTGGTGCCGATGCTATGCAGATTTTGGTTGGGAACCTTGCCTTCCGGGAAAGGAACCGGAAAATTTTTGTTGGAGAAAACCAGGTATTTTTTGTCGGGGCCCGTAACTGCCTGAAAGACGGTGTTTGTTCCTTCCATGGAAGTGGCCTGTACGGAAGGACTCCAGGGATCTGAGATATCCCAAACCAATGCGCCGGCAGGGAGTTGCTTTAAGGAATACTTAGCAGCACCGGACTTAATACTAAGTAAGGAACTAAACGCGGTCTGATCACCATACAAAGTAAGTGTCCGTTTATACTGGAAGAGCAGCCGATCCAGATAACCAATTGACTTTTCGGTGGCGGCCTTGTTAAACCGAATGGTAACATCCCAATTAGTGGTAGAGCTGGCCTGGTTAGTAGCAGAAGAAATAGTCAGGCTGTCACTGGCTTCTGTTCCTTTGTCGGTGTAGGAGGCATTGATGATGGTGGGTATTGCTTTATCCTGCAGCAGTAGACCGTTTAGTGAAAATTGAAAGGAGGCAGGATTGACGGATTGGGCCATCACCTTGTAGATCAACTTAAGATCAGAGCCATCTACGATGCCAGGCACTGTAAATCGAATGGTATATGATGTCTTGCTGCTGAATTGCTCTCCATACCAGTTTCTGCCGGAATGTAACTCGTTGTACTGCTCCGTTTCGTAATAGGTAAAATCATCAAACTCGGTGATGGTCGGATAGGTTCCGGTCAGGGATTGATTGATGGCTATGCGAAGTCCGTTAGGCGGACCAACAGTAACGAAGTAATAGTTTTTGTCGGTGTAGAGATTGTTCTCGTAGGCAAATACACCTTTGTTGAAATCAAGGTGGTACTGATCCGGGCCCTGCCCATAAAAGAGTATATAATCATTGCTGTTAAATACGCCATCATCTTCCCCGACCATTTGAATGGCGAGTTCTTTAAGATCCGAAACCCGGGGTGAGCTGTTTAACTGGGGAAGCATCCCCTGGTTGCCGGCCAGTATTCGGATTTTTCTTGGGTCAGTCTGATCTGGGTTTAGTCCCAGTTTCCTGAACAGGGAATAATCAATCTTATAAATGCCATCACCAGTCACTGAGATTTTCACCCAGTTACCGGTAGCCAATACAGAGTTGGTCTGGCCATTGGCCAGGGCTGAAAAGGCGCAAAAAATAGCAATAAGAAGGCGTTTCAACGTGTCAGAAGCTAACCCAACGCTGTAGTAACGAGATCAGAATGTACAATAGTATCACAAAGGGCAGGGCGGCCAGTTGCCCGAAAAACAAGAGTAATACCGCCAGTCCCAGAAAAGTAAACCGGACCCTATTACCTGCCCAGGAGAAATCTTTGAACTTGAGGGCAAATAGTTCCCATGGAGAAACAAGTAAAAATGAAAAAACAATGATGGTCACCACCAGAAGAATATCATTGGAGATAAAAAAGTCCCATGGCGACTTAAGATAAACCAGTGAAGTTATGGCCAATGCGTTGGCTGGAGTGGGCAAACCTATAAACGTGTCTTTCTGATTTTCATCGATATTAAATTTGGCCAACCGCAGAGCGGAGAAGACGGCCAGACTGAATGCTGTGTAGGGTAACCAACGACTTTGGGAAATGGTGTCGATCATCTGGTACATGACCAGCGCAGGAAGTACACCAAAGCTGACCATATCAGCCAGTGAGTCCAATTCTTTGCCGATTGCGGAGCTTACTTTCAACATGCGTGCACTGAAACCATCAAAAAAATCAAAGGTGCATGCGGCCAGCACAAACCAAATGGCAGAGTGGGTGCTTTGCTGCATCACAGACAGAATGCCTGCGCAACCACAGAGCAGATTTCCGCAGGTCAGGGCATTGGGAATATGTTGCCTGATATTCATCGAATCGCCAATGCGCAGTAAGGATTGTTGATCTTCTCTTCTCCCAGGGTGGTGGTTGGACCATGACCGGGATACACCGTTACTTCGTCAGGTAATGGAAACAGTTGCTGTTGAATACTCTGGATCAAAGTCTGATGGTTCCCGCCAGGAAGGTCCGTCCGACCGATGGAATGATAGAATAATACATCGCCTCCAATTAGGAACTTTTCTTCAGGCTGATAGAATCCAATATGCCCTGGTGCATGGCCCGGGAGAAACAGAACAGCAAGCGGCGTGCTGCCTATATAAACGGGTGTACCTTCTTCCAGGTGGCCATCAACGGTGGCCTCTGTGTACTTTGGAAATCCATAGTTTGAAGCGTAGGTTTTCACCGCCCTCATGGTAGGCACATCCAATGCGTGAACAAAAAAAGGAACCTTGTACTGTTGCTGAACAAAAGCATTACCAAGTACATGGTCGATATGACCATGGGTGTTCCACAAGGCAGATACTGATAATTTATGTCCGCTGATAAAGTCCGCCAGTTCCTGCTCTTCATGTTTTTCGTAACATCCCGGGTCAATGATCACCGCCTGACCATGGTCGTCCCATAAGACATAGGTATGCTCGGCAAATGGATTAAAGGTAAATTCCTGAATCGTGATCATAGATTGCAAAATTACCATTTTACCGCGGATCAGGAATGAAATCTTCATTCCTGTTTTTTTTGATATATTCGGTTAGATAACCCCTATCCGATGAAGATTTCATTTCGCCTCATAACCCTATTGATGCTTGTATCAATGGTCCTGTCCTGTAACTCAACGCAGGAGGAAAAGGCACCTAAACAGTACACCATCCGGCAGTTCATGGATATCGTTTCCTTAAATGGACGCGCATTTTCACCGGATGAAACCAAGGTGCTGATCAGTACCAACGAAACCGGGATTTTCAATGCGGAAGAAATTAATGTGTCGACCGGAACGAAAAAGGTCTTAACAGCTTCCTCTACCAATGCCATTTTTGCCTTGTCGTACTTTCCTGCGGATGAACGCATGGTGTATACCAGTGACCAGGGCGGAAATGAGATCAACCACCTCTTTATTCGCAACGCCGATGGATCAACCATTGACCTCATAAAGGATAGCACCGCCAAAGCCCAATTCGGAGGTTGGAGCTATAACCGCAAGTTGATGTACTATCAGTCAAACAGCCGTGATAAGCGCTATTTTGATTTGTACAATGTGCAGGTATCTACCGGAGAAAAGGGAGTCTATCCCTCTACCTTGTTATACAAGAACGATAAGGGACTCAATCCGGCAGCCATATCCAATGACGACCGATACATTGCATTGAGCGAAAACATTACGACCAACAATTCAAATATGTACCTGCTGGATACCCAAACAGGTCAGTCCACTTTGTTATCCAAACATGCCGGAGATGTGCAGTACACACCGCAGTACTTCAGTCTGGATGGGAAGAAATTATACTATCTCACTGATGAAGGTAGTGAATTCAGGTACCTCGCCAGTTATGATATTGCAACCGGTGCCCGTCAAAAGGAAGAGGAGGCCCCCTGGGATATTGTGTCAGCGTTCTTGTCCAGAAACGGGAAATACCGGGTGGTGACCATCAATAATGATGCACGAACGGAAATTAAGATACACGATGAGTCGAAGCAGGGTGCCTTGATCTCTATTCCAAACCTTCCTGTGGGAGATATCTCTGGGGTGACCATTTCGGACAGTGAAAAACTGATGTGCTTTTATGTAAGCAGTTCAAAATCTCCCCGCGATTTGTTTGTGTATAATTTCGAAACCAGTGAAGTAAAGCAACTGACCAACACCATGTCAAAGGAAATTGATTCCAATGACCTCGTTGCCGGCGAAGTTGTTAGAGTCAAGTCTTTTGATGGCCTCGAAATCCCTTGCCTGTTGTATAAGCCAAAAGGTATCCGATCAGGAGAAAAAGTACCTGCGCTCCTTTGGATCCATGGTGGTCCAGGTGGCCAGACACGGCTTGACTACTCGGCTTCCCTGCAATTTCTGGTTAACCACGGATATGCGGTACTGGCTGTTAACAACCGGGGTAGCTCTGGATATGGAAAGAGTTTCTTCGCTGCAGATGATCGCAAGCATGGCAAAGACGACTTGCAGGATTGTGTGATGTCTAAGCAGTATCTGGCTACGCTGCCGTGGATCGATGCAGACCGAATTGGAATTTATGGCGGAAGTTATGGTGGTTATATGGTGATGGCTGCCCTGGCCTTTACACCGGAGGAATTTAAGGTGGGCGTAAACCTGTTCGGGGTTACTAACTGGATTCGCACGCTGCGCAGCATTCCAAAGTGGTGGGAATCCAATCGCAAAGCCTTGTATACAGAATTAGGCGATCCCTATACGGTTGACTCTGTTGCGCTATATGAAAAGTCACCCTTATTCCATGCTTCAAAAATAACCAAGCCCTTTATCGTCTTGCAGGGCAGTAATGATCCCAGGGTATTGCAAAAAGAATCGGATGAAATTGTCGAGGCGGCACGGGCTAACAAAGTACCTGTTGAATATGTGATATTCCCGGATGAAGGGCACGGATTTGTTAAGAAAGATAATAACATCAAAGCCTCTGAAGAGGTATTGAAATTTCTTGACAAGTACCTGAAGGGAAATCCGTGAGTATGCTTGACCTAATCAGCCCAATGCCTCCACACCTTGCACCGTGTCGGGCATCATGCGCTTAAAGAGGTTTTCAATGCCAGCTTTAAGTGTAATGGTAGACGAGGGGCAACCGCTGCATGATCCTTGCAGTGTCACGCGTACAATGCCGTCCTGAAAAGAGTGGTAGGTAATGGCACCTCCGTCTTGCTCGACGGCGGGTCGGATGTATTCATCCAGAATTCCTTTGATCTGCCTGATCGTATCAGTTTCTTCTTCCTGCGGTACGGCAGCTGGTGCATGAGCCTCCAAAATCAATTTTCCTGACTCGAGGAATTTTTGAATGTGGTCGCGGATAATCGCCTGCACCTCCAGCCACTCTACATTTTCCTTCTTGGTAACCGTAATGAAGTTGCTCATGTAAAATACCCGCTCTACGAAGGGGTACATGAACAACTCCTGGGCCAAGGGTGCCTCCTGCGCAGCTTCAGGCCCCGGAAAGTCAAAACTCATGCCCTCCGGAATCAACATTTCGTTCACCACAAACTTGAGTGAATTGGGATTGGGATTGGATTCCAGGTAAATGGAAATGGCTTTGGGTGCTGCTTTTAACATAGGATATTCAACTTCACGAATAGACAACAAATTTAGGCAAATATGGTTCCCCGGAGAAAATCAATCCCCTGATTCGGGGTTCTCCAGGGCATTTTCCCACTTGCTGACTACGGCGGTGGCGACACTGTTGCCGACCACATTGGTAGCACTACGCCCCATGTCCAGCAGGGGATCTATGCCCAGCAGCAGGGCAAGACCGGCCTCCGGAATATTGAAGGTGGCCAGGGTGCCGGCTATAACCACCAGCGATGCCCGGGGTACACCAGCGATGCCCTTGCTGGTGAGCATGAGGACAAGCAGCATACTGATTTGGGTTGCCATGGGCAGGTGGATTCCATAGGATTGGGCAATGAAGAGAGCAGCAAAAGTCATGTACATCATACTGCCGTCCAGGTTGAATGAATACCCGAGGGGAAGCACGAAACTCACAATCTTGTCTTTGCAGCCGAAGCGCTGAAGTTCTTCCATGGTCTTTGGAAAAGCGGCCTCGCTGCTACTGGTACTGAACGCCAGCAGGATAGGCTCCTTAACACGCCGCAACAGACTCACGATACGTTGGCCAATCACAACAAATCCAGCTATGCCAAGCACCACCCATAACAACAGAAGTCCAAGATAAAACTCACTGATAAAGATGGAATAGGTTTTCAGGATACCCAGGCCCTGTTTGGCAATGATGGCCGTCATAGCGCCAAACACGGCGAGAGGAGCCAGGTTCATTACGTAGCCCGTAACTTTCAGGATTACATGAGCGACGGCGTCCATGAACGTGATAACAATTTTTCCTGTTTCACCGATGGCCGCAGTTGCCACACCAAAGAACAGAGAAAAGACAACGATTTGCAGGATCTCATTCTTTGCCATGGCATCAATGACGCTGGCAGGAAAAACGTGGTACAAAAATTCTTTCAGGGATAGTCCCGCGTGCGCAATTCCTATGTCCTGTCCCGCATCGGGCACGGGTAGATGCATAGCAACACCGGGTTCGAAAAGATTGACTAACACCATGCCAAGGAGTAAGCTGACGAGTGAAGCACTGATAAACCACAGCAGGGTTTTGGCGCCAATTCGACCCACCGAATTAATGTCGCCCAACTTGGCAACCCCAACCACGAGTGTAGTGAAGACCAACGGAGCTACGATCATCTTGATCAGGCGCAGAAAAATATCCGCCAGCAAGGAAAATGGCTCCACCTTTTTGTCGCGTTCGGCCAATAGGTTGGTGCGTTCACGGGAAAGGGATTTACGCAGGGTTTCCAGCGAAGCGACGGAAGCACTGTCCGCAGATTGATGGCTGACTTGCCGGATTGAATCCAGCCGGAGTTCAATACTTGTGAGCGATTTGTTTTGATCTCCTACGTAATTCTTGTTCAGCATGAACCCCAGGCCAATGCCCAGAAACAAGGCAATAATGATGTAGAGGGTAAGCTTGCTTTTTTTGTTCGGAACAGGCTCCATGGCAGGGTGATAAGATGGTCAATCTATCACTTTTTGAGGCAAGCCGAAAACCGGTGCTAAAATATTGTCAGACCCTGGAGGCCTTGTTTCGGAGGAGGAAATCAGCCAGCACCAGTGCGGCCATCGCTTCTACAATGGGTACGGCACGGGGCACCACGCACGGGTCATGCCGGCCTTTACCGGAAACCACGGCAGAATTACCATCCTGATCTACGGTATCCTGATCCTGCATGATGGTAGCAACCGGTTTGAATGCTACCCGAAAATAAATATCCTCCCCATTGGAGATGCCACCTTGAATTCCACCGGAGTGGTTGGTACGGGTGCGAACCTGCCCCTGTCGTTGTTCAAACGCATCGTTGTGTTGTGAACCCCTCAATTTGGTACCGGCAAATCCGCTTCCGTATTCGAAACCTTTCACCGCATTGATGCTTAGCATGGCTTTTCCCAACTCGGCGTGAAGTTTGTCAAAGACAGGTTCCCCTAATCCTACCGGGGTTTTTTTAATTACGCAGGTAATGATGCCACCAATGGTGTCTCGGTCCAGGCGCACCTGATCAATGAGGGCAATCATTTTCTCGGCTGTAGCCGAATCAGGGCAACGAACAATATTTTCTTCGACCCGGCTAAGGTTCATTTCTGTATACGGAGGAGCAACAATATCACCCACTTCAGAAACATATGCTGCGATTGACACACCATGTTCGGCCAGTAATGTTTTGGCAATGGCACCCGCCGCCACGCGTGCCGCGGTTTCACGTGCTGAACTTCTGCCGCCACCCCGGTGGTCACGCACCCCATACTTTGCCTGATAGGTGTAGTCGGCGTGTGAAGGCCTGAAAGTCTTTTCCAGGTGGCTATAGTCTTTGCTGCGCTGGTCCTGGTTATGAATGATCAGCGCAATGGGTGTGCCGGTTGATTTGCCATCAAATACGCCTGACAAAATAGTGCACGCATCCTCTTCCTTGCGTTGGGTGGTAATGTGCGACTGTCCGGGTTTGCGGCGCTGTAATTCGGCCTGAATAAATGTCTCATCGATGTCCAGTCCTGCGGGACATCCATCGATCACCACACCGATTGACGGACCGTGGGATTCTCCAAAAGTGCTGATGCGAAATAGCGTGCCGTAGGTACTGCCCATGTGCCAAAGGTAGAATTATGCAGGGATTTAACCTTTGGAGCGGGCACTAAAAACCAACCAGACAGCGCCGGCCAGCATCAGTGCGATAAGGCTGTTCATTCCCCACTTCATCCAGCCGATCTGTGCCGTGGCATGAAGTGTATTGTCTGCAACGTTTACACGATCGTAAAATGACCCCAGGTCAGTGCTTTGAATGGCCTGATTCCGTTGGCTCTCGCCTTCTACCGCCAGGACAATTTTAGAGCGAAGGGTATCATAGGTCCGCTTATGGGTGTTGAAGTATATCCACTGAAAATAGCGGCCCATTTCAAACTGCCCCGGTTCTTTCGGAACAAGAAAGTAGCGAAATGATTTGGTGCCCGTCACCTTGCTGTTTTCACGGGTGATGTTTTGTTGCACGTTGGGCTCATAAAAGTCGAAATTGTCATCCTTTTCAATGACGGGTCGTTGAATGGATGAGATATTCCCTTCGCCATACACGTTGAATTCATACTCTATACTTTGCCCGGTCTTCGCGTGTTGAGCTGATATCCGATCATCCAACTGATAACTGCCGACGGCCACAGAGCCCTGCAGTGGATGGGGCGGAAGTTCACGCACAGGTATTGTCTTGGCCTTTGAGTAGAAAGTCTTGAAATCCTCCTGACGATTTTGACCAAAGAAGGATGGATTCTTGGCTACTTTAAACTTGATCATCTCAAGGCCAACCGAAGGAAAGCGAATGGGCTCGGCATTGAGCGGGTAATACGTGGCCTGATAGATTTTATATTGTGTGTAACCTTTGCCATTGATGGTGATGGGCACCCCCTCGATATTTTCAATGTTGAAATTCTCTTCCCAGCAGTTCGCAGGCTTCAATTTTTTGAGAATATCTGACAACTGCCTTCCCAATTCATGAAACTGCATCGGAGCCCGATTATTATCAGCTACCAGAAAAGAGAGGGTGGTTGACAGGCCTTCACCTACATAAACTTCATCTTTGCTGGTGCTGAGCGCGAGGAGGGCATCCTCTTTGATGTCGACAAACTCCGTCTCCTCTTTTCCAAAGAAGTCGCGAAAGGGATCGGGCCTGAACGGGTCGCGGGCTTGTTGCTGAGCAGCAGGCCCCACCTTTATTTTCTTGCCCGGTGATTTGACCACCTGGTCATTGATTTTCATTTGAAACGGAGGCACCGTAATAATCCCCTGACGCACGGGCTGATAAGTCATGATTACCCCTGTGGAGGAACTCACCTGGCCGTTGACGATACTGGTTTGCTGTTGCGTGCTGGTGCCTCTTTTCCGCAATCCCTCGATGTCTGGAAAATTGTCGTAGGACTTCAGTTGCCCATTTTGGAGCGTTACCCCAATGGTCCAATACTGATTTTCGCCTATTTCATCAGGTCCAAGCTGAATGGTGGTTGTTTGTCCGGCAGCGGCCAGGCTGGACAACAGGAACAGTACGGGAAAGGTGTATTTCAGGGCAATTTTCATCATTGCAAATGTTGCGGTCGCACTTGCGGAGACAAATTTAAATTTTCTTTTAACTCAATAGTCGAAATGGTATTTTCAACGTTAGAATCGGCGTACAAGGATACGCAGCGTACATTAATTTTTTGAAACATGTTGAACTATGCCAAAACCGTGCTCACCCGCGTGAGTTTTGACGCGCGCCTCTTCGAGAAGGAGTTGCGCAAAGCCATCAAGATGTTGATCGGCGAGGAAGTGCAGGAGCTCAGAAATTGGTGTTACTCCAATTTTGGGAATCATCAGGCGATCTTGAATCGCTGTTTCGTTCATAGTTAATTAAGAACCTAAAGCAACACCATCAGGGCCCCGCCAGGGGCCTTTTTATTTTGTGACCTCCTGGGTGACAAAATCAATGTTTCGTTTGAGTCCTTCGTATTTGGTGCGTTGGATGGCGCTATTGGCAAAGACCCTGTCAAACGTATCTTCAGTCATTTCCAGCCAGCGCTTTCGATCAAGGTCAACCAAATCATTGCTTGGCCGGAAGCGGGGCTCCTGATGCGGTTTTGAAAATCGGTTCCAGGGGCAAACCTCCTGGCAAATGTCGCAACCGAAAATCCAATTGTTCATCTTTCCATGGGCCTCCTGAGGTATCTGTTCCCTGAGTTCAATGGTATAGTAGCTGATGCACCGACTTCCATCCACCACATAGGGTTCCACGATGGCATCTGTCGGGCAGGCATCCTGGCAAGCGGTACAAGACCCGCAATAACCTTTGATCGGTCCATCAGCCTCCATCTCAAGGTCTATGATGATTTCGGCCAGGAAAAAATAACTTCCCATGGATCGATTGAGTAGCAGGCTGTTTTTTCCAATCCAGCCCAATCCGCTGCGTGCCGCCCATGCACGTTCCATGACTGGTGCGGAGTCGACGAATACACGCCCCTGGATGTCGCCGATGCGTTCCTTGAGACGCTGAAGTACGATGAACAGTTTGTCTTTGATGACATGGTGATAATCCTCGCCATAAGCATAGCGGGCCACTTTGAATTCGCCATCATCGGTGTGTAGTGGTTCGGCGGGGTAGTAATTGTACAAAAGGCTTACAACAGATTGCGCGCCAGGCACCAGTAACCGGGGATCGAGCCGTTTGTCTGTGTAGTTTTCGAGGTAGGACATGGTTCCCTGATAACCTCGTTTAAGCCAGGTATCCAGCCGGGATGCTTCATCCTCCAGAAAAACAGCTTTTGCGATGCCACAAAAGTCGAATCCTTCTTCGCGCGCAATTTCTTTCATCAATTGTGCGCGCTGTGCAGGTCGGATATCCATGGTATGGAAGGCTAGTCGAATAACCCGGGGCCTCTCGAAGGTAGCGCGATATTCAGGTGCTTGTAGGCAAGTTCTGTAGCTTCACGACCTCTGGCTGTTCGCTTGATGTATCCTTCCTGAATCAAAAAAGGTTCGTAGACTTCTTCAATGGTCTCTGCTTCTTCGCCCACCGCAGTGGCAATGGTGGTGAGTCCCACAGGTCCCCCTTTAAATTTTTCGATGATTGCACTCAGGATCCGGTTGTCCATATCATCCAGGCCATGTTGATCAACATCCAATGCGTCGAGCGCCAATTGTGCAATGGGCATGGTGATACGGCCATTGCCTTTGATCTGGGCAAAGTCCCTGGTGCGACGAAGGAGATTATTGGCGATGCGTGGTGTGCCCCGGCTTCGTCGCGCAATTTCGAAGGCGGCCTCGTCATTTATTTCGGTAGCCAGTATGCCAGCAGATCGCTTAATGATGGAAGTCAGCAGTTTGGCATCATAATATTCCAGCCGGGCGGTAATGCCAAATCGTGCACGCAGGGGCGAAGTGAGCAACCCTGCACGGGTGGTGGCACCAATCAGGGTAAACGGATTGAGGCTGATCTGAACGGAACGCGCATTAGGACCACTGTCGAGCATAATGTCGATGCGGTAGTCTTCCATGGCGGAGTACAGATATTCTTCGACCACCGGATTAAGACGATGGATTTCATCGATGAATAGCACATCGTTTGTTTCGAGGTTGGTGAGCAGCCCGGCGAGGTCGCCGGGTTTGTCAAGAACAGGGCCTGAGGTGATTTTGATATGGCTACCCAGTTCATTCGCAATAATAAATGAAAGCGTCGTTTTGCCAAGGCCGGGAGGTCCATGCAGCAGCACATGATCGAGGGCTTCGGTCCGCTGACGAGCAGCCTGGACAAACACCTTGATGTTGTCAACTACCTTCTGCTGGCCGGTGAAGTCTGAGAAGCTGAGCGGCCGGAGGGCTTTCTCAACTTCTTTTTCGGCGGCATTCAGACTTTCGCCATCGGGTTTAAGATATTCTTCGCGCATGCATCTACTGTGTTCAAAGCTACAATTCGTAATCCGGTCTTCAAATTTAATTTCCGGCCCGCCCGTATTTCGTTGTAATTTTGGGACATGAATCCCCGTGTCAAAAATTCTATTTATACCCTGGTTTTGATTGTTGTGCTGTGGTTAGGGTGGAAACTGCGTCATCCTTCCCCGGATCCGATCTACCTGGAAGGTAAAACCATGGGTACGTCGTATCACATCACCTACTTCGATGAACGTGGCAGGAATTTCCAATCATCGGTGGATTCTTTAATGGTGTTGGTCAATCGCGCCATCAGTACCTACGACACCACGTCCGACATTTCACACTTCAACCGATCTTCCCGTGTATGGAAATATCAACTTCCGTTTTTCTTTCCGCCATTGAAGAAATCCCAGGAAGTAGTGATGGGTTCTTCGGGTGCGTATGACCCCACGGTAATGCCCCTGGTAAATGCCTGGGGTTTTGGTCCTAAGAAAATCACCAGACCGGACACGGCCGAAGTCCTGGCGGCGAGGGCATTTGTTGGATTTGGAAAAATAATGTTCAATGAGGACAGTGTTTGGAAAGATGATCCCCGTGTACAACTCGACTTCTCGGCCATTGGGCAGGGGTATGGGTCAGATGTTATCGGAGATTTTTTTGTAGCGAAGGGTATTCAGGATTTTTTTGTTGAACTCGGTGGAGAAGGTGTGGCACGCGGAATTAACCGGAAGGAAAACCGACCTTGGGAGATCGGGATTCTGGACCCTGAATCGGACTACATCGAGCGCAAGACTATTGCCCAGGCTACCTTGCACAATCAAGGCTACTCAACTTCAGGCAACTACTTTAATTTTCGTGAAGTGGATGGACGAAAGTACTCCCACACCATTGATCCGATAACTGGCTTCCCAGTTGAGCGTGCCTTGTTGTGTGCCACCGTATTTGCAGCCGACTGTGCTACAGCCGATGCATGGGCCACCGCCTTTATGTCCATGGGTCATGAGCGAGGTATCGAAGTGCTTAAAACGCATCCGGAACTAAATGTCCTGTTTGTTTACTCCACACCCGACGGAATAAAAACATACGTTTCTCCCGGAATCAGTGGTGCTGTGCGGGTTCAGGAGCCGTCTGCAAAATAATTGGCTTACCATCTGCCTAACAGTCGTTTAGGCTGATTGGATTGCCTATATTTGATGTAACCTACTAGTGGCTCCAGAGGAATGGAGCTTTCATTATCCCGCCCATGAACAAGAATATTCAGTTTGCTAAGCATCAGCAGGAATTTTACACCGTCCTCAGTCAACGTGTTAATCAGTATTTCAAGACAAACAACATCAGCCGCTACGCCAACGCGGAGATGATCATCAAGACATCCTTCATGATGCTTCTCTTCCTGGTGCCCTATACTATTGCACTTAGTGGTGTTGTTGCTTCCTACTGGGGATACCTTGGTTTATGCTTTGTCATGGGCCTGGGCGTAGCCGGAATCGGCCTCTCCATTATGCACGACGCTAACCACGGGGCTTATTCATCAAAACCCTGGGTAAACCACCTCATGAGCTATACCCTGAATTTTGTCGGGGGTAACTCATTCAACTGGAAGATTCAACACAATGTGCTGCACCACACCTATACTAATATTTATGATGTGGACGAAGACATCAGCCCCCGCGGCACGTTGCGTATGTCGCCGGATTCACCCTGGCATCCGCTGCACCGATTCCAACATATCTATGCCTGGTTCCTCTATGGACTCATGACATTTGTATGGATTGTGGCGAAAGATTTTTTCAGGTTGGTCCGGTACCAAAAGGATGGCCTCGTGAAAAAGCAAAAAGCAAAGCCGATTGTTGAATGGATCATCCTGCTCATCACCAAAGCGGTCTACTTTTCATACATCATTGTATTGCCGGCTTTGCTGTTGCCCTTCACAATCTGGCAAATCCTGCTTGGTTTCTTTGTAATGCACTATGTTTCGGGCTTTATCCTGGCTGTCGTATTTCAACCTGCCCACGTGTTAGAAGGAACAGCCTTCTTTATGCCTGATTCCAACGGCAACCTGGAAAACACATGGGCCGTACATCAGTTGCATACAACCACTAATTATGCGCACCGCAACCGAATCCTGTCTTGGTATGTAGGTGGTCTTAACTTTCAGGTGGAGCATCATCTCTTCCCGAATATTTGTCATGTTCACTATCGAAACCTCTCTTCCATCGTGCGCGCTACCGCAGAAGAATTTGGTCATCCGTATAAGATGAAGGAAACGTTCCGAAGTGCCATTGCCGCTCATGCCCGTCTGCTCTATCAACTGGGGCAAAGCAAGACAGTACCGGTGCCATCGGCCTACGCCGTAGCCTGAGCCTACCTCTGCTGAGGTGATATTCCTGATTGCGGTAATTTAGCCGTATGATATCCGCTGTTCGTCGCCAGGCGTCCCTGCTTACCCATCACATTTTTGAATTGCCTATTCTGGTGCTGATGCCACATAGCCGCTGCAATTGCCGCTGTGTGATGTGTGATATCTGGAAGGCGAACCATGAAAAGCGCGAGTTATCCGAACAGGAAATTCTTCCACACCTGAAAGCCTTCAAGAAACTGGGTGTACGGCATGTGGCTTTGTCCGGCGGTGAGGCGCTGCTTCATCCAAACCTATGGAAGCTGTGCGCAGCTCTTCAGACCATTCCGGTACACATCAGCCTTCTGTCCACGGGCCTCACCCTTGCCACTCATGCAGCCGCGGTAGCAGAACATTGCAACGAAGTGATCGTGTCATTGGATGGCCCGCCCGAAGTGCACAACCGGATCAGAAATATTCCGACAGCGTTTGATAAGCTGAGGGAAGGCGTTGCCACACTCAAAAAAATAAAGCCAGCGATGCGTGTCACGGGCCGCAGCGTATTGCAGCGGATGAACTTCAGGGTATTTGTGGACACCATTGAAACCTCGAGGTCACTGGGCCTGGACCAGATTTCGTTTCTGGGGGCCGACGTGTCGTCTACAGCCTTCAACCGGCCTGATCCCTGGGATGCTGATAAAACCGAGGGGATTTCCCTGACGGCCGATGAGACGGCTGAACTGGAAGAAATCTTGCATGATTCCTTCGAATCACATCGTGCAAGCTATCAGTCCGGCTTCATTGCTGAAACGCCGGAGAAAATGTTGAGCATCGTGCAGCATTACCGGGCACTGCTCGGGCTCACGTCGTTCCCAGGCAAGCGATGCAATGCCCCTTGGGTTTCTGCCGTCGTGGAATCCAATGGTGATGTCATGCCATGCTTCTTTCATCCACCTTATGGAAACATTCATCGGGATGATTTCAAAGCAATTGTCAACAGCGCCGTTGCCAAAAATTTCAGACGAGCACTGGATATTAAGACTAATAAGATCTGTCAGCGTTGTGTGTGCTCGTTGCAGTTAAGCCCGATTCAGTCCGTATAATTCTATAGAGATAATTATTGCCGTCGGCCCATACCCGCTTTCGCTGGATTTCCTTTAGTTCAAAACCGGCTTCATTGGAAATTTGATTAATCGAACCAAGGTCACATACGTCTGATAAGACCATGATAATTTGCGCATGGGTGTGTTGGAATTGTTGAAACAGCCTGCGGAAGTAGAGGTGATTTTCGCCGCAATACCAGGCGTGGTCCTGATCAGTTACTGGGGTTCTGGGATAATAAGGTGGATTGATAAATATCCAGTCTGCCCCGGAAGGCGAGAAGTCGCGAAACAGATCTGATTGTACCACCTGGATCTTCAGGCTGTTTTGGTTTGCGTTCAACCGGGTGTTGGCCACCGCTTGTGGACTGATATCAAGTGCGATCACTTGTGCGCCCTGGCGTGCGGCTGTAAGCGCCAGTAAACCAGCACCACACCCTACCTCTATAACACGCTTCCCCTGTAAAGGAAGTGTTTGAATGTATTCGGTCAGAAAAGTGGAACTAAAGAACAACCCGGGATGAAATACGCCTGGTTGTACGACCAACTTTAGTTGACCAAAATTATAGTTTCTTGGTTTTGACAGGTACCACCGCACCAGGCCGGGCAGGGGAGAGATGATTTTATGCAGCAGTCGATTCATTATTCGGCATAGAATCCTTCGATCTCGGGTTGCCGATACCGAAGCCAATATTTCTGGAGAGCCTTTAGTTCGTAAGGAAATTGATACATCCCCGTTCGGTATCGCAGCGAAGAGAGAACGCGCATTGTCTTTTTTTGAAAGGGTGTGATTTTGAAATCGGATACGGTAGGATACTGGGCATTTAGGACAGTTTCAAATCCCCTGATTTTATCAATCATTTCAGGGGTTAACCAGGGTGTCAGTGGATTTTTGCGCAGGTCGAAGTTCTGCCAGGCCGGATCGAGCCATTCTTCGAGGTGTTGGGGAAAAACAAAGCCCGATCGTTTGGTCTCTTCATATAAGGCCGATCCTTCGGTAGGTACCGGGCTGTAGACATAGATAATGATCTCAGTTTCAGGATTGATTTCCTTGATCTCCCGGATGAATGCAATGTCGCGATCGATTTGTTGCATCACAAGCTCTGGCGTGGCGGCGGGGAAACCCAGGACAAACGAGTATTCCGGGATGATGTCAAACTTCTTCATGCGGGCGGCAAAGCGCCGCATCTGCTCTATGCTTTGAGTGCCCCCCTTGTCCATCTGCTTAAGCAATTCGTCATTGCTGGTTTCAGCTCCGAAAAAAATCATTCGGCAACCGGACGCGCGCATCAACTCCAGGGACTCATCTTTGTATTTGTCTACTGTATCAATTCTGCCTTCTCCCCACCAAATGATTTGTTCGGGTTGAATCAACCGGGCAAAATCAACGGTACGTTTTTCGCTGACGAAAAAATTGTTGTCGTGAAACTCAATCGCATTCGCCCCAAAGCGGTCAATCAGGTACTTGATGTCCTGATGAATGAGTGGTGCTGACTTTCCCTTCCACCGGGCATTGTACAGTGGAACTACCGCACAGAACGAGCAGGTAAAAGGGCAACCCATGCTGGAGTGATAGGCAGCGGTGCGACTCCCCAAAAATGTTTTGCCCAGGTATCGCTCCAGTGGATAAAACTCATTCAACTTGTCGTAAGGCAACTGGGGTAGCGAATCCTGATCCATCAATGGGGCAAGGGGTGTTTTGATGATTTTTCCTTCCCGTCGAAATATCAAATTATGAATCGTGTCAAAAGGACGGTTTGTCTCCACGGCTTCGAGAAGCGCTGGAAAAGCCTCGTCGCCTGGTCCGTTGACAATGGCATCTACCCAACCTGAATCTAGTACCGAACGATATTGATTTGATGCAAAATAGCCTCCCCAAACAATGAAAATTCCCGGAAACTGCTCACGAATCTTTCGGGTGAATGGAATGGCTTGTTCGAGTTGTGGTCCCGGCATCACGGTGCATCCAAAGGTGTCATAGCCTGACCTGATATAAGATTCAATCTTCTCCCAAGGATTTCGTTCCAGGTTGCCGTCAACCAGTACTACTTCATGTTTTCCATGGATGCACGCAGCTACCTGAAGAATAGAATTGGGAATGCGATGTTTGGCGCGTGCGCTTCGTGGATTGAAAAGAATAACTTTACGCATCAGCTCACAAGTTAACAAAAGGCCTTCGCAAACGAACATAAATGTCAGCACGAACCTGGTTGAAAAGGGGGTTAACGGGTCTTGTTTATCCGCAGGAATATATTTGCCTGGCCGAAACGCCTCCATCCAACTTGCGCCTATGGGTAGAATCGGGAGGGGAAGTGCGCGATGTAACCAATGAGCATATTTTTGTTGGCTACAAACCGCTACTCATTGGTTTGTTGAATGCTCCCGTAGAAACGGGGAGAATTCTTGTGTTTCATCTCCAGAGTGGAGATGGAAATAGCGTGGCCGAGTTGACAGCGAAGACGGTATTCCATCGGGTGCTGGACAATCGGTCTGTTGTCTTTTGTGAAGGTATTCGGGGTTCACATACTTTTATCCACCCGATTTACCAGTGGATCAACCGCCAAAGACAATGGCTAACCCCTGGAAAACCAGGTAATGTTGGCCTGCCTGGAAACCTGTACGATCAGGTAAGGATCGCGTACGCTATGCCCCGTATTATTTCAGTGGTGATCCTGTCGGATGGACAACGCGTGAATGTTTTTCCCACAGATCTCCATGGGCCGGTAGGTTTACAGCATTATGTGAGTTCCCTGCGTATCCATGGTAAGGCAACTGAACAGGTTGAACGCCTGGGTAAACTGGTTATTGCCGATTTGACCGCGCAGGCATACCGGGAGGTCTATAGTTGGGGTGTCAACCATCAACGGGACCTCCAACCACCCGATCAATATCAATGGGAGAGCCATGCCTCAAAATACCTTGGCATGCCATTGCCTGCGGGAACGATCGGGTATCGCGAATTGGAGTTAGCAGGGTCTTTGGACTGGGGTATACATCGCATTCATTTCTATAGGGTGCTGTTTCACGCACAGGCGAAGGGACAGCCCGTCACCCATATTCATCAATATTATGCTCAATGGAGAAGTGACCACGACCTTGTCACCAGCCTGTTACTTCGCTAAGAGCGTCAGTAAACGATACCAGGCTTTGGGATGCAGGACTTGATACGACAAACACTGTTTGAAGTAGTTTCTTGCCGTTGACCATTCCTTCATCTGCATCGCCTGCACCCCAAAGGAATAGCTGGTGATCGTCATTGCCTGCTTGTAATCCGACCTGGAGATCAATTGTTGTTCCAAAAGTTTATTCAATGTTTGGTGATGTTCTTTCAGTAGCCGCAGAGACAGCGTATTACTGCCGGTGGAATTGCCCGGGTGTTTGCGCACCCGGACCAGAGGTTCAAATACGATGAACGTATCGAAGAATCGGCTAAGGAAAAATACGCGATCATGATCCCCGGAGTGCAAAGATTCGTCCATGGGTCCTATTTGTTGCAAACAACTACGGCGAATCACCAGGGTGGTGTGACAGATAATCAGTTCATTGCGCAACATACTTTCAAACACATTTCCTGAATAGCTTCCCTGCTTTTGATACAACGATGGGCGCAGCACTCCGGAGTCATCGAAAGTGGCAATATCAGTGAATGAGAATCCGATTTGAGGAGAATCCTCCATGGCCTCAATCTGACGTTCAAGCTTGGTTGGTTCCCAGAGGTCATCGGAATCGACATAAGCCACATAACGTCCATGGCAATATTGTTCGGCGAAGTTGCGCAGCACACTCAGATGCCCACCTGTGCGGGGATGAAAGACATATTGAATGCGCTTGTCGGCAAAGGAAGCTACGATGGAGGCGGTATCATCATCGGATCCGTCATCTACGATGATATATTCAAAATCCTGATAACGCTGGGCCAATACGGAGGCGATGGTCTCCTTCAGCAGGGCACCGCGATTATAGGTGCAGGTGACGATACTAACGTTTGGCATAACTGAAATCTGCCCAACGGTGATACAGAAAGGCCACCACCATTTGCGCCACGGTGCCTGCGATCAAGGCCCCGGTAATCTGATACGCGGGTATGAGCAGCATGCACAAGATCAGGTTGACTGCGCTGGCGATGAATCCCAAAAGAGCTGCATGACCCTGTCGGTAGGTTTTTCCCATTTCGTAGTTGCGCAGCAGGTAGACGTAGAACATGAATACATAAATATAACCAAGGGCATATTGAATCACGGTGATTTCAAGTTGGTACACAAACCTGATCATCAATGCTACCGCGAGCATGCTGATAAAAGACAATGGAATGCCAGCCAAAACAAAAGTTCGCTCCAGCGAGCGCAAGGAAGCCGGGCGAAGCCGGAAGATATTTTTGGCGAAGGGACTAAGCAACAGGCTGGCCAGGAATTGACAGAAGATAAGAAAATTGAAATAGACCTGATAGGAGGCTGTTGTGGAATCCGGCAGAAAGTAGGCTACACAATACAAGTCAGTACGTTGTTGCAGCACGCCACTGATGGCCAGCAGAAAAAACGGGAACGATGTCTTAAAGTATGAGATGCCCGGCGTTGACCAGCTGATCCACTTCCTGAAATAAATCAATGCCAACACGGCGCGCCAGATCATGCTGAGCGCGAAAAGGTTAACCAGCGTCTGTACCTGAAGTGGTTTCGATAACAGAAACAAGGGCAGGATCACCACCAACAGTGCACTGAGCTCGAGCAAAAGTGTCATGGTAAAGTTTCGCTCTACCTGGACGATCGGCTCAAAGCACTGATACACAAACCGTCCGGTGGCCCAGAGCATCAAACTTGTTTTAATTTCCAGAGGTTGCGGTAAAAAACCAATGACGATCAGGAATGCCAACAACAACGCAGCTCGTGATGTTACCGACTGGCTCCAATCACTTTTCATGGTATGTGGGTGCAAACTAAATTGTTGCACCAGATAGGGCAGGGCCCCCCATCCAATAATGGTGAACCCAAATTCGAGGATCAGCATTAGAGGCACGACTTCACCCCATAAAGCTGCCGATTGGGTTCGGATAACAATTAGGGAGACGGTAACTGTAAATAAGGCGGCCAGTAGTCGCGACATACCACCGAGCAGAATGATCCGAAACCGCTTGATCCAGGTGGTGAACTGACCGCTCATGCCAAGGACGAAATTCGATTGAAACG
The DNA here is from genome assembly GCA_044223085.1 of Cyclobacteriaceae bacterium. Classification (GTDB taxonomy): domain Bacteria; phylum Bacteroidota; class Bacteroidia; order Cytophagales; family Cyclobacteriaceae; genus ELB16-189. The sequence continues at coordinate 25,382 of JBGAMI010000016.1, forward strand.
GAAGAGGACCATCAGATACAGGGCAGTTACCAACCAAACCCTTGGGTAGGCGATCCATATGCCCCAGGTGGTCGACGCATCGTAAAACAAGGATAAGGGCAAAAATCCAATAGCTACATAGATAGTCGCAAGCGCTGCGCACCAGGTTTTTCCAAACCAATCAGGTTGACTCAGCAACAAGGCCACCGGAACTACTAATAATATAAAATGATAGGTGGCCGATGCCGGCAACAGTACCATTGCCCCAAGGATGGGCAATGTTAATGCTACCTGGTAGAAATGAGATGAGTTTCTAAAGCGGAAGCACGTTGATACCATCCCGAACCCAATCCCGACAAGCAATACGAGTTTTATAATGACTCGCCCGGTAGGCCAGGAGAACAAGGGATTAGGATTGAACTCAGCATCCGGCACAAACCAATGACGGAGCAAGCCATCCCAGGATTGAAAAGGCAGGCTGTAGGCGCCCTGACCGCGCAATTCTCCATCGAGGTGGGGAAGGAATGCTTCCTGAATAAAGTTGTGCATGACTTCGCTGCCAAAGAAGAGATACTGAGCAATGATTAATGCTACCCCGGTAATAATACTTGACCCGACAGTGATCAGGAATGAACGACTTTTCATCGGTTGACCCGATGCCTGTTCTTTCCAGGCGAGAAGCAAGAAACTAAATATGAAAACTACCGGAATGTACTTAATCGATGTCCAGTAGCCCAGCAAGATTCCGGCTGCCCAGCCCATTCCTTGTTGTTCAAGGTACAAGGAGAACAGTATGCACACGGCAATTATCCAATAGACCTGACCGAATGCAAGATTATTGCTGAATCCTTGCCCTGTTGCCAATACGAGGATGGCCGCCATGCGCCACGGAAATTGAAACATTCGTTGCAATAGCCAGATGGACAAGCCGACAAGCAGCAGATTAATGATCAATAGGATGCGTTGAGCGGTCAGCGGTGAAGCGGGAGTTAAAGGCACCAGCATCCAGGCAGTAATGGGGGGAAAGGGAGCAAACTTGCCCGGTGTGTTGATGCCATTCGCTTTGATTTGTTCCTGAAACCAATCGTTGTCATACAACTTATCCAATGATTTCCCTTGTACGACCAGTTGGGCGGCCACATAGTAGTTGGCGAAGTCACTGTTGACCACAGTCCATCCGGTGCGAACTCCCTTTTGTACACTGAAGGCAATCAGCACAACTAAACACAGGTATTCGAAGTACTTTCGCACAGTTTTATTGTTGGCCAGCCGGATCAGGTTGAGCCGGACTCCAAGATACGTCAGATGTGACTTGTAATGCAGCCAGGCATGCGGACATCATCGCTTTGATGCTGATATGTTGCATGCAGTCTGCTTTTCCACCGCATACAGCCATGGGTTTCGAATGTGGATGGGTAAGACATGGTGCGCAGGGTCGGTTCTGGGACACAGAGAATACCCGTGGGTTTCGGTCATACCCAAAATGCGCAGGTTGGGTAGGCCCCCAAACAACTACTGCAGGTGTGCCCATTCGCACGGCCAGGTGCAGCGGACCAGAATCACCGGTAATAAAAAGAAGGCAAGTCGCCAGTTCCTGTTGTAAAGTTTCCAGTGTCCAGGCGCCTGCTACATTTTGTAAACGAAAACCCGGGTTCATGTCTATCAACCCCTGTACAAAGGCCTTTTCCTGATTTGATCCGGTAAGCAGAAATTCAGCTTGTGGTATTATTTTCTTCAGTTCTCGCAAGAGGGTATCCAGATGCTGGGTGGGAAGCCGCCGTTCTAACAGATAGGGACTTGCATTCAGGTTGATCAGGATGCGGTTGTTTCTGGCAGACCAACGCTGTCGATTTTGTTGTTGAGCGCTGCGTGGAATGAAGGCCAATCCAATATTGAATAAATCAAGTAATGTGAGTTGGTTGGCGGCATGTATTTCCTGATGGGGAAGTTGTACTGATCTGCGCTCTTCGAAGGACACGGAATAGCTATGGCCTGCACGGGCCAATACGGTGCGTAATAAGCCCACAGCGTTGCTGCATCGTTCCAAATCAATAATTAAATCTGGCCTCCAACGGCGTGTTCTATAAATGATATTAATGAGGTGAAGTATGGTAAAAGGAGGCAGGCTGCTCACATACCAGGCCTGAGTAAACCCCAGCAGTTTACAGATTGAACGATGACTGCTTCGGGTTAATAAGATCAGATTGGATTTGTCGATTCCCAAACGGTCACACTGATTAGCCAGTTGTACTAAACTGCCCATTCCCATGAACTTGATGATGAGGATTCGTTTTGGATTATCCGGGCGGACGACTCTGTCAGCATCCAAGCGACCTGCCCAATGATACAGCCAGCCGAACCAGCGGTCTATTCGCAATAGAATTCCTCCGTCGATCATCAGGGTTTGTATTCAAAGGTGACGATGATATGGTCGGCCCAATGACTGAACGGATAGACTCCACTAATTCTTTCATCAAGGGTATTCAGCCACTTCGTCAGGCGTGGAGACCGGCGGACAAAAGTATAGCTGGCAGGCGGCGGAGATACGGCTCCCAGCCCCTCTACCTTGAGTAAGGTATAGTTTGGTCCGAATTGTTGCTGAAGTTCGGCCAGGGAGTAGTAGTAAGTCATAAAATACTCCCCTTCAAGGTGCGCTTTGACCCCGCGACTGGTGAGGCGTCGAAATGCGGACCACGAACCACGAAATGCCCGCAACCATTCCCACGGACACAGATGGGGCATGATTACCCAGGTGATGCGGCTGCCGGGATGGATTAGCCTCGGAAATTGCCTGATCACCAATCCAAGGTCCTGGCAACAATTGAGACCGCCAAAATTCGAGAAGACATGGTCGAACTTGCGATCCGGAAGTTGTTCCAGCGTTTCATACGAGCATGCCAGCGCAGTTAATCGTCCGGCTGCAGAAGGCTTGTGTGTTTTTTGTTGCAACTGAAGCACCATGCCAGGCGCAATATCCGTGGCTAATACCTGATGGCCAGTCATCGCCAATCGCAGAGCATCAATACCAGTACCCGCATTTAGCTCAAGAATAACAGAGCCGGGTATAAGAAATTGATCAAGATGCCGGTAGACGCGCTGGCGCCAACGTGTCAGAATCGGATTGGAACGATCAGCCTCGTCATAGCCGGCGGATTGCTTGCTGAAGGCTCGTCGTACAGCCAGGTGGTCCATAGACACTTCATTCATGTACCGGTGCGATTTTGTGAAGTCGGTACCCTTGCAGCCAGGACAACGGTGTGTGATAGAGCATCGATGCCAGCTTCCGCCAATCTTTTTTGTTCAATAAGGGTTGTTGAGGCAAGGCTTTCAATCGCAATATACCTCGCCTCATGCGGAACCGACTGTGGACATACCGTTGCAACAACTTGTAATAGGCGGGAGGCAATGGGCTTTGATAGAGCATGGCGAGGTCATCAGAGTCAACCCAGTTCTGTTTGGTTGACAATTCTGCTTTTACACGTTCATGAAATTTTGTGCCGGGCAACGGGTAGGAGACTGAGATACCAATTTCATCGGGCATTTGATCCAGCACCATTTCTAATGTCGCTTCAATGTCTTCCCGGCTTTCTCCCGGATAACCAAGCTGAAGAAAGTAGCCGACTTCGATGTGCTGTGACCGCAGTTGATGGGTAGCTTCCCGGATCTGCGCAATGGTCGTACCTTTGTCCATCGCGTCCAATATCTTCTGCGATCCGCTTTCTGCACCGATCCAAACCGTCTTGCATCCACTGGCTGCCAGTAAACTGATGGCTTCTTCTTCCAGCAATAAATCAGCCCGTGATTGTATCTTATAGGGGGTAATGCAATTGTTGGCCTTCACCACATCTGCAAAATCACGAATCCATCCTGGCTTTAGTCCGAATATGTCATCTGCCATCCAGAAATGATCTGGTTGAGCCAACTGGTGTAGCCACATCATCTCCTGTACCACGGATTTTGGAGAACGAACATTGTACCTGTTCCCATAGATTGGCTTGGCACACCAGTTACACTTGTAGGGGCATCCGCGTGTGGTGGCCAGATTCAGCGAGAAGTAGCCATGGTGCCTGAGCCAGTGATCCCGATAAGGTGCAAAATCAACCAAATCCCAGGCAGGCAGCGGAAGAGTATCTAGGTCTCTCAATACCGGCCGTAACGGATTGACGTGTATTTTACCTCCATGCTGACAGACGGTCCCGGGTAGGTGGTGGATATCCTGTTGGCTTTCCAGCCCGGAAAGTAATTCCCGAAGTGTCTCTTCTCCTTCCCCGCGTATCACATAATCGACACCTTCATCCAGGTATTTTTGATAATGGTCGGTGGCATCTGAACTATTGATAATTACGGTAGCACCATGCTGACGCGCCAGCCGGGTCATTGCAAAGGTAGCTTCCCGCATCACGGTAAGACACATCTTCGTGAGGTAGTTAAATCCATCATCGTACACCACGACATACTTTGGTTTTTCGCGGTCAATCACCGGCAGTAATTGTTGTGCATTGTCAGCGAGCGACATGTCGGCAAAAACCACGCGAAAACCAGCCTGACGCAACACCGCCGCTGCGACCATAGTCCCCAAGGGTGGATAGGGTTGATGAAATCGCCATTGCTTGGCGTCCAGCTTGTAGAAGTAGGCGTTAGCCAGTACTACGGTTGTCATGGTTCAAAGGCTTACGCCAAGTTGTTGCTCCAGTTGCACAACGGCATTTTGATATTGTCTGATGACCTTCTTTTGGTAGAACTCCGGATGACTTCTGGAAACATAGGTAGTTGACTCGAAGGCTATTGAGAATTCCTGTTCACTCAGTCTAGCAGCATAGCGTTGTTTCCAGTATTGTTGGCTTTTGGCCAGAACCCAGCGATCCATCCGCGTGAACCAGGCATCCGGTAAGGTGTGTTCGAGTATTTTTTTGAACATAGATAACGGTGGAGCGGTACTAACAGGTTCGAACCGGGATTGAGGCAGGTAATGAGTAATCCATTGGTTCGCTTGCCGGAAACGACTCACCACGTCTGCTCCGAACATGGGTATGAGCGTCCGGGTTTCGATGGCTGTGAAAATATTTTTTTCAGTGATCTCCAAATGCTGGTCATCAATGAAATAATTCGTGCACAGGTATCGGTGGGAGTTAAACATTAACAACCGACGGATCAGCGCCAAGGCGGCACGTACCAGCCACAATCGGTTTGGTGCTGTGATAATGAAATAGTCGATATCGCTGTCAGTGTCCATATAGCCTTTAGAAATAGATCCCGACAGCATAATGGCACGCACGAATGGAACGCGTGATATCCATCGGCACATTCGTTCTGCCGTAACCATGGACTGCCGGGCGCGTTCGTTACCGGCGATACGGCGGGCGATACGAAAAGAATTTTCTCTTAATGCATAGAAATCTCCCTGCTTAACGATCCATTGGCGATCGCAAAGCCTAAGCAATGATGTTGTCCAGTCAGCTGGCAGAGGAACCGTAGAGAATGCCCTGATTTCAGCCTCCGTAAGAGGATATTGAAAAAGATCAAAATACAGAAGGGCCCGAAGGATGCCTCTTTCTTCCGCTGTAATCAACTCAGTATGTCGGGAAGGCATCATGCGTCAGTTCCGTTTCGTAGAAATAGGGATTGAAACAAGGTAAAGAAAACGATTCCTTTTTGTCGGGCAAACATACTTTCCGTGCAACACATCAGCAGTATCAATATTATAAAAGAGAGATGGACCAGTTTTTTTTTATCCATCGGTCGGGCGCCTGGCCACATACACGCAAGTAATGTTACCAGGCCGGCCAGGCCCAGCTCAATACCGGTTTGCAGGTACTGGTTGTGAGCATTATATCCTAAGGCAAGCACCGGGGATGCGTGCGAGGCATAGAAGCTGCTCAATTGTTGCTGTCCGTCGCCTGTTCCCGCTCCGATGAGCCAGAATTGTGAAATTGACTCCCATCCTGCCTGCCATTCAATGACGCGATACCGGATCGAATTCCACCCGTATTCAGCCCCATTCAAATGGATAGATGTTTGAATTGGCTCCTGAAACACACGAAAGCGGGAAATGGGATTGATCCAGAGGATGAACAGCAAAAGGACCATCATCATGCCGGTCACGGTCAACCTGCGCCACACAGGTGCCGGAAGCCGGGTGAGGAGGTAGGCAACGACAATGGGTAATGCAAGGATTGCCATGCGGGAAGAGAGCAGTCCGATGAAGCAAGTAAACAATAGAACAATCGCGCTGCGAATTGCCCAGGGTTTATGTTTGATCCAAACTTCTTCCAGTAACAGGACGATGCAAAATATCAGATACATCGAAAAGTAGGCAGGATGGATATCGATCCAGTCGCCAACCTGAATGTAGGACAAGTACTCCCACCCGGTGGAGGAATCGGGATTGAGTGCTTTATAAGTTGCCTGTGTGGCAGGATCAAAGTTCAGGGCAGGCTGGCCTGGCCCCAAAGTCATCGTAAATACAAACAACGCGAGACTGATGACAACCACCAGCAGACAAGATCCGATGAATCCATGGAGGAACCGGGTTATCCATCGGGCATCGATCGGTTGCCCGGAGGCCGCAATGAGGGGAAGCACAAAAAATGACAGTTTCTTTTCTACCTCCATCAACCCACGTTGGTGGTCATCGGTATACACCAATCCTGCCAGGTGAAGTCCAAAGAAAAGGAGAAACGGCCATACCCAGGTGGCTTCACGGAAACGGCTGATTTTCTCTGTCCAACGACCCTCCGCCAGCCACACCAAAACCAATAAAATGATACTGGCGCTGTTCAGGGCGATGGTCAACGGCAGTGTAACAACGCACAACCACCAGGCACTGACGTAAACCATATGGTAGTTGAGTCGCGTCATTTTCCTGTCGATGTATCAGCAGAAACCTTTGCCAATTGAATGGCGTAGACGGGTTCGTTTTGGGTAAATTGACTGATTGCTTGCTCATTAAGGCGTTGGCGTTCAGCGTCAAACCAACCCCACTTCACAAAATACTGAAAGGCGCTTCGTAAATTATAAAAGGTATGAAGGGTGCTTTTATAAGAACCCCGTGCATGAATGTGATAGATTTCCGCGTATGGATAAAACAAAGTTTTGAATTGACGATGGATGCGACGTGACAGATCAGCATCTTCGGCGTACAGGAAGAAGCGCTCGTCAAACAGACCGGTGGATTGAAGTGCCTCGGTGCGGATAAACATAAAGCATCCCGATAAAAAAGGAACATTCATCACCCGATTGTAATTACTGAATCTCATCTCATAGCGGTTATTCATTTGACGGAACAAGAGATCACTGAAAGGCAGAAACCTCCGGACAGCCAGATTGAGTGGTGAGGGCAATAGCTTGCAAAGCCGCTGCAGGCTGCCATCAGGATACAAAACCTTTGGCATAACCAGCCCCGCGTCGGGGTGCTCTTCCATAAAATAGTATAGCTGTTCGACAATGTTGGGGTCAAAATAAACGTCGGGATTGAGTACCAGGTGATAAGGTGCCTTATGTATGGATTGTCGTAGTGCGATATTGTGCGCACGACCGTATCCAAGATTTTTAGGACTGTGAAAATATTCGATGCCTGGTGTATCAAACCAGGTGGAGGCAATGTCTGTGGCGGCGTTGTCAATAATATATAATGTGCCAGCAAAAGCCGAACCGCGAAAACTACGCACCGCATTTTCAACGATGCTTCGGTCGGTGTTATAAATAACCATCGATGCGTTAATCTTTTCCATTTAGCTAAGGAATAGTTGTTTTGTCAGCTGCCATCTCATGTCAAGTTTCTCCACCAGATTGTTCCTGCTTTTCTGGCCGGTGGTACTGTAATTGTTATGATGCCTCCGATGGGCTACGAGGACCTCGGGGATAAAAGCAACCTTAAAATATCTTTCTGCGATTAGACCTATCCATTGATCATGAAGACTTACACCTGCCGGAATAGGCAGGGCTCGCTCCAAAATACTCTTTTTGAAGGCCATGCAGCAGCCCATGTACGAACTGTGTATCAGGTTTTTCCATAAGCCAGGTCCAGAACCATTTTGTGCAAAAAAAGAGGACGCAAGCGGTTCGCCCTGTGCATTGATCAGCCGGCAATCACACACGACCAAATCGACTGACTCCAGGCGCTTGCGCATCACGTTGATTTTATTGCTGTTCCAAACATCATCCTGGTCTGCTAAAAAAATTACTTCATGATTACAATGGCGGAGAATGTATTCAAAGTTGCGCAAAGGACTGCCAAACTTTCGGGCAGGCAATAACCGGACACGGGAATCCGTGTAACTGTTTATGATCATCAGCACTTCATCGGTGGATTGATCATCAGAAATGACCAATTCATCCTGGGATCCAAGCTGTGGCAAAATAGAGTCCAGCTGCTCACGAAGGAACCGGGCGCCATTGTGGGTTGCCATGCAGACGGAGACGTTCATGCAATCAATTTGGGATGTACTAACCTCCGATACAACCGCTCGCCGACAGGAAGAAGAAATGGGTAGGCCAGCTGTAAACTGAGTCCGGTAAAACGAATAGTATTATCGTAGAACAAGAAGAAATACATGGTGTTTAGAATCGCAAGCCCTGCAAAAGAATAAGAATTCCCCGGCAGCAAGTAGGCGTAGAGCAGGGGTACACAGGCCACAAATAGCCCCATCACCACAAGCCCTGTCCATCCCAAATAGCAGTAGCTTCTGGAATAAACCGTAGATACATTAAAGGGCTTTCCGGGTATGGCATGCTCGTCGGATCGACCTGTAGAAAAGAGTCGGTTGATTCTTTTGGAAATGAAATCCGGAAGCATCTCATTATTAATCATCCGGGCCCAAAGACCAGGTGAAGGCTTTGGCACCGGATAGGTATTGAGGTTCTGTTGAAAATTGGCCAACGGAGATGATAGATATACGTATGACCAAAAGAACTCCGGAGGTATTAGGGAGTTCCGGAATCCGGATGTGGCCTCACCGATGTTGAGAAAGAGCGAAGGGTCGTATGATTTACCGTTTTCAAAGGAAACACGCTTGCTACCCATCCATCCAAATCCATAAGCGAGCACCACCATGCCTACAAATAGCCCCGCCCACTGACGTCGCGAAATTCCGCCGGTATGAAACAGCCATACCTGAAAACTGGCGAATAAATTAAACAAGAGCATCGCGCGGCTGTAGATGAGCAGCGCTGCAGCCAGGTTGATGACATATAAAATAAGATAGATTCGCTTTCGGGTGCTTAGAAAAAGACCCAATAAATACACCGTGTAGAACGAGGCAAATGTCACCGTAAAAACATGAACGGAAGGGAAGCCAAATTGACGATAGTTGTACGGTTGACCGAGCAGTATTTTCAAAATGGGAACCCCACCCTCGTATATAAAGTCAAGCCCCCATAGCAGGTATATTAATAGTGTTACCGAAACTGGTTTAAATATGAGGGGTTCTTCGGTAATCACGCTCACCTTTAACTTCCACCGGTAGGCTAACCATCCGTGGACCAGGAATGTAAGGCCCAGAAAGATCAAGAGCGTAGCCGTTGCAGGCGGATACATATCCGACCACCCCACCAGATAGGCAAGGAGGGCGGTGGTAAATGAAAGGATATAGTTAATGTAAGGATTCAAAATGATGCAGTTAGGGCGGTGTGCAAAAAACGGAACGACCGGTACCGCCACGATAATTTGAGTGCCCTCGCCAAGGAGCGAAGCCGATAGGAGAATGAGGCGTGCTCCAGGTTCGCCATCACACGCGCCGCCTGGAGGTAGTGCCCAAACCGGAGCAAGGCATCCTGATAGCCTGTATCCGGCTGGTCTGAATGAACCTGCCGACCGGCAATGTCTACCACAACAAGGTCTGTGCTGATCTTCGAAAACCGACTGATAAAATTGATATCAGAGAAATCAAGCGGCAGTCGCTCATCATATCCACGCGATTGATGAAAAGCACCGACATCAATCAACAGGCCACTATTAATTATAGCAACGTCTGACAGGGAATGTAAGCCGGGAGAAATTTTGCCAAGGCGACGGCCGGATGTTTTGCCTCGGCCAAAGGGAGAGAGCAATCCTCGATCGTCAAACAGGCGGGGGCCAAAGATCAACACATGAGGAAATGCCTGGATGGATGCAGCATATTCATCAAAAATATTGACTGGAAATGTTGAATCCTGATCCATCAACATCAGCCACCGGTACCCTTCTTCCCGCGCCATATTTGCCGCGACATTATACGCTTTGCCAACACCCGGATTTGACGGATCATGGATGTACTGAAAAAGTGGACGGTCCAGGGTTTGGTCGATGAACTGAGCGGCCGGTGAATTGTCGTAGACCAGTAATTTCATGCAGGTGGAGGAAGGCCACGCCGCCATGAGGGACTGGTACGAAGCGGTTTCTTGCAGCTTCTGCTTGTAAAGTACAAGTACAATAAGACAGCTGTTCATTACACCAGGATACACCCAACAAGTTGCGAAAAAGGAGTTATAACATCTATTTCTTCCGCTGACGAAAAATAAAAGTACCTAACCTTGGAGGAGTTTTGATTTTGATGTCGATTGGCATAATTTTCATTGATCAACCGCTATCGTTAATCTATGGAGAACCTCACCTCACTTGCCGAGTATCAGGCTGCGTACAGCAAGAGTCTTTCTGATCCTGAAAATTTCTGGAGTGAAGTGGCGGAAGGATTCACCTGGCGCAAAAAGTGGACTCGAGTTTTGGAATGGGACTTCCGTAAGCCTGAGGTAAAATGGTTTATCGGTGGTCGTCTGAATATTACTGAAAACTGTATCGACAGACACCTTCCGGCCCGGGCAGGACAGACGGCCCTGCTTTGGGAATCCAACAATCCGAACGAAGCCTCCAGAAAAATCACCTATCAGCAGCTGTCTGAAAGTGTGGCACGGGTAGGGAATGTACTCAAAGCCCATGGCGTGCAGAAAGGCGACCGGGTTTGCATTTACATGCCCATGATCCCTGAAGTAGCCTATGCTATCCTCGGGTGTGCCCGAATCGGGGCGGTACATTCGGTGGTGTTCGCGGGATTTTCTTCCGGCTCTCTCGTTGACCGGATTACCGACTCGGGTTGTAAGGTGGTGCTCACAGCCGATGGCGCATTTCGGGGTGACAAAAGAATTGACCTTAAATCCATTGTTGATGAAGCATTGCCCAAATGCCCCAGTGTGGAAACCTGCATTGTTTATAAAAGGACGGGCACTCCGGTTCAAATGAAGGCAGGAAGAGATTTCTGGTGGGAATCGGAAATGGAGAAAGCCAGTCCCGCTTGTCCGGCAGAAGAGATGGATGCTGAAGATCCACTGTTTATTCTGTATACCTCCGGATCCACAGGCAAGCCAAAAGGAATGGTACATACCTGTGGCGGATACCTGGTCTATGTTGATTATACATTCAGAAATGTCTTCCAGTACAAAGAAGGCATGGTGTATTGGTGTACCGCCGACGTAGGCTGGATCACGGGCCACTCTTATATATTATACGGTCCCCTGTCAACCGGCGCTACATCAGTGGTGTTTGAGGGTATTCCGTCTTTTCCGGATATGGGTCGGTTCTGGCATGTCATTGAAAAACATAAAGTAAATATCTTTTACACCGCTCCAACAGCAATCCGGTCCCTCGAAAAGGCACCATTGTCCTTCGTAGAAAAGTATGACCTGTCGTCACTCAAGATACTGGGTACCGTCGGGGAACCCATCAATGAAGAGGCGTGGCATTGGTATGATAAAAACATAGGCAAAGGAAAATGCCCGATCGTAGATACGTGGTGGCAAACAGAAACCGGAGGCATCATGATTTCACCCCTGGCTAACATTACGCGCACCAAACCTGCCTTCGCCACCTTGCCACTGCCGGGTGTTCAACCGGTGGTGATGGACGAACAAGGCAATGAAGTGACCGGCAATGGCGTGGAGGGTCGTCTGGCCATCAAATTTCCATGGCCCAGTATGGCCCGTACCATATACGGTGATCACAAGCGCTTTCGGGATACCTACTTTTCAACTTTTCCGGGCAAATACTTCACCGGTGACGGTTGCCGAAGGGATGAAGAGGGCTACTACCGGATCACGGGCCGCGTTGATGACCATTTACGGTGATCACAAGCGCTTTCGGGATACCTACTTTTCAACCTTTCCCGGGAAATACTTCACCGGTGATGGTTGCCGAAGAGATGAAGAGGGCTACTACCGGATCACGGGCCGCGTAGATGATATCATTATTGTATCTGGCCATAATATGGGTACAGCAGAAATTGAAAGTGCCATCGATGAACATTCCGCTGTTTGTGAATCCGCTGTCGTGGGTTTCCCCCATGATGTCAAAGGCCAGGGTGTATACGCCTTTGTAGTAACCTACGATCCCGTTCATGAGGAGCAGCACCTGCGAAATGAGATAAGAGAGGTTGTCTCCAAAATCATAGGACCCATTGCCAAACCGGACAAAATTCAATTTGTAACGGGATTACCAAAGACCAGATCAGGGAAAATCATGCGGAGAATCCTCAGAAAAATAGCGGAAGGAGACACCACCAACCTTGGCGACACAACAACTTTACTGGACCCCGGAATAGTCGTCGAAATCAAGAACGGGGCTTTGGTATAGTCGGGTTACTTCTGCTACCTTGGAAATTATAAAGGGGCCAAAACCACCCATTCATGCTATTTCGTGCCTTTGTCTTGGTCGGAATTCTGACCCTGACGTCCTGTTTGGACAACAAGGACTATACCCTGGATTCGCTCACGTTGACTCCATCGGTTGCCTTGCCCGTTGCCTTCGGTGACATATCGCTCCAGGACCTGATCAGCAATAAAGATTCAACCTACCTGAGAGCGTATTCCGATGGGTTGCTCTATCTCTATTATTCTCAAAAGCTGGCATCTCAGGATATCCGCTCGTTGTTTACTTTGCCCAACAACTCATATCCTATATCATTCAGCATCCCGGCAGGAACCTTGCCCGCACAGGCATCCGATTCTCCTCCTGTGGTGATTACCCAGACCCTTGACCTGAACCTGAGTCCGGAACAACTCTCTGAAATTCTTCTGAAATCCGGAACCTTGAATTACACGATGGCACTGTCGGCGGCCACCAATCCGGCCAATGGCCTTCCGATCGACATCATTGTGACCCTCACGGATGTAGTAGATAAGACCACCGGTGCACCACTTAATTTTACATCGTCCCTGGGTACTGGTTCTAAAGCATTGCAGAACTACATCATTAAAATGAACAAGAACAAGTTCAACATTCAGGTCAGTATGATCCTGAAAAAGAGAACCAGTACGGTATTTGTGCAGTCCAATACGAAATTGAATATCCAGTTGGCATTCAACAACCTGGATTTCACGTACATCAAGGGGTTCCTGGGCGATCAAACTACATCATTGCCTACCCAATCCGTTGACCTTACTGTTTTCAGTTCTTCACTCAACAAGGCCAAGGTTTCCTTCGCGCAGCCCATTATCAAAATGGATGTTCGCAATGACTACGGGGTTCCTTGTGAGGTGACTTTCAACAAGTTAGAGGCGTCCAAGACCGGTGCTGTGTTGCCCATAACCATTTCTCCTGCAAGTCCGGTAACCCTTAATTTCCCCACAGCTTTCGGTACTTCGGCCACCACCAGCGTGAGTGTAACCAATGCAGCGGCTGTGCTGGATTTTGCACCCACGAAACTAACTTATGCGGCTTCTGCCCGGATCAACAAAGGACTTAGCTCCGGAGTTGATTTTCTGGCCGACACCAGCAAATTGAACGTCACCCTTTCAACTGAGGTACCCCTATATGGCCAGGCCTCGGGAGTAGCAGTGGTGGACACGATGAAAATTGATCTCAGTAGCGTAAAGCAGTCGACGGTTATCAGCTCATCTTTACAAATAAAGACAGTCAATCAGTTACCGCTGGATGCCAACATACAATTCTATTTCATGGATAAGAATTATGCCATCATCGACTCATTGTTCACCAGCAATCAGACCTATATCGTCAAGGCCAGCACGGTGACAGCAGCCGGAGATTTGCAAACAGCATCCACCGGAGAAGTGAAGCTGGATATGACATCCGAAAAACTCAATAAGTTGTTTTCGTCCAGTTATCTGCTGGTTCGCTCCAAATTGAACACCTCCAAAAACAGCAGTGGCGCATTGGTAAATGTAAAATTCAAGTCTTCCTACAAACTGAAAATGAATGTGGGTTTACTGGCTAAACTGAGCATTAAGTCATGAAGAAGCTAAACCGTTACCTCCTGCTCCTCATCGGGAGCATCTTCGGTCCGGCTTCCTTTGCTCAGACCGAAAGCACGCTTTATTTTATGAACAGCCTGCCCCAGGTGGTGGATGTGAATCCTGCCATCATGCCGCGTTATAAGATTTCTGTGGGCCTCCCCCTGATCTCCTCTTTCGGAGCGATTTATTCGAACAACGGGTTCAGTTACAACGATTTCACCACCAAAGTGAATGGCGTGATGACCGCCGATTTGTCCAAATGGACATCGAGCCTCGCGGACAAGAATTATGTCACGATGTCGATGCAGACGGATTTGCTGCGCGTTGGCGTCCGGATTCACCCGAAAACCTATTTCATGCTCAGCTCCACCCTGAAAGGCTATAACAGGGCCATGATCCCCAAAGGACTGGCTACTTTGGCCGTGGATGGCACCGCCCCCTTGGTTGGGTCATATTCAAATACCGCCCCCCAGGAAGAAGGAATCCTGTATAATGAAACTGCGGCAGGGTTATCCTTTCAGGTGAACGACCGGCTTACCATTGGCGGTCGCCTGAAGTACATCAAAGGGCTCGCCAACATTACCACGGAGTCAAGCTCGTTGGTGGTTCAGGTGGCAGATGCTTATCAGATCACAGCCACCGGATCAGCAGACATAAGAACATCGGGTATTTACAACCTGGGCCAAAGCGGTTATAAAGTAGGGGATCACTTGGGTGATTACCTGAAAAATTCCGGTTGGGGCGTTGACCTGGGAGCAACTTTCCAGGTGATGGATAGACTTACCCTCGGTGCCAGTCTGGTGGATATCGGATATGTGAAGTGGATGAATAATACGTACCAGTACACGCTGGATCCTGCCAAGGCAAAGTATACTTTTCAGGGGGTCGATATCAACCAGCTTGTCAATAACAACACCAGCTACATCAACGCCCAGGGTGATTCGATCCAGGCTAAATTCAAAATGAAGGAAACTCCCATGGGGGCATATACCACCATGCTTCCGGCCAAAATGTACCTCAGCGGGAAGTTTGATATCAATGATAACCTGAGTGTGGGCGCATTGTTCTTTTCAGAGAGTTTCCGCGGGCGGTATGCTTCCGGGTTGACAGCCTCCCTCAACAAGAATTTTGGTAAGGTCCTCTCCACATCAGTTTCTTACACCGTATCTAATCGTTCTTACAATAATCTGGGGCTGGGGATATCGCTTAACGTGTCGCCATTCCAGTTTTACATCGTCGGAGATAACCTGCTTCGGGCACCCATTTCTTTGATTGCTTCTCAGAACCTGAATTCCTACATCAACAGTTCTCAATTGCTCACCGTACGCGCCGGACTCAACTTGGTATTTGGCTGGGATAAAGGTCAGGTAAAGGTGAAGGGAGTAGAGGATGACAGTCACAATCCGCGCAAAAGTTCCGGCAACAAGAAAGTCACCCACACCATCGGCCGACCGACCCGCAAGAGAACCCGATAGCTATTGGATAAATGACCAGCAATAAAAAAGTCCTGTCAAACCGACAGGACTTTTTGTTTAGGGCTTAGTTGGATCAACTACCGCAAGCCTCGCAGGCATCCGGATTATCCAGTGAGCAGGCCATATCGGCCCGCTTCTGCTCATATTCCGCCTGAGAAGGTGCATTAGTTGCATAAGGAATCATTTGTTGAGCCTCAGTGGCTACAGCCGGAGCAGTAGCCAATACGGGTTCCTGAACCGGAGCGGCTGCCTCCGCGGCAACCGGTTGCTGCATAGCTGATTTGTCAAGGGTGAACTTGATCGCATCAGCGGCGGCAGTAGAACGGAGGTAGTACATACCGGTCTTCAAACCTTTCTTCCACGCATAGAAATGCATCGAAGTCAGTTTGCCAAAATTAGGATTGGTTATGTGAATGTTAAGGCTCTGCGACTGACAGATATAGGCACCACGGTCGGCAGACATATCAATGATCGCCTTTTGGGAAATTTCCCATACGGTCTTATAGATGTCCTTGATGTTCTGCGGAATCTCGTTGATGCTCTGGATGGAGCCGTTTGCACCGATAAGTTTCTGGCGCATGGACTCACTCCACAAGCCGGCCGCCATCAGGTCCTTCATCAGGTGCTTGTTGACCACAATAAACTCACCGGAGAGGGTACGGCGGGTATAGATATTTGACGTGTACGGTTCAAAACACTCATTATTGCCCAGGATCTGCGACGTGGAGGCCGTAGGCATCGGGGCAACCAGCAGTGAGTTGCGCACACCGTGCTGCTTCACTTCACGCTTCAACTGTTCCCAGTTCCAGCGTCCGGAAGACGGGGTTACACCCCACATGTCGAATTGAAAGATTCCCTTGGATACCGGTGAACCTTTGTAGGACTCGTACGGGCCTTGAATCTTCGACAACTCCATGGATGCCTCCATGGCTCCGAAGTAGATCGTTTCAAAGATATCCCGGTTCAATCCCCGCGCTTCTTCTGAATCAAAGGGCATGCGCAAGGCAATGAACGTATCTGCCAATCCCTGCACGCCCAAACCAATCGGGCGATGGCGCATGTTGGAGTTGCGTGCTTCTGCTACCGGATAATAGTTAACATCAATCACCTTGTTCAGGTTGCGGGTAGCCACCTTGGTGATTTCATAAAGCTTCTGGTGATCAAAGGTGCCTTCCGCGGTCACAAACTTGGGCAACGCAATGGAAGCCAGATTACATACAGCGATCTCGTCAGGAGAGGTGTACTCAATGATTTCCGTGCAGAGGTTGCTGGACTTGATGGTGCCGAGGTTCTTCTGGTTGGATTTTTTGTTGGCTGCATCCTTATAAAGGATGTACGGCGTTCCCGTTTCGATCTGCGACTCCAGAATTTCAAACCAAAGGTCCTGGGCCTTTACCTGCCGGCGGAAACGGTTCTCTTTCTCGTACTTTTCATACAAGCGCTCAAACTCTTCACCATAGCAATCTGCAAGGCCTGGGGCTTCATTCGGGCAGAACAACGACCACATTTCGTTGGCTTCTACGCGTTTCATGAAGAGGTCAGGAATCCACATGGCATAAAACAGATCGCGGGCACGCATCTCGTCTTTGCCGTGGTTTTTCTTCAGGTCGAGGAAATCAAAAACATCGGCGTGCCAGGGCTCCAGGTAGATGGCAAAACTTCCCTTGCGCTTGCCGCCGCCCTGATCGACATAACGTGCCGTCATATCAAAGTTGCGGAGCATGGGTACAATGCCATTGGAGGTACCACCGGTACCTTTGATATAGGATCCTTTGGCCCGCACGTTGTGGATGCTTAGCCCGATGCCACCGGCTGATTGCGAAATCTTAGCGCAATTTTTCAGTGTGTCATATATACCATCGATGCTGTCATCCTTCATGGTGAGCAGGAAGCAGGAAGAAAGCTGTGGTTTGGGCGTGCCGGCGTTGAACAAAGTTGGGGTAGCATGGGTGAACCACTTTTCGGAGAGTAGTTCGTAGGTCTCTATGGCTGCCGGGATATCTTCTCCATGAATTCCGACGGCGACCCGCATAATCATGTGTTGTGGACGCTCTACCACCTTGCCATCAATTTTCATCAGGTAGGAGCGCTCCAGGGTTTTGAATCCGAAGAAATCGTAGCTGAAATCGCGATCGTACAGAATGGCATCGTCGAGCTCGGCAGCGTGGTCGCGGATAACCTTCCAGGTTTCTTTGGAGATCATCGGGGCATTCTGTCCGGTTTTAACGTCCACATGCTGATAGAGACGTTTCATGGTGTTGGAGAACGACTTGCTGGTGGTCTTGTGCAGGTTAGAAACTGCGATGCGTGCCGCCAGCTTGGCGAAATCCGGATGACGGGTAATCATAGTGGCCGAAATCTCAGCCGCCAGATTGTCCAGTTCATGCGTAGAAACTCCGTCGTAGAGGCCATTGATGACCTTCATCGCTACCTCTACCGGATTGACAAATTTGGGATCAAGACCATAGCAGAGTTTCTCGATCCGCGCAGTGATTTTGTCGAACTTGACAGACTCTCTGTGTCCGTCACGCTTCAGTACGAGCATGTCTTAGGGTTGTTTGAGTGAGTAAAAGTTTAAAAAATGGTTTCAAAAGATAACTAAAAATCTTCGTTCAGTGAAAACTTTTGATCCACTTCTTTTTCAGTGCTTTTCATAACACCAGCCTTCTGGTATTCAGCCACCCGCTTCTCAAAGAAGTTTGTCTTGCCCCGCAGGGAGATCATTTCCATGAAATCAAATGGGTTGGTGGCCCCATAGATCTTCTTGCCAATGAGCTCATTGAGGAGGCGATCGGCAACAAATTCAATGTATTGGCACATCAATTGAGCATTCATGCCAATCAGGTTCACCGGCAAGGCATCCGTAACGAATTCCTTTTCGATGGCCACGGCGTCCTTAATGATGTCCATGACACGCTCTTCCGGCAGGTGGTTAACCACGTGCTTGGTGTACAGGTGACAGGCAAAATCGCAATGCAGACCCTCGTCCCGGGAGATCAACTCATTGGAGAAGCTCAGGCCAGGCATCAGGCCGCGTTTCTTCAGCCAGAAAATGGAACAGAAGGAACCAGAGAAGAAAATCCCTTCTACGGCTGCAAAAGCCACCAGTCGCTCCTGAAAGCTGCCCTGATCGATCCACCGAAGGGCCCAGTCTGCCTTTTTCTTTACGCAATCCATGGTGTCAATGGCATGGAACAGCTTGTCCTTTTCCCTGGGATCCTTTACAAGGGTGTCAATCAGGAGGGAATAGGTCTCAGAATGGATGTTTTCGATGGCAATCTGAAAACCATAGAAAAACTTGGCCTCTGTGTATTGAACCTCGCCCACAAAATGCTCGGCCAGGTTCTCGTTAACAATACCATCGCTGGCAGCAAAGAATGCCAGGACATGGGTAATGAAATAGCGCTCCCCGTCGTTCAGGTTGGCCCAGTCGCGGAGGTCATGACTCAGGTCAATCTCCTCGGCTGTCCAAAAACTGGCTTCGGCCTGCTTATAAAACTTCCAAACGTCATGGTGTACGATAGGAAAAAGTACGAACCGGTCTTTATTTTCCTTCAGGATCGGCTCTTCGCGTAAAGGTTGATTCATGCGAACTATATTTTAGGTGTCGGTTAGGCGTTTTTGTGGTCCCGGACTTTTTAGCGGACAACCTACCGACTCACCAGGTGAGGAAGCGTTGCCAATAAATAGCGGGGACAACAAATATTCATAATGAGCGATACAAAATCAAAGGTCAACCGTCGTCCCAAAGGGATGATAACTGACCTTGATCGGAATATCCAATCGGAAAGCATTTCATTTTCATACACTTAACCCGTTTGGGAAAAGTGATTTATCAATTGATAATTTTTATAAAAAAATTAGCCAAAAAAATTAGGATGAAAGTATGGATCAAGTAGTGGCCTTAACATTGGAGAGGGTATCCTCGGGAAACCTGCAGAACAGGAAAATTTTTGGACCCCGCTGACGGCCAAAAAACCCATTTTTGGCCGTTTTTAGGTCATTTTTGAGTTCACATTGGTTTTTTGGGGCCGGAACCCTATCTTTGCAGTCCATTTTTAAAAACAATTGCCATGTACGCTGTCGTGGATATCGCTGGAAAGCAGTATAAAGTTGAAAAGGACCAGTACCTCTATGCGCCCCGTCTTGAGGCCAAGGAAGGTGCAGCTGTTGAGTTTGATAAAGTGCTTTTGCTGGACAACAACGGTAAAGTTCAGGTAGGTACCCCCACCATCAAGGGCGCCAAAATTTCAGGCAAAGTGGTGGAACATGTGAAGGATGGCAAAGTGATCATCTTCAAGAAGAAACGCCGTAAGGGATATGCCCTTAAGAACGGCCACCGTCAGCAGTTCACCAAAGTTCAGATTGAAAGTATTAACGCGTAATACATATAAAACGTACGTAAAGAAGTAGGTTATGGCACACAAGAAAGGCGAAGGTAAAGTAAAGAACGGCCGCGAATCAGAAAGTAAACGCCTTGGTATCAAGGTATATGGTGGTCAAAAAGTAATCGCTGGTAACATCATCGTGCGCCAGCGGGGAACCAAGCACCATCCGGGTAGGAACGTGGGCATTGGCAAAGACCATACCCTGTTCGCGCTAACCAATGGCACCGTGCAATTCAAGAAAGGTCGCGCCGACAAATCTTTCGTTTCGGTTGTAGCTGAAGCGTAAACAACTCCGAGCAAGCAAAGAAAAAGCCCCGTTGCAAAACGGGGCTTTTATTTTGTGTTCGCATTTCTGAGCTCAGGGCTCCAGCATCTTCAGCAATACAGAAAGCCGGTTCTTCAGATTTCTCCGGTCAACGATGAAATCCAGAAATCCATGCTCCAGAACAAATTCAGCACTCTGGAATCCGGCTGGCAGGTCTTTACCAATCGTTTCCCGGATTACGCGGGGACCAGCAAAGCCAATCAGGGCACCCGGCTCAGCAATGTTAAAGTCTCCCAACATCGCATAAGAGGCGGTCACCCCCCCGGTTGTCGGGTCAGTAAGCAATGAGATATACGGAATGCGGGCTTCGTCCAGCAGGGCAATCTTCGCAGAGGTCTTGGCCATCTGCATCAGGGAGAGGCCGGCTTCCATCATCCGGGCACCGCCCGACCGTGAAATCATCAGGAAGGGCATCTTGTGCTTTAGGCTGTGATCCATGGCCCTGGCGATCTTTTCACCCACCACAGACCCCATGGACCCCCCGATAAAGATGAAGTCCATACAGGCCACCACAATGTCCTTGCCGTTCATCTTCCCATAGGCTGTGCGCACAGCGTCCTTCAAATCGGTCTTGGACTGCGATTCCCGGATCCGCTTTGGGTAGGGCTTGGTATCAACAAACTTCAATGGGTCACCCGATTCCATCTTCTCATCCAGTTCGGTGAACTCATTGTTGTCGAACAGGATCTCGAAATATTCCCGTGAACCAATCTTGACATGGTATTCCTCTTCCGGCACCACGTAGGCGTTGTTCTTCAGCTCACGGGTGTGTACGATTTTTCCCTGGGGTGACTTAAACCACAAACCATCCGGTACTTCCCGTTTGGATTCGGTGGGGGTAAGAATTCCTTTATCAGTACGCTTAAACCAAGGCATTTCTCCTCCTTTATTAAGTTTATCAGGCGATGGTGATGCTCTTATCCAAATAAACATCCTGAATGGCATTCAGGATATCCACGCCTTCTTTCATCGGACGCTGGAAAGCCTTGCGGCCAGAGATCAGGCCCATGCCACCGGCACGCTTGTTCACCACCGCTGTGGTAACGGCATCCACCAGGTCACTGGCACCCTTTGACTCACCACCGGAGTTGATCAATCCGGCACGGCCATTATAACAATTCAGCACCTGATACCGACACAGGTCGATCGGGTGTTCGGAGGTAAGCTCAGTGTAGATTCGCTCATCAAGTTTTCCATAGCTGCTGCCGCCTGTATTCAGGGCTTTGTAACCACCATTGTTTGTGGCCAGCTTTTGCTTGATGATGTCGGCCTGAATGGTAACACCCAGGTGGTTGGCCTGACCGGTTAGGTCGGCTGAGGTATGATAGTCTACACCGTCTTTCTTGAAGGCATTATTGCGGGTATAGCACCACAGGATCGTGGCCATCCCGAGTTCATGGGCTTCTTCAAATGCCTTTGAGACTTCCATAATCTGGCGCGTGGAATTCTCTGAACCGAAATAGATCGTGGCTCCAACGGCTACGGCACCCAGGTTCCAGGCGTCGCGAACCGAACCGAACATGATTTGGTCGGCTTTATTGGGATAAGACAGCAATTCGTTGTGATTGATTTTCACCACAAACGGAATCTTGTGGGCATACTTCCGGGAAGCAAACGACAGGGCACCGAAAGTGGTGGCTACCGCATTACAGCCGCCCTCAATGGCCAGCTTTACAATGTTTTCAGGATCGAAGTATATGGGGTTCTTCGCGAAAGAGGCACCGGCACTGTGCTCGATACCCTGGTCGATCGGAAGAATTGAGAGGTATCCCGTGTTCGCCAACCGGCCGTTTCCGAATAAAGCACCGAGGCTGCGCAAGGTCTGCGGAGTGCGGTTGCTGGGAACAAAAATCTGATCCACGAAGTCCGGGTTCGGCACATGAATCTGCTCTTTGGGAATCGTTTTACTCTTGTAGTTGAGCAGGTGATCTGCGTCTTTACCCAGGAGTTGTGCAATGTTTCTGGTGGCCATAAGTTGGGTTAAAAGGGAAGGCAAATATAGGTTTGAGGCGGGTGCTTTCCAACATGGATTACACGGGGGTCTATCATGAAAAAAGGCCCGTTTCGATGTGAAACAGGCCTTTTTTGATGAAGTCGCAGCGATTATTTCGCGGCTTGAACCAGGGACAACTTCTCCTTGATCCGGGCTGACTTACCCTGACGGCCCTTCATATAATACAGTTTAGCGCGGCGTACTTTACCGGCTTTAATGAATTCGATCTTATCAATGCTGGGGCTGACGATCGGGAATACCCGCTCTACGCCAACGCCATTGGACACCTTCCGTACCGAGAACATCTCACCATTGGTGTTCGAACCGCGGCGGTACAATACCACGCCCTGGAACTGCTGGATACGCTCTTTGTTTCCTTCGCTGATCTTAACGTGAACGTTAATGGTATCGCCAGGCTTGAAATCCGGGTGATTTGCCCGTTTCGATGCAAGCTCCTGTTCGGCTATCTTAATGAGGTCGGCCATAATCCTATCGATTTAAAAATGGACTGCAAATATAGGAAACCGCGGGCACGTGACAAGGGATGGCGGTGAAATACCTTTATTTCGATTCTGGGCCTTCCAGCAGCCCTGGACGGCGCTTTTTGGTCCTCTCCACTGAATTTTCATGCCTCCATTCCTCAATTTTGCCGGCATGGCCAGACAAAAGTACCTCAGGTACTTTCCAGCCCTGGTATTCGGCCGGACGGGTGTATACTTCCGGGGCCAGCAAGCCATCCTGGAATGAGTCGGTCAGTGCCGAAGATTCGTCGGAAAGAACCCCTGGAATGAGCCGGATAATGGCATCTGATACAACGGCGGCAGCCAGTTCACCACCCGAAAGGACGTAATCGCCTATGCTGATTTCGCGCGTGATCAGGTGTTGGCGCACGCGTTCATCCACCCCCTTATAGTGCCCGCAAAGGAGGATAATGTTCTCTTTAAGGCTTAGCTGGTTGGCCAGGGCCTGGGTGAGCAGTTCCCCATCCGGACTCATGTAGATCACCTCATCATACCGGTGTTTCGAGCGCAGGGCCTGGAGGCATCGATCAATTGGCTCGATCATCATGACCATGCCGGCACCGCCACCGAAGGCATAATCGTCTGTCGTGCGGTGGGGATCGGTGGAATAGGTGCGGAGGTCGTGAATAGTTACGGTCACCAACCCTTTGTCCTGCGCACGCTTGAGGATGGAGTCGTTGAATGGACTTTCGAGCAATCGGGGCAGGCAGGTGATGATATCGATGCGCATGCTTTCAGGTTTTTAGAGATCCAGCAAACCGTCTGGCAGATCAACTGCTATTTTCTTCTTGGTCTTGTTCACGCTGGTGATAAAAGGTCCATTCACAGGAATCATCACTTCTTTTTGGCCATACACCACAATAAGAAATCGGTTGGGGCCGGTTTCTTCCACCTCGCGGACAAGACCGAGTACGCCTTTGGTCTTGTCGCCCACTTCAAACCCGATGACTTCGTCATTGTAAAATTCACCGCGCGGCAGCCTTGGCCTGTCGCTCTTGGGCAGGAGCAGGCTGCAGCCTTTCAGCCCCGCAGCGGCTTCCGGGGTGTTGACGCCTTCGAGCTTGAGATAAGCCTTTACCCCTTTTACCGAAATCGACTCGATGAAATAAGGAACCTGCTGATGGCCATTCTCGACAAACAAGGTGGTAACATCCTCCAAATCAGGGCATTCAGGGCCAAGCACAATGGTGACCTCGCCCTTCAGGCCGTGGCTTTTGGACACATAACCGATCTTGAAGTGGTCCATGGTGAGCAGGAAAAAAAAGTGCCAACACGATGGTCGTGTTGGCACCTGTTGGATTTCGAAATATTAAGCTTGCTCTTCTGCAGGTGCGGCAGCAGCTTCTCCTTCTGCCGGAGCAGCCGGTGCAGCGGCAGCAACTTCAGCCTTCTTGCGGATGGCTTCAGCGCGGGCTTCACGAACCTTGGTTTCAGCCGCTTTGCGAGCCTTGGCTGCAGCAAGTTTGGTTTTGGAAACGTCCTCGTGCTTGGAAGCAATCTTGGCTTCTTTGGCCTTCTTCCAGTCCGCCAACTTGGCGTCAGCTACTTCCTGTGTGATGGCACCTTTTACCACACCGATCTGCAGGTGTTTGCGCATCATCACACCACGGTATGACAACATCGCTTTTACGGTATCAGAAGGCTGAGCTCCTTTCATGAGCCAGTTGAATGCGCTGTCTTCGTTAATATCGATCGTGGCAGGTACGGTCAGGGGATCGTAGGTACCAATTTTCTCGATGAATTTACCGTCGCGGGGAGAGCGTGCATCGGCTACTACTACGTCGTAACGGGCTAATTTTTTGCGGCCGCGGCGGGCCAATCTGATCTTAACTGCCATTTTCTGTTGTTTTTAAAGGTTGGATCTCGTCCGATTTTTAAGGACTGCAAAGGTAAAGGAATTTAGAAATCTGGCAACCCAGGGGCCTGAAAATTAGGACTTAATGCTGCCTAAAACAGGCAATACTTGTTTACGCGATTATTAGATTTTTTAATGATTTGAGCCCCGGCTATATTTGATTGAGTATTTATCATCCCATCCGATATGGACAAATTTTCCTACATCTCTAACGCTGACGTGGGCTACCTCGATCAGATGTACCAAAACTACAAAGCTGACCCGGCTTCCGTAGATGGCACCTGGCAAAAGTTTTTCGAAGGATATGATTTTTCCCAGCAGCGCTTTGGAGAGAACGGTCATGTCAGTGGTGAGTCGGATGCGATTACCATTAAGGAGACGCACGTCCGTACGCTCATTCACGCCTACCGCTCGCGCGCCCACCTCAAGTCGAAGACAAATCCCGTGCGGCCTCGCCGCGACCACAAGGTGCCACTCGATCATACTTCTTATGGTTTGACCGATGCCGACCTGGACACCGAGTTTGATGTGGGGGTGGAGGTAGGACTTGGCCGGGCTACACTTCGAAAAATCATTGAGAAGCTGGAGAAAGTTTACCTGGGCACCATCGGATTTGAGTACAGCTATATCCGCAACCAGGAAGTATTCGATTGGTTCATCAAGAAGTGCGAACAGGAATACTATACCTACAACCCATCTATCGACGAAAAGAAGAGCATCCTCGGCAAGCTTAATGAGGCTGTCGTGTTTGAGAATTTTCTCCACACAAAATTCCTGGGACAAAAACGTTTTTCACTGGAAGGTGGAGAGACCACTATCCCGGCTGTGCAGACCATTATTAACAAGTCTGCTGAAATGGGAGTAAAAGAAGTGGTGATCGGCATGGCCCACCGCGGGCGGCTCAATGTGTTGTCCAATATCCTGGGCAAAACGTATGAGCAGATTTTTACCGAGTTTGAAGGCAACATCAACCCTGACCTTACCATGGGCGACGGGGATGTGAAGTATCACCTTGGATACGCCAGTCACATCCAGACTCCTTCCGGCAATAAGATTTATGTAAAGCTTACCCCCAACCCCTCGCACCTCGAGGTGGTGGACTCATTGGTACTTGGATATACGCGAGGACAGATCGACGATGAGTACAAGGGCAAGTCGCAAGCCATGGCCATCCTCATTCACGGTGATGCCGCCGTCGCAGGACAGGGTATCGTGTACGAATTAACACAGATGTCTGGGTTGGAAGGCTATTCGACCGGAGGTACCATCCACTTTGTGATCAACAACCAGGTTGGATTTACCACCGACTATGAAGATGCGCGTTCTGCCATCTATTGTACGGATGTAGCCAAGATCATCGACGCACCGGTACTGCACGTGAACGGAGATGACGCAGAAGCAGTGACCTTTTGTTCTAAACTCGCAGTAGAATACCGGCAGAAATTCGGAAAAGATATTTTCATAGACATGCTGTGCTATCGTCGGCACGGACACAATGAAAGTGATGAGCCTAAATTCACACAACCGAAACTCTATAACATTATTGCCAAGCACCCGAATCCCCGGGAGATCTATGTTAAGAAATTGATAGAACGTGGTGATGTGGATGCCGCTTTGGCTGATGAAATGGATAAGAACTTCAGAAACCAGTTGCAGGACCGGTTGAATGAAGTGAAGCAGAAACCATTGCCTTACAAGCCGCAGAAGTTAGAAGAAGAGTGGGAACGGATGGTGCGCGCCAAGCCGGAAGATTTTGAGAAATCGCCAGACACCAGCATCAAGCAAGCCACCGTGGATAAAGTGGCCAAGTCGCTCATTACTATTCCTGAAGGTTTCAAGCCGTTGAAGCAAATTGAGAAGCTGTTGAAGGATCGCAAAACCGCATTCTTTGATGATAAGGTATTGGGATGGGCCGAAGCCGAATTACTGGCCTATGGGTCATTGTTGGCCGAGGGCACCCCTGTGCGCATGTCCGGTCAGGACGTGAAGCGGGGAACATTCTCGCACCGTCACGCTTATTTCTTTGATGCCAACACCAACGAGCCCTATTGCGGACTGGATCATATCCAGGCGGATCAGCAGTCATTCCATATTTACAACTCCCTGTTGTCAGAGTTTGGTGTATTGGGATTTGAATATGGATACGCCATGTCAAGTCCACATGCCCTGGTAATCTGGGAAGCACAGTTTGGTGATTTTGTAAATGGTGCTCAGGTCATGATCGACCAGTTTATCTCCAGCGCCGAATCCAAGTGGCAACGGATGAATGGTCTTGTGATGTTATTGCCCCACGGTTACGAAGGACAGGGACCGGAACACTCCAGTTGCCGGCCCGAGCGATTCCTTCAACTGGCGGCCGAATACAATATGATTGTAACGAACCCGACAACCCCGGCCAATATTTTCCATTTGTTGCGCCGTCAGGTAACGTGGCATTTCCGCAAGCCTTGTATTGTTTTTTCACCCAAGTCGTTGCTGCGTCATCCCGCGGTGGTATCGCCGTTGAAGGAATTTACCAATGGAAGTTTCCAGGAGGTATTGGATGATGTCAATGTGGCCGCTAAAGATGTGAAGCGCGTAGTGATGTGCTCAGGAAAAATTTACTATGACCTGCTGGAAGCACAAGGCAAGAAGAAGGTAAAAGATGTAGCCATTGTTCGCCTGGAGCAGCTATATCCGTTCCCGGAAACGCAGATCAAGGCCATTATCAAGAAGTATAAATCGGCGAAACTGGTGTGGGCACAGGAAGAGCCAGCCAACATGGGACCCTTGTCCTTTATTCAGCGCATGATGCCCAAGCAGGAGATTGAATTTATTGCACGGAAGGCCAGTGCTTCACCGGCAACCGGCTACTCCAAAGTGCACAAGGCAGAACAGGAAAAAATTGTCAACCAGGCCCTCGAAGGTTAGAACGCATTAAACCCTAATCACAAACTCATGGCTATTCAGGTAAAAGTGCCCGTTGTAGGCGAGTCCATTGCCGAAGTAACGATCTCCAACTGGACCAAAAAGGATGGCGACGTCGTGAAAATGGATGAGGTCCTTGCTGAGTTAGAATCAGACAAGGCCACCTTTGAATTGCCTGCACCACAGGCCGGGCGGCTCAGAATCGTTAAACCACAGGGTCAGACCGCTAAAATCGGAGAGGTTATTTGTGAAATTGAAGCCGCAGAAGCGCCAGCCAAATCATCAACACCACCAGCAAGTGCAAGTACAGCAACACCTATGAAAGCAACAGGAGCAATTAAAGAAATGAAGGTGCCCACCGTGGGCGAATCCATCACCGAAGTAACCTTGTCCACCTGGATGAAGAAGGATGGAGATTATGTAAAATTGGATGAAGTGATCGCCGAAGTGGAATCCGATAAAGCCACCTTTGAATTGCCGGCCGAAGCGAACGGTATCTTACGCATCGTTGCGAAGGAGAAAGATACATTGCCGATAGGCGGGCTCATTTGTCGCATTGAAGTAACGGAAGGCGCGACAGCCGCCGCCGCTGAAACCAAAGCTGCGCCGGCTGCGAAGTCAGCACCAGCTGCATCAGAGGCCTATGCCGCGGGTCATCCATCACCAGCTGCCGCCAAAATTCTGGATGAAAAGGGAATTCCGGCCGGTCAGGTATCGGGAACAGGCGTGGGCGGAAGAATTACTAAAGAAGATGCTGCTCAGGCCAAGGCGGCGCCGGCTGCAAAAGCAACCGCTGCAGCTGCACCAAGCGGACCCCCGGTAATAACCAGTGGAGCAGGTCGTGGTGAGCGACGCGAAAAAATGACTTCGCTGCGCAAGACCATCGCCCGCCGACTTGTTGCTGTAAAGAATGAAACCGCCATGCTCACCACCTTCAATGAGGTGGATATGAAACCGTTAATGGATTTGCGTTCGCGGTACAAGGATCAATTCAAGGAGAAGCATGGTGTGGGACTTGGATTCATGTCCTTCTTCACAAAAGCCATTTGTATTGCCCTAAAAGATTTTCCGGCTGTCAATGCTTCTATCGACAAGGATGAAATCATCTACCACGACTATTGCGATATTTCCATTGCCGTGTCTACACCGCGTGGGTTGGTCGTGCCGGTTATCCGCAACGCGGAATCACTGACCTTTGCGCAAATTGAGGGAGAAGTCGTTCGCCTGGCAGGTCGCGGTCGTGACGGCAAATTGTCGATTGAAGAGATGACCGGCGGTACATTCTCCATTACCAATGGAGGTGTTTTTGGTTCGATGTTATCAACACCGATAATCAATCCCCCGCAATCGGCCATCCTGGGTATGCACAATATTGTGGAACGTCCGGTGGTGAAAAACGGAGAAGTGGTGGTGCGCCCGATTATGTACCTGGCCTTGTCGTATGATCACCGGATCATCGATGGTCGTGAATCAGTGAGCTTCCTGGTTCGGGTGAAGGAACTGTTGGAAGATCCGGGTCGCATGATCCTGGGTGTGTAAGGCGCTTACCTATTGATAGACTGAAATAGAATAATATGCAATACAACGTTGTGGTAATCGGCTCCGGACCGGGAGGTTATGTTGCGGCCATTCGCTGTGCCCAGTTGGGTATGAAGACGGCCATTGTCGAGAAATATTCAACCCTGGGAGGTACTTGCCTCAACGTGGGTTGTATCCCCTCGAAAGCGATGCTTGATTCTTCTGAGCACTTTCACAACGCATCTCACACTTTCAAGGAACACGGGATTGACATTCCGGCTCCTAAGGTGAACCTGGCGCAAATGATTAAGCGCAAAGGCGAGGTGGTGAAAGCCAATGTGGACGGTATTGCCTTCCTGATGAAGAAGAACAAGATTGATGTTCGCACCGGTGTTGGGTCGCTGGTGGATAAGAACACGGTCCGCATCACAGCCGCTGATGGAAAGGCAACGGATATTACCACCGATAACATCATCATCGCGACCGGCTCGAAACCAACGGCACTGCCCTTTGCTCCATTTGATAAGAAGCGTATCATTTCAAGTACGGAAGCGCTCGAGCTTAAGGAAATTCCCAAACACCTGATTGTAATTGGTGGCGGTGTAATCGGAATGGAGTTGGGATCGGTGTATGCACGCATAGGTGCTAAAGTTTCTGTGGTGGAATACCTTGATAGTCTCATCCCGACCATGGATGCTGCCCTTGGAAAGGAGCTGCAGAAGTCGATGAAAAAGCTGGGTATGGATTTCTACCTCGGTCACAAAGTGACATCGGTGGAGGCCAAAGGCAACGATGTTGTATTGAAGGCTGAGCCGAAGAACGGGGGCGATGTCATTACCCTCAAAGGAGACTACTGTCTGGTGAGCGTGGGCCGTCGGCCTTATACGGATGGTCTGGGGCTGGACAAAGTGGGAATTGAATTGGATAAGGGTAAGATACCGGTGAATGATCACTTGCAAACAAAAGTGCCCAACATCTATGCTATCGGCGATGTGGTGCGGGGAGCTATGCTCGCCCATAAGGCGGAGGAAGAAGGTGTTCTGGTTGCCGAGCAATTGGCCGGCCAAAGGCCCCACATCAACTACCTGTTGATTCCAGGCGTAGTGTATACCTGGCCGGAAGTGGCCAGTGTTGGTTATACCGAAGAGCAATTGAAAGCGGATGGCCGTTCCTATAAGACAGGTAACTTTCCTTACAAGGCCCTTGGTCGTGCCCGGGCCTCCATGGACCTCGATGGATTTGTAAAAATTCTTGCCGACAAGCATACAGATGAAATTCTGGGTGTACATATTATCGGCGCCCGTGCTGCCGACATGATTGCTGCAGGCGTGGTGGCGATGGAGTACCGCGCATCGGCAGAGGATGTATCACGCATGTCGCATGCGCACCCTACTTATATGGAGGCAGTAAAAGAGGCTTGTTTGGCCGCTACGGGCAACAGGCCAATTCACATGTAACGATTGATCCTAATAAAAAGAGCCTCGCATTTTTTGCGGGGCTTTTTTTATGACAAAGACAGGATGGCTACAGAAGGCGGGAAAGTACACCGGCCCGGATGCCTAAACCTGCCACAAATGGAATCAGGTATTCATGGAGATTTTGCGGCAGGAACGCCCATGCCCCCAGCACCAAGGCGGTAAAAACAGCTGTTGCCATAAAGTATTTGCGCAGCCAGCTATGTGATGATTTTCTGAAAAGGAGAATTGTTATCAGGTGGAATGGAATGGCCCATAATAAGTTGAAGTTATTTGCTGCCGCCTGATGGTCTGTTGCTACCCACAGCACAAATAACAATACACCCAGCAACCCCAATACAGGAAAGAGAATACCATCGAACCAAATCGATGCTTTCTTTCTGCGCCAGTCATAGATGGAAATGGCAATCATGAATAAAAGCACTCCGCCCATAACCCACCAGGGATGTATCAGGGATGCTTTGGGTTCTTCCGGACGTGGTGTGTATACCGCAATTTTGCTGCGCACTGCTGGCACGGTAACGGAATCATGGCGGATGGTGGCATGATCAAAGCACTGCTCGAGGTAATCAGGCAGAAACATGTATTCGTAGGGGGTGGCCACTTTGTCCATGGGCAAACCCAGACAGATATCGATACCCAAATCACCCCAGGGTTGCTGGGTGAGGCATAGATCGGTAAGCTCACGGATGGTTTTTTGACCGGTGATGAACGTGTAGTCGAAGTTGAGGTTGTCACCCAGCACCTGAGCGATAACATCCCGTACGCGACTTGAACAGTTATTGTAGAAATAATCGTACCGGTAGGTTTCGTTGCCAGGCTGGGCATTCCATTCCAGATAAGTATAGATTGCCTGCTTCTCCTGCGCATTGAGGTTAAGCACCTGTTCGGTTACTGACCGGTTGTAGTAGATATAATAATCCCGGAAGTCTGGATAGGCGTAAACACCCAACTTGAAGTAAAGCAGTCCACGGGTATAATTGAGATAGAAGTTTGGTTGGTTGAAGTCAAACACGCCGTAGTTGTAGGCGTCGTCAATAGCATTTATCGGGTCGTACACCCGGACAGCGGTGTGACCAAAAGCTGCATAGAGCTCACCTTGCCAGGGTCCCAGGGTGATGATGGATATTTCCGCCGATGGGGACAAATGGATCGGTTGTGACCATGCCGTGGCGGTGGTGCACCAAAACAAGAAGATCAATATTCGTTTCACGCAGGTTGCGGGGTGAAATAGTTATCAGAAAGATAAAGACAATTCCTGAAGTGAGACTACTTTTGGCGTTATGGCATCTCAAAGGGCAGACGAATGGAGAATGATATCGCTACAAACCCCTGCCCGGGTGCTGAATGCAGCCCGCATCTGGACCGGCTATCAGCTTTCCAGGCGCTTGCATCGGCCGGTGCAAATGGGAATGCCCATCAGTATTTCCATTGAGCCGACTACCTCATGCAACCTCCGATGTCCCGAGTGTCCCAGCGGCCTTCGCTCATTCACGAGACCTACAGGCATGCTGAAGCAGGATCTGTTTCAACAGGTTATTGATGAACTGGCCCCCACATTGTCCTACCTCACCTTTTATTTTCAAGGCGAACCGTATCTCAATCCACAGTTTTTACCCATGGTACGGTATGCCTCGCAACGCGGAATATATACCGCTACCTCCACCAATGCACATTACCTGGATGAAGCGCGTGCGATGGAGACGGTGAAATCGGGACTCGACAGACTGATCATTTCAATTGATGGCACCCATCAGGATACCTATGAGGCCTATCGCGTTGGCGGAAGCCTGGAAAAGGTCATTGCCGGTACGAGGGAGATTCTCAAAGCGCGGGAGGCATTGAAGTCAACAACACCCCATGTGGTATTTCAATTTCTGGTTGTGCGTCCCAATGAACATCAGGTTCCTGAGGTTTATGCTTTGGCCAAAGAACTCGGAGTTGATCGTGTTGCACTGAAGACGGCGCAGATTTATGATTATCAGAATGGATCGGATTTAATGCCATTGAATGATACTTATTCCCGGTACCGCAAACTTGCTGATGGAAAGTATGCGATCAAGAATGATTGGTTAAATCACTGCTGGAAAATGTGGCAAAGTTGTGTGATTACCTGGGATGGAAAGGTGGTGCCTTGCTGTTTTGATAAGGATGCACAGCATGTAATGGGAGATCTTTCTAAACAACCCTTTCGGGAAATCTGGACGGGTACCGGATATCAGCAATTCCGGCAAACCTTATTCAGTTCGCGCAGTGAAATTGACATGTGCCGTAATTGTACAGAGGGGACGCAGGTGTGGGCTTGATTACCTCCCGGCGGAAGTAAGTTTCTCATCTATCTCCCCGCATTTTCCACAACCAGAGGCACAGGTATGCTTAGCCTGAAAGCTGCGATAGATCACCCGGCCTATGTAGCTGATGGCGACCAGAAAAACGAGTCCGATAATGACCTCCTGAATCATGGGTGCAAGGTACAACAGATAGCCTAACTGCCATCATTCGAAAATAATTCCCGTTGTCCGGAACCGGACGGCGTGTGCCAATTGTGGACAAGAAGAAATGTAGAGTGTGCCTTTTTCATGCCATTTTAAGGCCTGGCTGAATGGCACTGTAATTGGCAAGGGTATGTGCAATCCTTACTGATATGATTAAGAATTATTTCACCATAGCCTGGCGTGGGCTTACCCGGAACAAGTCATACGCCTTCATCAACATGGCAGGTTTGGGGCTGGGTATTACCACCTGTTTGATCATTTTTCTGGTGATTCGCCATGAAATGAGTTTTGATAGCGGGTTTGCCCATGGCGACCGGATATATCGGGTGGTGAGCCAAAGCACAAATGCCTCTGGTGAATCCAAGAGTGGTGTAACGCCCTATCCGCTTGGCCCAACCCTGAAACAGGAGTTTCCCGAACTGCTGTCAACAGGATTCCATTTTCAATATCAGTCGCTCGTATCGGTGCAGGGTGTGAAGAGTTACCAGGACAATATAGTTTTCGCTGATTCTTCTTTCTTCGATGTATTTAGTTTTTCCGTCACTGGAAATCCACGCAAAGAATTAGCACAACCAGGAAAGATTTTCATCACCCGTGCGATGGATGAAAAACTCAACCACCCCAAAACCATCCGACTCGGTAACCTGATAGACATGGAAGTAGTGGGTCTCATCGATTTGCCTAAGACTCCATCGCATATTGCTGTCAATATGGTGGCTTCTTTGCCGACGCTTACCCCAGACCTGGCTGAGAAATACCTCAATTTTGAATTGACCAACTGGGGACTTAATTCGGCGGGGTTTTCTTATGTGCTTCTTCCGGAAAGTGTTACCCCGGCTTCGTTGGAAGAGAAATTTCCGGCATTGATCAACAAATATTACAAACCTGACCAGGCAGCTCATCAACGCTTTACCCTGCAACCACTTTCCGATATTCACTTCAATACCGAGTACAGTGAGAACCCGGGTACGGCCTCGGTATCCAATAATATGTTGATCGTGCTGGGTGCCGTGGGCTTGTTTATTCTCGTGATTGCATGCGTGAACTTTATTAATCTGTCCACTGCCCTGGCGGTGCGCAAAGCCAAGGAAGTGGGCGTGCGGAAGACGTTAGGTGCGCAGCAGGGGCAATTAGCTGTTCAGTACCTTAGTGAGGCCTTCATGCTCACATTGGTGGCTGGGTTGCTTTCTCTTGGCGCTGCTGAATGGCTCGCACCCTGGATGGGGCAGTTTTTGGAAAAGGACATTGCCATGAACCTGGCCGGGTCATGGGATGTGATAGGATTTATGGTGTTGCTGGTTGGGGGCACCGCCTTGTTGTCAGGTTTGTATCCGGCACTTGTATTGTCGCGGTTCAATCCGGTTCAGGCATTGAAAAGCCGCCTTTCACAATCCATCAGTTCAGGTGTTTCGCTGCGCAAGTTGCTCGTGGTGTTTCAATTCTTTATAGCTCAGGTTTTGATCATCTCAACCCTCGTAGTCGCCAGCCAGCTTTCGTTTTTCAGAAACAAATCGCTGGGATTTGTCAAAGAGGCCGTGGTGAATGTTAGCATGCCTGAGAACAAGCCTGAGCTATTGGAGTCGTTCCGTAACCGGTTGGCATCTAACCCTGCCATCCGGGATGTATCGTTTTCGCTGGGCGCACCGATTGCCGACAATAACTTTGGCACTAACATGTTTTTACCGGACAAGCCCGATGAGTCTTTTTCGGTGAGCATTAAACCGGTAGACCGCCACTATAAGGATGTGTATGGCCTGGAGCTGATAGCTGGGCGGTGGTTTGAGGAGGGGGAAGAGAAGATGGCCAACGGAGAAGAACCGCAGTTTACATTTATCGTGAATGAAACAGCCGTAAAGACACTTGGATTTTCTTCACCGGAGGAGATTCTCGGTAAACAGATTACCACTGGACTTAACCATTCAACAGCTGCAGTGGTAGGTGTCGTTGCGGATTTTCATACCGCCTCGCTGAAAAACAAAATGAACCCGGTCATCCTGCTATCATTTACTCCCTTTTATTATGATGCGGGCATCAAAATATCCGGTGATGACCTGGGCGGCACCATGAAGTTCATTGAAGAAACCTGGCAGGGCTTATTCCCGGATTATCTCATTCAATCCACCATTCTCGATCAATATGTGGACCGCCTGTATCGTCAGGAGGATAAGATGTTTCGACTTTTCGAGATTTTCGCCGGCATTGCGATTTTCATTGGTTGTCTGGGTTTGTATGGACTGGCATCTTTCCTCGCAAACCAAAAGACCAAAGAGGTGGCTATCCGCAAGACACTAGGGGCTTCGGTAACGCAGATTGTTACACTGTTTTCGCGTGAGTTTGTTGTGTTGGTATTTGTTGCCTTCCTGCTCGCCGCACCGGTGACGTGGTATGCCATGTCCGGGTGGCTGGCGGAATTTGCGTTCCGCGTGGAGCTGGGATGGGTCGTCTTCGTGGCAGGAGTTGGTTTTACCCTCATTATTTCTTTTGCTACCGTCGGCTACCGTTCATTGCGTGCAGCAGTGGCCAATCCGGTGGATGCCCTTAAGGCAGACTAAAACTTTTTCATCCCACTACGCATCATAAAAAGTATGATCAGAAATTACTTGACCACTGCTTTGCGCGCCCTCTGGCGATCCAAGAGCAGCACATTGATTAATATCTCGGGTCTGACCCTGGGGATAACCGCAAGTCTCATATTATTTCTTTTGGTGCGTGACCAGGAAGGTTACGACAATTATCATATCAACCGGGACCGGGTATTCCGGGTAGTGTCCAGTAGCCTGGGCAACGAGGGCAGAAACTACTCCGCCGGCGTTCCGGCGGTTTTGCCTGAAGCAGTACGGACTGACTTTCCCGAGGCAGAGCAAGTTGTGTTTACATCCTTTCGGTCTGGAGGGCTGGTAACGATTCCCGTCGGACAGGATGAATCGAAGAAGTTTGACGGCCGTCGACTGGTATATACCCAGCCGGCCGTGTTCCAGCTATTTGACCGAACCATAACCGGTGGGACGGCAGCAGCATTAAATGATCCCAACAATGCACTGATTTCATATCGTGCTGCGGAGCAATATTTTGGTCAAACGGATGTAATTGGTAAGACACTCATTTTTGAGGGGCATGATTTTAAGGTCGCTGGCCTGGTGAGTGATCCGCCCGCCAATACTGATTTTGGGTTCGATGTATTCCTTTCCTATGTCACCATCCGACAGAAGCAGGAGGAGAACGGATGGAATAGTATCTGGAGTGATGAGCAATGCTACGTGTTATTGCGCCCGGATGCATCAATCGAGGCATTCAGTGGTCGTTTTCCGGCTTTTGCCACCAAGTACCACGGCAAAAACATAGAGGACCGGCAGTATTCCCTCCAACCCCTCGCTGACATTCATTTTGATGAACGCTATGGCAACTATAACTACAGCACCACCAGTCGTGAAATGTTGCTCGCCCTTTCGATTATTGGCATCTTTCTCGTGTTGACGGCCTGCATTAATTTCATCAACCTCGTAACGGCTGAGTCGATCAAACGCTCCAAAGAAGTGGGCATTCGCAAAACGCTGGGAAGTTCACGAGGACAGTTGATGGTACAGTTCCTCGGAGAGTCCGGACTTGTGACGCTGATTGCGGTGGGGTTGTCCCTGGCGGTAGCCCAGATGGTTCTTGGATTTTTGAATCCCTTTTTGGGGATGTCCCTTCACCTGAATTTTCTCAGCGATGCCGGCCTCTGGATATTCCTCGGCCTGGTAACCATTGGGGTGGGATTGCTTTCTGGTATTTATCCGGCTCTGGTGGTGTCCGGCTTCAAGCCCATATTTGCCATTAAGAACCAGATCAATGATCGCAATTCGTCTGGCTTTCAACTGCGCCGCGGATTGGTGGTATTTCAGTTTTTTATCTCCCAACTGTTCATCATGGGTACGTTGGTGCTGATCAACCAGATGAACTACTTCCAAAGCAAGGACCTGGGCTTCAGCAAAGATGCTATTGTTACGATCCCGGTTCCGGAGAATGAGCGACTGGGATTTACTGATGGAACGTCGAAGATGAAAACCCTGCGTGAAGAAGTGCAAGGATTAGCCGGGGTGCTGCACACCAGCCTGAGTAACACCCCACCTTCATCGGGCAGTGTTTCCTCTACCGACTTTAACATCGAAGGAAATGATCAGTCCTTTGGCACCCAGGTTAAGGTTGTCGATGGCAATTACATTGATCTGTATGGACTCAGGCTGGTGGCCGGAAAGAACTTGCCGGACGTGGATACCGCCCGCGGTTTTGTAGTGAATGAAAAACTGGCGACCATGGTAGGATATGATAATCCGGCAGATATCATCGGCAAGCGCATCAAGATGTGGGGCAAGACCCTGCCGGTAGAGGGCGTGGTGCAGAATTTTCATACAATGTCCCTGCATGAGCCTGTGGAAGCCACCATCCTGCTTAACAGGGTACGGAGTTATTCTTTGCTATCGGTGAAGTTGAGTGGTGGAGATTGGCCGTCCACGCTCAAGGCTATCCAGTCAAAGTGGGAAGGCTTGTATCCGGAAGCGATTTATTCCTACAAATTTCTCGATGAAGAGATCCGTGAATTCTATGACCGCGAATCGAAGATGTCTACGCTGCTGACCCTGTTCACGACGGTAGCCATTTTTATTGGATGTTTGGGATTATTTGGCCTGGCCACCTTCATGGCCAACCAGAAGACCAAGGAAATAGGGGTCCGCAAGGTATTGGGTGCCTCTGCAGAGAGCATAGTCCTGTTGTTTTCACGGGAATATGTTATACTGATTTTTGTGGGATTTGTGTTGGCCGCGCCGGTAGCATGGTACCTGATGAATGAGTGGC
This sequence comes from Cyclobacteriaceae bacterium, assembly GCA_044223085.1. Lineage (GTDB taxonomy): Bacteria > Bacteroidota > Bacteroidia > Cytophagales > Cyclobacteriaceae > ELB16-189. The sequence goes on from JBGAMI010000016.1 coordinate 63,363, forward strand.
TGAATGGTTTCGCCTACAAGATTACGATTGGACCAGGCGTGTTTGTGGCTGGTATTGGCCTGACCATTTTTATTGCGATGGCAACCGTTGGTTACCGATCGGTGAAGGCAGCCCTGGCGAACCCTGCCGACTCCCTGCGCTCGGAGTAGGTACTATTTTTTGGAGCCACCGGCTGATCCGGATGCTGTATCCGGTGCCGAAGATGCCGGTCTGGAAGAGAGCTTTTGTGAAGGCAGCACCCAGATGTTGAGGCGTTGCCCTGCCCGGATCATGTTACTGCGCAGGTTATTCCACTTCCGCAGGTCGTCGATTCGAACCCGGTGACGTTGGGCAATCAGGCCAAGCACATCACCTGATCTCACGCGATATACGACCAGCTCACGTCCGGCCGTATTGCCTGTGGCGGACTTCGCCAATGCCTCCACCTGTTTGCGATTGGATTTTGAAGCGGAATCCAGGATCAGGGCGCGCGCTTTGACCAATTCCTGTTTTGCCATCACAGGCACTTTCAACACATAGGTTTTTCCCGTTTCCGGTATGGCATTGTGGCGAATGTGCGGATTGAGTTGCAATAAATCGTCTGTGCAGATGCCGGTGAGACTGGCAAATGTGCCGAGGTGGAGGAATTTATTGACCCAGATGGTATCATGGGGCAGTGGTGTTTCGACGGCTACCTCAATCATATTATGTTCTTCCGCGTAGTTCATGGAATAGATGATCGCCACAAATTGTGGAAAGTAGGATCGCGTCTCCCGGGGCAGGTAGTTATAAATTTCCCAGAATGTTCTTTTGTAGCCAGATCGGCGGATGGCCCGTTTCACCGTTCCGGGACCTGAGTTATAAGCCGCCAAGGCCAGCTCCCAATTGTGGAACATTCCATATAATTGACTGAGGTAGCGACAGGCAGCCTCGGTAGACTTCTCCGGATCCATGCGATCATCGAAGTACCAATCATTGTGCAGGTCAAAATACCGGCCGGTGAAAGACATGAATTGCCAGAGGCCAACGGCACTGGCGCGGGATACGGCCCTGGGGTTCAGGCCGGACTCAATAATAGAAAGGTATTTAAGTTCATCCGGCAGGTTGTATTGCCGAAGGTATTTTTCAAACAGCGGGAAATACAAATCCTTTCGCCGCAGCATAAGGCGGGTGTACTCGCGGTTGCGTATGGTGAAGAAGTTAATGAAACCATGAATAGTGTGGTTGTACGGAAGGGGGATGGTATTTTGTATGCAGGCCAGGCGGTCAGCAACAAGTTCAGGTGTTTCCTCTGCCGGGATGTACTCAAACTCCATGGGTATAGGAAACAATGTAGGATCGGCCAGTGAATCTCCGGACATGATTTCTGAGGTCACTTGTTCAGCCACTGAGTCCGGCAAGTCAGGCACCTGGGCAACAGCCGTTGATGCCAGAAAAAGTATCCATATGAGTAACCGGTATTTCATCAGTTGATCCGGGCCGTTTCACGGGCCAGGGCTAAAAGTTTTCCTTCCTTAAAATCATTGGCCAGGGCTTGTAAGCCGATGGGCAGCCCTGCCTTGTCTTTTCCAAAGGGGAAAGAGATGGCAGGAACACCGGCGACATTCGCCTGTACCGAAAAAATATCTGCAAGATACATCTCCAACGGGTTGGCTGTATGTTCTCCGAGCCGGAATGCCGTGGTGGGTGTAGTGGGCATCAGCAGGAAGTCGTGCTCCGTGAGGATGCGTCTTGTTTGATCGCGAATAAGCCGGCGTACTTTCTGCGCCTTGGTGTAGTAAGCGTCATAGTAACTGGCGCTCAACACGAAGGTGCCCAACAATATTCTTCTTTGCACCTCTTTGCCAAAGCCCTCCACGCGGGATTTCTTGTACATCGAAGTGAGGTCATGTGTAGCGGGGCTGCGGTGACCATATCGCACACCGTCGTATCGCGACAGGTTCGAACTGGCCTCAGCGGTTGCCAGGATATAATAGGTAGGTAACAGATAACGAAGGAGTGGAAAGTCGATTGGTGTGACGCGATGCCCCTTGCTCTTCAGGTCTTCGATGGCCGTTTGCAACGCCTCGCGGATTTCTGGTTGCAATGCGGCAGACTCAACGGTTTCCCGTATATAGGCAATGGAGTAAGGCGCTTGTTGCTGTGAGAGCTCAACATAGGGATCTACTGCATGGCGTGAAACGGTACTGTCGTAGTCGTCAGCTCCGGCGATCACTTCAAGAACCAGTGCAATGTCTTCCGGGTCTTTGGCGAATATGCCAATGCAATCAAAGGATGATCCATAGCCCACCAAACCGTGGCGGGAGATACGGGAATAAGTTGGTTTCAATCCATGGACGCCGCAGAAGGCAGCCGGTTGGCGAACAGATCCACCGGTATCCGAACCCAGCGACACGCGACACATATCAGCGGCTACAGCCACAGCCGAGCCACCCGATGAACCCCCAGGCACCCTGCTTTTGTCCACCGGATTGCGGACCGGACCGAATGCAGAATTTTCATTTGATGAACCCATGGCAAACTCGTCACAGTTTTGTCGTCCGATGATGATGGCATCTGCATCGATCAGGCGCTGTACGGCTGTTCCTGTAAACGATGCGTTAAAGCCTTTCAGTATGTTGCTGCCAGCCTGCAGGGGATGTCCTGCGTAAGAGAGTACATCCTTGATACCGATCACCATGCCTGCGAGACGTCCTGCAGTGCCAAGTTGAAACTTAGTATCAATTTCGCGGGCGCGGTGCAGCGCTTCTTCAGCATAGACACCTACCCACGCATTGAGGGCCTCCTGTGCCCGAATGTTGGTCAGGTAATGGGAGACAAGATCGTAACAAGAGAGTTTTCCGGAGACGAGATCACTCCGGAGGTCAACAAATCGGGAATTGGCTTCCAACGTTTATTTACCGTCGTCGATACGGCCGGGAGCTTTTCCGCCGTCTTCTACTTCTTTCTTCACGTCATTCATGGCGTCTTTGAATTCACGCACACCTTTTCCGAGGCCCTTCATGAATTCAGGAATCTTTTTGGCGCCAAAAAACACGAGAACAAATATTCCTATGAGCAGGATTTCCTGGAAACCAACACCACCGAGGAACAATAAAACCGCTTTCATCTGATAATTAGTTTAATGGTTAGTCTGATCAACCCTTCGATATTCAATCGCAAGGTCAAAATTAGGCGTTTTTTTTGAATTTCACCCACCGTTGGTGGAAGTGCGTTATCAGCCCCAAAAGGCCGATTCGGTCAATCCCGAAGCCAAATCTGTGGATCAAGGGCGGTGTCTTTCTTTCGAATCTGAAAACGCAATTCTGAGATGCCGGCACCGTCCACAAGCACAGTGCCTATCTCCTGGTTGGGCGTCAGTTTTTGACCCACTTTCACTGTTACATCCTTAAGTCCGGAATAAACCGTAAAATACTCACCGTGGCTTACGATCACGGCCGTACCGAGTGTGGGGATAAACGCGACACGCTTCACTTCACCGATGAAGATTGTTTTCACTTTTTCACCCTGCACAGTTTGGATGTTGATGCCATCGTTTTGTATGACGATACCGCGGAGTACCGCGTGGTTCTGACGTCCGAACTTCTGAGAAATAAATCCGTTGGCCGGCCAGGGGAATTTTCCTTTGTTATCCTCAAAGGACGCGGAAAGGGCATCTGTAGTTTCTGAGGTTCCCTTGGTAACTTTTTCGCGCTTCTTTCTGGCGGCAGCCTCGCGGGCAGCCCGCTCCATTTCTTCCCGGATGATGTCGTTAATAATTTTGTCCAGCTTGGCCACCGCCTTGCGGGTATCCTCCAGGTCGGCTTTGAGTTGGCGTTCTTCCTTGGTCAGTGTGCGGATCAGCGTGTTTTGTTTTTTCTTGAGTCCATCGAGATTATTCTTTTCTGACACCTCTTCCTGGAGCAATTTATTCTTGTCGTCTTTCTTGCCTTCGATGAGCAACACTTGCTCGGCAAGCTGTTCTTGCACACGGCGAATCACTTCGGCCTGATCGCGACGCGCCGTACTGTATTGTTCCATGTACTTGTATCGCATGGCGAGTTGATCGAATGTTCCCGCTGAAAAAAGAAACATCAATTTTGAAACGCCTCCGCTGGTCTTTTGCGCTGCGAAAACCATGGCAGCGTATTCTTCCTTGAGGCGGATCAGGTCGGTCTGCAGGCTGCGCAGGATCTCATTATTTTCACTGATGTCCATGTCCATCAGTTCAATTTCGGATTGCACGGAAAGTATGAGGGCTTCTTGCTGCACGATACGCTGGTTAACAGCCGAAAGGGTGCCCAGCGTGTTGCGCTTCTGTTGACTGGTCTCGGAGAGAATTTTCTCCGTTTCTTTTATTTTATCGAGATTCTGTTGTTTCTCCTTCTGCAATTGAGCCTTGTTGCGTTGTGCCATGACGGGCACCGCAGCCAGGATCAGCAACGCAAGCAGCCAAAGACGACATTTATCGGCGATCATATTTCCGTGGGATATTAAACGGAAACTTTAATTCCTTGTCACCCACTTCGGCCTTGTTGTACTCCAGGGTGATGGTGGTGTGCAGCAGCCCTTTGGGAGATTTGTAGTTGATGGTGATGGCGCCGTGGAAAGGATAAATCTTGTCTCCTACGGGTTGAAAGTCAGAATAGTTGATGGTGATGGCATTGCTGGTATTCTGCTCCACCATTTCTACTTTTTCCAGTTTGCGACTGGCTGCATTGATGTAATTCTTGATGTATACGGTGCCACGCTGTTGTTCCAGTATGTTGTGCGTAGGTCCCTGGGTAATTCTGTCTTCCGGCAAACGCGGGGCAATCAGATTGCCCAATACAGCCGACTGCACGGCGTGGTAATCGATGGGAAAGTTGAATTTGGTGGAGAGTTCCTTGTATTCAAAAATGGAAACTTCTTTTTCAACCGTGCTCACTACGGTAATCGAATCTTTATTTACCAGTGCTTTGCCACCCTGAACGCCCATCACCGAAAATGTCATCCAGATAACGCTGTCTTTCCTGATGCGGATATTGGATTTTACTTCACGCTCTTTGGCATCATCGCGGAATACCATGTGGGCCTTACCATGAAAATACTCAAAGTCTATTTCCTGGATCTCGAGCGTAGGCGGGGGTGGTGGGATGACAGGGACAATCTTTTTGGCACACGCACCCAATAACAGGACAAGGGCGCTAAGCAGAAGGGCCTGATTTTTCATTCGTGGCGAAGGTACGGGATGCATCCAGAAAAAAATAGCCTCCTGACCCTAATATAGGCGTCTGTTCGCGATCTTTTTGTCCAGCAAATCATGCTGGCTCGTCATGTTCCGGGCCTTCACCCACTGTTTAACTGCTTCATCCACCTCGCCCAACTGAAACAGAATGTCACCGTAATGCTCCCAATGTGCGGCAGTAATGTCGGGTTGGGCAATGGCGCGCTCCATGATCTTGCGGGCTTCTTTGTATTTGCCTTCCATAAACAGCACCCAGGCGTAGGTATCCAGATAACTTGAATTATCCGGATTGTTTTTCACAGCCAGTGCCGCCATCTGATTGGCCTTGTCAAGATGTTCTTTGCGCGTCGCGAGATAGTAGCTGTAATTGTTTAATACGTAGTCGTTATTTGGATTGAAGGAGAGCGCCTCATCAAACGCGCGGTCCGACTTGACAAAGTCTTTGGTACCATTGTATGCATCGCCCAACAGGACATTGATTTCGGTGAGTAAAACAACTTCTTTCGATGCCAGTCTTCTGGCCTGCTCCAGCCCGGTAACGGATTCACGGTAATGTTTTTTTCGCAGGTGGCCATAGCCATTGAAATAGTACAACAAGGCCTGATTGGGAAAATATTCCATGCCCTGCTCGGTATAATAAATAAGGCTGTCGAATTGCCGGTTGTCCGATAACAGGGAGAAAAGATTTTGCCAGGTCTCAAAACGGGCAGTGCCCAGTTGAACGGCTTTGCGGTACTCTTGCTCGGCTTCGGACTTCTTATCCAGCGTGACATACAAATCGCCAATCACCGCACGCACATTGGATTCCTGCCCATTGGATTGCCGGAGCAGACCGGCCAGTTCAAGCCCAAAGGATTCAACAGCCAGGTTGGGCGAATTGCGTTGCCGCAACTGACCAATTTGTTCTGCATAGGTACTGAGAACAATCGCCTTGGTGCTAACGTCTACGGTTGGGTTCACAAATGCTTCGCGGAGCAGGGTTCTGGCTTTGTCTTCCATGCCCTGGTCTCGGTAAAAGCCAGCCAGTAAGACCCGGGATCCGCCTGCATCGGGATGTTGAAGAACAAACTGTTCTATGAGCTCGGTAGCCTTTTTTATCTGGTTGTTCTGGGCCAGCGCTTCCGCGTAGGTCATGACAAACCGTTCTTCCTCCGGAAAGGTATCGACCAGTCGACGGGCTTCCTCAAGGGCCTCATTGACTTTGCCCATTTGCTGATAGAGGCTTTGTTTTTGTTGCGAGCAGGTTTCGTTGATGCCGTAAACACTTTCTGCCCGGTTGTAAATCCGAATAGCTTCTTCCGGCTTTTTGGCGTATTGATAAATGGCAGCCAGTTCAAACAGATAGCGTTCATTACCCGGGATTTCTTTCATCAGGGTTTCCAATAACCCCGCCGCCTTGCTGTAGTCGTTCAGGCCCGTGTAGATGTTTGATGCCAGTAAGTAGTAGTAGGGGTTTTGCTTATCGATATCCAGCGCGTGCTGAATGTACTCAGCTGCCCGACGGACATCTTCATCCTTATTGCTGCGGGACAACACTTCAGCGCATTTATAGAGGGCAGGAGCATTATCGGGTTCCTGTTCCAGCACATGCTGGAAAAAATAAAATGCTTTCGTGTAGTCTTCGAGGATAAAATACTTTTCGCCTTCCAGAAAATTGGCTTCGGCGTTTACTTTAGCCAGGTGCGCTTCCATCTTCCGCATTTCTTCGGCGGATACTTTCTTTTTCTTTTGTCCGTTCGCGGGCAACGCGAAGATGAACAAAGACAGACAAAGAGGGATTAATCTGGAAAAGGATTGCACGGGGATCATAGGCACATAGCCGGGTTTCAAAATTACTAAAAAAACGGGCAATGACGGTCAGGCGGCGGCCTTCCAATAGCTTCGTTCTTTCAAGTAAACCACCAGCAGAAACAGTGCCATGAGTGCGAGGTGTGCCATGGTGGCCATCCATTGCCCGACAGCCGGAATCATGGAGGAAACCCAGATCAGCACGAATGCGAGTATTGCGTAGAACAGTTCGCTTCCAAGTTTATAGGGAATAGGATGGTATTTCTGACCGAGAAGATAACAAACGCCCATCATCGAGGCGTAGCATATCAAGGCTGCGTAACTGCTGCCAGTATATCCATAAAGCGGTATCAGAACATAGTTCGCGCCGATGGTAAGTACTGCACCAAAGACAGTGATGAGGGTACCCATATAGGTCCTGTCAGTAAGCTTAAACCAAATGCTCATATTATAATAGATACCCAGGCAGAGGTAAGCCAATAACAGGATCGGCACAATGGTCAGTCCGATACGGAACTCACTGCCAATCAGGTACTGAAATAAATCGAGGTTGATGGCTACACCCAGTAGTACAAAGCACCCTGCGATGGTGAAGAAATGATTGACTTTGGCAAACAGCTCCGGCGAGTTTTTGCTGGTGGCATGGGAGAAGAAAAATGGTTCGGCGGCATAGCGAAAGGCCTGAATGCCCAGGTTCATAAATACAGCGTACTTGTAACTGGCACCAAATACACCGAGGGCATCTTCATTGGAAATTGTCCCATAGAAATTTTCCGGCAGCCACCAGTCCAACGTCAACCGCGAGAACATCTCGTTAGTCATTCCGGCCACACCCGTTAACATCACCGGATATGCATACTTCAGCATGGCAGGGGTAAGTTCTTTATCAAATGCGGGCCGGAATTGAGCCAGTGTCTTTATAAAGAACAAGATGTACAAGGCGTTGGCGAGCAGGTTGGCGAGGAATACATACCCGATGCCCACGTTCGGATCAAAGTTCAGTTTGAGGAAGTAGTAATTGAGTGCCATCAGCACCCCCACATTGATCAATTTCGCAGAAGCAAACAGGATGGGTCGCTTTTGCAGGCGCAGTTGTGCAAAGGGTATGGCTACCGTAGCATCGATGAGCATGATCACTGTGAGCCATTGGATGAACTCGGGGTGTGCGCCGATGCCCAACGCTGATGCGATGGCGGGAGCAAAGACATAGAACACGATGGACAGCGGAATACTGATGAGCAGCACGCCTGTTTGTGCGAGGTTGAAGACCCGTTTTGGATCTGCCCCCGGCCTGGTCGCAAAGCGAAAGAAGGCGGTCTCCATCCCAAACATGTAGACCACATTTACGAAGGCAACGATGGAGAGTAGTTTGGTGATCTCGCCGTATTCTGCACGACTGAACATGTTCACCGTATGCAGGGGCACCAGCAGGAAGTTCAACATACGCGGCAACATGCTACCCAACCCGTAAAGGGCGGTTTCACCAGCCAGCGTTTTGAGTTTATTCATGCGTTGTTTCCGGATCAGATCCGGATCAATGTGGAATGGGGTGTAGTTTCAGGTTCATGAGTATATCCTGCGTCATTTCTTCCAACCCAAACTGATGCTTCCAACCCCAGTCAGCACGTGCGACGGAATCATCGATGCTCTTTGGCCATGAATCTGCAATGGCCTGGCGGAAATCGGGTTTATAAGAAATGGAGAATTCAGGAATATGTTTCTTGATCGTGGCCGCAATCTGCGCAGGGCAGAAGCTCATGGAGGATACATTGTAGCTGGTCCGCACCTTCACTTTTTCAGCCGGGGCTTCCATGAGGTCCAGGGTCGCCTTCACGGCATCTTCCATGTACATCATGGGCAGGTAGGTATCAGGTGCGAGGAAGCATTCGAACTTCTTTTCCTGAAGCGCTTTGAAGTAGATGTCCACTGCATAGTCGGTAGTGCCGCCGCCGGGCGGTGTTTTCCACCCGATAAGCCCCGGATATCGGAGGCTGCGCACATCGACACCATAGCGTCGGAAGTAATAGGAGCACCACATCTCGCCTGCCAGCTTGGTAATGCCATACACCGTGGTGGGGTCCATGATCGTTTCCTGTGGCGTCTGCTGTTTAGGGGTAGTTGGTCCGAAGGCGGCAATGGAACTTGGCCAGTACACCTTGTGCAATTTAAGTTCAAGGGCGGCCTCTAATACAAAGAGGAGGCTGTCCATGTTTAGTTTCCAGGCCCAGCGCGGATCCTTTTCACCCGTGGCCGATAGCAGCGCGGCCAGGTGATAGACCTGGGTGATTTCATTTTTCTTCAGGATGTCAAACAACTTGTCGCGTTGCATCACATCAAACTTCTCGTACCGACCTTCTTTGAGGATGCCCACCGGATCTTTGATATCCGATGCGATCACATTATCGTGTCCATAAATTTTCCAGAGGCCCTGGGTAAGTTCACTGCCGAGCTGACCACCGGCACCAATCAGGAGAATCGTCGTTTTCTTCATTTTTCTGCGCGAAATCGAAAGTTATCAAAATTTCAGATTTACAGCCGGCCCCGTTAGCTT
>JBGAMI010000072.1:0-12737 GCA_044223085.1 Cyclobacteriaceae bacterium
GGATGATATGCAACCCTATTCAAACCTGATACTGGCTTGCCCCACCTGGGAGATTGGTCAGTTGCAGGAAGACTGGGACAGCTGTATCGATGAGATTGAAAGCGTTGACTATGCCGGCAAGAAAGTTACCTTCCTTGGCCTGGGCGACGCTGACGGATATCCCGACACGTTCCTCGATGCCATGGGTATCATCTACGACCGGATCAAGGACAAAGGCGCGACGTTTGTAGGAGCATGGCCTACCGACGGCTATAACTTCACCGAGTCCAAAGGCGTGGTGAACGGAAAGTTTCTGGGACTTGCTATTGACGAAGACAACCAGAAGGACCAGACCGCAGCGCGCGTTGCCAAGTGGGTGGCCCAGCTGAAGGGCGAGTTTAACTAAAGGTATTATGGCCGAAATCCGGTTTAAGAAGCCTTCTTATCCGGTAAGCAAAGCCTTACGAGGTTATCTGTTGCTCACCAACCGGGAGACAGATGTACCCATTGCCTATCAGGACCTATTGCATTACCACAGTTCCGTTACCCTTTTTGACAAGAAGGGTAACGACACACTGTGGGAGACCCTGATCTACCACGAGACAGACCGTGGTTATATCCACGACTGCCTGAAGAAAGTATACGCCCAACTCAAAGTAGCAGGGGATACCACCGTCATTGATCACCTGTACATCGACCGGGTTGATTTTTGTTTGTATGCCAACACCCATCCACTGCGGGTGCGGATCGTCAACCGGCTGAATGACCTGTTCGATTATTTCTATGTCAAGCAGGCCGACATGTCACGGATCTACGGCATGGAACTGGAGCACCTGCTGTCGCCGAACAAGATCAACTACCTGGTGAAAGGCGGCACCATGATCGAAGAGCACATCCAGGGGATACCCGGCGACACCTTCGTACGGGAGTTTTTACCCAAGCAGGAATTCAATCCGTTGCGCGTTGCCAAGGAGTTTGTCAAGTTCAATGAACGCAGCCTGGTGCAGCTGATCGGCGACATGCGGAAGGATAACTTCGTAGCCGAGATCATTCCCGACTTTGACGAGTTATACTTTCGGTTGCGGGCCATTGACTTTGACCAGCATTGTTACGAAGGCAGTGTCAAGATTTACATGCCGCAGTACTTTAAGGAAAACAATCCCATCATCAATCTCGGGATGAAGAGCATGACGCCCGTGCTCGAACTGCAATACCAAAAAGAAGAGCGCACGCGTTTGCTCACGCGGGTGAAGGCTGCCGATGAGCAACTCAACGAATTGTTGCGCGCCATGCGCAGTGAAGCATTGAGCACCGAGGAGAATCTTCATCAGTTGCGGGCTGACCTGGCCGAGTTATATGAAGATAACTCATTCATGGTTTGCGATAGCATGGGTGCTCTCGTCGGCACCAGCCTGAAGATGTTGGAAGACCAGCCTATTCGCAGAAAACAGAAAGCAAGGTTGCGTCCTGTGGATATGGATTTGAGAGACTAGTCGATTTAACCCTAGGTATTAAGGCCATGCGCCTGACCTATACATCCGGAAGCCCACATAACCCAGTGGAGCAATTGCGTTCCACGCCGGGGCAATCAGGAGTGGTTATAGAAAGTTCTAACAGAAAGATCAAGGTATCGATTCCCGGCTTCACCGGTTGCGCAGGTTGTCATACAGGTTTGTGCCTGCTGGGAAATCTTCAGGGCGGAGAAGTAGAACTGCCAGGTGACCACACCAACTTCTCGCCGGGAGAACATGTGCTGGTTCGGCTAAAGCCCTCATCGGGATATGCTTCCATGGGCTATTTATACCTGGCTCCCTTCACTTTAATGTTGCTCACCCTGGTAGCCCTGACCAACCGTGGATACACTGAACTGTATGCAGGAATCGCATCCCTGTTAGTCTTGTTGCCCTATTTCCTGTTGGTCTTTGCTTTCCGAAAGAAATTGGCGGCCCGTTGTGACATAACCATTGAACGGCCATGAACCAGACCATTATCTACACGATCATAAGCCTGACCGGAATTGGAATCGTTTCGGGCATAGTTATCTACCTCGTCTCGAGAAAATTTGCGGTTGTTGAAGATTCCCGAATCGGTGCCGTGGAGCAGGTACTGCCAAACACCAATTGCGGGGGCTGCGGTCAGCCGGGCTGCCATGCCTTTGCCCTCGAGATCGTAAAGACCGGAGACCTGAATCATTTGCATTGTCCGGTCGGAGGAAATGCCGTCATGAAGAAGGTGGCCTCCATCCTGGATTTGGTCGCCGTTGACAAGGACCCGTATATCGCGATCGTTCGTTGTTCGGGATCCTTTGAACATCGAAAGAAGACGAATATTTACGATGGTGTGGCTTCGTGTAAACTGGCCGCCATTTTATACAGCGGTGATACTGGTTGCGCTTACGGTTGCCTGGGGCTGGGCGACTGTGTTGAAGTCTGTGACTTTGAAGCCATGTACATGGATGAGAAGACAGGACTACCGGTAATCAGGGAGGACAAATGCACAGCCTGTAATATGTGCGTAAAGGAATGCCCTAAAGATATTCTCGAATTGTGGCCCAAAGGCAGGAAGAATCAGCGCATCTATGTCGCATGCCTCAACGAAGAGAAAGGAGGGACCGCACGAAGGGAATGCGCGGTGGCCTGTTCCGGATGCTCCAAGTGTTTTGAAGCGTGCCGGTATGATGCAATCACGTTGGAGAACAACCTGGCAGTGATAGACCCGGAGAAATGCAAACTGTGCATGGAGTGCGTCGATACCTGTGATGTTCACAACATCATTACGGCCAATGTCACTCCGGAGAAGATACAACAGGCAAACGAGCAGCGACTGAAGCGAAAATCAAGAAAAGAGGCTGAGAAGAGAGAAGCCGACAACCATGACACCCCGCCAACACCCTGACGCAAAAACCTTCTCCAAAGGAGGAGTCCACCCGGATGATCACAAGATATCCGCAGCGGCGGCCATTGTGGATTTGCCGTTGCCAAAGGTTGTCACCATACCCATCGCCCAGCACCTGGGCGCACCGGCCCGCATCGTTGTGCAACGGGGGGACATCGTTCAGGTCGGGCAAGTCATAGCGACACACGAAGGTTTTGTTTCTTCTAATATTCATGCTTCGGTTTCCGGGAAGGTGGGGATTATTGAACCCGTAATGGACAGCAGCGGATTTAAGCACACCGCAATCTCCATCCGGGTGAAGGGAGATGATTGGGACCCTGCCATCGACCGGTCGCCTGACCTGGCGGAACCAATAAAGTTAAGCTCCGCAGAAATAGTCACCCGGATTCTCGACGCCGGCGTGGTCGGTATGGGAGGAGCCGCCTTTCCTTCGCATGTGAAACTCACGGTGCCGGAAGGAAAGCATGTTGAATACTTGTTGATCAATGGTGTGGAGTGTGAACCTTACCTCACCGCCGATCATCGCCTGATGGTGGAGAAGACAAAGGAGATTGTGGTGGGAATAAAAATTCTGATGAAAGCCCTCGGTGCTACAAGAGCCATCATCGGCATCGAAGAAAACAAATTCGATGCCATCACCCGATTTGAATCTCTCGTGAAGCAAGAGGCGGGAATCTCTGTTGCAGCACTGGAAGTTCATTATCCACAGGGTGGTGAAAAGCAGCTCATTCAGGCTTTGCTGCAACGAGAAGTACCCAGCGGCGGGTTACCGATTGATGTAGGAGTGATCGTTCACAATGTCGGTACCATCTTTGCCGTATACGAGGCCGTACAGAAGAACAAACCCCTGCTGGAACGGGTGGTGACCGTTACCGGTGATTCTGTTAAGGTACCCTCGAATTTTCGGGTTCGGATAGGAACGCCGGTGATGGACTTAATCCAGGCTGCAGGGGGTTTGCCGGAAGATACCGGTAAAGTGGTGAGCGGTGGACCCATGATGGGAAAAGCTATTGCTGATCTGGACGTACCCATCGCAAAAGGCACTTCAGGCATCCTGATGATTCGCCGATCGGAATCCGTCCGTGCCGAAGTGTACAATTGCGTTCACTGCGGCAAATGTATTGAAGCCTGTCCCATGGGCCTGGAGCCATATCGTCTGTTGCTGCTGGCAAAGAAAGGTGACAGCAACAAGGCACAGGAAGAACATGTACTGGATTGCATCGAGTGCGGATCCTGTTCATTTGTGTGTCCTTCCAATCGTCCCCTCCTTGACTATATCCGGCTGGGGAAGACCATCATTAGAAACAAAAAGAAGTCATGAGCAACGGACTGCTTACTGTATCCTCTTCACCACACATTCACACCGACCTCACGGTGCCGCAAATCATGCGCATAGTGATAGTGGCCATGATGCCTGCATGGATATTCTCAATCGTCAACTTTGGTATCTCGGCCATTTATGTCACTCTCTTATCGGTTGCGTTTTGCATGGCGACTGAATATGGCATCGCCCGCTTTCTCCTGAGGCGCGCAACTTCCCTGTACGACGGATCGGCCATCATTACCGGCATGCTGCTGGCCTTCAACGTGCCCAGTAATCTGCCCTGGTATGTGATCCTGATCGGAAGTATCGTTTCCATTGGCCTTGGGAAAATGACATTCGGAGGGTTGGGCAACAACCCCTTTAATCCGGCGCTGGTCGGCCGGGTATTTCTGTTGCTTTCGTTCCCGGTACAGATGACGTCCTGGCCCAGGGCAGGAGCCACGCTGTCGTTGGATGCCATCACCAGTGCCACACCCCTCGGGATATTGAAGGACGGCCTGCGATCCGGAGACACCGTACCGATGCTGATGAGTAAGATGCCTTCCTATTCAGATTTCTTTTTTGGCTATACCGGTGGCAGCATGGGCGAGATGTCGGCCTTTGCCTTGCTGCTGGGCCTGGCGTATATGATGATCAAAAAAATAGTAACCTGGCATATTCCGGTATCGATGGTGGCTACTGTATTTGCCATGACTGGAATCTTTTGGCTTATTGATCCTGTTCACTATGCCAATCCATTCTTCCACATTCTTACCGGTGGTGTCATGTTGGGTGCCGTCTTCATGGCAACCGATTATGTCACATCACCCTTTACGCATCGCGGCATGATCGTGTTCGGTGTTGGCATCGGCATCCTGACCGTATTGATCCGCTTGTTTGGCAACTATCCCGAAGGGGTATCCTTTGCCATCCTGATCATGAACGCTTTCGTACCGCTGATCAATCAATTTGCAAAACAGCCGCGATACGGAAGCACGATGAAGGTCATCAAACCTGAAACAAAGTCATGAAATCAACATTTCTGAGTATTGTTATCACGCTCACAGCCGTTACCCTGGCTGCGGCACTCGCGTTGGGATATGTTTTTGAATGGACCCAAAAACCCATCGCCGCAGCACAGTTGGCAAAGCAGCTCAAGGCCATCGAAGCAGTGGTACCCGGATACGATAATAATCCCGTGGCAGAAATGTACCGGCTGCCAACACCTGATGGCCGCGACACGCTTGATGTCTTCCCGGCGAAAAAGGGAAGTGAACTCATCGGTGTTGCTGTCAGGACCAAATCCGGCAAAGGGTACAGCGGAAACATCTGGCTGATGGTGGGTTTCAATACCAAAGGAGATGTGTTGAATATTTTTGTGATTGAACACCAGGAAACGCCGGGCCTGGGATCCAAGATGAATACACCCAAATTCCTCAACCAATTCCTGGGGCGCAATCCCGGGGAACTTCGGCTAAAGGTGAAAAAGGACGGCGGAGATATCGACGGCATCACCGGTGCCACCATCAGTTCGCGTGCCTTTTCTGAGGCGGTTCAAACAGCATACGAAACCTATAAACCATCCGGGCACCATGGATCAGTCCACTAACTATGGAAATTTCACCAAAGGCATTCTCCGGGAAAATCCGGTGTTTGTACTGCTGTTGGGATGTTGCCCGACTTTAGGGGTCACTTCATCAGCGGTGAATGGCTTGGGGATGGGTACCGCCACGGCATTTGTGCTCGTGATGTCCAACCTCGCCATTGCCTTAGTGAAGAATGTCATTCCGGATAAAGTACGGATACCGGCTTTCATCGTCATCATTGCGGCATTCGTCACGGTGGTGCAATTGCTGATGGCGGCCTATACCCCTGCACTCAATGAACAATTGGGCATATTTATTCCACTGATCGTTGTGAATTGCATCGTGCTGGGCAGGGCCGAAGCCTTTGCGTCGCGAAATACACCTCTTGCCAGCATCCTGGACGGGTTGGGAATGGGAGTGGGGTTTACCTTGGCGCTGGTGCTGTTGGGTACCATCAGGGAATTGCTCGGCAACCTTTCCTTCTTTGGATACAAACTCGCCGAAGGCGACGGTATCCTGGTTTTTATTCTCGCCCCGGGCGCTTTTATCACCCTGGGTTTCCTGATCGCCACCATGGGCTGGATGAAGGGAAGACAGAATCATACAGATCACTAAAGCATTCTTATGCAATACCTCATCATCCTGATATCAACCATCTTCATCAATAACATCGTATTGGCGAAGTTCCTGGGAATTTGTCCATTCCTGGGTGTATCCCGAAACACGGCCACCGCCCTGGGCATGGGCAGTGCTGTCATTTTTGTGATGACCCTCTCCACGATCATGACGTACCTGGTGCAACATTACATCCTGCTCCCCCTCGGCATTGCGTACATGCAGACCGTTACCTATATCCTCGTTATTGCATTTCTGGTTCAGGTGGTGGAAATCATTCTTAAGAAAGTCAGTCCGGAGCTGTATCAGGCCCTGGGTGTGTACCTTCCCTTGATCACCACCAACTGCACAATCCTGGGTGTCGCGATCCTCGTCATTCAAAATAATTTCAATCTGCTGCAGAGCGTAATTTTTGCGATCGGTAACTCCGTGGGATTTACCCTGGCGATTGTTTTATTTTCAAGTATTCGTCAGCAACTGGATGATGTGGATTTGCCTGAATACATGAAAGGCATCCCGGCTGCACTGATCACCGCCAGCATATTGTCCATGGCGTTTATGGGGTTCGCAGGATTGGTTTAACAGCCGATTGAGCAGAGAATTTCGCAAACCCTGAATACCAACCTAGTCTCATTTTCTGTATTTTTATCCGTCCCATGCGACGCCCCCTCACCGATACCTACTCCTTTGCCCTGGAACATGCAGATAAGAAGCTGAGGCTCGTTATTTATGACGGCGACACAGAACTGGTTTGCCGCAAAGAAGAGCGCAAGCGCCTCGAAGCATTCCTGCTTCGGGATTCGGATCACATTTTTAAAGGACGATTGCAATTGCTTAAGAAAAAAGACACCATCGCCGTTCAGGTGAAGGGCAAGTTAGTGGGTCAACTGAACACTGCTGATTTTCAACATATGCTTCATGAAGGGAATAAGTAAAGAGTCTGCCTATGAGCAGGACAGGGAATACAATCGCCTTGATTTTGAAGCCAATCCCTTGGATCCGGGAGAATATGAAGCGTGTTCCTTCACCCATTGCAACTTCGCTAACGCTGATCTGTCTGAGTTCAAGTTTATCGATTGCCGGTTTACAGGTTGTAACCTCAGCCTCACGAAGCTGAACAAGACTGCCTTCCGCGAGGTACAGTTTAAGGATTGCAAGATGTTGGGTATGCGCTTTGATCAATGCAATGGGTTTGGTTTGGCGTTCTCCTTCGAGCAATGCCAGCTGAACCACAGTGCATTCACCAACACCAAAATCAGGAAGACCCATTTCAGGCATTGCCAATTGCAGGAAGCAGATTTTACCGGCTGTGACCTAACCCAAGTGATATTGGAAGATTGCGACCTGACCCGCGCCACATTTGAGGGCAGTATTCTTGAGAAGGCCGACTTCTCCACGGCCAACAACTATTCTATCGATCCGGAACGCAACAAACTCAAGGGAGCCAAATTTTCACGTGACGGAGTAGCGGGGCTATTGGATAAGTATGATATTAGAATCGTCTGAGTCGACACCGGAGTCACTGGACCGAATTGTAATCCGGTCATCCATAAACCCAAGAACCCACGCGTGAAATCTATCCTGACCATTTTTGTATTGCTCTGTTGTACCGTTGTTCATGGACAAACCTTATCCTGGACAGACCGGCAATTCGCACTTCATCATGTAACAGGCACTGTCGTTGATTTGGAGGGAGAAAAGGTATTGAAACTGGAGCGAGACCTGAAGTCATTGACATTTGACGTGAATCGACTGGACGCCACCTGCGATGAGCCCACCTATTCAAGGTTGGTGAATCTGGATTTCCAAAACGGAGTCATCGAAGTGAAGGTGCTGAGTAGGTTGCAGGATCCATTGCCTTTTGCATTGGCCCGCGGATTTATCGGTGTAGCATTCCGAATCACTGAAAGGAACGATGCCTTTGAAGGAATCTATTTGCGACCCACCAACGGCCGTGCTACCAACGAGGCGCAACGCAGCCGGGCGGTCCAGTACTTTTCGTATCCTGATTACAAATTCGGACGATTGCGTGCTGAATCACCTGGCGTGTATGAGGCACCTGCATCGATCGGACTCAACGAATGGATCACGCTGCGGATCGAAGTACGTGGCGAAAAGGCCACATTGTTCCTGAATGATTCGAAGGCGGCCACGCTAACGGTGAATAAGATGAAAGGGCAAAACACCCATGGCTCGATCGGTCTATGGGTCGACATTGGGACCATTGGCTATTTCAAAGACTTAAAGGTAACTCGGTGGAACTAATGATAGCTTTTCGGTCGCGGTGCGTAAATCATCTTTGGAATTCTTATTTCCACCTGATTGAATTCAAACCCCGCCCTTACAGGGCTGTAATCCTATTGACTATCCTTAAGCCACACGCTGCGCATGTGGCCTAAAGAACTATGCCCTTATAGGGCATAATACGCTATGGTTATAAAGTCTGCCAACTGAGAACGCCCGGTAAGTACATCCTTTAGGAGATTAGGTACAAAACCTATGATCAAAATTCCCAGGCGGGAAGTATGAAGGTCAAATGGTGATTCAACCATGAATGCCCTGTAAGGGCATTTCATATTAAGCGGCATGCGTAGCGTGCCGCTTACATATTCCGCATCAAGAGAAGCCCTGTAAGGGCGTAGTTTTTGGATCACACTCAACGCGGCCATATCATTGCACTACATACCGATCCGCTACTTTTTTCCATAAATGGATTGAACACCCGCAATATCTCCAGGCTGTAGTTCCAGGAATTGACTCTTGGGATTCATCACATTTGGGCTCTGTACATGTCCCAAGCCCAGCGTATGTCCAATCTCGTGCAACGCAAGCGTATAAAGCGTTTTACAAGCAAGGGATGGGTTATACTGCAATACCAACTGACCTGCTAAATCAATGCATGGCTGATCGCGAAAAGCTGGGAAGGAGACGCCGGCCTGCGCTATGTCACCGACCAGAATTCTTACGTTACTCCCGGGATCGGTGGATTCAACAAATGAAATGGCTGCAGCCGCTTCCCATCGAGACAGTGCGTGCCGAATCGTATCTTTTGCGCAGCCAGGGAGATCCGAGAAAGATCTGCTGGTCAAGTTGTCCTGTGCATGGGTACTGAATACATGGCCCACGTCTATAAATGTGTAGGTGATAATTACCGGGCTACCGGGTTTGTTTGCATTCAAATCAGGGAAGGGTCCCAGATTTCCCCACTTATAGCCAAAATAGCAGTATGGATCTGTGATGGTTCCGTTGCATAGCAGAAGATCGTTACAACCCTTATAGTGAGGGGGCTGCTTATTCTCGCAGGATAAAACAACCAGTAATAGTAAGATCCAATGCTTTTTCAAACGATTATGATTACTAATGGTTATCGACCCTTGTTCTATAAATCTCGGCAGCCTAAACTGGATTTCCAATTCGGACTATCAGCAGAGCAAATAAAGCTATATTGCTAATAGACAAGCATAATTCTGTATGGCACCAAGAATCATTAAACTATTTCTTCGCCTTTCCCTCTCGCTCAGCTTCCTTTCCGCCGTAGCCGACCGGCTGGGCTGGTGGGGTTCGTCGGTTGCGGTCGCCTGGGGTAATTGGAAGAATTTTCTCGATTACACCCGAACCATCAATCCCTGGCTGCCCGACTCGTTGATCCCGGCGGCTGGAACCATAGCAACAGGAGCGGAGGTATTGTTTGCCATTTGTCTCCTGGTGGGTTTTAAAACAGAATTGGCCGCGCGATGGACAGGTGTGCTGTTGCTTGTATTTGCTTTAGCGATTACTTTTTCAACCGGGATTAAGGGCTCGTTTGACTATTCCGTTTTCAGTGCATCTGCCGGCGCTTTTGCCCTGAGCTTGATGAAGGAGAAATACCTGGAGGTGGATAGTTTGTTGCGCTCGTAGCCATCGACTTCATGAACCCGTTGAGAATATTCGGCATCCGGCTTATCAAATAAAGATTCGCACCATGATAAGGAGCTACATAAAAACTGCTTTTCGTAATCTCACCAGGAGTAAAGTCTATTCTTTCATCAACATAGGAGGGCTTGCCATCGGAATTACGGTAGCCATACTTAACGGACTTTGGATTTGGGATGAGGTATCATTCAATAAGCATTTTCAACGATATGATCGGATTGCTCAGGTTGGTGTAAGTGAAATGGATGATGGCGAAAAGCTGGTAGGCACAACCATGACCTATCCGTTAGGAACCGACCTTAAGACGAATTACCATGAATACTTTACACATGTAGTCAGGACTTCGTTGGATGCTGAATATATTCTATCAACAGGAGACAAAAACCTGTCATGCCAAGGACTATATGCCGATGAGGACGCTCCTGAACTATTTACATTTAGCATGATTTATGGCTCGCTGCATGGATTGAGGGAGCCGCATTCCGTAATGATTTCTCACTCATTATCAAAAGCCCTGTATGGAGATGCAGATCCAGTTAATAAATCGATTCGGATCAATAATAAAACTGATGTTACCATCAGAGGTGTGTACGAGGATTTTCCCTCCAATACAAAATTCTACAATGTAAAATTCCTTGGAAACTGGTCGTTATTCCTTCTTGCTAATCCCTGGATTGTATCGGAAAGGCTAAAGCATATCATCAAGGCAGACCCGCTGGATGCTGAGAAATTTGCTAAGCAAAAACGTGAATTCCTGCTTTACCCGATGAGCGACTGGCATTTATTTCCCTATGAGCGTGGTAAAGTAAATCAGGAGCCCGTGCGAATGATTTGGATGGTAGGCACGATTGGCGTTTTTGTGCTGGCGCTGGCTTGTATCAATTTCATGAATCTGAGTACGGCTCGTTCTGAAAAACGCGCAAAGGAAGTAGGTATTCGAAAAACGATAGGATCAGTTCGAGGGCAATTGATACTCCAGTTTTTTAGCGAGTCTGTTTTAGTAGTCGTATTTGCATTTACCGTTTCATTGGTATTGGTTAATGCATTTCTTCCGTGGTTTAATCAGGTGGCAGGTAAACAAATTGAAATGCCATGGATGAATGTCACATTTTGGCTGCTCAGTGGCGGCGTCATTTTAGTTACGAGCCTCATGGCGGGAAGCTACCCTGCTTTGTACCTGTCTTCCTTTAACCCGGTGAAAGCATTAAAGGGAACTTTCAAAGCCGGGCGATTGGCCTCGATGCCACGAAAAATTCTGGTGGTCATTCAATTTTCAATTTCCGTTATCCTGATCATAGGCACTATGGTGGTCTATCAGCAAATTCAATTTTCAAAAAACAGGCCTGTTGGCTACTCACGCGAGGGGTTAATTACCATTTCAAAGAAAACCAGTGATTTCTACGGAAAATTTGATGCCCTGCGAGCCGAGCTATTGAATACACAAGTAGTGGAAGATATGTCGGAGTTCAGGGGAAAAGTAACTGAATCTGCTTCTGGTAGCAATGGTTGGAGTTGGGGAGAAGAAGTATTTGCCAAGGACCAGAATTTCCAAACGCTGGCGGTGACAGCCAACCATGGCCGAACTATAGGCTGGCAGTTCGTGGAAGGTCACGATTTTACAGGGGACAGTGAAAGTGATTCATTGGGCATAGTGATTAACGAGTCTGCATTGCGGGCTATGAATTTGAAAGACCCCATAGGACAATCTGTAAGCTGGACCTGGTGGCACGATCAACGCGTTTTGAATTACAATATTTTGGGAGTAGTGAAGGATATGGTCATGGGGTCTCCTTATAAACAGGTTGAGCCGACTATCTTTTTCATTAAGGGATTTAATGCACCGAGTGTTATTCATATTCGGGTAAGGCCCCGGGTGAGCATGGCGGACGCCCTTCCAAAAATTGAAGCCGTGTTTAAAAAGATAATTCCTTCTGCTCCCTTCGATTATCAATTCGTAGATGACGAGTACGCCCGAAAATTCGCCAGCGAAGAAAAAATCGGGTTGATGGTTTCGATCTTTTCCGGTTTGGCCATCTTCATTAGCTGTTTGGGTTTGCTGGGACTATCTTCTTTTTTAGCTGAACAACGCACAAAGGAAATAGGCATAAGGAAAATACTAGGTGCCTCTGTTTCCACTCTTTGGCAAATGCTGTCAAAAGACTTTGCAACTTTAGTTTTTATATCCTGCGCAATTGCCCTCCCAATATCATTCACATTCGTTACAAACTGGTTGCAACATTATGACTATCGAACTGAAGTATCCGTATGGATATTTGCAGGGACAACCTTGGGCACCCTTTTAATCGCATTATTGACTGTCAGTTTTCAAACCATTAAGGCTGCTATCGCTAATCCAGTTAAATCACTGCGAACAGAGTAAAGGGGTTACACACCCCGACCAACCGGAAACTTACACCCATTCACTTTGAAGCCATTTGTCTTTCACC
>JBGAMI010000017.1:0-71934 GCA_044223085.1 Cyclobacteriaceae bacterium
CTGCGGTAGAAGGTCTCGCGGTCCAGACTGGGAATGGTTTGTAATTCATACAATGATATGAGCGGACCATTTTTATCGCGATAAGCAAGTATGGCTTCTATTTGCGGATCACTCAGCAGCATTAATGACCGCAATTGCTCGCGGGACGCCGTATTGAGGTCGAGTGGTTGTGAAAGTTGCTGAAGCAGATTTTCATAGAGTGATTCGTAATTAAGGTCGTCTTGTCGCTGCGCGAACAGTTCGTCCGCCAATCGTTCAGCTATTTCCTGCCGGTTTTCTGTTTGTGCCAGCGCAGGTGTGACGAAGAGTAGTCCGATCAGGATGTTTTTCATGTTCCTGATTTTGTGAGGGCCCACCCCACGGTAGTTTGGGCCGTATACCCGGTCATCGAACTATACCGGATACCGGCGTCCAGTTTTAATCTCTTTTTCCGAAAACCTGTTCCGAATGAAATAGCGGCTGGGTTTAGCTGCACCCCACTGCGTAGAAACACTGTCGACCGAAAGGAATATTCAAATCCCAGCCTGATGGCGACCGGATAATCTAATTCCTTGGCAGCTTCAAGGGCCAGGGTATAGGAGGAGGAAGGATGGAACCCGACACCGGCGATGAAACGGACGGGCAATAGTTCCCTGGTTGTTATGTGGGCCCGGTTGCTATTAGTGATGCTTGCTCCAAATGTCAGTTGCGTTGTGAGTCGGCTAAGAAATCCAAGGTCAACACTCCATCCGGTCCTGACAGGAAAATTAACAGCCTGGTATTCCACCAGGTTGACACGCAAGCCCAGCGAGGTGCGATGAATCTGATGGCCAACACCGGCGATGAGGGTTTGTTCGTTATATGTTGCATCTCCAAAACGAACGGCGCCCATTCCTAGTCCGAGGTCTTTTTTTCGGATCACCACACCGGCACAACTTCTGTTTGCACCCGGCAGGGAGGTGCGCTCCTGGGATGCTACGAACGCCCCATGATTTGTGTATGCGAGACCGCCAATGTTATTGAACAGGGATGACTCGTCTGCCATGACAGATGAAATACTCCCCATGGCCATACACCTCGCCCCCAACGGGGAGAAAGTGCTTTGGGCCATCGCCAGTGCCGGTATGTATAAAATGGTAAGCAGCAGGAGACGCATCCCGCGAATAAACGCAAGTCAGGATCGCATCAGGCCACGGTGGCCTTACCATTTTCCGGATGATTTCTTGTTCAGAATTCCTTCTTCACATTGAAGAAGAGCGCGCCAGCAGCGGTTTGATTGGTGAAGGAGTATTCGATCCGCAGCACAAGGTCGTAGAGGGTCACCATATCCACACCTACACCTGCCGATCGCAGCAGTTTGTTGGAGAACTGCTGGTTGAGTCCCTTCTCGTCATACAGTGGATAGTTCTCCACATATCCAAAGTCAGCAAAGGCTTTGATATAGATGGCAATGGGTAAATAGCTGAACTGTTCCAGGGGCATGCCCTCGAGTGTGTACGTGCGGTGAAAGATCCGTTTCTTGATGGTCGTCTTGTTGAGTGCGAACTGCGGCCCTTCGATGACATAATTTTCAAATCCCCGCACCAGTTGATTCCGGTATCCCAGCGCACTCAACACATTGTAGGGTTGGTTTTTGGGGTTGCTCCAAAACCCGGATGTGAAGTTTGCCAGATAATAGTTTTTACCGAGCGACCAGTGGCGGGCATACGTCAGGTTAACTTCCCATTGGTTAACGTCATCGGATGCAAACAAGCCGGAGCGCCCGATGTAACCGGTGAACTGATAACCCTTAAGGGGATAGAGCACGACGTCACGATGCTCAGAATTGAAGGAATAGGAAGCACCGAAGAACCGCTGGCTGGTCTTACCATTGTTGTAGTAGTTCGGGTTCAGCAGGAGGATGGTATCCACTACCTCGGCTTGCCGGTAGCCAAATGAAAGGGTATGTGTTTCGAAGAAAGATTTCCGGTAGGAGTATCCAATGTTGGTACCGAATGAATGACGTACTGTCTGGCGCGATTGCAGAAAAACCAATTTATGGTCCAGCGTGCGATAGGCGAGGTTGTGGGGTTCACCATAGTCAATGCCAAAGGTCAATCCCATTTTTTGCTTCCGGTCGAGGTTGGGGATCCGGTACTGCAAGTCAAATTTCTTTACGAACCCAAACTGTGCGGTGAGTCGGAGGGATTCATTTCGTCCCCTGAAATTGTTTTTGTAGATGCGGACGCCGTAGTTGATGCGGCCGAAGTCGTGATTATAGTTATTCCACCATTCGTTGATGTTCCGGTCTGATAGTTCAAAGATGGGTGTTGGAAATATGTACCAGCGTTCGGTCACTTCCACCAGCAGGTCGATGTGGTTATTGCCGATATCCAATGCCTGCACCGTAACCGTATTGAACAGGCGAAGGTTGTACAGTTTATTCTTATCCCATTGCAGGACGCCGGGCAACCGCGCAGAGCTGATGGTATCGCCAGACTTAAGCGATAGTTCCCGTACGATGATCCGGTTTTTGGTGACCTTATTGCCAATGATCAATACCCTGTCAACCAGCAGGATTCGGTCACTGACCGTGTCCACCGGTGCGTCTACCCGGGTGGAGTCGCCACCAAAGGAAATGGTCAGTGCAAATAGAAAGGCCAGCATGTGCAAGTGTCAGTGTGATGGCCTCTCACAAGATCAGGCGTTGACCGTCGGTTTCGTCCGGTAGGAGCGGATGAGAACTACGACACCCACCAAGATCAGGGGTATGCTCAGGATTTGTCCCATATTCATGGGAAGTGAATCCTCAAACGACACCTGATTGATCTTCAAAAACTCGTAGGCAAAACGCAGGCTCCACAGGATGACCATGAAGTAACCGAAAATTCGGCCTTCCGGTAGGTTGGCCTTATATCGAACCCAAATGCTGAACAGGAAAATCGCCAGCAACACGCAGGTGATGGCCTCATAGAGTTGAGCCGGGTGCCGCGCAATACCCTGGGTTAATGCATGTCCATAAACCTGGTTTGTAGCTTCATCCTTGATCGTGTTATAGTTCAGCGCACCATCCATGGGCTCGCTCACAAACTCACTCAGGTAATACAGGGTATTCTTGACATTGCTTCGCATATAGATCTGGGCGCGTTGCTCAGATATTCCAGGCTTGAACAATATCATAATCTTGATCGGTACACGACCATCGTCAAATTTCTCCCCATTGGGATTGGGTTGCACGGTGATCTTCTCAACGATGTTGTTGGGATCTACCGAATCACCGGACAAAGCCTGAGTGACCCGGTTGATAAACACGATGCCCGTGGGTGAGGTAGTTGGCGTACCCAGAATTTCTGAATTGAAAAAGTTTCCGAACCGGATCAGCGCACCCGTCAAGGCCACCAGGATCACAATCCGATCCAGGGTTTGCAGGTAGTTTTGACCGGGTTTGTTCTTCCGGGAATATAGCCAGAGGCCAATGAGAATGCCGATGGCCGCACCATGGCTGGCGAGACCCTGCAGGCCGGTGAATCGGAATTCAGGCGAAAACTCAAACGGGAGGAATACACCGAGCGGGTCATTCCATAAAATTTCAGGTTGATAAAAGAAGATATGCCCAAGGCGGGCTCCAACGATGGTAGCCACTACCATATAAATCGTGAGGGTGTCCACATCGCGGGTTGGCTTGCCTTCCTGCTTGAACATGTAATACAAAATCTGCTGGCTGATGAGGAACCCCAGGGCGAAGAGCATTCCATACCACCGTAAAGTGAGGGGGCCGATGGTAACTACTTCGGGGCTGCCATTCCAGATGATATAGTTCAGTACGTGCATAAGTGCTCAAATAGATTAAGCGGTAAATATAGGGCGAATCGCCGGTTTTTTCTAAGACCTGTCAGGTCCTGGTGTCCCTCAATCCAATGATCGCAATTCCTCCCGGAAGCCTCCGGAGAGAATCGGGAAACGACACCAACTACGGGGATCGACATTAAGGTCATCAACATGAAAGGATGGAGCAATCCGCTCGCGCTTCCATTGATTGGCAGACCACATTTGATAAAACTTCCTGATCCAGGTCTTAAGTTCCGCAGGTGCGTAATTCGACTTTAAGGCCTCATACACTTCGAGGGGTGTGCGACGATCGCGGATAGCCAGCTTTTCAATGTCAACCAATGCGGGGTATGGCATCAGGTCTTTCTCATCGGTCTGTGCCCGGTTCTCTGGTCGCAATTCTGCCGTTGGCTGAAGGTTGTTCACACCGGCCAGTCCCATGTAACCTTGTGTCTGAGCCCATCGCAGCCATTGCAAAATGAATGGCTTGTCAATGCCGGCTATCGGTGCCAGGCTTCCACTGGTATCACCATCCATGGTGGCATAACCAACGTCACCTTCACTGCGGTTGGAAGTGGTGAGCAGTACCGCGCGCTGCACGTTGGCCAGCAACCAGATGATTGGAGATCGCGACCGGGCCTGAATATTCTGCAAGGCGATATCGTCCTGCTCCCAGGTCAATGGCCGGCCCAATACATTTTCTATTTTCTTTCGATAGGAGGAAGACTCTTCTTCAATTGACCATTCATGGAAGTTTGCTCCCAGTGATGTGGCCAAAGTCCGTGCTGCATCTCGCGTAGTGATTGAAGAGTTTACCGAAGCCTGATAGGCACATGTCAATAACTTTCCCACCGCTTCTTTTTGAGTCACGGGCGCTGTGGCAGGATCGATACCGATCGCGGACCAAAATGCAGGCCATCCGAGTGTGGCGCTTGCACGTCGTACCATTTCGGCCACCAGCACAGCACAGCACGCACTGTCGGCACCGCCACTAAGGCTGAGCACAAATCCACGCGACTTGCTCTTTCGCAGGTAGTCGAACAGCGCTAATGAAACGGCTCGGGCAAACTCTTCGTTTCGCTCGCGGTTGTCGGTGATGGGTACGACCTTTGTCTTTGAAGCATCAGTCACGTCAACCCGGCAAGTCATCACCACAAAAGGTTTGAAGGATAGTCTCTCGTTGACGGAAATCAGTTTTCCGTTTTGGCCCACTACAATGTCGCCATCATAGATCATACGACCCGCTTCATTGCCGAGGTGGTTTACAAAAAGGTAAACGCATTGAAATTTTTCGGAACCATCGATGACCACGTCTTTCTCCCGGTGTGTGCTTTTGCCCAGGGCAAAGTGACTGGCGCTGGGATTGAGGATCAGTTGAACACCACGCTCTTTGAGCCGGTAGCCTGGCCGGTTTTTGCGCCACGCATCTTCACATATCTCAAATCCAAACGTGATGTCCCGGTGGGTGTAGATCAGATCACCAACAGCTACCTCCTGACCTCCGATGATTACCGAAGTGACTTCGCCGGCTTTCCACGCGCGAAACCAGCGCGGTTCATAATGAACACCTTCGTCCGCCAGATTTTGTTTCAGGGTGATTCCCAATATCTGCTGATTGCGGATTACGCAAACGCCATTGTACGTGACGCCGTCCATGCGGATGGGGAGCCCGACGCAAACAATAATGTTGTCGCATAATGGTACCAGGGAGAGCAATTTTTGTGCGGCCGTGGCTGAGAGCCAATCGGACAGGAACACATCTTCGCAGCCATAGCCCGTGATGCAGAGCTCCGGGAGCAGCAACAGTTCAGCCTTTTGTCTTTTTGCTTCAGCGATGGCAGCCTGGATATTCCCCAGGTTATTGTCCCAGTCGAAAGGAATCTGGTTTAAAGTGGCACCGGCGAGGGTCAGTTGGCTCATGAGCGGCCTTTGGGGGTATAACTAAAAACGGTCAGACAATGTTCAGCAAGGTGCATGTTTTCAGCGCAGCATCCTGCTCGGCTTTTTTCTTGGTATGGCCAAAGCCAATGCCCTGGGGTGATTCATCAATGAATACCTGCACCGAAAACTCTTTGCTGTTCCGGTTGCCGGACTCCCGCATTTCAAACCGTACCGACTTGCTGTTGCGCTGGGTCCATTCGATGATCCGTGATTTGTAGTTGATGTTATTCAGGATCACTTCTTCCAAATCGAAGTGAGGCTGGATGAGTTTATCAATCACAAACTTCTTGCAGCGCAGGTAGCCTTTGTCAAGGTACACGGCGCCTACGATCGCTTCGAGGGTGTTGCCCAACACGACCTGTTGAAGTTGTGCGTTCTTCTGATCGAATTGTACAATATGACTGATCCCCATCTTGCGGGCGAGGGCATTGAGGGAATCCCGGTTCACAATGCGTGACCGTATCTCGGTGAGGAATCCTTCGTCTTTGAAAGGATACTTCTTGAAGAGGTAGTCGGCTACGGCTGCGCCGAGGATGGCGTCGCCGAGGTATTCCAGTCGTTCGTTGGACTCGCGGAAGCCATTGGTTTCTTTCGCCCGGCTGGTGTGCAGGGTGGCCAGCTGGTATAACTTGAGATTAGACGGCGTGAATCCGGTAATGGTCCGGATGGCCGTAATGAGTTTCTGATCTTCTTTTTTAGTTCTCGCGCCGGGGATTTTCAGTAAGTGCCACACACGGTGTCTTACTAAACTTTCTTGATAATGACGGAGGCGTTGTGGCCACCGAACCCAAACGTATTGCTCAGGGCAATGTTCACCTTGCGCTGTTGCGCCTGGTTGAAAGTCAGGTTGAGACGTGAATCCAGTCCTTCATCATCTGTGAAATGGTTGATGGTAGGAGGGATCACACCTTGTTGAAGAGCGAGGATACATGCGATCGCCTCGATGGCACCGGCAGCTCCGAGGAGGTGACCCGTCATCGATTTGGTTGAACTGATGTTCATCTTATAGGCATGGTCTCCGAATACCCGCTGGATGGCTTTGATCTCACCAATGTCTCCGAGCGGTGTTGACGTGCCGTGTGTATTAATATAGTCTACTTCGGTAGGAGCAATGCCTGCATCCTGCAGCGCGTGTTCCATGACTTTGGTAATGCCTGCACCTTCGGGGTGCGGTGCCGTGATATGGTAAGCATCAGCCGACATGCCGCCGCCGAGGATCTCACCGTAAATTTTAGCGCCGCGTTTTTTTGCAGCTTCGTATTCTTCGAGGATAAGTGCACCCGCACCTTCTCCCAGTACAAATCCATCGCGGTCCTTATCATAAGGACGTGAGGCTGTTTCCGGTGAGTCGTTGCGTTCGGAGAGTGCCTTCATGGAATTGAACCCGCCAACGCCGGCTTCACAGATGGCTGCTTCGGAACCGCCGGTGACAATAATGTCGGCTTTTCCGAGGCGGATATATGTGAATGCATCGTAGATGGCGTGGGTAGCGGATGCGCAGGCTGATACGGTTGCGTAGTTCGGTCCACGGAATCCATACTTAATAGAGATGTGTCCGGCACCGAGGTCCGGAATCATCTTGGGAATGAAAAAGGGATTGAATCGCGGAGTGCCATCACCTTTGGCGTATGACTTCACTTCTTCCTGAAAGGTGGTGAGACCACCGATGCCCGATCCCCAGATGACCCCAACCCGGTCAGGGTCGAGGCTGTCAAGGGGTAAGGCGGAATCCAGGATGGCTTCGTCCGCAGCCACCAGGGCGTATTGAACAAACGGGTCCATCTTGCGCGCTTCTTTCCGGTCCATGAAAGTGGTCGGATCGAATCCCTTCAGTTCACACGCAAACTTGGTCTTAAAAAGAGAAGCATCGAATTTGGTAATCGGGGCAGCTCCACTCTTACCGGCCTTTAGCCCATCCCAGAAGGATGGGTAGGTGTTGCCGATAGGCGTGAGTGCACCTATACCAGTGATTACTACCCGTTTAAAGTTCATACGGAAGGGTTAATTCAGGAAGTGGGTGAGAGAGAGAAAAGAGAGAAATCCTGATTATTTCTTCGCATTTTGCTCGAGGTAGGCGATCGCCTGACCAACCGTCGCAATGTTCTCTGCCTGGTCGTCCGGAATAGAGATGTTGAATTCCTTCTCAAATTCCATGATCAACTCAACGGTATCCAGCGAGTCAGCACCGAGGTCATTGGTGAAGCTTGCCTCAGGCGTAACTTCAGACTCTTCTACTCCCAGCTTGTCGATGATGATCTGCTTTACTTTTTGTGCGATGTCAGACATGATTGTAAGGTTTAAGGTATTTTAAAAATCTGCGCAAAGTAAGAGATTTGGAGCCATATTGTCAAACTTTTTCCCGGAGCGGATAATTGGCCCATGGCGGCGAAAATCAAGAAAAACACACTTGAAATTGAGTACTCCTACGATTTTGAATTGTTGGGAATACGCACATCCCTGAAGGGCTACAAATTGGCCTGGGAACTAAACAACGCCCTGCAGGTCCATCTGGTAAAACAGGCCGATCTGGTGCTGCATTTCAAAAAGGGCGCCACCAGTTCACACGATCATTACAGTTATCAAACGCCCCTCAATAACCTTCATTTATTCAGAAACCGCGCTGCCGATACCGAAAACAATGCGCCTGATCTGGTGCCTGAATTCCCGCACTTTGATTTCATTTTGATGACGCAAAGTGAGGAAAACCTGTCCGGCAATCGATTGCAGGAATACTTGCGGGCGATTTCTTCTATTGAATTGGCTACTTTGATACCTTTGGCGACCTTAAAATCGAAGGAAAACTTTATTTTCTAGTTTCGATTGGGTCAGAACGTTACCATCGCATGGAAAAAGTCTCTTTCAACAAAACCAAAATTGTTGCCACGGTAGGCCCAGCCTCCAACTCCAAAGAAATGCTTCGCGCACTCGCCAAAGAAGGCGTGGATGTATTTCGACTCAACTTCTCTCACGGTTCACACGAAGACCACCTCAAGGTGATCAATTTCGTTCGCGAGATCAACGCGGAAATGGGTACCCACATCGCACTCCTCCAGGATTTGCAGGGCCCTAAGATCCGGGTTAACGAAGTGAAAGAAGGTACGGTAATCAAGGCGAAAGACACGATCACCATTACGACACGCGAACTGGTCGGTAATCATGAATTGGTCAGCACCAGCTACCAGGGCCTTCCCAATGACGTGAAGCCCGGCGACATGATCCTCATCGACGATGGCAAGATTGAATTGAAAGTACTGGAGGCCCGCGACATCGATGTGGTTTGTGAAGTGGTGTATGGCGGTCCGTTAAAATCCCGTAAGGGCATTAACCTCCCATATTCAAAGGTATCGGCTCCTTCCCTGACTGAGAAAGACCTCGCTGACCTGGAATTCGGTCTGAAGCATAAAGTGGACTGGGTGGCGTTGTCGTTTGTGCGCAAAGCCAAAGACATCGATATCCTTCGCGGCATTATTGATAGCCACAAGTCAACCACCCGCATCGTAGCCAAGATTGAAAAACCGGAAGCACTCGAGAACATCGACGCGATCCTGCAAGCAACGGATGCTGTGATGGTGGCCCGTGGTGACCTCGGAGTAGAGATCTGGTTGGAAGAAGTTCCCATGGTGCAGAAGATGCTCGTGGAGAAGTGCAATAAACTGGCGAAGCCGGTGATCGTGGCTACCCAGATGATGGAGAGCATGATTGAGAATCCGCGTCCGACGCGTGCTGAAACCAATGACGTAGCCAATGCTGTAATGGATGGAGCCGATGCATTGATGTTGTCGGCCGAGACTGCAGCTGGCAGGTATCCGATCGAAGTAATCCGTTCCATGGTGCGCACCATTGGTTCTGTGGAGAAGCAGGCGAATGTGTACTACCGCTTCCGCGAAGTAGATGTTCATTCTCCGATCTTCATTCACGACAGTCTGATCCTGGCGGCGTGCAAGCTTGCGAAAGAAGTGAATGCCAAAGCAATTGTTGGTATGACTGCCTCTGGTTACACGGCATTCAAGTCATCATCGCACCGTCCGAATGCGAATATCTTTGTCTTCACCGGCAACAAAGCCGTATTGAATACCCTGAACCTCGTGTGGGCCACCCGTGCCTATTATTACGAGAAGTCCAACAGCACCGACGAGACCATTGCCGACGTATCAGAGATCCTGAAGCGCGACGGTCATGTGAAGCCCGGTGATATCTTCATCAGTTTGGCGAGCATGCCTATCCACGAGCGCAGCCGGACGAACATGATGAAGGTGAATGTGGTGAAATAAGGGAAATACAGATCGCGCAGAAAAACAGGAATACGCAGATCGTGTTGTGCGAAGTTTGAGAACCGGCATCTGGTCTGAGTTGACCTCATATTGACCTCTTGGTCAAGAAATTTCTTCATTGCATCCTCGCGCCCTTGCAGTTAAATGTATTCCTGCTTCCACCAAATTGAAGTATATTGATTGGATCATCAATACGTACTCATGAGAGCTCCAATTCGGTTTCTGCCTTTATTATTCCTCATTGCATTACTGACGAGCTGCGTCAACAACCAGACCTCTCAGCCCACCGATACCGTTGAATACTACCACCTTCGTACGGAGTACGAAACCAAATACGGCTACTCGGCGGCTGTGCGCATGGGGCGCGACCTGAAGATCGATGTGGTGAGTCAGAATGAGGCCGGCGAACCTATCGGCGAAGGCGACATGAAAGAACAAATGAAGAATTGTT
Source organism: Cyclobacteriaceae bacterium (assembly GCA_044223085.1). GTDB lineage: Bacteria > Bacteroidota > Bacteroidia > Cytophagales > Cyclobacteriaceae > ELB16-189. The sequence goes on from JBGAMI010000017.1 coordinate 10,450, forward strand.
ATGCGGATGTGCAGAAGATCCTCGATCATTTCGGATATACTTTTGATGATATCGTGGTGGAGGATATCTATACTACCGATATGACCGAGCTTAATAAGGCCGGTGAGTACCACAATTCTTTTTTCGGGAAGCATTATCCTGCCGGGGTGTGGGTGGAGGTCAAAGGACTGGCATCACCGAAGTATATGATTGAAATAAAAATTGAGGCAAGGAGACAGGAGAGGGATTAAGAACGTCCTGGTAAGACCCGGGGACTCTTTTTTTTTCCATGCCTAAGACATTTGCCTTTTTATTTCAAACAAAGTCAAGCCGGTGTTGTTAATCCATGATACAACTCCTCCACATGAAAAAATTCCTCTTTGCCGGCTTGCTCCTGGTGGTTGCTGTAACCGTCGCATCGGCACAGCAGACCGACCAGTTGGTCACCATTAGAATCAAGAACTCATCATTGTTGCCCAGGAAGATTACCGTTATTTCTTATCAGCCAGGCGACACCGGCAATGGCACCACGGGGGTACTATTACTTCCGGTCGGTACCCGGAAATTCAAATTCAGGGAAGGCACTAAAATTTACATCGCGACGGAAGAACAGGTGGGAACCGTGATGAGTGGCAAACGAATTGATCAGGATAAACCCTTTCTTGTTGTAACTAAGGAAAAGGAGGGAAAGTCATTCGAACTTTAATGGGTTAAACTTTCTGAAGTTGGTTTCCGGCCCGGACGGTCTGAGGTCAATTGCTTAATGTTTCATTTTTTTGTGACAAAATTTCTCCTTGCAGCTTCGAGGTTAGTCTCTCGTTTCAATTTCGCCCCACATCGTCTACCTTTCACCCATGAAGCCGGGGTTCTTTCAAAGTTTGTCGCAGTGGACGTCAGAACTGGAGGCGTTATCTGAGGCGCAACTGAGACTGCGCCCGCTCCACGGGGGATGGACGCTCGGCCAACTCTATATGCACCTGATCGCTGATACCCGATTTTATGTCGAGCAAATCCGTCTCTGTTTAGCGAGCAACGATCACGCTGACGGAAAGATGACTTCCGAAGCAGAAGAAATGTTTCGCAACAATGCCTTCCCGGATATCCGCATCGAAGGCGATCCTTCGCATGCCACCATGCGTCAGCCGGAAAGTAAGGTGGAATTGATGCAAGGATTCATGGACATCAGGACCACCATGGAACAGGTGGCTGAAGAAATAGCCGTGGCAACCCATCACGGAAAAACCCGTCATCCGGGATTTGGATACTTCTGCGCGCAGGACTGGTTTCAGTTTGCGGACATGCACCTGAGGCATCATGTGCGGCAGAAGCGGAGGATCGTTGAGGGTTCCTGTTAAGTCCTTTAATCCTTAACCGCGGGGACGCTGAGCCCGCAAAGAGTTCATAGCGCCTGTGCGCTATAGGGGTGAAAGAATCTGCGGCGCATTCAATCTGCGTTGATCTGCGGGAACTGTATTTCTTTTCTCAGCGCCCTTTGCGTCTTCTTAGCGCCCTCCGCCTGCCTGCGCGTAGCCGCTTCGGCGAAGGCAAGGCGGGAACTTGCATTTCGCACCGAAGGTGCCCCTGCAGGAACCTGTATTCACCGGAATTGAATTAAATTGCTTTAGAAAATAGTTAGCAAGTAAAAGCAAGCCGTACATAACACATGAACAAACCCAACGACCACGATGCCCGCATAGCCGCAATGACTTTCGCATCGGTTTATCCGCACTATGTCACGAAAGTGGAAAAGAAAGGCAGAACAAAGGAAGAATTGCATCAGGTGATGCAGTGGCTCACCGGCTACAGCGACAAGGAATTACATGCGATGATTCAGTCAAAGGCCAATTTTGAAGACTTCTTTAAGAAAGCCAAACTCAACAAGCATGCGCGACTGATTACAGGCGTCATCTGCGGATACCGCGTCGAGGAAATCGCCAATCCGCTGACGCAAAAAGTCAGGTACCTCGACAAGCTTGTGGACGAGCTCGCCAAAGGCCGCGCCATGGAGAAGATCCTTCGGACGGATAAATAAATGAACCCAACACAACCCCGATTTTCATGAGCACCCTCTTCTCACTCTGCAACTCCCTGGCCATGTTCAGCTGGATTGCGATAGTCATCCTGCCACGCAACGTGTGGACCAGACGTGTGGTGCAGTCGGTGGCGATCATCCTGTTTGCGATCATCTATACCGTGATCGTATCGCGCACGCTCAAGCCCGGTGACCTGTCCAGCTTCGGTTCGCTGGAAGGCGTAATGTCATTGTTCACCCAACCCGAAGCGGTGCTGGTAGGTTGGGTACATTATTTGGCGTTTGACCTGATGGTTGGGTTGTATATCCTGAACAGCGGGCAGAAGCACAACATCCCGCACCTGATCCTGGTGCCCTGTTTGTTCCTCACGTTTATGCTCGGTCCGATCGGATTGTTGTTGTTCACCGTGATCCGAACGGCCAAAACAAGGAACTATTGGGTGGAGTATCTTTAAGTTTGCGCTAATCCTATGAAATACTTCTTTACCGAACTCCTCAGCCGCAATGCGGTGTTGTACTACTTTGGCTGGATATGTTTTGCCGGCACTGCGATCACGGCCGTGTTGTGGATGACCACCAGTCTGCAGATCAATAACATCAATGCGTGGATCAAGCCGTTTAAGTTCTTTCTGAGTTCCGCTATCCTTGTCTGGACCCTTGCATGGTACATTGGTTATCTCACCCCATCGAAAAGGATTGATGGATTTGTATGGGTGACGGTGATCGTGTTTGTCTTCGAGGTGGGCTATATCAGCCTGAAGGCTTCGCAGGGACAGCTGTCCCATTTTAATATCAGCACTGCCTTTAATTCAATTATGTTTTCCCTGATGGGAGCGGCGATCTCGATTTTTACCATCTACACCGCTTATATCGGTTGGCTGTTCTTCACGACCGATTTCCCGCAGTTGCCCATTCATTATGTATGGGCAATCCGTCTGGGTATCGTGTTGTTTGTTGTTTTCGCATTTGAAGGTGGCATGATGGGAGCTCGGTTGTCGCACACCGTTGGTGCGGAGGATGGGACCATTGGACTTCCGCTTTTGAATTGGTCCATGACCAACGGCGACCTTAGGGTAGCGCATTTTATTGGCATGCATGCCTTACAGATTTTGCCGTTGCTGGCCTTCTATGTCGTGCGATCCACCCCTGGTGTCATAGCCGTCGCCGTAGTTTATGGGTTGCTGGCAGTGTTCCTGTTATGGCAGGCGATGCGGGGAATGCCGGTGTGGAGGTGAGGGTGTGTATTTAGATCTTAGGTGTTAGATCTAGCGGTTGGAAGTATCACGCGTATAATTGTAGAAACTTACCTTCCTCATTTCAATCCCCAGCTTCAATTGGTTCATAATTTCCAAACGCCACGGCGCCTGCAAAGAAGACAGACAGTCCGGCATAGATCCAAAGCCAAAGTTTAGCAAAGAAGATCCGTCGGTCCGAAAGTGATTCGGTATAGGGATGTACGATATGTTGTCCTTCGTCCGGCTGGTTGTGTTGGGTGAGCAATGCGCTGTAGCCGGTCCCGTCAACCGTCTCAAAATAGGCGATGCGGTTATAGGGAAATGTAGCAACCCTGTTTCGGTTGGATTGCCGCATGGAGTCGATGAATTGTTGTTGTTCGTTGCCTGACATGCCGTGAGGAACGGAAGCGAGCCCCGTAAATTCTATCCAGGTATTGCTGGCGGAGTCTTGCGCAGTAGCCACCATGGGTACGAGGCCGGCGTAGTTGAATCGATACGACATAAACCCGTCATCATCCTTGTCCTCGGAGGTGATTACCTCATCGATTAATCGATTGGGGAGCACATGGAACGAGGCGATATGTACAAAAGCCGAAGAGGCCGCGGGCAGGTCGTTGATGGATTGCACGTCCTGGATCCGGTCGGTGTAAAGGGCCGCCAGGTTTAGCCCTGTCCAGGGTATGGCGAACATGGACATGAAGTAAACCGTCGCTACCGTTACCGGGCCGGCGCCTTTGTAGTTCACGGAACTGATCCTGTGCCGGAAGTAAAATGCATAGATCACGGCAGCGGCAACCAGAATGACCGGAACATAAACGAATAGGGATTTGGGCAAGAACCCCACCTTATCTAAGAGCAGATGGAAGAAGAAGAACCCCGCACCGAAAATCAACGTCATGGGTGGATAAATAAGGAGGAGACGTCGCTGTGGGGTGGTCATTGTACTAAAATAGGGGTGTTGATTTGAAAATCACAATGTGCGGGCGTATTTGGGTGGTATTGACTCTCGTTATCGCATCCGGTAGGTTTGCAGGCTGAAGCAGATCTCTTCAGCCATGAAATGGTATGACTTCTTCTCCAGCTTTTATGACAGCTCATTGGAGAAACTTTATTTCGAAAGCAGAAAGCGAGCCGTTGAGTTGATGGAGCTCAGCTATGGTCATGCAGTTCTGGATGTGGCCTGCGGCACGGGAGCCAACTTCAAACACCTGCTGGCGGCCAACGCTACCATAGCCTTATACGGCACCGATTATTCATCGGGGATGCTTCGCAAAGCGCAGGACCTTGTGAGCCGCAGTCACTGGTCTCATGTTCATTTGTTTCAAGCGGACGCGCGGTCCCTCTCGAAGGCATCTGTACATAAGTTCTGCAACCTGAATTCAGGATTTGACAGAATAATATGTGTGCTCGGACTCTCTGTAATTCCCGACTGGGAGTTGGTATTGGGAAATCTGATTGACCTCCTGAATGAAAACGGAAAGTTGGTGATCGTGGATGTGTTTGCGGAAAGGAGGGACTTCAACACCTGGCTGGTGGAGAAAATCGCGAAGGCGGACCTGAATAGAAAAATCTGGCAGGCGTTGGAGGCAAGGATCGACCATTTTTATATGGAGTATCTGCCCGTCAAGGAACATCAAGTAGGGGGCAAGCTGTTTGTTGCTGTGGGCACGAAAAGGAAGAATCCATCGTTGGTAACCAATCCAACCTAACCTATCAAGCTTCAGCTTCGTGCTCATGCCTACTGCCTATTGCCTATTGCCTTGCCTCAAGTCCAAAGGCTTGCCAATACCTTTGACAAAACGCTAAATATTAAATGTCAAATCCTAAATGTTAAAGTGCTCCGCTGCACCGTAGGTGCTTCTGCGGATTTGTTTTGTTTCATTTTTTTTCTGCGTTGCTCTGCGCGCATTTAATCTGCGATTTCTGCGGAACTGTATTAACTCCATGGTTCCCGCTAAGACCGCAGAGGAGACGCAGAACGCGCAGAGCATGAGCTTGGATAGAATGACTAAATGTAAAATGTAAAATGGTAAAGTGCTGCGCTGCACCGAAGGTGTTTCTGCGGTTATTTATTTTTGTTCTGCATTTCTCCGCGTGGCTCTGCGCGCATTTAATCTGCGGGCTCTGCGGGAACTGTATTTTGTATTTTTCTAACCTATTTATCGGTCGCTCCATTCCTCTTCTTCCAAAAACTCAGCCGTGCGCGAATGCGCTGTACCTGTTCCTTGCTGATGAGGCCGTAGTAGGCCAGTGCCATAAGCACCAGCCATACCATGCCTTTTATCAGAAAGAAAAGAAAACCAAACAGTCCGAGGTCTTTCATGAGTTCCATGCAGCCTGTGGTTGGTTGACGCAATGAAGTTCCAGTTCCTCGAACAGCGCAATGTTGAAATCAAATCCTCTGTTCACTTCATCCGCCCATGCATCCTGTTGCACAGCGCGTATCGACTGGATCGCCTCCTGTACGTTATCAAAGTCATAGATCTTCCCGGACGAGGGCACGCTCTTCTTCATCATCTGCCCGCCAAACATGAGGGCCATGTAGTTGAGGTAGATGTGCGGCAGTACTTGTTCGTAGGTCATGGATGCCAGGTAGTCGGCATAGGAGCGGGTTGCCTCCAGAAAGATGGTGCTGGCGTGACCGGCGTTGTTTAGTTCGGCGAGGTCGGCTTGTATCCGGGAGACGCGACTCAAGCTGGGGTTTGGCAGTCCCAGTTTCTCGATGGTCTGGAAGATCAGCAGTTGCTGATTCAGGTACAAGGCGTACTGGCCTTTGGTGAGTTGTCCGCGGAACATCCGTACGTTGAACGGCATTCGCTCTGCCTGCTTGTGTTTTATGCTGGTTGCTTCTTTTAGGGGTGTCATTTTGGTATCCGTTAGATTCTGTGGCCAATTTAGAACCATTCTAAACAAGAACAATAGAAATTCCAGGATTCCTCAAAAAGTGGTCAATTTGGCCTGAATTTGGACCTGTTAGGGGTTCTCGCAGAGGCCGCTGAGGAAGACGCCGAGCACACCAAGTGTTAGCTATAACCTTTTCCCCATTCCCGATCCCCAATCCTCATTTTCTGATCCCTAACCCCTAACCCCTAATCCCTTTTACCCCCGTATTAAAATGTACGTTTTTCTGTACGTTTGATGAGTCGAATGAATTTACTTTGATCCAAACAAAGCCGGTATGAAAACAGCCACGATCACAGATTTCCGGAACCGGATGAAAGAGCGCCTGCAGGAAATTGAAGATGATAAGGATATCCTGATTCTCACAGGTCCGAAAAAGCGCGACTTTGTAGTGCTGACCCTGGAGCAGTACAACGCCATGGAAGAGACGACGCATCTGATGTCAAGCCGGACCAATACCAAACGGTTGCTGGAGAGTATAGGGCAGGATCGGGCAGGGAACGTGACCAAGCATAAACTAGGTCTGGAAAACAAGCCATTGCAATCACCCCGCAAGAAGAAACCGAAAGTCAGGAAGTAAATGCAGACTGCTTTTACAGACCACGGCTGGGAGGATTATCTCTATTGGCAGGAACATGATGCAGAGGTCCTGGCGCGGATCAATGACCTGATCAAAGAAATACAGCGCGATCCGTTCAAGGGCAAGGGCAAGCCGGAGCCGTTGAAGGGAAGTCTGGCTGGCTATTGGTCCAGGCGAGTGACGGAAGAGCACCGGCTGGTGTATCGGGTGCAAGGGACAGGTTCAAACCGGTTGCTGGTTATTATTCAGGCGCGATTCCATTACTGATTGGGTTCCCGCTGATGTCGCGGAGAAGACGCAGAACCCGCTGATGCATGAATTTCGGTTGATCGCACCAGCCCCAGCGGGCAAAATGTCAATAGCCAAATAACCAGCCTCTGCACCACCAACCCCAGCGGGGTGGCATGTCTATGACCGTCAAATGTAGGGGCTTCTTGAAATTGCAACGCCATGACCAATGCCAATTGCCAAATGATAAATTTTCAATGAAAAACGTTAAATGTAAAATGATAAATGTAAAAGTGCCCGCACCGAAGGTGCTTCTGCGGTATCGATTTTTTTAGCTTGTATTTTTCCGCGTTGATCTGCGGCGCATTCAATCAGCGTTCATCTGCGGCGCATTCAATCTGCGATATCAGCCTGCCTTCGCCCGAAAGTTCGGGCTACGCGCAGGCAGGCTAAGGCCGCAAAGGTGACGCAGAACACGCGAAGAGGTGTCAAATGCCTAATACCTAATACCTAATACCTAATACCTAATACCTAATACCTAATACCTAATACCTAATACCTAATACCTAACACCATACTACTCCCTAACCTTTATAACAACCTTTCCCTTCGCGCGACCCGTTTCCACGTAGGCCATCGCTTCGTTAGCTTGTTCAAATGGAAAGACCCTGTCCACCACCGGCTTTATTGCCCCTGACTCAATCAGCTTTGTAATTTTTCCCAATTGTTCTCCGTGTGCTCTCATAAACAGAAAGGAATAGCCTACGCCAAGCCGTTTCGCTTCTTTCCTGACGCTTGCGCTTAGAAATCTCATTACGGTTTTCAGGAACCAGTTGCCATTGATCTGAGTTGCAAATTCCGGGTCTGGAGGACCGGAAATGGAAATGACTTTTCCGCCGGGCTTTACGATGCGCAAGGATTTTTCCAGGGACGTCTTATCCTGACTATTTAGTACTGCATCATAGCCATGCAGCATCGTTTCAAAATCATCTTTCCTGTAGTCAATGATAACATCGGCACCCAATCCCTTAACCAAATCAGCATTTTCTGCACTGGTTGTTGTGGCCACGGTGGCACCCAGGTGTTTGGCCAACTGTATGGCAAATGTTCCTACACCGCCTGAACCCGCCTGAATGAATATGCGCTGTCCTCTTTTCAACCCTGCTTTTTCAATGAGGGTTTGCCACGCCGTCTGGCCGACCAGCGGAATGGATGCCGCTTCTTCCATGGATATGTTCCCGGGTTTGAGCGCGACATCATTCTCATTCATAGAAACAAATTCTGCGAAGGTGCCAATGCTAAAGTCGGCCGGTCTGGCGTAGACTGCATCTCCAACTTTGAACTTACTTACCCTTGAGCCGACTCTGGTGACAATACCCGCAACGTCATGCCCCAATGCAAATGGCGGTTTGTAGGGTAGAACGGTTTTGAATTCGCCATTCCTGATTTTGGAATCCAACAGGTTTACTCCGGCTGCATGTACCTGAACCAGGACATCATTTTCATGCACCTTCGGTTCGATTGTTTCAATGAGCTGAAGTTTTTCTTTTTGGCCGTATTTCTTTACGATGAATGCTTTCATGATCGTTATTTTTTTCTGTGCGGGTGGTGCGAGAACCGCGTTTAACCTTTATTTAACTGTTTAAGAATTTGTTTTTCCATCACCCCATAGGCAACGTGTTGTAGTGTCGTCAACAGGGACAACCCTTTTCCAACCAGATTTCTGAACGCGGGCTTGTTGGTTTCAACCACCTTAAGAACTTTTTCGGCAACCAGGGCAGGGTCTTCAGCTTGATCTATGATGAGGCCTTCGTACTTTTTGTTCTTGATCCTGAGTGCATCGTAATCTTCGATGCGGTTAAGCGTTGTGGATGAATTGTCCAGGATGTTTGTCTTGAAAGAGCCTGGTTCGATCATGGCGACATGAATATTAAACTCGGTGAGTTCATAGCGCAGGGCTTTGTAATAGCCTTCCAGCGCATGTTTGGACGCGGCATAGTAGGCAGTGTTGGGGAATGCTACCAATCCCGTGATGGAACCTATCGTGATGATTTTGCCGGACTTCTGTTTTCGGAAATAAGGCAAGACCGCATTTGTTACTTTGATGGTTCCCCAAAAGTTTGTTTCAAATTGTTTCTTACCCAACTCAATCGGTACCTCTTCGGCAATACCGGTGACCAGAAATCCGGCGTTATTGATCAGGATGTCCAGTTTGGATACCTGCTTGAATAGTCGATCAGGTAGCGTACTGATTGACTGATCTGAATCGAGGTCCAGTGCAATCACCTTGAAGGGTACTGCCGACTGTAGTCTTTCCGGATTCCGGCTCGTGCCTACTACCGTATAACCGCTTTCGTGCAGCCTGGTGGCGATCAGGAGGCCAAAACCTGATGAGGCTCCTGTTACTAGAATGGTTGGTTTCATGATTTTTTGTTTGTAGTTTTACTTGCATAGTGCAAGTGCAAATGTAACAGGAACTTGCAAAATGCAAGTGATAATAGAATAAATTTTATGAATAAGCCCAAAAAAAGGTCAAATTGCCCGGTGAGCTGTTCCCTGGATATTTGGGGTGACAAGTGGTCTCTCCTGATTGTAAGGGACCTGATGTTCGCCAAGGAGTGTACGTACGGAGACTTTTTGAAGTCAGGAGAGGGGATAGCCACCAATATTCTGGCTTCCCGTCTGCTCGTTTTGGAGGAGAATAAGATTATTGAAAAGCTAAGCCATCCGGACAGCAAGGCGAAAGTGCTCTACCGGCTGACCCGAAAGGGGATTGAGTTGCTCCCGATCATGATTGAAATAAACCTTTGGGCAGAAAAGTATTTTACCATTCCCGATGACCGAAAGGCCATGCTAAAGGAAGTCAAGAAAGACAAGGCCGGATTTATCAAGGCGATGACTAAGGAATTGGAGGGCGTAGGGTGATCCTCAGATCTGCGCGCATTGAATCTGCGATATCAGCGGGAAATGTATTTCCACCCATGGTTCCCGCTGAACTCGCTAAGGAGACGCAGAGTCCGCTGATGCATGAATTTCGGTTGATCGCATCAGCCCCAGAGGGGCAAAATGTTAATAGCCAGATAACCAACCCCTGCACCACAAACCCCAGCGGGGTGGCATGTTTGTGATCGTCAAGTTAGATGCTCTTGAAATTGTAAAGGCATGCCAAATGCCAAACGCTAAATTTCCAATGTAAAATGTTAAATGTAAAGTGCCCGCACCAAAGGTGCTTCTGCGGTATCGATTTTCTTAGCTTGTATTTTTCCGCGTTGATCTGCGGCGCATTCAATCTGTGTTATCAGCCTGCCTGCGCGTAGCCCCGAACTTTCGGGGCGAAGGCACGGCGGGAAATGTATTTATGCCAATGGTTCCCGCTAAGGCCGCGGAGGAGACGCCGAGCCCGCAATGGTTGTCAAATACAAAGTTTCCAATCTTAAATGTTAAATTTCGAAGTGCCAGTAAAGGCACCGAAGGTGCATCTGCGGTTATTTATTCTTGTTTTGCATTTTTCTGCGTTGCTCTGCGCGCATTCCCTCTGCGTTCTCTGCGGGAAATGTATTTGCACCCTAGGGTTTATGGCTTCTGGCTGAAAGATAAATGTCCAATAACAAAGTCAATCCTTTTATATATAACCCTTACGGCCAGAATAGAGAACTTATGAGCCAAATAATATTTGACAGCGCAATCTCCCTTGATGGCTATTTTGCCGGAGATAACCGCGGACCGGCCAATCCCATGGGCGGCGTTTCGGCCGACATCCATAAGTGGATGTTCAACCAAAAAGCATTTTGGGAATATTTGGGCATGGAAGGGGGTAAAGAAGATAATTTTGAAGGTGAGTTGATCCGGAGTGTGATCGCCAGAACCGGTGCATTCATTATGGGCAAGCGCATGTTTGAAGAAGGTGAAGTGGTTTGGCCGGAGGACCTGTACAAAGCCGACGTTTACGTATTGACCCACGAAAAGCGCGAACCCTGGATTCAAAAAGGGACGACCCGGTTTTACTTTGTCAATGACGGGATAGAAAGTGCGCTGGAAAAAGCAAGGAAGTCAGCCAAAGGAAAAGATATCCGCATCCAGGGAGGGGCGAACACCATTCAGCAATTTCTGAAGGCTGGTCTTGTGGATGAGTTTTATATTCACATCGCACCTGTTTTTCTGGGCAGTGGTATCCGACTGTTTGAAGGGATGAGCAAAGACACCTATGACTTTCAGATTGCCGAGGTGATCCCGTCCGACCTGACGACGCATGTGAGATATAAGCTAAAGAAGAAATAATTTCTCCGCGAAGGCGCAATGGGTTTGTGTGATGTTGGTGCGTCTGCCAACCGATGAAACAGAACCAAGAGTCAAAGAGTAGTCTCCCGCAGATTTTCACGGATTAATTGCAGATCAGCGCCGATTTGCCTGAGGTTGGTGTTGTCACCAACCTTTGCGACCGACTAAAATAAACTTCCCGCAGATCCTCGCTGATAAAATACACCGCTGATTCCCGTGGAATTTTTCGATGATAGCGCACCGAAGGTGCATCTGCGGTTTTGACTTTTTTTGTTTTGTATTTTTTCCGCGTTAATCCGCGTGCATTCCATCTGCGTCATCAGCGGGAACTGTATTTGTACCAATGATTCCCGCATAAATCGCTGAGGAGACACAGAACGCGCTGATCCATGAATCTCGGTCAATCGTACCAGCCCCAGAGGGGCTACATGTTAATAGCCAATAACCACCCCTGCACCAACAACCACAGTGGGGTGGCATGTTTATGACCGCAACGTTAATGATTATTGCTCATGAAATTGCAACGGCATGACCAATGCCAATTGCCAAATGATAAATTTTTAATGAAAAACGTTAAATGTAAAAGTGCCCGCACCAAAGGTGCCTCTGCGGTTATTTATTCTTGCCTTTCATTTTCCTGCGTTTCTCTGCGGCGCATTCCCTCTGCGCTCTTTGCGAGAATTGTATTTCTATCGCATTACCCTATTAAAATGTGTACATATGATTAACTTTCAATTCCACTGCTGTGACCGACTAAATTTCATAATATGAAGGTTGATGATATGAATAACCAGAACCTTTTGTTAAGCCGAAGAATCACGCAAATCTGCCTGCTATTATTTGCAGCGATTGCCATTTTTGGCGGCACACTACAGATGTATCTGGGAGAACCCGATACATCACCCCGGTTAGACAACATACATCGATTCCTGGCGGGTATTTACCTGGCTTGTGGAATTATCTCCTTGTGGACTGCCATTACTATTCGAAATCAAAACACCTTGGTTTATTTGCTAGCCCTCGGCGGACTATTAGGCGGGACAGGCCGGCTAATCTCCATGCAAATGGTAGGGCTTCCGGAACCAGGTTCACTTTGGCTGACCTATTTAGGTTCTGAAATCATTGTGCCGGTGATCATCATTATTTCTCAGACGGCAACGAACAGGAAACTAAATGCAATGAAAGCGAGGGCATAACAGCTCGGTTAGGGTGAACCAATAAGAAATTTGCTGTTAATAGGGGAGGAAGTTTTGTAAAGCGGTAGTGTAAAGTATTGTCTGACTTTATGTGGCATAATAAATGGATACTGGTGATGACGATACTTTACGTATCAATTCTCGTATGCATACTGTCATGTTCATTCAAACATCGTAAAGTGTATGCCATGTATACTGGTTACCACTATTTTAGTGTACAGGATACTTTTGATATCACGGTACAACGATTTGTAAAGAATGATGGGTATTGTTTTACAGAAGGAATACCTTATGCATTGATCATAGGAAAGACCGATGGGGTAAATATACCTAAGACTGTCTCTGTTTTGGCTCAATGCGACAATAATGCATATGCAGTAGGGCAAGTCCTTAGAATTTTACCTATAGAGGATCCAACCCGAAGCACCACCCGGAGTCCTATCTATTTGGTCAAGGATAGTGTTATTAACAGGAAGATTTATCTCTACCTGATTGGGGATGAGTATCCAGCCATTTGGGGGCAAGTGATAAAGTAGTCATGCCAACCCACTTGCCTCTCCAGACTGCCGGGTCGCTGATTTCCGCAGAATTCGTGGGGGAGAAAGTGATGAAATTGAATGTGTATTTTTCACCGCAGGGGCGCATGAGACGCTAAGGTTATTTTATCTTAGCATGATGTGTTACTTTCAGTCATACGTCACTGCAGTCAAATGTCAAATGAAATGATTAGCAAGGAGCTCAACGACATCCTCTCGGCAACGGACTTCGAGAGCGGCGGAATTCAGATTACGGGAGCAGACTGGGGTTTGGAAAATGCAAGAATTCAACTCACCATAAATACCGGTGTAGAGGGTGAGACACAGCGCTGGGAGGTTCAGATTATAGGAGTCAGGGAAGACCTGATTAAGTCAGATGAGGCTGATAAATTGGAATTGTTTGATGAGCACCCGTTGCTTTGGACCTACACCCAGCGACAACGTAATCTGTATTTTGGATCAACGCCGACTTCATCAGGTCGCCCTGGTTGTCGATGATCGCGTCGAGAGCGCCCCGCTCGATGGTGTACTCGTTGTCGCTGATCTTGTGGATCTTGGAGGCGATCTCCGCCGGCACCTTGCTCTTGCTGGGTGAATACAACCCGAAGAGATGGCTGAATGGTTATCAGGTAGATGAGACGGAAATTGTTAAGGTGTTAGTCATTGGGGACTCGTATATAATTGGAGAGGCTTTTGACTTTAAGAAATTGTGAGGTAAGGTAATTTGTAGTATCCAATGGTAACAGGTCATTCCCTCTGCGTTATGAAACGAATTCTTATCGTATTTACGCTGGCAGTGCTTCAGTTTTTAACGTCTTGTACTAATTCTGCTCCATCTGCAACTATCAACGATCCCGACCCCCCGATTGACACTACGAAAGCCAAAAGAGTAGGTAGGTATTGGGTGACTCCAAAACCATCATTCGATTATAATACATCGCTCCCCATCAATAGCGACACCCTGACATTCGTAACTTGCGCTGATTTCGTATACGCTCCGTTTGGGCATATCACCAATAAGTATGAGATCAAAACGGGATTACTTAAGAGCTTTTCCGTAAAAGACAGGATTCACACGGAGTATATCGGACCCGTCGAGTTTCAAATTGCAAAATACCGTTCCAGCAGATTGATATTCTGGTTTGACAATGACCCGGACGCAAGTAGGCATTCTTCATTAATCAAAGGCGACATACTTGATGATGATGTTTTGCTTCTGGATAGTATCAGAACAGGAATGAGGAAGGAGGAGTTTGTTGCGAAGTTTTTTGATACATTTCCTCGTGAGCTATTTGCCAAGTATGATTTAATTGCATTTGAATCGTGTGTTGATGATATAAGGCACACCTATCGGTTTAAAGAAGGAAAGCTGAGTGCTATTAATTTTCAATGTCACTGTGTTTGGAAAGTGTCCTATTAGAGCTATTAGATCATAATCACATAATGAATATCATCCGTCAGATAGACGTCTTCGATAATCAAACTGATTTCCTCGTTGATGAACTCCCTTTGGATAATTTTGATTTGGAGGCTTTCAGGAAAAGGTTTGGCGTTAAAATGAAGGATCCTTTGATGTATGACGCGTATGAGATCACGCCTTCAACGAAGGACTTATTCCCAACAATAGAATTCGATTTCAAGAAGTATTCTTACTTCGTTTCTTGTTGGCAGGCTTAGTATGCCAAAACATAATCTTCAGCTCCGCTGCTTTGTACTGGGCTTCTGGCGGGGTGGCCTTTGCTGAAGCTACCGCGCCATAAAACTACCTAAACCGGGGTAAAGGGATACTTTTAAAGGTGTATTTTCGTTGAAAGGGTATTTTCTCTGACTGATGTCATGGAGAGGATGGGGATTTGGAATAAATTGGACGTGACAATAAACTGATATATGGTAATATTACACAAACGCTTTCGCAAGCCTTAACAAGAGTTAAATTGGTTCAGGCTAAGTTGAAGGTTGACGAACTCAAAAAATGGTTATCCAATGAGTTGAATGGATATCTTAATGAAAGCGAAGTACCAAAGTATAGAATATTTAGCGTCCAAATTGTAGGAGACTTTGTTGATACTTTTGGACGACAAGCTAAGAACGCACCGTTAATGCTCCAAGACCTTGGTAAATCAATGGACATTAATTTCTATGAGCATGTTGAAAAGGGCAGTATTAAAACAATAGAAGATGCTGTTAATGCTTCTTCTCATGAATCTTCTTTGATATTACCATTTACTCAAAACATGGTGCATACATTAGCGGACTTGTATCGGGATACTAACGCAGATATGCATTTAATAAGTGCTGGCAGAATCGTATTACCGAGTCAGTATAGCAACATTCTTGATCAGACTAAGCAAAGACTTCTTGATATGTTATTGGAGTTACAAGAAAAATTTCCAGACATTGATAGTAATTTTACTCCAACATCTGAGACTAAGGAGCAGACGAGAAGTATTGTGAATTACAATATTTATGGTGGAACAAATAATACTAATCTTGGTGTAGGTGACAACGTTGTCCAATCGGATAACAAACAAAGTATTAAGATTGACTTTAAGGACTTTCAAGACAAATTAAGGATAGCTGGAGTGCCCGATGATGAAATTCAGGCCGTAAAGGAAATAATTCAATCCAACGAACCAAAAGAGGGGAAATTTTCTAGGGCCATGAGTTGGATTGGAAATTTAACCAAAAATATGATTGCAAAAGGTATCGAATTGAAACTTCCGGATATCATTGAGGCTACTCAGAAAATGATTGAGCAATTTGGAGGAGTTTGATTTCCAGAGTGGGTGTGCGCACTACTGCCAACAAGAACTAAACGTAATTGCTGGGAGCGCTTTATATTTGAAGAGGAATTCTTAAGTTTAGTTCGCACACACGTGTCAGAAGCGATTTCAAAATTTTGCAACTGCGTTTGGTTGCAGCAATTTCTAAATATTGAAGTAAATTCTACATTATGAGATAAGTGTTTGTTTGACTCTTGACAGTAATCATTAAACCGGCGGACCCAACCCCTCCACCATCACCACTTCCTCCCTCTCTACCACCACCGCCCCAGCCGGATCTCCTTTTCTCTTTCGTACATATTTCTTTAACGTATACGCCACCGGACATAGACTCTCTGTTCTGCGCTTGGAGTGGTAGGCTGCCAGTTGCGCGGCGTAGGTGATCACGTCTTTAGGGAAGGGATGACTGGGGTGATGGACAATAACTACATGGGACCCGGAAACGTCTTTGGCGTGGAGCCATAGGTCGTCTTTGTGGGCGTACTTCAAGGTGAGCTCGTCGTTGGCTTCGGCATTGCGACCTACGCGGATGACAAATCCTTTGAAGGTGTATTCGCGGTAGGGGAGTGAAACGGCTTTTTCGGCTACAACTTTTTGATGCGCGCCTGCCAGCCGTCGTACGGTGCTGAGGTCTTCGGTGGACGAGGCTTCAATAATCTGCTGGTCGAGGCTGGTGACTTCTACCGCCTTGGTGGCAATGGCTTCTTCGATCTTCTTGATCTCAATCTGCTGATTGCGGCTCTTGCGGTAGTAGACTTCTGCGTTCTTCTGGGGCGTCAACTCGGGATTGAGCTTGATCTCGATAGGGGTGTTGTCGTTGTAGAAATTGGTGAGCACGACCTTGGATGCACCCACCGGTATGTTCTGCATGTTGGCCATGATCAGGTCGCCGCGCTGGGAAAAAGACTCACGGCTGTCGAGTCCGCTCAACTTCTCCCGGCACTTGTCTATATAGGCCTGGGCTTGATTCCGTTTCTTCTTCAGGACACTCAGCAACTGTCCCTTCTCTTTGCCCAATGATTCCGTCGAGGTGCGGGCATAGAAAAATTCATTCAATGCGTCCACGGGATCGCTCAATGTCTTCAACGCCTCACCAGGCAACAGGGATAACACAATACCCTGGTCGCTGTCCATGATCCGAAACTCGGGATCCTCTAAGATCTGTCGCAGGTCACTGAGTAATTTCCAGCTGGTGTCTGCCGTTGCAGTCTGAAATCCTTTATCGTCCAGGTACTTCCAAACCCGCTTACCAAAGGTGAAGTAGGAGGCATGTAAATCGTTTTGATGCAGATCAAAGTACGCCCGACTCCAATCAATGTGGCGATTGAGTTGGGATAACCTTAATGCCCGGTCGTTTTCAATCCGCTGCTGGAACAAGTCTTCCACCACATCGCCACTGAACCAGATCACGTTGGCCTGGAGTCCGTGCATCTTGAAAACGATGGTCTGATCACCTTCCAGCTCCAGGGCTATGCTGCGCTCGTTGTCAAAACACCGCACGCCCTTCACGGCTTTCATGAGGAGTCCGTTGAATAGGTCCACGCTGTTCTTCCGCGCGCGGTGAAAGCTGCTGGGAAAACTGAGGCACTGCAACTCCTGGCCGAGGGTGACTTTAATAAAAAATGATTGCCGGCTGTCGTTGAACTCCATCACGAGTTCGTCGCGGAACTGGCTGAAGCAACTGACAAGTGTAAATCCCTGAAGGCGCTGGTGCAGCGTCCGGCTGAGGGGCAGCAGACAATAGTAGTTGTTGTGCACGGGCTACAAAGTAACGGCGAGTCCGTCGTAAGCCAATGCAATGGTCCCGGGAAGTTCGGCCTCCACGTCTTTGTGCAATCCGATCTTGTGACTCATGTGGGTGAAATACGTCTTTTCAGCACCGATGCGCTCTGCCATCACCAGCGCTTCGGCCAGGGTGAAGTGCGACACGTGCTTGTCTTTCTGCAGGGCGTTCAACACAAGTACTTTGGTGCCCTTAAGTTTTGCGATGGTCTCGTCGGAGATATGGTTCGCATCGGTGATGTAGCTGAAGTCGCCTATGCGGAAGCCGAGTACAGGCAGGCGCAGGTGCGTAACGGGCAGGGGAATGATGTTGATACCCGCTGCGGTGAACGGGGCATCGTTGATCTCGATGAGGTTCAGTTGCGGGATGCCGGGATAGCGCACGGGTTCGAAGGCATAGCTGAACTCCACCCGCAGTTGGGCGAGTGTATGCTGTTCACCATACACAGGCATGTCGTGGCCCTGCATAAAGTTATAGGCGCGCACATCGTCGAGTCCTGCGGTGTGGTCTTTGTGACCGTGGGTGAAGAGGATGGCGTCGAGCCGGGGCACGCGTTCGCGCAGCATCTGCTGGCGGAAGTCGGGGCCGGTGTCGATGACGAGGCTTACGCCGTTGACGTAAATGTGCACGGACGTGCGGAGTCGCTTGTCGCGGTAGTCCAGGGAACGGCAGACTTCGCAGGTGCACCCGATAACGGGTACGCCCTGTGACGTGCCGGTGCCGAGGAAGGTTATTTTCAATGGTTACAGCTTCACTTCTTCCTGGGAGAGTTCTTCGTACAACTTCTGGCTCTTCTCGGAGAATTTGGTGGTATCGAGGGGTACGGTGCGGAGGATCTCCAGCAATACGTTGATTTTACCCTCCGTGGTGAAGAACTTGTTGACGATCATGATCTTCTGGTCGTTCAGCAGGCAGTACCCCGACTTGAAGTTTCCTTTCTCGTAGCGGAGGTAGTAGTCGGATTCAGCGATGAGTTCCTCGAGCTTGGTCAGGAATTGATTGGTATACTTAATCATTCGTAGTGGCGAATTTTAACGGCAAGTTAGAAAAAGAAGCGATGATCGGTCAACTTTTGCGTTCTTTACTGCCCGGATGAAAGCTTCGTGCCTCGTGGTCGTGACAGGTCCCACCGCTGTGGGAAAGACAGTTGCGTCGATTAAGCTGGCGCAACACTTGAAGACGGAGATTATCTCTGCCGATTCACGTCAGGTGTTCCGCGAGATGCGCATCGGCACCGCGCGCCCCACCGATGCCGAGCTGGCCCTGGTGCCGCACCACCTCATCGCCCATCATGCCATCACCGATCCCTACGACGCCGCCCGCTTCGCCGAAGAAGCAGAAGGGGTGCTGAAAACCTTATTTACTACGCATGAATATGCCGTGCTGTGCGGCGGCTCCGGACTCTATGTCAAGGCGTTGCTCGAAGGCTTCGACGACCTGCCGCCCGTGCCGCCATCGGTGAGGGAAGAGATCAAGGCGGCGTATGAGGCGAAGGGACTGATATGGCTGCAGGATGCTGTAGCTGAAGGTGATCCTGACTACTATGAGCAAGTCGATCGCAACAACCCCCAGCGGCTGATGCGGGCGCTGGAAGTAATACGCGGAACGGGAAAACCGTTTTCTTCGTTCAGGAAGCAGTCGAGGAAGGAACTGCCGTACCGCGTGGTGAAGATTGGACTGACGCTCGAACGGGAGGAGTTGTATCAGCGAATTGATCAGCGGATAGATACGATGATAGCAGAGGGATTGTGGGAGGAAGCCAAAGGATTGTACGCCCACCGCAACATCAATGCTTTGCAGACCGTTGGCTATCAGGAAGTATTCGATTGCCTCGATGGCAAATACGACAAGGATGAAGCGATAAGGAAGATGAAACAGAACAGCCGCAACTATGCCAAGCGACAACTCACGTGGTTTCGGCGCGATGCGGAGATTACGTGGTTTCACCCGGAGGATATTGACGGTATGTTGAAACTCATCCACGAGAAGCAAGCATGAAGCGAAGGTTGTTCATAAAGCAGGCAGGGTTGATCACCGTGGGATTGGGTGCCTCCATGAGTGCGTATTCGTTTCAGCAGAAAAAGCTTGTATTGGTATTGCGCAATGGGCGCGTGTTTCAAAATAATGCATTGACCAACCTTGATGTTGGCGTAGATGCTACGGGTAAACTTATAACCGGTGCGTCGGGATCATTGCAGGCAGATGAGATAATAGATGTCTCCGGCAAGGTAATTTCTCCCGGTTTCATCGACATCCTCGCCGACAATGCCGCGAACCCGATGCGCACGCATCCGATCTTTGAAAAGTTCAAGGTGAGCGACGGCGTGACTACCGCATTGCAGATGCATGGAGGTTCTGCCACCACGGCATCGTACTATAATTCTTTCAAAGCCTTTCCCCACCGCATCAACTATGGGGTGTCTACGGCCGTGATGCAGGTGCGCTATCGCACGGGCAACGCAGCCGAGCGGGTGAAGATGGTGGAGCAATGTCTGGCGGAAGGTGCGTTGGGTGTATCGCACAGCATCGAATACCAGCCCACGCCCTATGAAGAAGTGTTGGTCTATGCCAAGCTCGCCAAGAAATACGACCGACCGTTCTTCCTGCACCTGCGTTACTCCAGCACGGAACAGGAGTTGGATGGTGTGAAAGAAGCGATAAAGATTGCCCGCGAGAGCGGCGCGCGTGTACACATCGATCACCTGCACTCCACCGGCGGCACGTTTCACATGGCTGATGCGTTGGCGCTTATCCGCCAAGCGAACAAGGAAGGGTTGACGATGACGTGTTGTGTCTATCCCTATTCCTTCTGGGCAACCTACCTGCATTCGAAGCGCTTCGATGATGGATGGCAGAAGCGATACAACCTGACGTACAACGACCTGCGCCTTTTAGGAACCGGTGAACGCCTTACCAAAGAGAGTTTTGCCAAATACCGCGAGATGAAGAAGCTCGTGGCGGTTCCGGAAGGCACACTGCCTTTGGAGACCACCGTTGACCTCGCGTTGAAAGAAGACTTCTGCATGATCGGTTCGGATGGTGGCATTGAATACGCTGTCAACGCCAACTCACATCCGCGCGGTGCCGGTTGTTTTGCTACCTCCATCCGCCACGCCCAGGAAATCGGCATGCCGTTGGAGCGCATCCTCAACAAAGTAACATTGATGCAGCGCACGTTGATCGGCGCACCGTTGAAAGAACGCGGCATCATCGCCGACGGAGCTTACGCTGACATCACAGTATTCGATCCGATCCGCATTAACGGCAAAGCTTCGGTAGCCAATCCAAACCAGTTCTCCGATGGCATCGAACTGGTGCTCGTGAACGGCAAGGTGGCATACCGCGGACAAAAGTTGATGGAGTCCGCCGGAATGCCCATCCGCTATTGATTGAAAAGGGTATTTTTGCGACCATGAAGAAGGTACTCATCATCACGTACTACTGGCCGCCCGCAGGAGGGATTGCCGTGCAGCGCACGCTGAAGTTCGTGAAGTACCTCCAGGACTTCGGCTGGATGCCCATCGTGTACACCGTATCCAATGGAGAGTATCCCGAACACGACCCGGCACTGGAGCAACAGGTACCGGGCAATGTTACCGTGATCCGCCGCCCCATCTGGGAACCGTACTCATGGTACAAGGCCTTTACGGGAAAGTCGGGGAAGAAAGTCAATCGCGCCAACCTCAAACAAAAAGCAGGAGGGAGCCTCACTGAAAAAATATCTTTCTGGATCCGCGGCAACTTCTTCATCCCAGATACCCGCCGGTTCTGGATCAAGCCATCCATCACCTTCCTCAGTGATTATCTGCAAACGGAAAAAGTTGACGCCATCATTTCAACAGGTCCGCCGCACAGCATGCACCTGATTGCACGCGGTGTGTCAAAGCAAATGAAGTTGCCCTGGCTCGCTGACTTCCGCGATCCGTGGACGACCATGGATTACTACAAGGACCTCATGTTAACATCCATGGCCGATGCGCGTCACCGCGAACTCGAACTCGCTGTGCTGAAGGAAGCATCGTCGGTAGTCGTAGTGGGCAGATTTATTCAACAGGAGTTCGAAGGCAAGGGCGCTCCTCGCGTGCGGGTGATCGCCAATGGTTTTGATACCACCGATTTTGCGACTGAGCCGATTGCTGTAGACAAGACATTTGCACTGGTACACACCGGATCCTTCTTCACCCGCCGCAATCCAGAGTCATTATGGAAGGCGATCAGTGAGTTGAAGTCGGAAGGACACCCAGCAGGTAGCGTCGAGCTAAAGCTTGTAGGACGTGTTGATCCGCCCGTGTTGAACTCCATTGAAGCGTTTGGTCTGACAGGCAACCTCAACCTCATCGCCCAGGTTCCCTACAACGAGGTGATCCGCATCATGAAGGCAGCCCCGGTGTTGTTGTTACCCATCGACGTGTTTGAAGGTTCGAAGTGGGTACTCACCGGCAAGCTGTACGAATACCTTGCGTCGGGTCGTCCCATCGTGTGCATCGGTCCGCTGGACGGCGACGCTGCCGGCGTGGTGGAAGAGAGCAGGGCGGGGAAGGCATTTGACTTTGCTGATGTGGCCGGATTGAAGGCACATCTCATTACCTTGCATCAACAGTTTGTGGCAGGTACACTCCGCATTGAGGGATCGAAGGTGGATCAGTATTCAAGGAAACACCTCACCGGCGAGCTGGCCGACGAACTGAATCGCATCACCGCATGATCAAATTAGTTACGGTAGTAGGGGCGCGTCCCCAGATCATCAAAGCCGCAGCGGTGAACCGCGCCATCCGCACACAGTTTGCGGACAAGATTCAGGAGATCATCGTACACACAGGCCAGCACTACGACGAAGGCATGTCGAAGGTATTCTTCGACGAACTTGGATTGCCTAAAGAAGACTATAACCTCGGTGCTGGTTCCGGATCGCATGCCGTGCAGACGTCGGCGATCATGGTCGGCATCGAAGAGATATTATTGAAAGAGAAGCCCAATGCGTTGCTGTTGTACGGCGACACCAACTCCACGTTGGCGGCTGCCATTGCGGCGGCGAAGATCCACCTGCCGGTGATTCATGTGGAAGGCGGAGTGCGGTCCTACAATAAAGGTTTCCCGGAAGAGATCAACCGACTCATCTGCGATCATTTGTCGACCCTCGTGTTTGTGCCGACCCAGCGTGGCGTGGAGAATTTGTACCGCGAAGGTTTTGGTGCCACCAACCGCGCGCCATACACCATCAACAATCCGAAGATTTACTTCTGTGGCGATATCATGTACGACAATAGCCTGCACTTTTCTTCCTTGGCGGCCCGGCGTTCAGATATTCTCACCAGACTCCAACTAGAAAACAAGAGCTTTAGCCTGGTGACCATGCACCGTCCCAGCAACGTGGATGATCCTGCGGTGCTGGCGCAACTGTTCACCACCTTTCATACCCTCGCTGAGGAGGAAGACACCACGCTGGTAATTCCACTGCATCCACGCACGATGAAGTTGTACGAGACGCAAATTGATCGGGCCGTATTTGATAAGGTGAGAAAGTCATCGCGCCTGCGGATCATTCCCGCGGTTTCATTTCTGGAGATGATCCTGCTGGAGAAGAGTGCTGAGATCATTATGACCGACTCCGGCGGCGTGCAAAAGGAAGCCTACTACTTCCACCGCCCCTGCGTGATCATGCTGGAAGAGACACCCTGGGTGGAGTTGATTGAGAGCGGCACCGCCTTATTGGCCGGTTCCGATGGCAAGAAGATCCGCGATGCGTATCAGAAATTGCGCAAGCAAAGTGCCGGTCTGCAATACCCGCCCATCTTCGGCGACGGCAAGGCAGCAGGGTTTATCTGTGAAAAGATTATCGAGAACTTCGGCTGATCAGCCCAACAGCTTCTTCCGCACCTCCGACCACTTTTTGTATTCGTCCATGCGAATGGCAGGATTGCCGATGTAGGTAAGGTTCTCTTCTGTGTTTTTTACGATCACCGCGCCGATGCCCGTCATCGTGTTCTTGCCCACGGTTACTTTGTTGATCACCGACACCGAAGGAGCGATCCAGGAGTTTTCTCCGATGCGGGTACTGCCGCCAATCAGGGCGTTGGCGATGATGAGGGAGTTGCGTTCGATCACTACGCCGTGGGCGATGTGCACGAGGTTATCAATCTTCACGTTCTCGTGGATAACAGTATCCGTCAGCACGCCGCGGTCGATGCACGTGTTGTTGTGAATCTCCACCCGGTCGTGGATGATCACGCGGCCCAGGTGTTGCAGTACTTCGTAGTCGCCGGCTTCATCTTTCTCATAACCGAAGCCGTAATTGCCGATGGTGTTGTGACAGCCGATGATGCAATCCTTGCCGACCTGTGTGCCGGCAAGCAATACCGTGTGGTGCAGGATGGAGGTGTTGTCGCCAACCACGCAGTTCTCTTCGATCACCACGTGATGGCCGATGTAGACGTTATTGCCGATGGTGGCGCTGTGATGAACCACCGCCGTTGTTTCGATTCCGGTCTTGCGCTCGGGGCGAAACAATTCATTCACCATCTGAAAGAAAACCGCTCTCGGATTATCAACGATCAGGAAGTTGGTGAGTGATGTCTTGAGGTATTCGTAGGCTTTGGGCGAGAGGATAAGCAATCCCAGGTGCAACGATACCGGTGCGATGCCGGGCGCATTCTTGTCATTGACCCAGCTGGCTTTGGACTTGGCTTCAATGCCTTGTGCCTCGCCGATGCCGATCACGCCGTCGATGGTCTCGGTTGTTTTGCCGACAAACTTTCCCTGCGGGAAAAGTGAAATGACCTGATCGAGGGAAATGCGCTTCATAATAAAATCAGATTACCCAGCGGATCACTTCAAAGGCTTCCGCATACGGCGCCGTGATCTGGACGCCGCGGATGGTGGCCAGTGAACGGATAAAATTGTCATTGAGGTAGGTGCGGTGCTTCTGACTTTCATAGGCACCGAGGGCCTTTACCTTGTTCTCCACGTGAGACGCATCCAGTTTGATAAAGCATCCCGTGTTGAAAGACACATTGTTCCAGGGTAACTCATACCCGAGAATGGACACTTGCTTAAAGGCGCGCAGTCCTTCTTCCGAAATAACCTGATGATCCTGGTGGATGTCGGCCGGCGTGGGAAGGAACACGAGGTCGGGATTGATCTTGTTCTTGATCTTCACCATGTCCTCGAGGATATCCTGGCGGAACTCCTTGAAGCGACGCACGTCGTAGTCAAAGAGGATAAGGTTTTCGGCCGGGATGCCGAGGATCTTCGTCGCCACTTTTACTTCCTTCTCGAGCGTGTCGGGAGGAAGGTGGGCCGGCAGGGAGCGTTTGCACAAAGAGAACGCCACGTAAAATACTTCCGTGCCTTCGGCGATAAGTCGGGTGATCGTGCCCCCGCAGCCCAGTTCACCGTCGTCGGTGTGGGGTGCCAGTACCAGGGCGCGCTGTGATTTCTTCATGATCGAAATTTAGCCAAAATGTAGTTATGGACGTTTGCCGATGCCCACCTGGCTCAGCACGGTGGCAACGAGGGTATTCGCATCAGGAGAAACTTTCCAACCAAGAATCAGAAAAGCATAGACCAGGGTGATCACCGCCGACCGCAATCCGATGTCAATAATCACGTTGCCCAACGCAGGAATCAACCCTTGTACAAACCAGGCGGTCGAAGTAATCAGCATAACCTTGATGAAGGCGGCTGAGAAGGGCTGTAACCTGAACTTCGCCCAGATGAATACAAACTTCACCACATTGAAGAGGATGAAGGCCAGTGCCGAGCCCATCGCGGCTCCGCGGATGCCATACTTGGGAATCAATAAGTTGTTGCCAATGATCAGGGCCAATGCGAGAATCAGAATCAGTACAATGCTGAAGGCGTAGTACTTTGAATACACGATGATCTCACTGCTCGGTCCGAAAAGCATGTCCACCAGTTTGCCGATGCCGACCAGCACCACCACATAGCGACCTGCTTCATAGATATCTCCTTTGGGCATGATGTGAAAGATGGAGTCGAGGTTGGCCACGACACCCAATAGCAGGAGTGTGCCGAGGATGAATTGGTTAAGGGCTGTCTTGTGATAGATCTTTTGTACTTCCACCATATCGTTCTTTTCAAACGCACGGGAGATCAACGGCGACGCCACCTGTGTCATGGCGCGTTTGGGAATCTCGATTACGGTAGCCATGTAGAATGCGATGCTGTAGATCGCGACGGGTGCAAGTCCCAACAACCCCGCGACCATGATGCTGTCCACCTTGCCCACAATAATTAATCCCGCCGTGCCCGCAAAGCTCAGGAAACTGAAACGGATCATGTCCTTGCGCAGGGAAGGTTCGATTACGTTGGCGTCAAAATCAAAAGTCAGATGCCCCTGCATGGCCAGGGCCATCACCAGGATGAGCAGGCACACCACATAGATCAATACGGTAGAGACCACTAATTGGGGGAAGGTGATCATCCCCTGGGCATACACGATGATAGCGCCGGCGAGCAACAGGCGTACGATTACTTCCTTGAGGAGGTTGGGTAAGATATTGCGCAGCAGTGATCGTGAGTACACTTCCATCAGGGTTGTCATCACGGTGATGAAGGCGAGCCAGAGCACGAGGCTGGCATACTGTACAAATTCCTGGGCGTTCGTTTGGAAGTATCCGAGGATGGGCTGTTCAAACAGGAAGTACACCACCAGGAAGAATCCGAAGGCCACCACCGCAGCAGCGATGATCAGGTTGATGAAGGTATGTGATTTGCGGTTGTCGCCGAGGAAGCGGGGGAAGTAGCGGATCACACTCTGGGCCAGGCCAAATTGAGCAAACTGAGCCATGAGGATGGCTGCATCCTGAACGGTACGCATGAGTCCCACCTGATCGGGAGACAAAAACAACGGATACAGGTATAATAAATTGAGATAACCGATGATCAATCCGACGTACGAAATGATGGTGGTAGCAATGCTTTGTCGGATGATGACACCCATGGTTATGATGATCTGGCTGCAAAATACTTTATTTGCAAAACATTAGTCGTCCGTCGCGCCATGATTTGGGGAAAGCAAGGTTTGCAGTTTGTATTTGAACGCCTCTACAAGGCGGCGTTGCGCGGCATGAACTACGGCAGGGCGAGTGATTACCGGAACAATGGCGAATTGGAGGCATTGTCATGGGTCAAAGATCAGCTTCGTAGTCCCAAAGAGGGGCTCGTGTTATTTGATGTGGGGGCCAACAAAGGCGAGTTCAGCCGACGCATCGTTGAGGTGTTTGGAGATCGGCCATTCCAATTGTATGCCTTTGAGCCGTCCCGAAAGACATATGCCTACCTGCAGGAGTTTCTCCAACACAAAGAAGGTATACACCTCATCAACCTCGGACTGGGAGAGCGTCCGGACTCGGTGGAATTATATTCCGATCGCGATGGCTCCGGACTGGCATCAGTTTATCCGCGCGACCTGGCGTTCAGGAACATCAATTTCAGCAACCACGAGACCATCGAACTCACAACCCTGGACATGTTTTGTGAACAAAATGGTATTGCCCTTATTGACTTCCTGAAATTGGATGTGGAAGGACATGAGCTGGCCGTGTTGCGCGGTGGACAGAAAATGTTCTCGTCAGGCCGTGTGAAGATGGTGCAGTTCGAATTTGGCGGATGTAACATTGACTCCCGCACATTCTTTAAAGACTACATGAATTTCTTCGCCGCCGACTTTGATGTGTACCGGATACTATCGAACGGTCTACGGAAAATAGAAACCTACAACGAACGATTAGAGGTATTTCAATCGGCCAACTAC
Organism: Cyclobacteriaceae bacterium; assembly: GCA_044223085.1. Taxonomy (GTDB): domain Bacteria; phylum Bacteroidota; class Bacteroidia; order Cytophagales; family Cyclobacteriaceae; genus ELB16-189. The sequence goes on from JBGAMI010000017.1 coordinate 37,756, forward strand.
CTCGCTGTCAAAAAAGGACTTGCTAAGACGTCTTAGTGCGCTTGGATATTTCCAGCTGATCCGGCCCGATCACGCCGGGACGTTTGGCGACAATCAAACCATCAACCGAATAACTTTCATCGAGATTGGCATCACATACGATGCGGTAGCCATGTGACTGAAGCCGGCTGATGCAATCGGCATGCAGTTGATTGCTGTGAGTTGAAATGAATAAGTAGTCAATCTCCTGATGTTGTAGTGCAGCTTCTGCACCCTCCAGCATCTTTAATTCATAACCCTGAATGTCGGAGTGCAATAAGGTGAGATGGGTGATGCTGTGCTTTGTCATGAGGAAGTCGACCGAGTAGAATGGCACTGAAGATCTCAGGTCGGCCTTGTCTGAGATGAAGCCGAGGTCGAACGTGCCCGTGAGGTTGTTCTTCCTGAAGTTGAGCTTGCCGAAATTCATCTTGTGCGGGTCGGGTTCCACCATAAAGCACTTGCTCTGCGGTACACGGCTTGCAAACCACATGGAATAAAATGCCCAGTAGCTGCCCAGCTCCAGCATGGAGCTTCCGGCCGGAAGTGACTTCAACACTTCTTCGAATGCATATTCTTCCTGCGGTTCGTGGACGCCCCTGTTCTCCACCAGCAGGTGTGTGTTGCCATAATCATAATAACTGCCCAGCGTAATCTTCAATCCGTTGTGTGCCACCTGGTGGTCGGGATAGATTTTGCCTGCATCGGCCACGTACTTAATTCGGTTGTTGTCGCTGCTGGCCTTCACCGTGGCAATCCGTTCTTTCCAGTAGGGGGTGAGGGTGTAGCGGGCGAACCGGCGATGGAACTGCCGGTCGAAGTAGTTAATCCGGTTCAGAATGAACAACAAGGCATTGTACAATGCGGGTTGTTGCTTCATTTTTTGTTTCAGGCCCATCCGGTTAATTTTGGTCCGCAATAATAATCAATATCGCGCGCAGATGATCATTGTCCGACTCCGGGGTGGCCTGGGTAACCAGCTTTTTCAGTACGCCGCCGGCAAAGCCCTCGCCGAATACCACAGGACAGCACTGCGCCTTGACCTCTATACCTATACCAAACATCCCTACCGGAAGTTTGAATTGAACAAGTTCAGGATCGATGCAACGGAAGCTACCCGCGCTGAAGTACATCGGTTCACCGGGTCCAATCCCATTATACGCTACATCAACAAGCGCGAGAACTATTTCCATTGTCCGGAGGTATTCTCGCAGCCGCACTATCATTTCTTCGAGGATTTTCTGTCACTGCCATCCGACCTCTATCTCAATGGCTATTGGCAGAGCGAAAAGTATTTTGCAAACATCACGGCATTGATCCGCCAACAATATCAACCTGCTATAGCGCTGGATGTTGTCAACGCCGACCTCTGTGCCAGGATGAGCCAGGAGCAAAGCGTAGCGGTGCACGTACGCCGTGGCGACTACGCCGCGAGTCAGGACTATCAGGGATTCTTTGGCCTGTTGGGAAAAGAGTATTATGACAAAGCCATTGCGGTGATCAGAGAAAAGGTGCCTAACCCGACGTTCTATTTCTTCTCCGATGATCCGGCGTGGTGCGAGGCCAACTTCACCGGACTGTCTGCCGTGTTTGTAAAGCACAACAGCGGCGAACAATCCTACAAAGACATGTTGCTGATGTCGGCCTGCCGCCATGCTATTATCGCCAACAGCACGTTCAGCTGGTGGGGGGCGTGGTTGAATGGTGCATCCGATCGTGTGGTGATTGCTCCGAAGCAGTGGTTCCGCACGAACTACTCCACACGCAAAGAGCCATCATATCCGAGCCGGGTGTACAACACCAAAGACCAGATCCCGCCGACGTGGATACGCCTATGAGCCGCAACATCGTCATGCTGGCCAACGCGGGACACAAGCCCTGGGACACGCGCATCTTTCACAAGGAGGCGCGGTCATTGAAGTCAGCGGGTCATGCCGTCATGTTGATTATTCCACATACGGAGGACTACGCGCAGGACGGTGTTCAGATATTGCATGTGCCGCTTCCGCGGAAAGGGTGGGAGCAGTTGGTGCGCTGTCCGTGGAACATATTCAGATTGGCGCTGAAGCAACCGAAGGATTCCGTGTTTCACCTGCACGACTCCGAGTTGCTGATAGCAGGACTAGCATTGAAATTATTCGGACGCAAAGTCGTGTACGACGCACATGAAGATACGCCGTTGCAAATATCGTATCAGCATTGGATACCCGCCATCGTTAAACCTTTTTACACGTTGTTTTACCGCATCCTGGAAAAGCTGGCCGGGTGGTGGTTCGATGCGATCATCGTAGCCGAGCCCGTGATTGCGAAGTACTTTCCGTTCGACAAAGTCACACTCATCCGCAACTTCCCCATCGCAGGTTCCTTCAGCCGGCATCCCGACGAGGCACAACGACAAAACTACCTGACGTACATCGGGTTGCTCAGCAAAGCACGCGGTCTGATGGAGATGCTCGAAGGTCATCGACTCGCTGCAGAACAAACCGACGTTACACTGGTGTTGGGTGGCAAGTTTGCGCCTGCATCGCTGGAGCAGGAGTTATTGCCCCGCGCCGGGGTGGACTTCCGGTCGTGGCTGTCGTACGACCAGATGATTGACACGCTGTACCGTTCACGCATCGGCATTATCATACCACATCCCATCGAACGCTATCTCACCAACTATCCGGTTAAGTTATTTGAATACATGGCAGCCGGAATCCCCGTGATTGCCGCGCGTGATGGTGAGTCTTCTAAGTTTGTATCCGAGGCTGGTGCCGGCATATTGGTTGACCCGTTGAAGCCGGAAGAGGTGAGTGCCGCCATTCACACCCTGATGACCGACCGGGCTGCTGCAGTAGCCATGGGCGAGCGGGGACGAAAACTGATTTTTGAAAAGTACAACTGGGAGCGCGAGGCGGAGACGCTGGCGGCCCTTTATAAAAAGATCTGACATGCTGAAGTCATTGTTCCGGATGTTGTCGAGCATTGGTATATATCCCAAACTCGTGTGGGTGAGCCTGAAGGGCATTTCCTTCTTTCGCCGCGACCTGCGGGAGATCCGGCGTCAGCTGAAAACGAATACCGACTTCAAAATCTCATCGTTGTATCCTGTATTGCGCGAGCGGTTTGAGACCAACGGCGATTTGCAGAGTCATTATTTTCATGAGGACCTGTGGACCGCGCGGCGGGTGTTTGAGAATAAACCCATCAAGCATGTTGATGTGGGATCGCGCGTGGATGGTTTTGTGGCGCACGTGGCATCGTTCCGGGAGATTGAGGTGTTTGACATCCGTCCGCAGACCGTGTCTGTGAAGAACATTCGTTTTGTTACGGCTGACTTCATGCAAATAGATCCTGCACTGCATAACTATACCGATTCATTGTCATCGCTCAATGTCATTGAGCATTTCGGATTGGGGCGGTATGGCGATCCGATTGATGTCAACGGACACCTGAAGGGGTTGGAGAACATGAAGAAGGTGCTGAAGCCCGGCGGGAAGTTTTATTTCTCCACGCCGATGGGTCCGCAGCGGATAGAGTTCAATGCGCACCGGGTGTTTAGTTTGAAGTACCTCCTGCAACTCTTCGAACCGGATTATACCATTGACATCTTCAGCTATGTTGATGACCGCGGCACCTTGCACGACAACGTGCCCCTGACTCCCGAGATCATTGAGAGCAATGCGGGGTGTGTGTTTGGGTTTGTGATACTGGAGATGACCAAAAAGGGGGGTTCCCGCTGAGAACGCAAAGAAGACGCCTCAATATGGGATATAAAAAAAGTATTCGCAGAAGACGCAGAAAAAAGCAGAATACGCAGATGAATACAAGAGTGTACTGTGGTTCATAGGTTGTTGACTTTTCGAATAATAGAGTCTTGAATTCGATCGGTATTGAAGTTTACCAGTAACCCCAGTTTTAGTCCCGAAATTCTTAGGTAAGTCATAAGTTGCTTATGATGGACCTGGTGTAGTCGGTCCACTGACTTAACCTCTACTATAACAATGTTGTTAACAACTATATCTGCCCGGTATCCTACAATAAGGATATCGTTGTGATTCTTAACATAGAATGGACGATCCTCCTCAACTTTGAGGTTGAGGAATTTCAATTCGGTCACCAGTGAGGAATGATAAACTGACTCCAGCAGGCCCGGGCCAAGTTTATTGTAAACCTTAAAAATGACGCCCCTTATGATGTATGAAATTTCATTCTCTGTCACCCTTCAAACATAGGTGCTCATGCTGGAGATGCGCTATGATTATTATGAAGGTTTTCCAGACTAATCCTGAAATGCGCAATCTGCGGTATCTGCCTTTTTCTGCGGTATCTGCGTACTTGTTTTCCAGTAATCCTCTGCGTCTTCTTTGCGGCCTTAGCGGGAACCCTTTACCCGTGCTGGATTTTCTTTCAGAAAACTCTCCCAACTGCTCTTCTTCACCTTCATCGGCCCGTTCTGATTATGATGACACACCGCTACGGCCAGCGCATCCGTAGCATCGAGCATCTTGGGCAGGTCTTTGAGATTGAACATCTGCATCAACATCTTCGCCACCTGCTCCTTGGATGCATTGCCATTGCCGGTTACAGATTGCTTCACCTTGCGCGGCGCATACTCTGTGATGGGTATCTCCCGATACAACGCCGCCGCCATTGCCACACCCTGCGCCCTGCCCAGCTTCAACATCGATTGAACATTCTTTCCGAAGAACGGCGCCTCCAGGGCTACCTCATCGGGTGCATACTCGTCGAGGAGGGCCAGCACACGATCGAAAATCTTCTTCAACTTTAAAGCATGGCTGCCATATTTTCCCAGCGTGATAACTCCGAACTGAATGATGGTCATGCGGTTGCCTTGCACTTTCAACAGCCCGTAGCCCATCACATTGGTGCCAGGGTCAAGACCCAGTATAATTCTTTCAGCCGCCACAGCCTGTTCGTTCCCTTGTTTTTTAACAACTTTGCCCACGGCCTGAAATTACTGACAACTTTCCAATGACGCTCCTGCTGGTCCTCATTTTAGCTGTTTATTGTTTGCTGCTGATGGCGTTTCTTTTTGGGTGGTCTGAATCCCGTTTTCAGGTGGCTCCCCTGCAAGGCGCAACCATGAGTGGTATTTCCGTGATTGTTCCTTTTAGAAATGAGGAGCAGAATCTCCCGGTGCTGATCAAAAGCCTGTCCAAACTGGCCTATGTCATACACAATTACGAGGTGATTCTTGTCGACGACCATTCAACCGATGGTTCACGTGCCCTTGCGGAGCGCTTTGTACGCGACGGACGCAATATCCGGTTGCTATCTCTTCCGGAGGGTGTGGTGGGAAAGAAGCAGGCGCTGCTGGCAGGAATACAGGCATCGGGCTTTGACATCATTGCCACCACGGATGCCGATTGTCAGTTTCATGAACAATGGCTGTGGCAGATATCCACTTACTTTGAAAGGGCAGAAACACAAATGCTGGTTGGACCAGTAAACCTGGCGACAGACAAGAGCCTGCTCTCCCGTTTACAGGCGATGGAGTTCACCAGCCTGGCTGCATCAACAGCAGCCGCCATCGGTATAGGGCATCCTATCCTCTGCAATGGCGCCAACCTCGCTTTTCGCAAGAACGCATTCCATGAAGTAGGCGGATACGAAGGAAATATGGATATCCCTTCCGGGGATGATGAGTTCCTGTTGCACAAGATGATGAAGCACTTTCGCCGGGGCGTGGTTTATCTCAATGCACCTGAAGGCATCGTCACCTCAAACCCGGTTGGGTCCCTCAAGGATTTTATCGGACAACGGGTGCGCTGGGCCGGAAAGTGGAAACACAACACGGATCCATTAGCAAAGTGGTTGGCGGTATTTATAGCTGCAGCCCATTTTTCTTTTTTTGCCTTGCTGGTCCTGTTCATTATGAATCCGGGAATGATCTTCACGTTCCTGCTCATCAAAGTTATTCTGGAGGGTGTGTTGCTAGCGGGGATGACCCGGTTCTATGGGGTGCCATTCGATGCGTTGGCATTTGGGCTCTGGCAAATTCTGTATACGCCTTATGTCTTATTGATCGGCATACTGGCACAGGGAAATCATTATCGCTGGAAGGACCGAAATTTTAAGTAAGCCTGCCGGCCTGCACCCGATAATTTTGTTCTAATTTTACCGTTTACCATCAGCGGTATGCCCCATACTGAACTTCAGGCCAGGTTAGAAAGAAAAGAGCTCGAGTTGAATGCGCTCCTGGAGATCACACAGGCTATCAATAGCAATGTGTCGGAGGACTCTTTGTACAAGATTTTCAACTTCACCCTGCGCTCCAACCTGAATATCCGTAAGCTGGCACTGTATGTCTTTGACAAGAAGTGGAACTGTAAGGTCAACTTCGGCAGCAAAGTCAATTTTCTGAAAGTCCCCCTCGATGACCGGTTTCACCTGATCAAACAGGTACATCAGGTCACCGAGTTTGAAGGCACCTGCGACTTCCATGAGTTTGACATGGTGATCCCCGTGGCGCACCAGAGCGATACCCTTGCGGTGATTTTCCTGGGAGGACTCGAGCAAGCCAAGCGCCCCGCCGATTATGATGACAATGTGAAGTTCATTCAGGCCCTGAGCAACATCATCGTGGTGGCCATCGAGAACAAGAAGTTGGCCAGCAAGCAACTGGACCAGGAAGCGTTCCGCAAGGAGCTGGAGATTGCCAGCGATGTGCAGCAGTTTCTGTTCCCCGACAAATTGCCCAACACACCGCACCTGAAGATGGCTGCCAGCTATCTCCCGCACGACATGGTGGGCGGTGACTATTATGATTATGTGCCCATCAACAAGAATCAGTTCCTTTTGTGTGTGGCGGATGTGAGTGGAAAAGGTATCGCAGCAGCGCTGATGATGTCCAACTTCCAGGCATCCCTGCGCACCTTGCTGCGGCAGATGCCGAACCTCTCTGAAATTGTGGAGGCATTGAACTTTCAGGTCCTGGAAAGTGCGAAAGGAGAGCGGTTCATTACTTTCTTCGGGGCGATCTATGATATTAATTTAAAGACGCTGGTCTACGTGAATGCCGGACATAACCCGCCTTTGTTGTGGGACAAAAAACATGGTATCCGTCTTCTCGAGGAGGGAAGCACCGTGTTGGGTGCGATGCATCCGCTGCCATTCCTGAAAGAAGGATTTATCACCGACCTCGAAGACTTCGCATTGTTTTGTTATACCGATGGACTCACGGAAACCGTGAATGAACAAGGCGAAGAGTTTGGTCAGGAGGCGCTCATCAAATATTTCAGTGAGAACCATTACAAAGACCTGAATACCATCCATCAGGATATCATTGTCAGGTTGGATGGATTCAAAGGCAACAAGGGCTACCGCGACGACATCACCATGCTTTCGTGCCGGGTAGGCTGACCACCTTATGATTACCTTCTTCAGGAGTCCCTTCTTTCTTCCCTGGCTGTATCCCGGGCTGACCTGGAAATTGCCGACCGTTGACAAGAAGATCTACCTCACGTTTGATGATGGTCCTGTGCCAGGTCCGACTGAATTTGTTTTGGATGAACTGAAACGGGTCGGTGCTCGTGCTACCTTTTTCTGTATCGGAGACAACGTGCGCAAACATCCTGAAGTTTTTAACAAGGTGGTGTCGGCAGGTCACCGCACCGGCAATCATACATTTAATCACCTGCGCGGGTGGGAGACAGAAACCGAACGCTATCTGGATAACATTCGTCAATGTGATGCAGTGATGGGTCTGGAGCAGACGGTCAATAAGTTGTTTCGACCTCCGTATGGACGCATCACCAGAACGCAAATCAGCCGCCTTTCAGATTACCGCATTGTCATGTGGGATGTACTCACCCATGATTACTCCAAGCAGACCGGACGCCATCGGTGTCTGAACGGATCTATCCGCGCTACACGTCCCGGATCGGTGGTGGTGTTCCATGACAGCCTCAAAGCGGAGAGGAACCTGAGGTTTGTGTTGCCCCGCTACCTCGATCATTTTTCTCAGGCCGGATATTCCTTCGAGCCTTTGCCCTGACATGAAGCGGGTACTGGTTGCGGCATTGGATTGGGGACTCGGTCATGCCACCCGATGTATACCTGTGGTCCGGCTATTGCGTGAACGCGGTGCAACGGTATCACTGGCGTCCTCTGGTGAGGCAGGTGTGTTGCTTCGGGAAGAGTTTCCTGACTTGCCTTACTATGAGTTACCGGCTTACAAGCCTTACTACGGACATGGACCCTGGATGATGATCACCATGGCCATGCAGTTGCGTGGCTTTTACCAAAGCATCCGGGCTGAGAAAAAAGCCATCGATGAATTGATGGACGCGCATCATTTTGATGTTATCATCTCTGACAACCGGTACGGATGCTGGTCAGCGAAAGCCACTTCGGTCATGATCACGCACCAGCTGCGCATCCCGTTTTCCTTTCCCTGGAATTGGGCGTCGGGCATTTCTGCGCGCGTGTTGAAACATCTGTTGCGTCCATTCGATCATATCTGGATTCCGGATATGCCCGATGGAATACTCACCCGTGCATTTATGACGTCGACGCCCGTACGGTCTATCGGATGGCTGTCGAGATTTCAACCGGGAGAAGCCGCTATCAAATATGATGTGATCGCGCTGGTCTCTGGTCCCGAGCCTTCGCGCACCGAATTCGCACAGGTACTCAAAGAGCAACTCATCGAAAGCGGGAAGAAATGCCTGCTGGTACTCGGGCAACCGGGCAAACCCTATCGCGAAAAGACCGGTGCAGTCACCGTCACCAATCATCTGCCGTCTGCGCTGCTGGAGGCCGCCATCCGGTCATCCGCGCTGGTGGTGGCCCGAAGTGGATACAGCACCATCATGGACCTGATTGCCCTCGGCAAGCGTGCTGTTTTCGTTCCAACACCGGGGCAGCCGGAACAACTCCACCTCGCCAGGGTGCTGCAGCGGCAACAGGTGGCAGGTGCGGAATTGCAGGAGAAATTTGACCTGAATAAGCTGTTGAAAAGTGAACAACGATATGCCGGATTGTCGATCTTTGTACCAGATCATCAGTTGCTCCACCAGGCCATTGATGATCTGTTGAAATGAATCGTCTGTTGAAGAGTTTTGGCTATGCCTTTCAGGGTTTGCGCACCGCTTTCGCCGGGCAGGCCAACTTCAGGATTCATGTCGCAGTTGCCCTGCTGGTAATCTCCCTTGGATTTATTTACTCCGTCACATCCGTCGAATGGATGATGATTGTCGGCTGCATCGGCGTGGTGCTGATGGCTGAACTCATGAATACGGCGCTGGAATTCATGGTAGACCTGGTGTCACCGCAACACCAACCCCTCGCCGGAAAGATAAAGGATGTGGCCGCCGCCGCAGTGGTGGTGGTCGTTATCGCCGCTGTCATTATTGGATTTTTGATTTTCTGGAAATACCTATTGCCGTCATGAACTACTGGACTGATACCCATTGTCATATTTATTCCACCGAGTTTGAAGCAGACCGCGACGCCGCACTCGAACGCGCGTTTGCATCCGGTGTGGAACGCATTCTCATGCCCAATGTAGATGTCGCCTCCATCGATGCGATGTTTGCCGTGGAAGACAAGTACCCGGGTCGTTGTCTCGCGATGATGGGGTTGCATCCCTGCTCCGTAAAAGAAGATGTCACCGATCAGTTGCTCGAAGTAGAGCGCTGGCTCGAGAAGCGAAGCTTTGTGGCGCTGGGAGAGATGGGTACCGACCTGTATTGGGACAAGACCTTTTGGCCGGAACAGCAGGAGGCATTTCGCATTCAGGTAGGATGGGCGAAGAAGTATCGCCTGCCGATTGTGATTCACTGTCGTTCCAGCATGAACGAAACCCTTGATCTGCTGGAGCCATTGAATCATGAGCACCTCACCGGCGTGTTTCATTGCTTCTCCGGAACCGAAGATCATGTGAAGCGCATTGCCGACCTGGGCTTTTACTTTGGAATCGGCGGGATATCCACCTTCAAGAACAGCGGACTCGATGCCATCCTGCCACACATTCCTGCCGACAGGTTGGTGTTGGAAACCGATAGTCCCTATCTGGCACCTGTACCTTTCCGCGGCAAGCGCAACGAACCCGATTATATTCCGGTGATTGCCGATAAAGTCAGCCGCGTGCTGGGGGTTTCTATGGAAGCGTTGAAGAAGCAGACCACCCACAACGCACACCGGTTGTTTGGCTTTGCCTGATGGTTAACGTACGAATCCTTAATTTGCTATTTGTTACGACACCAGATGAAGTACAAGACACTTACTATTAACACAGCTGTTCCGTCACCACCCCGGGCGCGGGTATTGATCATTTATACCGGTGGCACATTCGGGATGATCCACGATGCAGCGGGCACCCTGTTGCCATTTGACTTCTCACTCATACTTGATCACCTGCCCACGCTCCGCAATTTATTTCTTGAGATTACCGTCATTGAGATTGAGCATCCCATCGACTCCTCAAACATTGACCCGAGTCATTGGCTGGCGATCGGACAAATCATTCAGGAACATTATCAACAGCAGGATGGCTTTGTGGTGTTGCATGGTACTGATACCATGGCCTACACGGCCTCTGCACTCAGTTATATGTTGCAGCACCTGGCCAAGCCCGTGGTGTTTACCGGTGCCCAGTTGCCGATCAGCGAACCCAGATCCGATGCGCGGGAAAATCTGATAACAGCCCTGGAGATTGCCTCCGCAAAAGAGGATGATCAGGCGCTGGTTCCGGAAGTATGTATCTATTTCGATTCTGAATTGTTGCGCGGCAATCGGGCTAAGAAGGCCGAGAGCATGCACTTCGATGCCTTTCGTTCCGAGAACTACCCGGCTCTCGCCAATGCCGGTGTAAAGATTGATTATAACCGGAGTGTGGTACGCTCAGCGGCTACGGGCAAGTTGTCATTGCTTACCCGGTTTGATGATCATGTTTCTATTCTGAAGTTATTTCCGGGCATTAGTCAGTCGAGTGTGGATTCCATATTACAGACACCCGGATTGAAGGCACTCATCCTGGAGACGTTTGGGTCTGGTAATGCACCTACAGCAGCCTGGTTCCTGGGCAAACTGAAGAAGGCTATTGATCAAGGGTTGATCGTTCTTAATATAAGTCAGTGTCCCGGTGGAATGGTGATGCAGGGCAAGTATGAGACCAGCCGGAGTTTAATGGAGCTGGGAGTGATCAGTGGGGGAGATATGACCCTGGAAGCAGCTGTCACCAAGGTGATGGTGTTGTTGGGTAACATTCTGACGAGACCACGCAGCGGCTGGAGTATTTCGCTCGCGGGTGAGTTGAGTGAGGGGGTGATATACTAAACACCGTTAGGTTGATAGGGAATAGGTGATTCTCGTAGGATCATGGTTGATACTTGTATTGATTACCACTTGATCCTGCCTGCCTTCGCCTGTTGGGCTACGGCAGGTATGGGAGGCTTGTTTATATTCGCTTTGCGCCCCGATGACTCGGGGCTATATTTTTGTTTATTCATCGCTAGGTTAGCCGAGACGGCTAATAAGATGGCGGGATTACTTGCGTGAGTCTCCGTGGGTCGAGGCTTCAAACCTATCTTCGGCGCCTCCCGATGACTCGGGGCTAACGCGGCGGCAGGGATTACTACGTCGGGCGGAGTGGGGAGGCTTCAAACATGTGATCCCGTGAGTCTTTGTTTATCGCTTGATTTAGCCGAGGCGGCTAATCAAGATCTTCAGAAACAAAACTCCGCAGACTGGCGGAGAGGGCGGATTACTAACGTGATCCCGTGATGAATTAAATCGGGGGCTACATTTTTGTTTATTCATCGCTTGCTTAGCCGAGACGGCTAGCAAGCTCTTCATAAACAAAAATGCCACTAACGCGGCGGCTTTGTTTGGCGGAGAGGGCGGGATTCGAACCCGCGATACCCTTTCGAGTATACACACTTTCCAGGCGTGCTCCTTCAACCACTCGGACACCTCTCCTAAAAAAGCCCACAAAGAAATGGAAAATAGTCGAAAAGACAGTTTCCACAGTGACTTTTCGGAGTTGTGCGGTTTATAGGTGTACGCTTGTCGATAAATCGGAGTTTTTTCATGTAAAAAAGTTCTATTTTTTGTTTAGAAATGAACAAAAACTTTAATTTTGGCCACTTCAAGACCTAGACTTAAACCTTAAACCATGAAAAAACAATTCGCTCTTCTCGCTTTCTTCGCGATCCTGCTTTTTGGATCTCTGGCTGCAACAGCTCAGGAATCCCAGGATACAACCAAGGCTGCCCAGCCGGCACCTGCTGAGGCCGTTGTGGCCGATCAGCCTGCTGATGACGCCGCTGCCGTCGAAGAACAGTCATTTCACCAAGTATTGAAAGAAAAATTCATTGAAGGTGGTGTGCCTTTCATGTGGCCCATCCTGATCTGTATGATTTTGGGTCTCGCCGTGTCCATTGAGCGTGTTATTACCCTCAACCTGGCTACCACCAATACAAAGAAATTGTTGCTTCAGATTGAAGACGCCCTCGCAAAAGGTGGCGTAGAAGCAGCCAAAAATGTGACTAAGAACACCCGCGGCCCTATCGCCTCGATCTTTACACAAGGTCTGATGCGCGCGTCTGAAGGCATTGACATGGTTGAAAAATCAGTAGTGTCTTACGGTGGTGTTGAAATGGGTAAACTCGAGCGCGGTTTGATCTGGATCTCCCTCTTCATTTCACTCGGACCTATGCTCGGATTCTTTGGAACGGTTGTGGGTATGGTGGAAGCTTTCGACGCTATCGAGGCAGCGGGTGATATTTCTCCCCAGGTTGTTGCCGGTGGTATGAAAGTGGCTCTTATCACGACCGTAGGGGGTCTTATCGTAGGTATGGTGCTCCAGGTGTTGTATAACTACCTGGTGTCTAAAATCGATAGCCTGGTAAACGGTATGGAAGATGCTTCTATCTCCCTCATCGACTTGCTGGTGAAGCACAAACTCAACGGAGGTAAGTAATTATGGACGGCTTTTTCCAAAATGCGGGTCTGGATATAGGATTATATCTGGGCTACCTGTTGCTCTTCGGAGCAGCCATTGCAGCAGTACTGTTCCCGGTACTCCATGCAATCAAAAATCCCAAGGAGATTGCCAAGTCTGGTATGTCATTGGGTGTACTGGTGGTTCTGTTCGGCATTGCCTACGCACTGGCAGGCGGTGAACTTACCCCCAAGTATCAGGCACTCGGTGTGACGACGGAATTCAGCTCAAAGATGATTGGTGCAGGTTTGACCATGTTCTACTTTGTGCTGGTGATCGCCATTATCGGTATGATCTATTCCGAAATAGCTAAAGCTTTTAAATAATGCCTCGCTCTACTCCAGAAATTCCAAATGCTTCAATGGCGGACATCGCGTTCCTGCTGTTGACATTCTTCTTGGTGACGACCACCATCTCCAACGACCGCGGTCTGAGTATTCAGCTCCCGCCGCCGCCGGAGGCTCAGCAACAAGATGTAAAGATTCAGGAGCACAACATGTTCAAAATACAAGTGAACTCCTCGGATGCGTTGCTGGTGGAAGGAAATCCTATGTCGGATGTGTCAGGACTCAAAGACCAGATCAAGAAGTTTATTCTTAATCGCGGCGCTGATCCTACCATGTCTGATTCACCGGAAAAGGCTATCATATCGTTCAAAACTGACCGTGGTACTACCCACCGGAAGTTTATCGAGATCCTGGATATCATCCAGGGCGCGTACTACGATATCTATGCCGAGCAAGCCGGTGTAAGCAACAAGGAATTCCGCGAAGCTGCATCTGATCCCGGTGACCCTGCCAAGAAAGCGATCTATGATCGCGGCCGTCAGGGTATACCCATGTCTGTTTCTATTGCTGAACCAACGAAAGTTGGTAACTAAACCAAACGAAACGTATGTCAAAGTTTAAGAAAAAAGCCACCGTTAAGCAGGACATCCCGACATCGTCCATGCCCGACGTAGTGTTCATGTTGTTGTTCTTTTTCATGGTGACAACCGAACTCCGCGAAACGGCTATCGACGTACAGCAGCGCGTTCCGGAAGCTACCCAGCTCCGTAAAATGCACCGCAAGACGCTCGTGACGAACCTGTATATCGGCGAGCCCAAAAAGACGGAACAGTTTGGTAAAGAAGCCAAGATCCAGGCCGATGATGTATTCATCGAACCCAAGGATATCATCCTGTGGGTAAGCCGCCAGAAGGATATGCTCCCCGAAGCAGAACGCGACCAGTTGACCGTATCACTCAAAGTGGATAACGAAGCCAAGCGCGGAATTATCGCTGATGTGGAAACTGAACTGCGCCTCGCTAACGCCCGCAAAATTCTCTATAACACCATGGAGAAAAAGGCGACGTTCAATTAATCGAATTGTTTGTTTCATGAAAGAAGGCCCCTCCAACCGAGGGGCTTTTCTTTTGCCCCGTAAACCAACCTCGCAGGCAAAATTTTGAATATCTTTCAACAGTGAACCTACCTGCCACCCACACCCTCAACGACCCCAAAACCATCCGCGCCTGGTGCATGTACGACTGGGCCAACTCGGTCTACTCCCTGGTCATTACCTCTACCATTTTTCCCATCTATTACCAGGCCGTAACAACTACCGAGACCTCCGGCGACGTGGTGTCGTTCTTTGGCTTCCCCATCGTCAACTCGGTACTGTATTCATACTCGCTCTCGCTGTCGTTCCTGCTCATCGCACCCTTTCTGCCCCTGCTGTCGGGCATCGCCGACTACACGGGCAACAAGAAGCCATTCATGAAGGCATTTGTCTACCTCGGTGGACTGTCCTGCATCGGCCTGTTCTTCTTTACCGGCAAGAATGTGGAATGGGGTATCCTGTGCTCCATGCTGGCCAGCATAGGCTACGCGGGCAGCGTGGTGTTCTATGATGCCTACCTGCCGGAGATCGCCACTGAAGACCAGGTTGACCGCGTGAGTGCCCGTGGCTACTCCATGGGATATTACGGCAGCGTCCTTCTGCTCGTGGCCAATCTGGCTACCATGACCTATTGGAAACAACTGGGCTTCCCGGATGAAGGCACGTCAGTGCGGTTTTCTTTCCTGCTGGTGGGCATATGGTGGATCGGCTTTTCGCAGATCACCTTCCGTCGCCTGCCGGACAATCCCCTCAACCAACGCCCTACCGGCCGCGTCCTGTTCAATGGCTATCGCGAGCTGAAAAAGGTGTGGCTGAGCCTTTCGCAGTACCCCAACCTCAAGCGCTATCTCGGTGCCTACTTCTTCTTCAATATGGGTGTTCAAACGGTGATGTACCTCGCCGCCACATTTGGTTCCAAAGAACTGAATCTGGATGCCAATAAACTCATCATCACCGTACTCATCATCCAACTCGTGGCATCGTTTGGGGCCCACCTCTTTGCAAACCTCTCTAAACGCAAAGGCAACAAGTATTCGCTGGTGACGATGATCCTGATCTGGATATTCTTTTGTGTGATGGCCTACCTGACCACCAATGAATATGAATTCTATGCCCTTGCCACCCTGGTGGGTATGGTGATGGGAGGAATCCAGTCCCTGTCGCGGGCCACCTATTCCAAACTGCTCCCCGAGAACTCCATCGACCACGCTTCTTATTTCAGCTTCTTCGACATTACATTCTCCATGTCGATTGTGCTCGGAACATTTTCTTATGGCCTCATTGAGCACCTGACCGGCAGTATGCGCAACAGCACCCTGGCCCTGATGATTTTCTTTATCATCGGACTCGCCTTGCTGTCGCGGGTAACGGTGTCTAATCGCCCCGAAGAACGGGTGGGTTAGTAGCGCAGGTGCTTTACCGTAGCACCATTGTTGATCAGCTGTTTCAGGGAATCGATCCCGATCTTCAGGTGGAGGTCTACGTAGCTGGCAGTAACCACTTTGTCACTGGCCTCCGTCTTCACGCCATCCGGTACCATGGGCTGGTCAGACACCAGCAATAAAGCGCCGGCGGGAATTTCATTATAGAAAGCCGTAGAGAAGATGGTAGCCGTTTCCATGTCGATGGCCATGGCGCGGATCTTGATCAGGTATTGCTTAAAGTCTTCGTCCCATTCCCAGACTCGGCGGTTCGTGGTATACACGGTGCCGGACCAATAGTCCTGGTTGTAGTCGCGGATGGTAGTAGAGATGGCCTTCTGTAACGCAAATGCCGGAAGCGCGGGCACTTCAGGCGGGAAGTAGTCGTTGGAAGTACCTTCACCGCGAATGCCGGCAATCGGAAGAATAAAATCACCGAGGTCGTTCTTCTTTTTGAGTCCACCGCACTTTCCGAGGAAGAGACACCCTTTGGGCTTTACCGCCGACAAACAATCCATGATGGTAGCTGCATTGGGACTTCCCATACCAAAATTGATAATGGTAATGCCGTTGGCGGTGGCGCTGCGCATGGCTTTATCCTGCCCATGAACTTCTACGTTATGCCATTCGGCAAACTTCTTCACATAATTGTCGAAGTTGGTCAGGAGGATATACTCTCCGAAGGCATCCAGGGGAAGTCCGGTGTAGCGGGGAAGCCAATTCTCGACAATCTGTTCTTTCGTTTTCATGGGTAGGTGGTTTAAGCGTGGGCCTCGGTCGGGGATTTTCGTCTATTTTTGTTGGATGAAGCCCCTGAACCTTCCGGCTGCTGATTTCAAAATTAAAAAACTGGACGGCAAGGTCTGGATTTTTGACGGAGTGCGCAAAAAATTTGTTGTACTCACCCCTGAAGAATGGGTTCGTCAGCATTTCATCAACTACCTGATCGTCAATCACAACTACCCCAGATCGCTATTTCGTATTGAAGGCAGTCTCGCCTACAACACCATGCAGAAGCGATCAGATATCCTTGTGTTCGATCGCAATGGCAAGCCGTGGATGCTCATCGAATGCAAGTCGCCGGACATCAAACTCAGCCAAAATGCTTTCAACCAGGCGGGGATGTACAATATGACGGTGGGTGCCCGCTATGTAGCGGTAACCAATGGCATGGTGCACTATTGCTGGTTGGCGCCTAAGGCCGGTGAAGCGGGGATATTTCAGGAGGATTTTCCCTCGTTTGAGGAGGATGGATTGTCCTCCAAATCCAACACATAGACAAATACATCAGATCGTTGTTCATGGAGTCTGAATCCGATGCGTTCCAGCACGGTGGCGGAGGCGATATGCTCAATACTACATACCCCATAGACCAGTCCTGTCCGTTGCTGTGTCCGTACATGCTGCATGACTGCCCTGGCCAGTTCGGTGGCGTAACCCTGGCGATGAAACTTTGACCTGATCTGAAAACCCAATTGCATGCGATCAGTCTCGGAGATCGGAGAGTAGTTGAGGACCCCGACCAATTCACCTGCCGGGGTTCTCGCGGTCCAATGCTGCGCGATGCCGGAGGCAATCTGATTGAGTCGATTAGCTAATACCGCCCGGTACTCGTCCATTGTTTTTTGTTGCAGGTGTGGAATGAACCGGAAGGTATCTGGTTCGTGGAAGAGACCCAGTATCTCCTCAAAGTCGCCCGGAGCAAGCAACTTCAGGGTGGTGCGGGCGGTGCGCAGTGTAGCCGTTGCGTTCAAATTCAAAAGATCTGGAGAATGTCGGTGATGGTATTCAGGGTTCGGAAGTTGGGATGCTCAATTTGTTTGTCGACATGTTCGTGACTCCAGGTAACATGATACGGCACATGAAATCCGTGTCCGCCAAGGGCGAGCACAGGCAGGATGTCTGACTTGAGGGAATTGCCCACCATCACAAATTCGGGTGGTTGAATGTCCAGGTGACGCAGCAATTTTTGGTAGTCAGCTTCGGCTTTTTCTGACATGATTTCGGTGTGGTGAAAATAGGTGTCGAGCCCGGATTTCTTCAGCTTTCGTTCCTGGTCCAGCAAGTCACCTTTGGTGGCCACGACAAGCCGGTAGCGCCCCCGCAGACTTTTCAATACATCCTCCACACCAGGCAGGAGGTTTACAGGCTTGTTTAGCAGTTCCTGGCCGTAACCGATAATGGTTTCAATGGAACGCACGCCAATGGTGCCATCGGAGATGCGAATGGCTGTTTCGATCATGGACAGCATGAACCCCTTGATGCCATATCCGTACAGCGTGATGTTTTTGATTTCAGTTTGAAGCAACTCGCGTTCAACCGTGTGCTGGGGAAGGTAGTCCTCCATGAGCGCACAGAACTTGTGCTCGGTTTCCCTGAAATAAATCTCATTATCCCACAGGGTATCGTCTGCATCAAATGCGATGACTTTCGGTTGCATAGGAAACCAAGTTAGCACGATTTTTATAAACGGGAGGTGCATAAAAAGCTGCTCTGTAGTATGGGATAGGTGGAAATTTGTTATCCTATCGGGAGCCTTTATTACAACCTAAATAGATAAGTCCTTGTCATATGTCAGATTCTCCCCAGCGCCTGATCCAGGTCTGCGATCAGATCCTCTACATTTTCGATTCCCACGGAGTAGCGTATCAGCCCCTCCGGGATACCCAGTTTGGCGCGCTGTTCGGCCGTCAATTCAACGTGACTGGTGGTACGGGGCGGCCCCGCCAGGGTGCTGATGGACCCTAAACTGGCTGCCAAATGCACCAATTTGAGGGCGGGAAGGAACTTTTTGACCTCATCACCGCCATGCAGGGCGAAGCTGAGTACACCACCAAATCCGCTCATTTGGGACTTGGCGATGGCATGACCCGGGTGATTTTCGAGGCCTGGATAAAACACGCCACTGACCTTGGGATGTGCAAGCAGGTGCTTTGCAATGGTCAGCGCTGAAGTATTCTGTCGCTGTATTCTGAGCTCCAGGGTCTTCATGCCGCGCGCAATCAAATAAGCACTGTCGGGGTGAATGCTGGCCCCGTTGATTTCACGAAATTGAAATACCTGCTGTACCAGATTTTTATCACCGACCACCAGTCCGCCCATGGCGTCTGAGTGCCCGCATAAGAATTTGGTAGCGCTGTATACCACGAGGTCGGCACCCAGCGTCAGGGGGCGTTGGTTGATGGGTGTTGCGAATGTATTGTCCACCACGGTGATGGCGCCAGCCTTGCGTGCTGCAGCGGATAGTCGTTTGATGTCCACCACTTTTAAGGTGGGATTGGTTGGTGTCTCCAGATAAACGAGATCGCATCCTTTGCTGATCTCTATTTCCAGCTGATCGTGATCGGTGGTGTCGCAGAGTTGCACATGAACGCCGAAGCGAGGCAGGAAATCCAGAAAAATCTTACTGGTGCCGCCATAGGTGTCTTTAATGGAGACCACGCGTTTACCCGGCGACAGGAAGGTGAACAAGGTATTGCTGATGGCTGCCATGCCCGTAGCAAAAGCAGCCGCAGCCTCGCCACCGTCCAGCACACGGATCTTTTCTTCCAGCACGGCTACGGTAGGGTTGGTATTGCGGGAATAGATATGACCAGGTTGTTTTCCCGTGGCTACCGCATGCCATTCGTCCAGGTCGTGATAGGCAAAGGCTACGCTGTTGACAATGGGTGTGGTGATCGGTGAGCCTGTACCACTTTCATTTTCACCTGCCCACACCGAAGCGGTGCCGGGCTTTGACGTTGAGAAATCCATGTGCGCTGTTTTGGGAAAGATAAGAATTGTAGCACCGGAAATTAAATCAGCGGTCCTCCTTCAGGTATCATGACGGGGACGTGAAATTATTTAGGCGACTTCTTCGCCAGTTGTTTGGCAGTAAGCTTTTCGAGGTTTTCCTGAACCTTGAACTTAACGATATCGGTAATCAATTTCTCTGGAAGCTTTTCGGTATAGGGGAATTGGATGGTGCCCTTACTGGTCTTGTATTTGGTAAGTTTTGCTGCGAAGACTTCCAGGGGTTTTGCGGTGGGGAAGAGACTATAGTGATCCTTGAACGATGCATAATAGACCAGGATGCCATGGTACTTGAAAGCTGGCATGCCATAGCTGATCACTTCTTCTGCATCGGGCGCAACTTTCTTAATCAAACTGCGCAGGGCATTGAGGAACGGCTTGGCTTCGGGTTCAGCAGATTTGATGTAGGCATCAACGGAAGTAACTTTCTTCATAGTGCTATTTATTAATGAGTCGTGAACAAATATAGGCAGCGCCAAATGCCTCAACTACACTCCAGGGCCCAGCCACAGGCAAAATCGCCATTGGCAGTACGCCGAGGTTACCTATAACGATCCACATCATCCCAAATCCAATCACCCAGCTGATTATGGTCGTTTGAATGAGATCGAACTTGGTAGATATTACCAGCACGACTAATGCAAATACGAGCGACCAAAGTCCCCACACTGCACCATTTACGGGAGCCTCTGGAAACGCCAATCCCATTCCCTGGTAGTGACTGACCCAGGCATCGTGCAACACAAAGGTGTTCCGGATAAATTCATTGATGCTGATCCAGGCAGAGGCGAGTAAAACGGCAATGACAGCGCGAGTTGGTTTCATGTGAAGGCTATTAATCAGAATTTCTTGAAATGAATCTTCTTGGTTCGTGAGGCGCTGAAATAGAAGCCGGTGATTCGTTTGCTTTTGTCGCGGATAAATTCGATGGACATACCTTGGGGACTGTAGAAGATATCCGTGATCACGGGTTCCAGTTCCTGGTCTTCGGCACCAAACTTCAGCCGGAGTTTGCCATTGGCCAGGCTGACAGTTCCGGTGACACCCAATTCCTCGCACGGGTAGCTGCCTTCATAGGTCTTCATCAAAGGTTGCGCGATGGAAACAGGTTCAAACCGGATAAAATGCTGACTGGGAAATCCATCCTGTATAATATCAAAGGCAGTCACCTGATTACCTGACCGGGTGAATTTGAAGGTAGCGGCTCCTGGCACTACAAACGTATTATCGGATGAATAACTCAGTTCGATGCGCCCGGCGCCTCGCTGCATAAACAGTTTGTCATTTTCAGTGATGAGCTTTCTCACCGCATCATTGTTTTCAGATCGATACGCACCGGCAAATGGTGAAACATCGGTCTTGACCGAAGCAGGTGCAGGGGCAGGGGTACCGGTAGTGGGTTTTTCATTCAGCATGATTTGTACCACGGCCCTGGCCAGCACAGAAGGATTTGCAGAGCCCAGGTTGCTGAGACAGATGACGGATAGTTTCTCATCAGGGATCCGCACCATTTCGGCGCGATAGCCAGCCCAGGCTCCTCCGTGGTGAATCATGGTGCGACCCAGGTAGGTGGTGTTGAACAGTCCCAATGCATAGTCCAACTTCTCTCCATTGGCTAATGTGCCGGTGGTAGTGAGTTGTTTAACCAGATCAGGTCCGCCAACCGAAGGTTCATAGAAATTCCGGTCCCACCGCAGCAGATCCTGGACACAGGTTTGCACTGCTCCGTCTCCCACTTGTTCCCAGTTGGACATATCGATCTGGTACCCTGTGGCGGAAGGTGAATAGCCGGTAGCGCGCCGGGGGACAATCGTGGTGTGGTTGTCCAGGAAGAAAGTATTGTTCATACCCAACGGACCAAATATCTGTTGCTGGGCAAATGCCTTTAAACTCATGCCTGACACGCGCTCTGCGATAACGGAGGCCAGGAAGAAACCGGTGTTGGAGTAATCCCACTTGTCGCCGGGGTTAAAGTTGAGTGTCTTTTGTTTGCAGATGATATCCAGCGCTTGCTGTTTGGTGGTCACTTCTTCTGACTGGTGGCCGGCAAGCGAAAGCAGGCCCGCATAATCTTTCAGGCCAGAGGTGTGGTTCAGTAAGTGGCGGATGGTGATGGTAGCGCCATAGGAGGGAAGTTCAGGAATGTACTTGCGCACGTCGTCATCGATGCGGAGTTTCCCCTGCTGTTGCAGCAGCAGTATCGCAGCGGCCGTGAACTGCTTTGAGGTGGACCCGATATCAAACACGGTAACGGGTGAGATCGCTTGTCCCCACTCCAGATCGGCCATGCCATATCCTCGTTGAAAAACCAATTGTCCGTCGTGGATGATTCCCACAGAGCAACCGGGCGAGTTGGTCTTGTCGTAAGGCGCGAATACCGAGTCAATGCGGTTGCGCTGTTTTTCAGTAATGGGCTGTGCTAACGTCGACAGACTGAACAGCAAGAGGGGGAGGATGTATTTCATGAATGGTTGGCAGATTGGAACCTAAATTAGTAAAGTCAGCCTAAACCTCCGAACGGGAGATTTGTCAACTACCATTACGATACAGTCGAACGAAAGCGCGAGCCGAGTGCGACGAGGGAAACAGCGGTCCAGCATCCCTCGAGGATAATGAATGGCCAGTAGGAAAGCAGGATGGATGCCGTGCAGGCTAGTCCTGCCCCAAGCGCGTTCAGCATCAAATAGGTGAGGCTTTCCCGCGTGATCATGTTGCGCAGGTTAAGCAAGTAAGCCACCAGCAATAGGGTGACGCCAATGGCGCCGGTCCAGTCGGTTACGGTCATGGGAGCAGGGTAAATGCGTTGCTTTCTTTGAGGATGAAGATACCGAGAAGCATCAACACCAGGGGCGTGATCCAATGTCCATACCGGCTGATGGGCTTCTCGAGCCACGGGTGTTTTGCGAGGTAGTGCGCCGCTGCACACCACAGTAGCGTCATCAGCATAAAGACCACCACGGTGGTGACCTTGTCAGGCCAGCCGAGGGTGGCAAACAGGGGCACATAGATGCCGATGTTGTCGCCGCCATTGGCGATGGTGACACCGGCCACAGCGAAAAGTGATTTCTTCTGTGAAAGGTCCGGATTGCTCTCGCTGTCGTCATTGATTGCAGGACGCCACAGGCTCAGCATTCCCTTCACACCCAGATAGAGTGGAAACAAGCCGAGCAGTCCGATATAGCGCGGATCGAAAATGGATCCAAGCATTGAGCCGGCAAGGCTGAGGGCAATTAAAGTTCCGATACCCAGCAATTGGCCGATAACAATATCCCGGTAGGTTCTGCTTCTATCACCAAAGAACAGCGTGAGGATAAACAGGTCATCCAGGTTGGTGGAAGCAAAGGCCAGTACAGCGGTGAGTAATAGCGTCATGTGAAGCTAATACCTATAGGTAAAGAATCAGGACTTTGCTGGAACATCTTCCAATCTAAAGTATACCGGCAAGCCTCGTTCTTTTGCTAATCGCACATCCTGATCTGCGCCCGCAGAGGTGCCTTCCAGCCGCAACACGGCATCGCATTTTTCCAGCAGTCGGTGTGCAACCGGATATTGGATTTCATTCCAGGCGTCATCACCGGGTTTCGTGGATCCGGCCAGCAGCGTGAGCGGCAGTGCAACCCATTCGCCAATCATGGGAACATGTCCCATACGGAACAGCGGCAGGGCTACGGATTCCAGATGGTCCAGGTTCTTGCGCATCAGCGCGGGGTCGTCGTTGGTGCCACCCCGATAGGGGCCGGCGATTAGTATCATCATGGTATTTGAAATTATTATAGCTGATTACACGGTTTGTGATAACCGTAAACGCATGGCAGCGAAGTTGGTTGGTGTTCAGTGTTTCTTTCCCACAAACCGGATCACCGAACCTTGGCCATTGTGGTAAAGGCCTTCGTGAAGTTCGATTTCGGTTTCTATGAGTTCGGAAAAATGGAAACCAGAAAAGTCGTGCTGAATCTCTTCGATGGAGAACAGCGACGCCAGGTCTTTGGGTCCACCGATCTTTTCATCCCTGGAATTGTATGCCAGGTGCTTCTTGCTGAACGCTTCGAAAATCACCGTGCCACCCGGGCGCAATAACTTTACCAGGGACTTATGGATGGCTGACTTGATTTCGGCGGGGAAGTGCGCATAGATCAATGCAATGGCATCAAACTGGTTTGGGGAATAAGTAAGCGTATCCAACGCCCCCACCTGATAGTCTATACTTACATGATGTTTGTCCGCAAGGATCATGGCCTTCTTTTTACCCACCGGACTAATGTCAAACGCAAATGTCTTCCAGCCCAGGGTGGCTGCATACACGGCATTTCGTCCTTCTCCTTCGGCCGGAAACAGGATCGTGCCGGGCACTATTCCGGGCAATTTCGCGCGGAGGTAATCGTTGGGTTCCTCCCCAAAGGCAAAGTCCTCTTTGCTGTATCGTTCATTCCATCGTTCCAGCCAGGGGTCAGTCATGATTGTGATTTTTTTAGTTCCAGATCAATGGCCTGAATGAGTTGCCCGGAAATCTGTTTCATCCGGATGAGATGATCATTAAGGACCGTGAATTCAAAAACGGCTGAGGTAAATCCATTTTTCAGTTTGATGTTCCTGAGGTAGGCATTGAACAGACTGGGTGGCAATGGCCGCATGATCAACGGCTTTCGTCCAACCTGCACGCCAATGCTTTCCACCATCAACTTCAGGTCCATTAGTTCATACAAGGGCTGGTAAATCAATACTTCGGCATCAAAACGGAAGTGATCTTCCTCGGCTTTGTTGACCTTGTACTGCGATTCCATGTTGAAGAGGAGGGTCTTGATGGTGTCACTGGAAATCAGGGTCAGGTTTCCCGAGGAGATCAACTCCTGAAACGTATTGTCCACCTGGTAGAACCGCTGCCAGTTGTAAATGGGCATGCACAGGTTGTTGAATGCAGCAACATCGGTAATGGGTTTTCCTTCAAAATGCTCCAGGATGGTTTTCGCCGACTCAATACATATCGTGCGATCGGTAATGTACTTATCAATTTCCCGGATGTTGAGCACGAGGTCTTTGCGGAGGTTGGTCAGGTAGAGGCGTTCCTTCTCTTTTTCCTTGATCCGGTCATTGTTATTATTAATCTGAAGGGCAATGAGTATACCGATTACCACGAGAATGATCTCGCCCACGGCATAGAGTACATACCGGGAAGCTTTGGTGAGAGAATCTTGTCTCAATTTTCTGAAGATGGCAATCATGGGGATGATAAATCGGTAAAAATAGAACTATGCTGTAGGTAAGGGCATGCCGTGCTGGCGGAGGAAGGAGAGCCGGTCCCAATAACCCCGCTGAAACCTGATCTTCCCGGCTTCTATCTGAAAGAACCCACATCCCCTCAGCCCGAGCGGATCGCGCCACTCGAGGATCGCCCAGTCACCATCGGTGAAGATGTTTTCGATGATGCATACCATTTCGGCCCGGGCAAAGTCCTGGACAAACATTTCATGGATGGCTTTCTTCCCCACCACGGGTTCTTGTACCACCTGGTGGTTTATAGCGTCATCGTGGTACAGGTCGGCCATACCGTCAGCATTCTGTCCGTTGAACAATTCCACCCAGCGCTCGATGAGTTGTCTATTAGTCATGGTCAATCTTCAAATCATCAAATCTTCAAATTCTTAAATCCCGTCCAAAAAGAAACAGCCCTTTCGGGCTGATCTTTTTGTTGTTTGTCAGGATCATCTATCCGATCACTTCCTTCACATCGGTATATCCGAGGTTAAAGGCGTCGGCAACAGCTTTGTACACGACTTTACCTTGTACCACATTCAATCCTTTGCGCAACTCCATACTCTCCTGGCAGGCTTTCTTCCAACCTTGTGACGCGAGTTTGATGGCAAATGGCAAAGTAGCATTGGTTAATGCGAGCGTAGAAGTATAGGGCACAGCACCGGGCATGTTGGCCACACAATAGTGTACCACATCATCGATGATGTACGTAGGATTTTCGTGCGTAGTGGGTTTACAGGTTTCGATACAACCACCCTGATCGACCGCCACGTCAACCAAAACGGTACCAGGACGCATGGTGGCAAGCATATCGCGGGTGATGAGCTTGGGAGCCTTGGCACCTGGCACCAGCACGGCACCAACAATCAGGTCATGGGTTTTTACCAGGTCACGCAGTACATAGTCGCTGGATACGATGGTGTGCACGTTCTTCGGCATTACATCATCGAGGTAGCGGAGGCGATTGATATTGAGATCGGCAATGATTACATCAGCACCCATACCGGCAGCAATTTTGGCTGCGTTGGTACCTACCACACCACCACCAAGGATCAATACCTTGGCTGGCATTACACCAGGAACGCCGCCGAGCAAAATGCCGCGACCTTTCAATGGCTTCTCGAGGTACTTGGCACCTTCCTGAATGGCCATGCGACCTGCCACTTCACTCATAGGTACGAGCAGGGGAAGACTTCCGTCAACGCGTTCAACAGTTTCGTACGCGAGACACACCGCACCGGTCTTGATCATTGCGTGGGCCAATGGTTCGTAAGAGGCGAAGTGGAAGTAAGTAAATACCAATTGATCTTTGCGGATGAGGCTGTATTCCTGTTCGATCGGTTCCTTCACTTTCATGATCATCTCCGCCACCTGAAATACTTCAGCTGCGGTAGCGAGGATCTTACCACCGGCGCGCACATATTCTTCATCGCTGAATCCGCTGCCTTCGCCTGCCTTGGTTTGGATATGAACCGTGTGTCCGCGGCGGGTAAGTTCCTGCGTTCCGGCAGGGGTTAGCGCTACGCGATTTTCATTATTCTTGATTTCTTTGGGTACGCCGATGATCATATAGAACGTGGTTAAAGTAAATACCAGTTTCGACTGGGCCCGCAAATATAAGATTTCGGTTACGATTGAAATGCCTAATTTTCTAACTTTTCCACGATGAACCGACACGCCCGCTATGCATTCTATGGCTCTTTGCGACGCGGCATGAGCAATTATCTGCCCCTGGCACATGGACTTGAATTTCAGCGGGAAACTCAACTCCCTGGCTTTCGACTCTATGCACTGGAATCATGGCCGTATGCGGTGCGCACGGGTAATCCGAAAGACACCATTACCGCCGAGATATTCCGCGTAAGCGATCCGGCTGTCGAGAAAGCCATACATGAATTGGAATTGAGTGTTGGCTACTATTATGATGAAGTAATGTGGGAAGGGCAGGATATTGGCATCTATTTATATCGACAGGCCGGCCCCGAAACTTTGGTAGAAGGAGGGGATTGGGTCAAATTCTTTCGCTCCTGAACCTGACCACCCTATTTTATTGGGTATGAAAGTTTAGCTTTGACCACACGAGTCTATTTCCCTAATTTTGATTTAAACGACCCCGGTGCCGCAAACAAAATCCATCAAGACGCGCTTCTCTGAGAAGAAGATCACCACGATCTTAACGGACTACCGGTTGGCATGCGCAAGCCGCGAAGCAAGCATTATCGGCCGCAAGGAAGTGTTCATGGGTAAAGCCAAATTTGGCATCTTCGGTGATGGCAAAGAGATCGCCCAGATTGCCATGGCCAAGGTATTCCGCAACGGCGATTTTCGTTCAGGCTATTACCGCGATCAGACCTTTATGCTGGCCATCGGCGAACTTACACTCAGGCAATACTTTGCCCAGTTGTACGCCCACACCGATGTGGAAGCAGACCCCGCGTCCGCCGGTCGTTTGATGAATGGTCACTATGCCACACGCATGCTCGATGAAACGGGCAACTTGCGCCAACTCTCCAAAATGAAAAACAGCAGTGCAGATGTGTCGCCGACAGCGGCGCAGATGCCACGTCTGGTGGGGTTGGCCTATGCATCCAAACTCTTTCGCAACAATCCTGAACTGGCCAGCCTGCGCGACCTCTCGAACAAAGGCAACGAGATCGCCTTTGGTACCATCGGCAATGCATCCACTTCAGAGGGTATGTTCTTCGAAGCCATCAATGCAGCCGGCGTATTGCAGGTGCCTATGCTCACGGCAGTATGGGATGACGGCTACGGCATCTCCGTCCCCAAAGAATACCAGACTACGAAGGGCAGTATCTCCAAAATCTTATCCGGCTTCCAGCGCGTAGGCGATGAGAAAGGCTATGACATCTTCAAGGTGAATGGCTGGGATTACGAATCCCTGTGCAACATCTTTGAGAAGGCTGAAAAAGTTTGTCGTGAAGAGCATGTTCCAGTGTTGGTTCATGTCGAAGAGATGACCCAACCCCAGGGCCACTCTACCTCCGGGTCGCACGAGCGCTACAAATCCAAGGAACGTCTGAAGTGGGAGACGGAACACGACTGTATCAAAAAGATGCGTCTTTGGATTCTGGAGAATGAGATCAGCACCCCCGAAGAACTCAATGAAATTGAAAAGGAAGCCAAGGCGTTCGCGAAGTCCGAGAAGGATGCAGCGTGGAAGGCTTTCATGAAGGATATTCAGCGCGACCAGCACGAACTCAGCGGATACCTCGAAGAAGCCATGGTGCTTGATCCGGAGATCTCTGCCATCCGTCAGGAATTGGTAAAGACCATTAACCCGACACGCCTCGAGTCAGTGAAGGCTGCCAAGAAGACCTTGCGTTTGCTTCGCGGCCAGGATTCTCCGGTGCGCGACAAGATTGTTGGCTGGGTGAAACGCACGTCCGAAGAGAACCTCGGTCGTTTCAGTTCACACCTGTATAGTCAATCAGAGTGGAGTGCCTTGCGGGTGGAAGAAGTGAAACCTGTTTATGGCGAACAAGCTCCGTTGGTTGATGGCCGTGAAGTGCTCCAGGCATGTTTTAAGGCTGCACTTACCCGCGATCCCCGCGTCCTGGCTTTTGGTGAAGATGTGGGCCGAATCGGCGATGTCAACCAGGGATTTTCCGGATTGCAGGAGAAGTTCACCGAACTGCGCGTGACCGACACCGGTATCCGTGAATGTACGATCCTCGGTCAGGGTATCGGGCTCGCCTTGCGCGGACTTCGTCCCATTGCAGAGATTCAATACCTCGATTACCTGTTATATGCCATTCAAATCATGTCAGATGACCTGGCTTGTTTGCAATACCGTACGCGCGGCGGACAGAAAGCACCGCTGATCATTCGCACCCGTGGACATCGGCTCGAAGGTGTGTGGCATGCAGGCTCACCCATAGGCATGATCCTGGGAAGCATCCGCGGCATTTATGTGCTGGTACCCCGCGATATGACACAGGCGGCCGGCTTCTACAACACCATGCTGCAGTCTGACGACCCGGCACTGCTCATCGAGTGCCTGAACGGCTACCGGCTGAAGGAAAAACTTCCGGACAACATCGATACGTTCACCGTGCCACTGGGCAAGCCTGATATCCTCCGCACCGGCGATGATGTTACTATCGTCACGTACGGCTCAATGTGCAGGGTGGTGATGGAGGCAGCGCATGACCTGGAAAAATTAGGTATCTCCTGTGAGGTGATCGATGTGCAGACCTTGCTTCCGTTTGATATCCACCATGTGATCGTCGATTCGGTGAAGAAAACCAACCGCGTGATATTTGCTGACGAGGACGTTCCCGGTGGCGCCACGTCGTTCATGATGCAACAGGTGTTGGAGGTACAGGGAGCGTATCAACATCTTGACTCTAAGCCACTGACCATTACGGCCGCTGAACACCGACCTGCGTATGGCAGCGATGGTGACTATTTCTCCAAACCCAATCCTGAGGATGTGGTCGATAAGGTGTATGCGTTGATGCAGGAGGTTGAGCCGGGGAGGTTCCCGGCGTTGTATTAGTCTTTTGCCGCGGAGGCGCGGAGACACTTCCTGGTAAAATAAGTAAGCACCTTCGGTGCAGAAATGCATTTCCCGCCGTGCCTTTGCCGAAGCGGCTACGCGCAGGCAGGCAGATCGCGCGGATTGAATGCATCGCGGATTGACGCTGATTAATAAACAATTCCGGAACAGATAACCTCAGAAGCACCTTCGGTGCTATGTCTTCAAAGAATTCCGCGGGAATCAGCGATGAATTGCATCAGCGAAAATCAGCGGGAGGTTCATCATCTCTGCGTGCTCTGCGTCTTCTTAGCGTACTCTGCGGGAACCAACCCTATCCGCCCCGCTTAATCGACTGCAGCGTGAACTCTGGCGACTCCACCGTATTGCTTTGATTCAACGCGCGATCCTCAATGGTGATTTTGAGCTTCAGGGTCTTGATGCTGAAAAGCGCCAGAAAACCAGATGATACCATGCCATAGCGGATGGTGCCCTCCAGTGGAATTTTCTGAGATAGGTTCTTCGATAAGATCGGAAAACGACCGTCGAAGGAGGTGGCACAGAATGGGTATCCAAATTGTTCAGTCCACTTGAACTCGGTAAACGATCCATCAAAATTCTTCACGAAATACTGCACCTTGATGTTGTGGGCATGTGGATTCGCCCTGTAATAGAAGGTGTCGATCTTTGAGTTAACCGTGCGCACCTCCCAGTTGGTGCAGTTGTACGGCTTTACAAAGGCCGGCAGGGTATCGTAATGGGAGTCCGTTCGCTTGGTCTTGTAGGTGATAAACGTTCCGTTGGGGAAGATGTAGTAGAACTTGTCGTTGAAGGGGTCGCCGGTTTCAGTCGCATCAATGCCCAGGTCACCGTCGCCGTCCTTGAACTTCACCGTGACGATCAGCGAATCGACGGCGGGGTCGGCAACATCCTTGAAAATGACGTTGTCAAACTCAATGGAGGGTGTAAGGGAGTATTGTGGCGGGTCGGCACAAGAAGAGATGAGCAGGAGCCCCATAGCGACCAAACCCCACCAATTTCCCGACCGTCTCATTCTATGTACCTTTGTCAATCTGTAAAATTGTAAACGCTTGCAGACATTTGAAAGTATTGACGGTGATTTAAATCCGGCTCACCCGGGTGATTTTGAGGCCATGGCACTGGATCTCTTTCGTGCGCAGGCGCTGGAATGTCCGATATACCGTCAATACCTCACTTACCTCGGGGTAGCTCCCCTTCAAATCACTACCGTTCAGGATATCCCTTTTCTCCCGATATCGCTCTTCAAACACCACCTGGTGATGACGGGCCAGTGGACGCCTGAGGTGATATATACCTCCAGTGGAACCACGGGCGCTGAGGTAAGCCGTCATGCCGTTTCGTCCGTGGCGGGTTACCTCCATCATGCGAGGAGAACATTTGAGTTGTTCTATGGTCCGCTGAATGAGTTTAATGTATTGTGTTTGTTGCCTTCCTACCTCGAGCGCACCGGCTCATCGTTGGTGGCGATGGCCAACGACTTTATTCTCGCCAGTGGATCCACCCATTCTGGTTTCTACCTCAATGACCTCGATGCCCTGGCCTCGAAGCTGGAATCCCTGCGCGATGGCAGAAAGGTGCTGTTGCTGGGTGTCACGTTCGCGCTGCTGGACCTTGCGGAACAATTTGAATTGGACCTGAGCCATTGTGTGGTGATGGAGACCGGTGGTATGAAGGGGAGGAGACCGGAGATCACCCGGGAAGAACTTCACGGTATACTCACCCGCAGCTTTAATGTGCCGGTGATTCATTCGGAATATGGCATGACCGAGTTGTTGTCGCAGGCGTACTCGGCAGGGGCAGGATTATTCAAGTGTCCCCCCACCATGCGGGTGCTCCTCCGGGAAATAGATGACCCGTTTAGTTCGGAATACCGCGGAACGGGGGTTATCCGGGTAATTGACCTGGCAAACCACCATTCCTGTGCTTTTATTGAAAGCCAGGACTTAGGCAGGGTACATGAGAACGGTGATTTTGAGGTACTTGGCCGGCTGGATAACAGCGATCTGCGGGGGTGTAATCTCCTCGTCGGATGACCGTTCAAATCGCCAAACTGACAAAAATCAGTGTCAGATTTGCAAAAGCGAGGCGTATTCCTAATTTTGTTACCTTATAAACCATCCCCTGTATGAAAAGAATTCTAGCTCTGGTCGCATTGGTTGCTTTCATCGCATCCTCTTGCAGCTCTTATACCTGCCCGACCTACAGCAAAAAGGAGGTTAAGAAAAGCGAGAACCGTATCTAGTCCCTTCGCTCGTTTTACGGGCGTTCGGCTTTTTACAGGTACTTCCGGACGTCCTCCGGCGATATGCTGTCGCCGGACATAATCACCAATCTTTCTACCACATTTCGCAGCTCACGGATATTCCCTGACCAGGGATGTGCTTCCATGAGTTTTAGCGCCTTGGCTTCCACGGTCTTCTTCCTGGATCCATAGTCCTGAGATATATCTTGTAAAAACTTCTCGACCAGGAGGGGAATGTCTTCTTTTCGGTCGGCCAGGGCCGGCACGGGGATCAGAATTACACCGAGGCGATGGTACAGGTCTTCGCGGAATCGGCCTTCAGCTATCTCTGTTTTCAGGTTCTTGTTGGTAGCGGCAATCACCCGCACACTTACGGGAATATCCTTTTCACCGCCAACGCGGGTTATTTTGTTCTCCTGCAGCGCACGCAATACCTTGGCTTGTGCCGCGAGACTCATATCGCCGATTTCATCGAGAAACAGTGTGCCGCCTTCTGCCTGCTCAAACTTGCCGAGGCGTTGCTTGACGGCGGAGGTGAATGAACCCTTCTCGTGACCGAACAATTCACTTTCAATCAATTCACCCGGGATTGCCGCGCAGTTGACTTCAACGAAGGGACCATCGCTGTGACTGCTCTTCTCATGCAGGGAGCGGGCCACGAGTTCCTTGCCACTTCCATTGGGGCCGGTGATCAATACCCGTGCTTCCGTGGGGGCTACCTTGTCAATCATCTCGCGGATGTGAGCGAGGGCCGCGGAGGTGCCGATCATTTCATATTTCCGGGACACCTTCTTCCGCAGGGACTTGGTTTCCTTGACGAGGGAGTTTTTGTCCAGGGCATTGCGAACCGTGATTAGCAGCCGGTTGAGGTCCGGTGGCTTTTGCAAAAAGTCATAGGCACCCATCCGCGTAGCGTCGACCGCCATCTCAGTGGTGCCGTGTGCGGATATGATGATGAAAGGGGTTGGGATGTTTTTCTCTTTGGCCTTTTGCAGCACCTCCATGCCATCCATTTTGGGCATCTTGATATCGCAGAAGGCGAGATCGTAGGTATTGGTCTCGAGCAGGTGGAGTCCTTCGGCGCCGTCTTTGGCTTCGTCCACTTCGAGTTTCAGTTCTTTCTGGTCGAGGAGGATGTCTTTGAGCACGGCACGTATGCTGTGTTCGTCTTCGATGATGAGGATGCGTGGCATGGGGTAAAAATAGCGAAACCTGCTGCGCTTTCACGCAACAGGTTTCATGTTAAAAAAAGTGCAAGCTCATAAGCCGGGTTCTGTTCCGTCAGCCTTTCGGCGGACAGTCCCTATCATTTATCTGGTCGCGCCCTCACGAACGGACTCCATCAGCCTACCCGCCACGATACCCCGACGAATCGGGATAAGAACGAGCCATTCACTGGATCGTGGCTTATTTGGCCTTTCAACTCGTAAGGTTTACCATGCCTCCGGTGTCGCCATCGGAGCGGTGGGCTCTTACTCCACCTTTTCACCTTTTCCTCACCGGAACGAATCCGGCGTGGTAGTTTGTTTTCTGTGGCACTGTCTGTCCCCGAAGTACACTTGCGTGACTTCAGGGCCTTCCTGTTAGGAAGTACGATGCTCTGTGTTGCCCGGACTTTCCTCCTCCCGATAAATCGGGACGCGATAGGACCGCTTGCGGGACAAAGATAGCGATTTGATAATTTGATAATTTGGAAATGAAAGATTGTTCTTTCGTTCACCGTCTTCCCGGGAGAGCCGCTTCGGCGATACCCGGGACCCCCTTGAAGTGAAAACACAATTTGAAAATTTGATGATGTGAGAATTTGATGATTTGAAAATTTGATCATTTGGTAATTTGAAGTGAAAGGGACCCTAAGAACTTACCGTCTTCCCGGGAGAGCCGCCCCGGCGATACCCGGGATCCCCTTGAAGTGAAAACACAATTTGAAAATTTGATGATGTGAGAATTTGATGATGTGAGAATTTGATCATTTGGTAATTTGAAGTGAAAGGGACCCTAAGAACTTACCGTCTTCCCGGGAGAGCCGCCCCGGCGATACCCGGGATCCCCCTGAAGTGAAAACACAATTTGAAAATTTGATGATATGAGAATTTGATGATTTGCATGAACCCCGGAGGGGTGACATATTAATAGACGATGAACGGTATTTGTATTTCAACCCCGTAGGGGTGGCACAGCAAATCGCATGTATTTGTTGTAGAAAAACGGCCGACAATAATCGTAAATTGAACCTCAACAATTCTCATTTCATAAACACCAAAACAATGAACCGGGTACAAGCAATTCTAACACTGGATATGGACCGCCTTCCCGCCAACTTTCCGGAAGTAATCAAACATGAGCAGGAAGTGATCGCCAGATGGAAAGAGCAGGGTATCCTGGATCATTTCTTCCTCCGACAAACGCGCAATGGTGCCGTCATGATCTTCAAGGATGTGGATGAAGCCAAAGTCAGGGAACTGGTGGAAGGCCTGCCACTGTATGTGTTCCGGAAATCGATCGAGTATTTCCCATTGATCAAGCAATTTTAGGTAATACTGGACCCTTTTTCACGGTCATAGCCAGTATAGGGTTTAACGCC
>JBGAMI010000073.1:0-12352 GCA_044223085.1 Cyclobacteriaceae bacterium
CAGCAGCCGTATACAGTTCCTCCGAAGACCGCGCGCGCAAAATCCTCAATCAACTTAATGTAGGTACCGGATATTGGAATTGCTGTGACCGGGTCAGTGCAGCTGTGCCCTGGAGCGGTCGGAAGCACTCCGGCTTCGGGGCAACCCTCAGCCACATGGGTCTTCGTGCGTTCACCAAACCAAAGGCTTATCACCTCAAACCCTGATGACTTCCAAAAACGTCGTATTTATTCACGGTCTTTTCATGAATCCCAAAAGCTGGGACAGCTGGAAAGCGTATTTCGAAGCTCGCGGTTATACCTGCCATACGCCGGCATTTCCTTACCATGAAGGCAATCCGGAGGAGCTGAGAAAGAATCCGGACGCGCGACTGGCCCGCGTAACTTTTCGCGATGTGATCAATACCCTGGTGAAATTCATTGACCAGCTTCCGGAAAAACCTGTTCTGATTGGTCACTCGGTCGGTGCACTGGCTGTACAGAAGTTGATTAACCTGGACAAGGGGTCCGCAGGTATTTGTATTAACTCCGCACCGCCGCAATTTATATTCACAACCACCTGGAGTTTTGTCACCACTAACATACCAGTGGTTAATCCGTTCAAGGGAAATTCAATTTTCTATCCAACCGTCGATTGGTTCCACCGCGCTTTCTGTAATACGCTTACGATGGCTGAGACAGAAAGGGAATTCAATCAATTTGTGGTACCAGAAAGCCGCAACATCCCCAGAAGCATCACCGGCTCTCAGGGGTCCATTGACTTCAAAAAACCACATGTCCCGTTGTTGCTGACTTCCGGGGATCGGGATACCATTGTTCCTGCTGACCTGAACCGCAAGAATCATCGCGCATATGCCGGGTCTCCCGGCATCACCGACTACGTCAGTTTTCAGGGCCGGTCCCATTATGTCTGTGGTCAGCCTGGCTGGGAGGAAGTAGCTGACTATTGCCTGAGCTGGTTGCAAAAAGTTATGCGCTAATGCATTTCCCGCAGATGTCGCTGATTGAATGCGCCGCAGATCAGCGCGGATAAAACACGATAGGCGAAAGGAAAACCCGCAGATGCACTTTCGGTGCTGGAATGGAAATGAAATCCTCTTGTAGATTTTTTTTACGAGACTTGTCCGGAAAGGAGATCTCCCTTCGTCATAGAGAAAAACAACACTATGACAACACAACAAGTAGCCAATCGACTGGTCGCGCTTTGCCGCGAAGGTAAAATTCAACAGGCCATGGAAGAGCTTTACAGCGACGACATTGTGAGCCAGGAACCTGCCTATGCACCCGTGCCGCTGGCTAAAGGAAAGAAAGCCGTATTTGAGAAGGGTGGAAAATTCGCAGCCTCCATTGAACAACGGCATGGGGGTACTTTCTCTGAGCCGGTCGTGGGAGGTCGGTATTTTTCTGTTGCCATGATGCTCGATGCCACCATCAAAGGACAGGGGCGTGTGAAGCTGGAGGAAATTTGTACCTATGAAGTGAAAGACGGCAAGATCGTTTGGGAACAGTTCTTCTACTGACGCGAGATTTTCAGCTGACTAAAATAGATGGCCAATACCAGGGCCACCATGCCGGTGGTTGCAAACAGCATCGTTGCACCACCGGCATACCAGATGATACCTGCGGTTGTGCTGGCAAATAGCGTTGCTACACTTTGGAACGCAGTGTAAGTGCCAATGGCGGTGGCGGTTTGATCTTTCTGTACCAGGTTGGTGATCCAGGCCTTTGCGATACTTTCTGTGCATGCGGCGTACAATCCATACACTGCCAGCAATGGGCCAAACCACAGAATGTCATTGGCCCAGCCAAATCCGGCGTAGACTACGGCGAAGAGTACGAGTCCAATCACCAGTGTTCGCTGGGTACCCCATCGGTCGGCCAGCAACCCAACCGGATAGGCGAGGGCAGCATAGACAAGGTTATAGCCAATGTACAATCCGATGATGGTGGTATCACCGAGTCCGCTCTCCCTGGCGCGCAGAAGTAGAAATACATCGGAACTGTTGATGAGGGCAAAGACCATCAGCCCGCCAACGACTTGTCTGTAGGCTTGCGGGGAGGTCTTCCACCATGCAATAAAGCTGGTCATTGAGACAGCCTGGGTTTTCGCGGCCAGCGGCTTCTCCTTCAGGAGCAAGGTTAAAGCAATGGCCGCCAGTCCGGGAAATAGCGCAATCATAAACAACAAGTTGTATTGCCCCGGATAAAGAAAAAGAAACAGCAAGGCGAGTGCAGGGCCGATGAAGGCGCCGGTGGTGTCCATAGCCCTGTGGAGTCCGAAGACTTGTGCCTTGGTTTCGACTGTGGCCTCGGCAGAAAGCAGGGCATCACGTGCGGCTGTGCGCAGTCCCTTGCCCAGGCGATCGGTGGTCCTGACCGTGAAGATCCACCAGGCCTGTGTTGAGATAGCCATAAGTGGTTTTGAAAGCGCGCTTAAAGCATATCCCCACTGGACAAAGGGAAGCCGCCGACCCGTGATATCCGAAAGCTGTCCAAAGTACCCTTTGCTCAGCCCGGCTGTGGCTTCGGCGACACCTTCCAGTACGCCGATCAGGGCAATGGAGAAGCCGATGTCACGAAGGAATAACGGCATCACCGGATACAACATCTCGCTGGCCATGTCGGTGAACAGGCTCACGAGGGAGAGCATCCATACGGTTTTGGTGATAATCCGGCTCATCTGGCGTTTTTCTGTCGGGCAATTTCAACAGGTCATTGTTACCAACCTTCGTTTCGTCCGCCTTTTTTTGTTGCTCCGGCGACTGAATGACTACTTCGACAAAAAAAACACGATGAAAACCATGATAGCCATAGCCTTGTTGCTGATCAGCCACCTGATTGCTGCCCAACCGGCACCCGGAACACTAACGGTCGTGATCAAGGACGTCAAAGGGGCCAAAGGAAAAGTATCCATTGGTCTGTTCAATGATGCCAAAGTCTTTATGAAGAAAAGAATCGACTCGCGTTCTGTCCAGGCACAAAACGGAGAAGTGACCTTGCAGTTCGAGCATCTGCCGGAAGGCGAATATGCCATCACGGTGATGCACGATGAAAATGGAAATGGAGAATTGGATTCGAACTTTGTGGGTATTCCGGTGGAAGGCTTTGGCTTTTCAAATGATGCCAAAGCGATGTTTGGGCCGCCATCCTACGACAAGTGTGTGTTCCACCATCAGGCGGATCAACAGATCACGATTCACCTGAAGTATTTCTGAAATCAGGGAATAATTTCAAACAGAAAGAACTGCGTTTGTTCCAGCGCACGGAAATTGTTGTCGGCCACCAGCAGTAATGTTTGGTGGCCATTGGGCAAAGTTGGCCCAAGGGTCGCACCTTCCACATTATCCACGTAGATTCCCAGATCATCCATGTTGAGCAACAACTTCTTGGGGAGCGGCTTTGACGGAGGCTGTTGAATCAACGAGGAGAAATTTGTTACATCCTCCGCACCAGAAACATCCGTGAGAAAAAGTTTTACGGTACAAGGAAGCCGGCCTGTTGAAAACGATCGCTCAATGACAAGCAGCTGGTGGCTCCCCAGGCTGAGAATGTCGGGGATGCCGTTAACCATGAACTCAGTGGACGGAACGGGAGGATAGGCTACTTTTTCAAGCCGATATGCGAACTGGGCGGTGTTCTTTCCTGAATGCACATCGAACCGGTAAATCCGCACCCAGGGATTGTTCTCAGTCAGTCCTGCACGGGGGCCATCCTCATACAAGGGTTCCTCCAGTGAGGCATAGAGTGTCTTGTAGTTATCCGCGAAGGTGAGGCCTTCCAAGGTTCCATTCTGGCGCGGGCCTTGTTCGTTGCTCGACATGGTTAAGTGAGCCGGGAGCGGAAGGGATTTCTTCCAGTGTCCCGAAAGGTCAATAAAATTCAGCGAGGGATTGGTCAGTATGGTCTTGTCAGCCGTTGCGATGCGCTCACCTTCACTGCTCCATATCAGTTGGTGTTTGGTGGGGTTATATCTGATTGCTTCCGGATCCGGTGTATGGGCAGGGTCTTCTTTGGCTCCCGGGTATGGTTTTCCATTTGACTGATGGAGGGTGGTAACACCTGTGATTAGTACGGTATCGATTCCCTTTTCGGTGATCTTGATTTGAGCGCTGTAGAATCGGGCAGGTTGAAGGGATGAGCGATCGTCAGAGATGAGGTAATACTGTTTGGATGTTTCGTCGTAATCAATTCCGGATAGCCCGCCCACCGTGGTCTGTTGAAAGGAGAACCCATGTGGGAGTACCTTGACATTCAGCAGCTTCAGGGAAGAGACTTGAGCAACTGGCTGAGCCTGTGCCCGGCAAAAGGTCAAACACAAAATCAGGAGAAGGCGCAGCATATTCATGACGCAATATAACAGGCGTCCGGAATTAGAAATCAGGTTGCAACCGGGAACTTCTGACTCAGGGTTTGTTGTTGACAGTGTCTCTGTAAATTCATGAGTTTGAAAAGGACTATTTTAGTCGCCTGAAATCCCGCTACCTGTATGGCAAGTCTTCGTTCCATCAATCCTTTTTCCCGGGTCAATAATGATACCGGCTTCGGCAACCGCGACAGCTATGGGGGTCGATTCATCAATCGGGATGGAACATTCAACATCCGGCGCGAGGGACACGGGTTCTGGCAGCGGTTCAGCATATTTCACAGCATGTTGAACCTGCCATTGTGGAAATTCATCGTGGTCCTGGTTAGTTTCTTCATTGGCGTCAATGTGCTCTTCACCTCCATTTATGTATGGCTTGGTCCTGAGCAATTCACCGGCATGATTGCCACCACCCGTTGGCAACAGATCAAAGAGATCTATTTCTTCAGCACCGAGACATTTACCACGGTAGGTTATGGCCGCGTAAATCCGATAGGGGACGGTGCGAATCTGTTAGCCTCTTTTGAGGCCATGTTGGGGTTCATCTCCTTCGCAGTCGTCACGGGTCTTATTTATGGACGTTTTGCCAAGCCCACCTCGTATCTGATGTTCAGTGATCATGCCGTGGTGGCGCCATACCGGGGCGGTCTGGGTCTCATGTTTCGATTTGCTTCCTACAAAGACAATCATACACTGACAGACCTTGACATACGGGTGAATGCTGCTTTTCGGGTGCAGGAGAACGGGCAGGAGGTATATAAGTTTTATGACCTGACATTGGAGCGCAGCAAGGTAGACAGTCTGCCCATGAACTGGACCGTAGTGCATCCCATTGATGAGACCAGTCCGTTGAAGGGCTTTTCCGCCGAAGACATGAAGGCCGCTGATATGGAAGTTTATGTGCTTGTCCGCGGATTTGATGATGTATTTTCCAATTATGTGCTTCGACGCACGTCCTATACCCACGAGGAGATCCGATTCAACAAGAAATTCACACCGATGTATCGGGAGAGCGAGGATGGAAAAACCACCATCCTTGAGCTCCACAAGATCAATGAGCACGTGTCTGTCTAGTGAGAGTCTATTGAACGAAAAGACAAAAAACCAGAACATTCGTCATGGTTTAGAATAGTTATCCAGATGTATTTTTAGACAGGCAGTAGCCCGCCTGGTATGGCCCAACGTAAGTCAATTAACAGCATTTTAGAGCGCATTTTTGGTATTGCGACGTTGCAGCTTACTGAGTTTGATGCAAAGCGGGCCCTTCTCACTGCCCAGTTGTGTGTGGTCGCGATTCTCACCCTCACGGTTTCAATTGTCATCGATATTTTCAGCTTCTATTTTTATCCAATCCCGTTCGATCTGGCCGCTATCGGGTTGAGTTTTGTATCGCTTTGGCTTAACCGCAAGGGCAAGTTCATGGCAGCCAAGATGTTGCTGATCCTCACCATCAACTTACTTGTATTGTTCCTGATCAGCAGGATGCCGTTGGGCATGGGCTTCTATCTGTATTCCACCTGCATCACCATTGGGATTTTGATTGCCATTGGGTATGAACAGATGCGGCTTGGTGCCTTTCTGGCATTCTTATCGGCGATGGCTTTTTTGCTGGTGATGTCGATCAGTCCTACTGATCCGGAAGCATCCGGGTCAGATGCTGATTTTGTGTACAAGAACCTGATGATCACGTTTTTTGTTTCGGGCACGGCCAATGCCACGATGATTTATTATTTATTGCGGGACAACTATCTGTACGAGCAGATGTTATTGCGCAAGGATTCGGATATGGTGGCGAAGAACAAACTCCTGGAGACGGCGAATGCCAAGCTGGACCGGTTTTTCTACAGCACGTCACACGATCTGCGGGCACCGCTGAACAGCATGCAGGGGTTGGTGCAGTTGATGGAGATGTCTCATGACGTCAAGGAATTGCACAGCTATGCCAATCTGCTGAAAGGACGGGTACAGAACATGGATAATTTTATCCGGAAGTTCAGTGAGTATGCGCGGAGCAGTCGACAGGAAATCAGTCTGGAGATCATCAACCTTCGACACTTTGTGCTGGAGAACCTGGAGAACCTGAATTATTATGGTCACGGTGACCACGTTAAGCGCATCGTAGAGATCCCGGAATCCGTGTTGATTGAAACCGACTCAATTCGCTTACAAACGGTTTTAGGCAATTTGTTTTCCAACGCGATTAAGTATCAGGATTATTCAAGGTCGGACAATTTTCTGCGCGTGGCATATGTGCAGGCTAACTACCGCCATCTAATTATTGTTGAAGACAACGGCATTGGTATGTCCCGTGATGACCTCGACCGGATTTTTGGAATGTTTTTTAGGGTGAACCGGAATATAGAAGGTACCGGCTTGGGACTGTTCATTGTCAAAGAAGCCCTCGAGCGC
The DNA here is from genome assembly GCA_044223085.1 of Cyclobacteriaceae bacterium. Taxonomy (GTDB): domain Bacteria; phylum Bacteroidota; class Bacteroidia; order Cytophagales; family Cyclobacteriaceae; genus ELB16-189. The sequence goes on from JBGAMI010000073.1 coordinate 6,772, forward strand.
ATCGGTGGGACCATCGAAGTAAGTTCAGAACCTGGCGTCGGAACAAAATTCACCCTTAGTCTGCCAGTCACACCCATTGATTAGTCATTCATCGATCAGGCACGCCTTTCATCGCCGTTGGTTTGCTCAAATCTGATTCGGTTTTCGTTTCTTCGCAGCTTGTTTTATTTCCGAACCATACTGGTAGGGCTGCTATTGCCCATGGCCATTTCAGCCCACGCCCAAACCGGGCGTGAATACGGCAACACCCCCATGCCGATGTTTGTCTCGCACATTCCCAAAGCCAATCGATTTATGCTTCGCCGGAAGGAGGCGCCATCGCATAACATCCTCAACAAAATCATCTGCTTTGAACCCAAGTGCCGTCGCGTAATCGGATGGCAGAGACATCAAAAGGGCATGAGTCTTACTGAACTGAAAAAGAAGATCAGGAAAAATGCCAAACAAGGAGCTTACAAATCCTATGAGAATAAACCAGTAGTAAAACCTACGCCTTTACCCGAACAACGCCCCGACTCGCTGGTAGCCGTCAAGACCCCTGCCACAGTTGAATCGATTCAAGTAGCTGCACCTGCCCAGCGGGACAGCCTGATCATCCTCAATGAAAACCAACTGTTGTTTGAAGTCAACCGGCATGAATTGAAGGGGGACCACCAGGCAGCGCTGGATTCTGTGGCCGCCTTATTGAACCGATATCCCGGACTCTCAGCAGAGATATCCGGGCATACTGATAACACGGGTGGTGATGCACACAATGCACGCTTGTCAACCCTGCGGGCAGAGGCCGTGGCGGACTATCTGATTGAGCGGGGGGTTGCCACGAGCCGTTTGCGGTTCATCGGACAGGGGAGTACGCAACCCATCGCCGACAATGCCACGGAGGCGGGGCGTCGCCGGAATAGACGTGTGGAAATCAGGGTGAGGGGCAAGGGGTAAAGTATCGGTGAATTCGGCTAATTTTCGGGACTAAAACACCCCGTGTCCCGACTGAGAGCAATCTTTGGCATCAACAGGTATGTCCTGTCCACAGCAGACTACAAGCGCGTGCTGCTGGTGTCGCAGATTGCGTTGCTGTTTCTTTTTTCGATGACGCTTTTCACCCTGGTGGATGTGTGGTCGGGCTACGACAAGCCGGTGCCGTATAACCTAGTGGCTATCGCATCAGGCATTGTGGTATTGATCCTGAACCGTCTGGGACATTTCACCACCGCCATGATAGGCCTGACCATCGCGGTGCAGGCGGTTACGCTTTACTTTACGGCTGTACTACCCACCGGACTGGGTACCTACCTGCTGGCCATCCCCATCAACATTGGTATCCTCGTGGTTTATGGCTACGACAGGAAATGGATGGCCCTGGGCATGCTGGTGATTTCCTTTTTGCTGTATTACTACCTCACTTTTCACAGTCCTTTTCATTGGACTGGTATTGAAATTACGCCCAAATACCTGCAGCAGAACCTGATCGTCAGTTACGTTGTTGCCAGTATCGCAGCGGTCATGGTGGTGTATTACCTGATGCGGGTCAACATGAAGGTGGAATCCAAACTGACGAAAAAGGACGCCTCACTTCAGCAGCGCAACCTCGAACTGCAAGCCGCCAATGCTGCCCTGGATAAGTTCTTCTACAGTGTGTCCCATGACCTGCGAGCTCCATTGACTTCCATGCAGGGACTCATACATCTCATGCGGATGAGCAACGACGCGACCGAATTGAAAGAATATGCACGGATGTTGAACGGCCGCGCAGAGAATCTCGATGCCTTTATTCGTAAGATTGGTGACTACTCACGCAACAGCCAAATGGCAGTCAAGGCTGACCAAATCAACCTGCGCAGCCTTATCCGCGAGAACCTCGAGAACTTCCGGTTTTATCCCCATGCATCTTCCATTCGGGTGATGCTCGAGGTACCCGATCAACTCATCATCCAATCTGATGCATTCCGGCTGCAGGAAGTATTCGGCAACCTGATTTCCAATGCGTTTAAGTATTATGATCCCGGCAAGGCATCCTTCATCCGCATCCGCAGCAAACTGATGGGCGACATGATCGCGGTTGCCATTGAAGACAACGGCATGGGGATTCGCGAGGAAGAGTTGCCACGCGTTTTTGATATGTTTTACCGCGCCAACCGAAGTGCACCTGGCACCGGACTAGGCTTGTTCATTGTGCAGGAGACCCTGCAAAAACTGAAAGGTAAAATTGAAGTGCAGTCCAAATTTGGCCAAGGGACTAAATTCACCGTAACCCTTCCGCTCACCCTGATGTCGGCCGCCCCAGAAACCCGGTAGTTCGACGAATGGTAAAGACAGGCCAAATATATTTTATAATTTTCCGGGCTAAACAAGAATGAAAGGCCTGAAATTTCTGTACGGACTGAACCGCTATGTACTCGCCAACACGGAATACAAGCGGGTTCTTCTGACTTCCCAACTGAGCGTAATCTTCGTGGCTTCCCTGGGTGTTTTCAGCACCCTGGAACTCCTGTTCGGCTACTATTACCCGCTGCCATACAACGCAATCGCACTGCTCATGGGTCTCCTCGTAATCTGGCTGAACCGGAGCGGCCATTTTATGGCGGCCAGGATTGTCCTGACCCTTTCGATTGAACTCATCACCCTGTTCTTTACCGCCGTGTTGCCCCGCGAATTCGGGATTTATATTTTTTCAATTGCTATTAACATCGGTATTCTTACCGTGTATGGCTTTGAACGACCCTGGCTCACGGCTGGAATTATTCTTGTTTCTTCTGCCTTGTTCTTTTACATGGCGTTTTATAGCCCGTTCCGCGAAACCAACGTCGGCCTGAGCCTGGAGTATATTGAGGAAAACCTGAAGATCAGTTTTGGGATCGCCAGTCTGGCCGCCGTAGTGATTGTATTCTATCTCATGCGCGTCAACCGGCAGGTGGAAAACAAACTCACGGCCAAGGACCTTTCATTGCAACAACGCAATCAGGATCTTCAGACGGCCAATACCGCACTGGACAAGTTCTTTTACAGCGTGTCGCACGACCTGCGCGCACCGCTGACTTCTATGCAGGGATTGATTCAATTGATGCAATTGACTTCGGATGTGACCGAATTGAAGCAGTATGCAGAGATGCTACAGGGTCGTGCCGAGAACCTGGACGCGTTTATCCGAAAGATCGCCGACTATTCCAAGAACAGTCAGTTGGAGGTGAAGCGGGAAGACATTGGATTGCGCCGCCTGCTTCGCGAAAACCTGGAGAATTTCCGGTTTTATCCGCATGCCACCTCCATACGGGTGGTGCTGGATGTTCCTGATACCGTCCATATCCAGTCTGACTCCTTCCGGTTGCAGGAGGTGTTTGGTAATCTGATTTCGAACGCGTTTAAGTACCATGACCCGGCGAAGGCATCTTTTGTGCGCATCGCCACAACAGAAGATGATGAGAAGGTTTCGGTGATTATTGAGGACAATGGGTTGGGCATGCGGGAAGAGGAGTTGCCGCGGATTTTCGAAATGTTCTATCGTGCCAACCGCGATGCACAGGGGACAGGGCTGGGGCTGTATATCGTTCAGGAGACGTTGCTGAAACTGCAAGGCAGGATTGAAGTGGAATCTTCGTATGGTAAGGGCTCCGTATTCCGGGTGCATTTGCCGAAGAAGGCAGCCTGAAGGGCGGCTACATCACCTTTTACATTAATCATTTAATATTTTCCATTTTACATTCTCGCTCGGGAAGTCCCAGGCACCACGAATTATGTGCCCCTCGCTTCGGCCAAGGATATGAAGGGATCGCTTCGCTTCGCTCGCGATGACGGCGTCGGTAGTAATAATGGATGCTGTGAGGTTTGCTTCGCTCCGCTCGCAAATCCGGCCTGATCTCAATGCCCTGACCGAGCTGACGGAGCTTTCTCCAGCTTATTGAGACAGTGGAGTAATTTGCTAACGAGCTACGGAGCATCCGCTCATCTGCTCATTAGCAAATTATCTCATTCCAGCATTCCTACGCCTTCTTCACATCACAGGTATTTACACCAACCAACGCATACAACGGGCAGAAGCTGACCAGGCTGGTTAGCGCAAACACGCCGGCGAGCACTGCGAGGACGAGTCCGATGGTTCCTGGGACCACGCCGGTGAAATAGAGGGCTGCAAACACCACGGCGAGTACCAGCCTGATCACACGATCAACATTACCTACATTCTTTTTCATAACAGGTGAGATTTAGTTGTTAAATGTTTCAATGATTTTCACCAGACCGAAAACAAGACTGACGCACAAAACGCAAACGAAGAGCAATTTGAGGACCTTGGTTTTCATGGGCTGAATGATGATTCAAATGTAGGCCCATGCCCATGCCGAAGCTGGTGACTATGGTCACCACGGGATGTAACTAGTTGACGATCAATACGCAAAAAGCGCTGCGATCTGAAGAAATCCAGACGTTCTCTTGTTGGTGCACGGCGCCTACACGACCTTTTTCATTTATCATTTAACATTTTCCATTTTCCATTTTCACCCTGGAAGCCCCAGGCACCACGAATTATTTGCCCCTCGCTTCGGCCAAGGACTACAAAGGATCGCTATGATCGCGCTATTGGGATCGCTTCGCTTCGCTCGCGATGACGTAACGTAAGCGGCGATGGATGCTGAGAGGGATGCTTCGCTACGCTCGCATCCACACCAGGCAAACTTCAACTTTACGCGTCATCGCGAGCCTGGCGAAGCGAGTCCGGCCTGATCTCAATGCCCTGATCGAGCTGACGGAGTTTTCCTTCTTTCTCCAGTTTTTTCAAAACCCGGGTGATTACTTCACGTGAGGTACCCAGGTCCAGCGCAATCTCGCGGTGCCTGATGTCGAGTATGTTGCTGTGGCTCAGTCGACTCTTTTCAATCAGGTAGTCATACAACCGGCCGTCGAGTTTCTGGAAGATCAGTTGATTAAGGGTATCGAGGAGTTCTGTGTAGCGTGTGTTGTACAGGTCGTAGAATAACGTGTTGAGGGCTGGATATTGATGCGTCCATTGAGCGACCAGTTGAGAGGGGAGGAGGAGAACTTTGGTAGGCACCTCCGTGCTTGCAAAAATCTTACTGGGCTTGTTCCGGATCCCAGCCAGGAATGACATAACACAACTTTCGCTGGGTTCAATGTAGTAGAGCAGAAGTTCACGTTCTTCATTACGACTGAATACTTTGATAAGCCCTTCCAGCACCAGCGGAATTACTTTGACCGATTGTCCTTCCTGTAAAATTTCCGTGGCCGGATCTACGTCGACGATGGTGCCATGCTGGGCGAACAAGGCGATGAGTTCCGTGCTTAGTTGAGGAAGGTATTTTCTGAGTTGTTCAGGAGCGATCATGCGGCAAAGCTATAAATTGCGAGCGAAGCAATCCTCCACACCAAACAAACTTCAATTTTACGCGTCATCGCGAGCCCCGCGAAGCGATCCGGTCCTGTTCCGTTGCTGGTGTTCCGACCTCCTTATTTAACAGTCCAAACTGAATATTGCGCACAACCAGGATTGGAAATCTAAATCGAGTTACCAACAACCAGTTCACCAGTTGTTTTCAGCGAGGGGTAACAAGAGATCGCTTCGCTTCGCTCGCGA
>JBGAMI010000018.1:0-68723 GCA_044223085.1 Cyclobacteriaceae bacterium
AACGTGTATGATGACAACCTGGTGCAACCGGTATCCCATCAGATCAATCCCACACTTAAGTTTGTTTATACCGGTGGATTTGGTCCGGCACGTTCGCCACTTCCTTTACTCCAAGCCATTCAGGAATTTTATCGGCAAAGGTCCGGGGAGGTTGGCGACAAGGTTCAATTTATTTTCACCGGCGAAATGACCCGTGCAAACCAGGCAATGTTTGATGCCGTGCAGGTGCCGTGGATTCAGCATCGTGGCGTGGTGTCGTATGATGAGGTGGTACGCCTGCAAAAGGAGGCTGATGTCTTGTTGAATATTGATTCCAATATCAGCGACGCTGATCACGCCGTTTTTTTTCCTTCCAAACTACTGGAGTATATGATCGTGCAGCGCCGTATCATGGCCATCACCAATCGGCACAGTACCACCCATGATGTGGTTCAGGGAAGTCTTGGTGATTGCTTTGAGTTTAGTGACAAAGAGGGCATTGTCAATGGTTTTTGGAAGGCGTTTCAGGAATACAAGGCAGGTCATTCTTCCTATTTCGAAATCCGGGGCATACAACAAACTTATTCGGCCCGCCACAATGCACAGCGCCTGACGCAGCTGTTCCACGGCCTTGTCGGTCGGTGATTTGAAAACGCGTCCATTCATCCTACTTTAGGCATCGTGAAGATTGCATTTATCAGCTATTGGAGCCTGAATGAAGGTCTCACACAGGCAACAGTATTGCCTCATGTGCAGCTCTTGCGATCCATGCCTGGGGTGGAAAAAGTAATTCTGTTTACCATCGAGCGCTCGGGGCAACCCATTGAAACCCTTGAAGATCATGTCCCGCTGTATGCCAGAAAATTCGGATTGGTGTTGTTAAACAAGTTCAGTGACTTCCTTTCGTTCACCCCGACAGTAAGGGAAGTAGTGAAGCGCGAAGGCATTCAATTAATCATTAGTCGTTCTTCTCTCGCAGGGGGCATAGGATTTCGTGTAGCCCGCTCTCTGGGGTGCCGGCATGCTACGGAATCGTTCGAGCCCCATGACGATTATATGCTGGAGTCAGGTGTATGGAGTAAGTGGGACCTTCGATATCGTCTCGCCCGCTATTTTCAACATCAGCAATGTGCAGCGGATAATTTTCTGATGCCGGTCTCTCAGGGCTATGCGAAGGTGTTGCTCGAAAGGGGTGTGCGGGATGATCAAATGGTGGTGGTGCCGTGTACCGTAGATACACAGGTATTTCGGCGAACCAGAAACGATTCGCTGATGGCAAGACTTCACATCCGGGCAGACCAAACAGTAGGGGTATATGCGGGAAAGTTCGGAGGACTCTATTTTGATCAGGAAGCCTTTGACTTCTTTGCCTTGGCCAAAACAAATATTGAAAACTACTTCCAACTGATTCTTACGACCGATCCACACGAGGAGATCCGGGTAAAGATGGTTCGGGCTGGATTTGCAGAATATGAGTTCGCGGTTGTCAAGGCACGCCACGATGAGATATCCGACTACCTGTCGCTGGCCCATTTTGCTTTTGCCACTTATCGGCCGTCGCCGTCCAAACGCTACCTGAGTCCGATCAAAGTAGGTGAATACTGGGCCTGCGGTTTACCGGTATTGCTTACGGAAGGAGTGGGAGATGATGCTGAGATTATTTCCCGTGAAGGGTGCGGTGCGGTGATTACCTGGAGTCGGGAAGGAATGGAAAAAGCACTGCAAAAGATTCGCGATCAACTCAAGGATCCCCGGGTGACCGGGCGAAATCAACAATTGGCGCACACCTACCGCAATCGCGACTTGTTGGTAAAGGCTTATGAAAAACTCCTCAGCCGCGTATGAAGGTTACCGTTTATACCAACCTTTTTATTACCCGTAGTGGTATTGGCTGGAGACAATTCCATCTGGTGGATGATACCATTCACCAGTATCCCGGAAAACGAAAACACTTTTGGCGCTATGCTTTGTTTCAGTGGTTGCTCCGACCCCGGATAAAATTGCAGGGAAACTATTTGCTTATCCATAACCATTGGTGCCCGGGATACTACCATTGGATCACGGAGGCACTGCCCCGGTTGATGGCTGTCGCCGATCAGACAACTGGCCGCACTTTACTTTTGCCAGATCACTTCAGGCATCTTGGGCCATCCGTTGAACCTTTATTCAAGGGTTCAATTTATTGGATACCCGAAGGTGTGAACCTGGTGGTTGAGAATATTCTCATCCCCCAAAATCCACCTCATTCCGGCGTATATGATCGCTCCATATTCCAGAAGATGCGCAGTCGATATGTTCAATGGTGTAAACTGCCGCCTGCCGGACATACACGTTTATACATTTCACGGAGTAAAGCGGCCCGACGAAAAATCTCTAACGAAGCGGAAGGACTAGTCTGGCTGAGAAACGAAGGGTTTGAAGTGATCCATGGCGAAAGCCTGGGTTTTGAAGAACAAGTTGCGGCCATGCAGGGCGTTTCATGTCTGATGTCAATTCATGGCGCTGGTCTGTCAAACATGATTTTTTTGCCCGCCGGAGCTACGGTCATCGAACTCCAGATGTCTGCTCCTGCCGGGCAACCGCCGGATGTATTGTACCGCGATCTGGCTGCTGTCCTCGACCTGCGGTACCAGGTTGTGTTTGCTGCCCCGACGCACAGCAAGGTCCTGAAGGAAGGCGATATCACTGTTAATTGGAGTGACCTCACAGGTCTGTTACCTTTGCAGGGATCGGGAGCATAGAAGCAATCACAGATCCAATTATTTGAAGCAGTATCTCCTTATTTTATTTTTAGGCGCGGCCTTGACTGCCGGTGCGCAGACACCTGTAGCGAATTTTTCTGTGAAGGCGACTGCCTGCTCCGGTGAATCGCTGGTGATGTCCAACCAATCAACAAACACCACGTCGGCAGCGTGGGACTTTTGTCTCCAGGACATTAACCACCACCAGCAAACCACCCAGATTACCTCGGTGCCCGGCATTCAGTATGGCTCTGCCTACAAACTGGTTCAGGCGAATGGAAACTGGTTTGGCTTTGTGACCAGTTGGAACAACAGTCAATTGTTCCGCCTAGATTTTGGTAACAGTCCTGCAAATATTCCCGATATCACCAACCTGGGTAATCTGGGCGGCAAACTGTTCTTGCCCTGGGGCATCGATTTGATTTATTCCAACAATGAATGGTTTGGATTCATCAGTTCCTATGACCCGTCCACAGGCGTACTGAAACTGGAATTTGGAAGTTCCCCGGACAATGCTCCGACGGTCACCGACCTCGGACAGTTTGGGTACACCACCCGTTACATGGAGGTGAAAGCCATAACAGATGGAAGCAACAACCTGTTGGTATTGAGTGCCGGTGACCGTGGCTCGATCACCACCGTTAACTTCCTGACCTCCTTTCACAATACCCCGCTCCCGGCAAACATTGCCGACACAGGTTACATTGCTACAACACGCAACCCCCGCGGATTGGATGTCGCCAAGGTGGGGTCAAACTGGATTGTATTGTTAACCGACCAGACCAATGACAGCATCTATCGGTTGAATTTTGGAACAAACATCCAGGGCGCACCGGTCGTTGAGAATGTTTATACCCTGCCGACACTGGCTGCTCCGGGCAAAGTGAAGATTTTGCGTGAAGGCTCGCGGTACACCGCCATTGTATCGCAATTAAATCTGGGAGTGATCGCCATGGACCTGCAAAGCTTTGCATCAACGGATGCCGTAACTGACATTACTCCGGTAGCCTTGCCTGTGTTGTATGGTATCGATGTGGTTCGGATCAACGGCGCTACGGTAATTGAGGGCGTGAGTGCCACCGACAACAACGTACAGTTCATGAAATTTCAAAGCACTTGCGATGCGTCTACCGACAATAGCCAGTCAATCACACCGCCGCTGATTACCTATGCGAGCAGCGGAACAAAGGACATTGAACTTATTGCAAGTTCGGCCGGACTTGCTTCGGTTGCTTCACATACCGTAACCGTCTCCGCCCTCACAGCTCCCGGTGTTTCATTTACCACCGATGGTACAGTCTGTGCAGGTGTTGCCATTGCATTTACCGGTACAGCTACGAACGGACCCATCACCACTTATAGTTGGGATTTTGGCGACAGCGGCACAGGGTCAGGGGCAGTAATCAATCATGCGTATGCAGCGGGAAATTATACAGCGCGACTCACAGTGACTGCGTCCAATACCTGTACGAATATCTTTCAGGCCCCTGTCACCATCTTCACGCCTCCGGTTGCCAATTTTACCATACCCGTTCCCTCCATTTACTGCACTCAACAGGATTACCCGCTCACCAATACCTCCAATGTAGATCCCGCCTCTTCACCAGGGTGGGAGTGGAGAGTTAATGGAACGCTGGTCTCCACGCAATCAAATTATGTCGTCCGGTTCAGCGCGGCCACTGCGCAGGAATTGCGACTCAAGGCAACCTTGCCGGGCTGTCAAAATGAATTAATAAAGAACATCGCTACGGTTGCTATCGGACCATCGGTGAGTTTTACGACCAATGATACCTGCCAGGGTACGGGTGTGACGTTTAGTAATACCACCACAGGTGCAGACCAGGGGTATAACTGGTCATTCGGCGACGGCGGTTCATCCACCGCTCTTAACCCCGTGCATACCTATGGAAACGCGGCCAACTACTCCGTTACCCTCACGGCCAGCAACTCAGCCGGTTGCCAGAACTTTGTGACGAAACCGTTGAAGGTTTTCTCTCTGCCACAACCATCCTTCACCACGGCACTTCCTCCATTCTCTTGTAACAATACCGCTACTCCCTTTACCAACACTACTCCTCCTTTAACAGACAGCAACCTGTCAGCCTGGAGTTGGGATCTGGGCAATGGGATAACCTCCACACAGTTCGCTCCGTCTTTTGTTTATGCTGCATCAGGCAACTACACGATAGGATTGACTGCATTTTCCGATGCCGGTTGCCAGGCCACCACCACCAAAGTGATTACCATTTCGCCTTCACCAACTGCGGATTTTACGCTGACTGCTGCCTGCACCAATCAATCCACAAAATTTACAGATCTGTCCACGGGCGGCATACAAAGCAGAAACTGGCAGATTGCAAGCAGTTCATTTTCTATTGCTAATCCCACCTACACCTTTCCAACATCGGGAAGTTATACGGCAACCCTTACTGTCACTTCAGCCAATGGTTGCAGCAACGTGAAAACCCGCACCATCACCGTGCCCGTAGTGCCGACCGTAAACTTTTCTATCGATAACTCATGCACCACCAGTGGAACAATTTTCACAGATATCACGCAAGGCAGCGATCCGGTCACTGGCTGGAATTGGCTTGTCGATACCAATGCCCTTACGGGAAATCCTGTATCCTATGCATTTCCGCTTAGCGGCACGTACGCGGCCAGGCTAACAACGACTCATGTTTCCGGATGTAGTTACTCTCTGGTCAAAAATATAACCATCAATCCCTCACCGGTGGCCTCGTTTACTGCATCTCCCGACCGGGGTGCTGCGCCACTGACGGTACAGTTTACCAATTCGTCCACCGGAGCTACAGCTTATGCCTGGAAGTTTCTGGATAAAGTGCCAGCGTCAAGCACACGTCCATCACCCGTGTACACTTTTGCAGCCCTTGGTACGTATGCAGCCGAACTTACCGCCACCAATGATTTTGGATGTCAGTCGGTAATGAGCAAAACCATGGTGGTGTTGGTACCTGCCATCGATTTGAATCTTACGGATTTTTCTTTGCTGACAGATCCGATTACCGGGAATATGAAATGTCAGGTTACGATTCTCAACAACAGCAACATCCCGATCGATGCAGCCACCGTGGCGCTGTACCTGGGCGGCAAGGCGGTAGTGAATGAGACCGTGCCGATTGGCCTGAGCCCCGGCACCTCGGCAACACGTACGCTGTCATTCACGGTGGCGCCGGGCTCATTTGATTTCACATTTCTCTGTGCTGAAGTTCAACATGAAAAAGATCTTGTACCCGACAACAACCGGAAGTGTGTGAATCTGGCTTCGGGTGATTATTTCTTCCAACCCTATCCGAACCCGAGTGCAGGTATACTGCAGGTAGATTGGATCGGGCAGCAGGCAGGTACGGCGGTGGTGCGGATCTTTGATGACAAAGGCACGCGGGTATTTGAATGGCAGACTGCCACACATCCAGGCCTCAATCAGGGTGTGCTGGATCTGGCATTTCTTACCGCAGGCCTGTATTATGTGCAGGTGCAGACCGGAAACGCCTCGAAGACCATGCGCTTCATGCGTCAGTAATTCCGATTCCGTTGTGTACCTTTAGGATTCAAACAGGCATTCGATGAAACTCAAACTGGATGCGATAGACCGGAAGATTTTGGAGTTGCTTCAGCGTAACTCCAACATCACCAATGCACAACTGGCCCAGGAGGTTGGCCTGTCGCCTGCACCTACCCTGGAGCGGGTAAAAAAACTGGAGACCGCCGGCATTATCAAGAGTTATCACGCGGTGGTAGACACGGCCAGCGTCGGTCTGGGCGTGAGCACCTTCGTGATGGCTTCCCTCAAGGGACATAACAAAGAGAATATCACGAAGTTCATCACCGCCATTTCCGCAATCCCGGAAATTGTGGAATGCCATCACCTAACCGGTGAAGCTGATTTCATCCTGAAGATTGTAGCACCTGATATACCGTCATATCAGAAACTGATGCTCGAACAGGTATCCAATATTGAGGTAGTGGACAATCTGCAATCAATGGTAATCCTGTCCACCTTCAAGGACACCAAGATCGTACCCATTCCGGAGCCATGAGCGAAGAGCGCAACCAGGTATTGACCGACCCGCAGGTCAGGCAGAAGATACGACGCATGGCGTATCAGATCTATGAGGGCAATTTCTCAGAAAAGGCAGTGGTGCTCGCGGGCATTGATGGTCAGGGGTATGCCCTGGCTGAATGGTTGGGTAAGGAATTGAAGGAGATAGCCCCCTTTGCCGTGAACGTGGTCAATGTCAAATTGAACAAAGACACGCCGGAGAAGAGTGAGGTAACCCTCGATGCGACAACCGAAGAGTTGCGTAAAAAATCTATTGTTCTTATTGATGATGTCTTGAATACCGGTCGTACGTTGATCTATGCCCTGAAGCCGTTTCTCAAAATGGAATTGAAAAAGATTGAGGTGGCCGTACTGGTCAATCGCAGCAACCACCGTTTTCCGATTCAACCGAATTACACCGGATATGATTTATCCACCACATTGAATGAACATGTCACCGTGGTCCTCGGTAAGAAATCAACCGTGTACCTTCATTCGTAGTTAATCACAAATCCTGATGGTGGACTTGTCAGGTTCTTTGCCGAACCACACTACGGCATAGTGATCGGAAATTCCAATACCAATGGCTTTCCACTGTTCTTTTGTCCAGATGCCCTGATTGGTAATCACCTGATTGTGGCCTGTGCTTTTCTTCCAGCCTGCCAATGCGCTTTGTGCAGAGGCTCGTGGATATTCAATGTATGCGATCTCATATCCGTCGCCGGCATAGTTTGCAATTTCCCTGGGCTTGGCCCACATACAATTGGCCTGCTTATGATCCGGTGAATAGCAACATGGCGACCAGTTGCCTTGTGATGACCAACTGTGCAGATTACATATGGTGTCTTTATGATAGGTGTAATTTGTTTCTAAATCCCGGGTGTGTGCCTGCGCCACCTGGGTGAGTTTGGCAGAGTAGGGTATCTTCGGTAGTTTTTTGGTCTGCCGGTATTCTGTAATGAGGTTGTACAGTAAGTACTCCTCGTCACTCAGGCAAGCATCCTGTGCCACGGCCATCACCGAATTCAGCAGGGTAAAAACCAAAATCAGAGATTTCATCAAATTGGGTGGTTTTTGTGACATCAATCAGGCCGTAATTTCTTTCATTATGAGGTTATTTTCCTAATTTTCGCCCCGTTATACAAACCAGCAATTTTCCTGCTAAACCTATAAATACCTGAGTCATGAGCGAACAAAAAATCACCATTACCAACGGAAAACTAAACGTACCTGATTCACCGGTTATCCCCTTTATCGAAGGTGATGGAACAGGTGTTGATATTTGGCCTGCCTCGCAATTGGTCTTCGATGCGGCCGTAGAGAAAGCCTACAAAGGCAAGCGCAAGATTCAGTGGAAAGAAGTGCTCGCAGGAGAAAAGGCATTTAACAAGACCGGCAACTGGATGCCGGACGAAACGCTCGCTGCATTCAAAGAATACCTCGTGGGTATCAAAGGCCCCCTCACCACACCGGTGGGTGGCGGTATCCGTTCGCTCAACGTGGCCCTGCGCCAGGACCTTGACCTGTATGCCTGCGTACGTCCGGTGCGTTGGTTCAAAGGTGTACCCTCACCCGTGAAAGAACCCCAGAAAACGGACATGATCATTTTCCGTGAAAACACAGAAGACATCTACGCCGGTATTGAATTCCAGCAAGGCTCCGATGACAACAAGAAGTTCATGGCCATGTTCAAGGAGAACTTCCCCAAGCCATTCAAAAAGATCCGTTTTCCGGAAACATCAGGTATCGGTATCAAGCCGGTATCCAAAGAAGGAACCGAGCGACTGGTGCGCGCTGCATTTGATTTCGCGATCAAGAACAAGAAGCCCAATGTTACGCTCGTTCACAAAGGCAATATCATGAAGTTCACCGAAGGCGGCTTCCGCGATTGGGGCTATGAACTGGCCAAGCGCGAATATGGTGCTACCGACTACCAGGGCGGACCCTGGCAGGTGATCAAGAAAGATGGTCATGAAATCATCGTAAAAGATTCTATCGCCGATGCATTCCTTCAGCAGATCCTGCTCCGTCCTGATGAATACTCCGTCGTGGCAACCCTTAACCTCAATGGTGACTATATCTCCGATGCTCTCGCAGCGATTGTGGGTGGTATAGGCATCGCTCCAGGTGGTAACATCAACTACCTCACAGGCTTTGCGATCTTCGAAGCAACCCACGGTACTGCACCAAAGTATGCCGGTCAGGATAAAGTGAACCCGGGCTCAGTGATCCTCTCCGGTGCTATGATGTTTGAATACATGGGCTGGCAGGAAGTGGCGGACCTGATCTACAAAGGTCTCGAGAAAGCCATCGCCGGTAAGCGCGTTACGTACGACTTCCACCGTCAGATGGAAGGTGCTACACTGCTGAGCTGTTCTGATTTCGGAAAAGAGATTGTGAAGAACATGTAATTTTCCTTTCAAGTAATACCAAAGCCATCCGCACCCAACGGATGGCTTTTTTATGTAACAACATTTCATCCGGAATTCAGGGTGTTTCGTTGTTCAAGGGTCTTCTACTTTTACCCCGGTCGCAAATTATTTCTGACCGACAAGTATGAAGCTATTATTCTGCCTGCTATTGATGCTGGGGTACTTTCCTGTTATGGCCCAGGTCTCACTCACGGCGTCGCCCTATGTCCAGGACTTCAATGCAGGTGCGCTACCAACAGGTTGGTCAGTCCGAACGGGCGCTACCAATACGGCACCTGGAATTAGTGCTACATATAATGCCGGCCCGACTTCCTGGACGAGTGCTACGGGTAACTTCAGAAACGTGGCATCAGCCACCGGACTCAAGTCTACGGCTATTACCGCTGAGCAAAATGCATCTTTGAACAGGGCCCTCGGACTTCGGCAAACCGGAACATTTGGCGATCCCGGTGCTGCCTTTGTGCTTCAGCTATCCAATACAACCGGGTGGGCGAATTTTGTATTGCGATTCAAACTGCAGGCACTCGATGGCTCAACAGCTGGCCGTACTGTAAGTTGGAAGGTGGACTATGGCATCGGATCAAATCCTGTTGTCTTCTCAACGGTGCCAGGTACGCCACTTACACCCACCACGGCGCTGGGTCCTGCCGCGTGGGGCTCACAGGATGTGGTGATAGATTTTGCCGACGTCCTGGATGATCAGTCAGCCAATGTCTGGATCCGCATAGTAACCTTGACCGCTTCCGCGGGAACCGGGAGCAGACCCACCAGTGCCATCGATGATGTGGAGTTGTCGTTTACTCCGGCCGACAAAACGGCACCAGCATTTCTTGCCGGTCCTGTATTGTCCAATACCCAACCCACCAGCACTGATCTCGCTGCAACACTCGACGAAGATGGAACCCTGTATTATGTAATTCTGGCTGCCAGTGATGTGCCGCCGTCAGTTGGGCAGGTACGCCTGGGACAAAATGGACTGGGTATGGTGCTGCCTGTCACCCAGCAAGGAAGCCTGACTACAACTGCACAACAAAATATGATTCATTCCCTGGTCGGTCTTCGTGGAGCCACGGAATATAAAATGTACATCGTGGCGGAAGACAAGCATCACAACCTGCAGTCAACATTGACCAGCATCGCCTTTCGCACGCCGGATCCTCCCGATGTACAAGCTCCAATCATAGACGAGGGATTTCCACGAATCAATCAACTAGATACCGATCAGGTGCTGTATTCAGTTTCGTTTGATGAGCCCGGTGCTTTTCATTTTATGACCCTGGATGCTAATAACCCGCCCCCAGGCGTTTCTCAATTGCAAGCGGAACCGGCTGTGATGGTAACAGTCGCTCACGAAGGGATGGTTATAAAGTGCAAAGGATTAACGCCTGGAAATAGCTACACTATTTATTGGATAGCCGAGGATCGTTTCGGGAATGTAACAGCGGTGAATCAATTCCAATTCAATACCGGTAATCGGTATATCGAGAATTTCGATGGGCCTGAATTGACCTGGTCGTTTGACCGAATCAGCCTGACTGGCGATCAGGATTGGGCTTACAATGATGGTGCGGCGCTTATAGATGGCTTCGATGGGAAGGCGGTGGCCAACGAAGATTGGTTGTTGAGTCCGGTGTTGCAGGTAGGTGATCGTGCTGTGCTTAGTTTTTATTCCAGGTATTCATTTTCCGGAAATCCACTTGCCTTGCGACTAAGTACAACTAACGCACAGCCCGGAGGGCCTGGTTGGATAGATATCCCATTTGTCGGGCCGGCAACATCCACCCCGATTAATAGCGCTTTATCGACAGACTGGACCAGGTCATTGGTTGATCTAAGCGCCTATTCCGGTAAAGCCATTCGGCTGGCATTCGTCTACACCTCATCATCAGCTGGTGCAAGAGCATGCCGGGTCGATAGCATCCGCATGGATAATTTGACACCAGCTTATGTAAAGTTCATTGAGGACAATTTTGTATTGAATAGCCCAAAGCCGATATTGCTCACTTGGTTCAGCGTTGGGATTACCAATCCCATATCGATTAAGGCGCCAGGTGATTTCGCCTTGTCATTGGATTCAATTACCTACAAGGATTCATTGTTAGTTGCGCCATCGCCGGCCAGGCAGCGACTTTGGATCAAAAGAAAGTCGCCTGCGCCTGGTGAAGTTCAAGGTGATATTATCTTTAGATCGGGCCTGGTCACTGGTTCTGTTCACGTCACTTCCGGTTTGATGGATGAAACTTGGGATGTGTCCACCTTTAACCTGGAGTTTTTTGGCACGAACGTTAAAAGCGCAACGGGTCAGGAATTTGGACCGACAGACGACACCTTACAGGTCAGGAATGTTGCCCGGGTGATCAGGAGGATGGGCAGTGACCTGATCGCTGTGCAAGAGGTATCAGACCGGGTAGCATGGGATACACTCATGCGATTGTTACCTCAGTACAAATCGATGATAAGTAGTCGCTGGTCGCATTCCACGGATCCACCGGACCCGAATTTTCCGCCCCAACAGATCGGCTTTATCTATGATACAACCTCGGTAGAACTCATTGCGGCCCAGCCCATGTTCAGGCACTTGTATGACGATATTCTGGCGGGGAAAACTTCCTTACCGGGATACCCCGGCAGTAGCAGTTCATTCTGGTCGTCGGGACGGTTGCCGTTCCGGGCAAAGGTGCGGGTGAAAGGGATGAATGAAAAACGAACCATACAAGTCATTGACATCCATGCAAAATCAGGGGCTGCTCAAACCGACCATGATCGGAGAAAGTGTGATGCAGCGGTGTTGTATGATTCCCTCACACAAAACTTTACCAATCAGTCGGTGATTCTATTGGGTGACTTCAATGATGAGATTTCCAAATCCATAACACCCGGTGCTGCGTCACCGTATCAACCCTTTATAGACGACACCGTGCATTTTGCCGCGCTCACGCGAACAACGGTCGGCTATTCCTATCCGGCCACAAAGGGTTTTATTGATCATGTTATCGTATCGAAGGACTTACTGCCCTGGTTGCTGGGTGGTTCGGTGCGGACAGAAGATGCCCGCAAGTATGTGACCAACTACACCACGACCACGTCCGATCATTTGCCTGTGACGACCAGGTTTATGTTTGTGCCGCGACCCCAATATATCGCAACCCCGTCGTTTCCACCGACCACGTATGGGGATCTTCCATTTCGAATAGAAGCAAACGCATCATCCGGATTGCCGGTTTCTATCACAAGCCTGGACACTTCGAGACTCATCATTCGACATGATTCGGTTCTTGTGCGTGGAGCCGGATCTGTCACGCTTCGGTACACCCAATCAGGCAATCAGTTTTACGCCCCCGCTGAAGCTGTAGAAATTACTATTGTTGTGGGACAGGCATCGCAGCAACTACAGGTGCCGCCCATCACCGATAAAACCGTTGGCGATGCCGATTTTTCGGTGCCTGCAACGACCAGTTCTGAACTTAAGGTGGTTATGAAGGCTGTGACTAATAATGTGTTGATTCTGCCCAACAACGTGATTCATTTGACTGAAGCAGGGCCTGCCACCATCATCTTCTCGCAACCAGGCGATAGCAATTTCAAGCCAGCGGTTTCAATCACCCGATCGTTTTGCATTAAACCTTCACCGCCAAAAATAACCGCGCAGACCAATAATGCGCCGGAATTTGTGCTCACCTCCAGTGCTCTTGCCGGCAATCAATGGTATTTCAGGGGCACACCCATTGCAGGAGCTACAGCACCAATCCTGACAACGCATGTACCTGGTGTTTACACCGTACAAGCCAGCGTTTGGAACTGTATCAGTGTATTCTCTCATGAATTTATTTTAGTGATCAATGACATTGAAGATTCAGTTCCCGTGTCGTTATATCCCAATCCCGCGACACAATCAATGCGGGTCACAGGTCTGGATGAGGTGATCAGCGTATGCGATATGGCTGGCAGAATATGGAATACAGAGTTCACCCATGATGGCCATGACTTCGTGATACACCTGGATGCACTGCCGCCAGGCAACTATGCATTAGTTGGCAGCGTGAAAGATGTACTTAGGGTGGCGCGGTTTACGCGGAGTCCGTATTGATGTTCGGGAAAATCCTAACTGTCGGGACTCTGTGGACTATGGTCGTTGAGCGAGCATTTGAACTACCGTAACGGCAGCCTCTTCACCTTTGTTGCCCAGTTTACCGCCGGCGCGTTCCAGTGCCTGCTTTTTGTTCAGGGTGGTGAGTACACCAAAAGCCACCGGCTTCCCGGTGGACAGGTTTACTTTCATGATGCCTTGGGCTACCGCCTGGCAGATATAATCAAAGTGGGGAGTATCTCCCTGGATCACACAACCCAGACAGATCACGGCGTCAATGTCCTTGTCTTCGGCGAGCCATTGGGCCGCGAGGGGCAACTCAAAGCTTCCCGGAACATCTTTACGGATGATATGGTCTTTCTTTGCCCCCAACGAAATCAGGGCTTCATGGGCACCATGGTAAAGTGCCTCCGTAACGTCAGTATTCCACGATGCGACCACAATACCAAATTTCTTTTTGGTGAGTGAGATGGGACTCTTGCCGTGAACAGAAGTGAGTATGCCAGACATAGGTTGAAATAAAAAATGGGGCTGTATCAATCATGCTGATACAGCCCCAAATATACGTTTAGTAAAAGAGATCAGGAATTGGGCTCCAGACGTGCTTTGAATTTGCGCGCGTTCTGGTACTCAGCGCTGTCGAAGTACTCATCGATAATGCGCTGATAAGCTTTGATGGCTTTATCAGTTTCGTTCAACTTAGTGTGCGCCAGGGCAGCCTTCATCAGATAGCCAGGTGTAAAATATTTATTCGGCTTGTGGTTGGCAGCCTTGTTGTAAAAGTTGGCAGCCTCTTCAAATTTCTTTTGCTCCATGTACGCATCACCCATCAGGCTGTAAGCCCGGGCCTGCACAATGGCATCTTCCGACTTAAAATCTTCGAAATAGAAGATTGCTAACTGAAATTTTCCCTGCTTCAGGCAAATGGCGCCAGCGTAGAAGTTTGCCAGGTTGGCGGCATCGGTCATCGAATACTCGTCGATGATCTGCTTGAAACCGAGGTTGTTTCCATCGCCTTCAAGGGCCAGGTTGAGGCTGTCGGCTTCAAAATACCGAACGGCCTGAAACATATCCTTCTGGGCTTCTTTGTCCTGCGTACCAATCCAATAACGGAAACCGTAGAAGCCGGCCACCAGGAGGGCCACCAGACCCAATACACCGAAAACGATCTTCGGGTTCTCCTCGAGCCAGTGCTCAGCAGTTGTTACTTTCTCGGCCAGTACCTCGGGGTTCTCGAGGATATCCTTCTTTTCTTCGTTTTTTGCCATGTTTCTGACGGTAATTGCCCTCCGCCAGCGCGGAATGGGGCTGCAAAACTAAATATTCGGGCCCATTAAACAAACCTGGGTGCCAAGGTTGGGTTAGTCGTTGACGAATGGATAGTTGGGCTCTGCATAGATGTCGGTGGTAGCTTCCGAAGGGTCAGGGAAGGCAGACTCCTCCGCAAACTTCACGCTTTCGTCTACCTGGCTGTGTACCCGTGCTTCGATCACTTCGATTTCCTGCTCGGTAGCCATTTTCTTGTCCAGGATGGTGCGCTTCACCACTTCAACCGGGTCCCGCTGCTTGTATTCTTCCACTTCCTCTTTAGTCCGGTATTTCTGGGGGTCGGACATCGAGTGACCTTTGTAACGGTACGTGCGGAATTCCAACAAAGTAGGGCCTTCTCCGGCGCGGGCGCGTTCCGCAGCACGGGCAACTGCGATGTGAACGGCTTCCACACTCATGGCATCGACTGGCTCTGAAGGAATATCATATCCTTCGCCCAGGGTATACAGTTCGGTCACGTTAGAGGTACGCTTCACGGAAGTACCCATGGCGTAGCCGTTGTTCTCAATCACAAAAATGACTGGGAGTTTCCAGAGCATGGCCAGATTCAGGGTCTCGTGGAAAGCACCCTGACGAACGGCGCCATCACCCATATAGCATATGCAGACATTCTTCGTTTTCTGGTATTTCTCGGCGAAGGCAATGCCGGCACCGAGTGGAATCTGTCCTCCAACGATACCATGTCCGCCGAAGAAATGCTTGTCCTTGTCAAAGATGTGCATGGAACCCCCTTTACCTTTGGAGATACCTGTTTCTTTACCATATAATTCAGCCATTACGGCCTTCGGGTCGGTGCCCAATCCGAGTGGGTGTGCGTGGTCGCGGTAGGCTGTGATCCACTTGTCATCCTTGGTTAGGGCCGTGATCGCACCGGCCGCGCAAGCCTCCTGACCTATATATAAGTGACAGAAGCCGCGGATCTTCTGCATACCGTACAACTGGCCGGCTTTATCTTCGAATTTGCGCATGAGGTACATCATTTCGTACCAGCGCAGGTAGGTCTCTTTGGAGAATTCCATCTTGTCTTTGGGGCCTTTGGTTTTAGCTTGGGCAGTCGTCGCCATATGCATTACTTTTGAATCGGACTGCGAAAATAGCCCTGAAATTCACAATTCCCAACAAGCCTCAGTCCAAACCCCCTTAGCCCCTCATGCGCCTCGAAAAACTCCATTTGATCAACTTCAAAAATTACGCGGAGGGGCATCTGGAGTTCCGGGGAAACCTGCATTGCTTTCTGGGCAAGAATGGCAGCGGGAAAACCAACCTGCTTGAGGCTATACATTATTTATGTTTCACCAAAGGCAGTGCGCCCTCCGACGATGCCGCCACCGTCCGGCATGGGGAGTCGGGCTTTCGCCTGAGTGGCCTGTTCGAGAAAGAGGGGAAAAAATGGGAGGTCGGCTGTAGCTATTACGAAGGCAAAAAGAAGATGTCGGAGAACAGCACGGAGTACACCCGCTTCTCGGAACATATTGGCAAATACCCATTGGTGTGGGTGGCACCCAATGACATCGAGTTGATCTGGACGGGCGGAGAAATCCGGCGCCGGTTCTTTGATACCCTGTTGTCGCAGGTCGATCGTGAGTACTTATCAAATCTGATTACCTATCAGGCGCAGCTGCGGCAACGCAACAGTGCGCTGAAGATGTTTGCTGAGCGAGGCAGTGTGGACCAGGACCTGCTTGACAGCTACGATGAGAAACTGGTAAGCACGGGTCATCTCATCTATAACCGGCGAAAGAATTTTATCCGGGAATATGCGCCTTTGCTGGCGAAGCGATATGCGTTCTTGTCCGGCGGAGCAGGTGAAGAGATTGAGTTGGTGTATTCGTCCGAGTTGGGTACTACCGATTTTGCGTCAGAGCTGAAGAGCAGGCTGACGCGTGACCTGGCCCTCGGGCGCACCACGATTGGGATTCATCGCGATGAGATTGAGTTTAACCTGAACGGATATGAGTTGAGACGTTACGGGTCGCAGGGTCAGCAAAAGTCTTTTCTCATCGGATTAAAATTGGCCGAATTTGATTTTCTCACCACGCACCGAAATACAAAGCCGTTGATATTGCTCGATGATATTTTTGATAAACTGGATGATGATCGCATTCACCGGTTGATGCAGTTGGTGGCGGACGGTGCCTTCCGACAGATCTTCATCACCGATGCCCGGCCCGAGCGCACGCGTGAGATGCTGAAGCGATCGGGTGTGGATGCACAGATGATGGAGGTGAAGGGGAATGAGGTGAGGGAAATTTGAAGATTTGATGATTTGAAAATTTGAAGATGGTGCGCACTGAAGTGAAAGAGTATCGCAGGCATCACTATCGCGCGCGTCTCCAGACGCGAGTGTAACGTACAAATTTGAAGATTTGGTGATTTGAAAATTTGAAGATGGTGCGCATGGAAGTGAAAGAGTATCGCGCGCGTCTCCTGACGCGGGTGTAACGTGCAATTTGAAGATTTGGGGATTTGAATATTTGAAGATGGTGCGCATGGAAGTGAAAGAGTATCGCGCGCGTCTCCAGACGCGGGTGCAACGTGCAATTTGAAGATTTGGTGATTTGAAAATTTGAAGATGGTACTCATTGAAGTGAAAGAGTATCGTATGCATCTCATAACGCGAGTGTGACGGGTAACCCTGAAGACCTTCTGCCGCCACTTACTACTTACCATATTTTACCTGTCGTTCTGCGATCCGTCAGCTAAGTTTTACCTACGCGTCTGCGAGCGTTCTGCGAGATTTTACCTATGAGTCTGCGAGAAGTTACCTACGCGTCTGCGAGGAACTACCTATCTGCCAGCCAAGTCTTACATATCCGTCTGCGAGCGCTTAAAAATAAGTCCGCTATGCTTTAGCCACCGGACAGAAGACAAATTGAAGCCGATTAGCAGCATGGGTGAAGGCTTGACTAAGGGTTGGTTAAGCTTTGGCTAAGCTTTTCCTAATCGTTGGCTAAGCCTTGGATAAATGATGTCTAAGTAACCGATCGTGCAGAAAGAAGTGCGAACACCTACTACTTTATAGGTATACGCGAGAATTGTTTTCCAAAAAGACCCTGTGCTGGTCTGATGCAATCTGACGAACGAAGGCAGTAAGAACTCTAGGTAAATGATTGGAGTTTCTGCTCTTTAATTTCATTCATGAATCATTATCTTAGATCAACAAACTACCAAAACAATTATGAAAAATGTATGGATGATTATTGCTTGCCTGTGCTTCTTGATGGTTTCTTGTGTGGATGATCATGAAGTTGGTATTGATAAGAATATCAGCAAGTCTGATGTGTATGTTGTTGGCTATGAGTTGAGTCCTAACGGTCAGTACCTCAGGGGTGGATACTGGAAGAATGGCAAGCAAACTGTGTTGTCAAAGGCAGGCTTGTCTCCTGAAAGCATTTTTCTCTCAGGGCAGGATGTATATGTGGCGGGCTCGGAAGTAGGACCTGTTGGTAACAACCTGCTTAAGTATTGGAAAAACGGACATGCTGTGAGTTTGACCGATGGCATGACTTCTGACATCAATGGTGGCTATATTGTTGTCAACGGAAAGGATGTTTATGTCGCAGCGTCCGAATGGAATGGAGTGGGGTATGCGGCTAAGGTATGGAAAAATGGAATTCCCACCTCATTGACAGATGGTTCAGTCACAGCCTTTGTAAAGGGTTTGGTTATTTCGGGGACCGATGTGTATGTTGTGGGTCATGAGGAGAGCGCAGCCGGTGGACAAACACACTTTGTTGCAAAATATTGGAAAAACGGGGAAGTCGTTCAATTGGCGGCGGATCCAACGGTTGACAGCTTTGGGATGGATCTTAAGGTCTTTAATGGGGATGTGTATGCCTGCGGTTATGAGTCCATCAACGGCAAGTTGGTTGCTGTATATTGGAAAAACGGTGTAAGGACTATTCTAACCCAATCAGACTTTTCATTCGCCAGGTCTATTTTTGTGTCAAACAGTGGAGTGTATACTTGTGGCGCTGAACTTGTGGGAGGCAGTATTTACGCAACGTACTGGGTGAATGGGACTAGCGTCCACTTGTCCGACGGTCAAAAGGATGCCTCAGCCTCATCCATCGTAGTTTCCGGGACGGATGTTTACGTAACAGGTTGGGATGGCGACTTCAACAATCATATTGCCAAGGTATGGAAGAACGCCGTTGCGGTGAATCTTACGGACGGCTCCACCAATGCTTATGCTTTTGCCATTTCAATTTCAGCAAGCGTTAGGGAAGAGAAGGAAAAGTGAAGTTGTTGAGTTGCCAGAATGTAATGTCTATCGCAGAAGATTGGTATTCTGTCAGGCTTGGCAGTGTTTGCTTATGATGAACTAAAACAAGGGCGGAATATCCGCCTTTGATGTTTATGACCAGGCTAGGTTTTTAGATGAGAATGAAGCATCTCAAACGAATACAATTGTGGGTTGTTCTGTCGCTTTTTCTTGGCGGATTCCTGGTGGCAGAAGTGACTGAATGTTGGCATACGCATCAGTTTCTGGAGCTTACCTATGCTATAAAGATAGATTCCATCCAGCTTCGACCAGGGCACCGGGGTGTGCCATTTATTTTGGTCAATGGAAGGTGGCGTATCTTAGACAACAGGGAGGTAAGCCTGGCTTCCTATCTGCAGCCGGGTGACTCTGTGGTGAAAAGAGAGGGGAGGGTGATGAAAGTGTTTCGAATGATCGGCAATTCTTGGATCGTGAAAGACTTTGAGTCGCCACAGTAGGTGTAAACAAGATTCAGTTTTGACAGACACGTTTAAATTATTCGGTCAATCATCCTGATTATTAAGTCATGCAGAAATATCCATTCTTTTTTGATTACATATATTATTGCGTTACGAAGACATTCTATAAGAGAGATGGGAAATTCGGGGGCACAGGAATCTTAGCCATTGTTATGATTCAATCATTTACAGTCGAATGTTTGATGATATTGATTCTTCGAATTTTCGTAACTCAGAGCAATCGACATGATATTGGCAATGCGGCCTACATGGCTACCTTGATAATTTTTATTGGGTTTACACTTCTAAATATTTCTAAGTATAAGGATTCATATATAAAATTTAAAAAACACTGGAATAAGGAAACCAAAATGGAAGCTGAGATACGAGGGTATTTGGTTTTTTTGGCAATATTGACACCTATCGCTTTGTTCTTTTTTTAGCTTTGGACTACCAATAGATATTGAAGACTAGCTTGGTGTTGTGGCTGTTTGCTCAAACTGGTCAATTTTTCACATTGAAGTTGATATTCTGTTATCAGTGTGAGGATATGATTTATACCGACCGCCTCACCGTGCGCAGGGGATTTGAGTTTCTCATGAAGAAAAAGCAGAAGTGAGCCGCTGGTCGCGGTATGTAACCCCGACCCATCATTGATTGCATCATCCACGAAGCCAGGATCTGTGATCTAACAAGTTTTCACTAGAACAAACCCGGCCAGTCGAAGATTGGTTACATTCGCGTCTAGGCGCCCGCAATAAGTATGTGCCGGTGTTCTTCACCGGCACGTGGTGCTTGACAATGATGGCATCATTTGCTTCGCAATAAGTTCGCATGGGCAGCATCGGAGACGTCGCGTCATAGCCATGGTTAACGTCGAAGATTGGCCACACTCGCGTCAGGAGACGTGCGCGATACGGAGACTTGATAAGGTTAAAACTGGGAATTAAGAGGATTATGAAAAAAGATAAATACTTATTCTTGTCCATGGGCTTCCTCATTGGAGTCATATTGTCAATCAACTTGATCAATCTCAATTCAATCATGGATGATGCTATTTATATGAAGGATCATATTTTTATTCTGGGAGATCTTTTGCCTGGAAAAATGGATAACAAGGTGGCATTGGAATTGACCATTAATAAGGGATCGGCTTGGAGGATCATTGATACCATTATCATTTCACAATGGATAAGTGCTGTTTCAATGATTGTTTACTGGTTATCTTTCATAACAATTTCTGTAAGACGTTTCATTTTGAATAAATGAATAGAACGTCGGAAATTCGTTGCACTCGCGTCAGGAGACGCGCGCGATAGAGTCGCAGTAGCCGATGATTTTATTATCTTCGGAAATATTCAGCCAGTGCCATGACACTCAGAAACCCCATGAAATACGTCTGCCTGATAATCTTCTCATTGGCCTTTGCTGGTTCCTTTGGCCAACCCACCCCAACCCACCTCGACTATACGGTTTCCGAAGGCACCTGGATTTCACTCGATGTATCGCCCAATGGAAAACAAATTGTATTTGAACTGGTCGGCGATCTGTATGTAATCCCCATCGAAGGGGGTGAAGCCAGGAGACTGGCAGCAGGAAGGGCATTTCAATCTCAACCCAGATATTCTCCCGATGGCAATCAAATTGCATTCATCAGCGATGAGTCAGGTTCTGAAAACATATGGGTCATGAATGCGGATGGAACGAACCCGCACCAAATCACGAAGCTGACCCATCCCTTTCTCATGTCCCCGGAATGGTCCGGCGATGGCAAACACGTCTATGTAACCCAAACGGACGGCCAAGGTATGCGCGGTGCTGGCCTTACCAAAGGGGAGGCGGAGTTGTTAGCATATGACGCCACAACAGGAGTTGGACAGCGCGTGGTGTCTAATACGGCAGGCCCTCAGTCTTATCTGGTTTCATCATGCGCTCCGGGACCCTATATCTCTCAAGTGTCTGGCGACGGTAATCATATTTTGTATACACTGGTCCGGCCCCGTGCCTACGGCGTGAGACAAGGTGCTTCCAGCCAGGTGGTGCGTCACCAGGTAGCAACCCACACCGAAGAACGCTTAAGCCTGGATGGTGCTAACCCCATGAAGGCCATGGTATCGCCGGATGGCAAGTGGCTGGTGTACGGCGCCGAGAACCGCGGACTTGCCGGCTTTCGATTGCGTGACTTGAGTACCGGCGAAGAGAAATGGCTTAAGCCCCAGGCACAACGCAGCGAACTCGAGGCCAGGGCTTCAAGGGATGTGCTGCCGAATTTCGACTTCACCCCGGATAGCCGGTATGTGATTGCCGCCTATCAGGGCAAATTGCATCGACTGGAAATAGCCACTGGCAAGGATGAGGTTATTCCATTCACGGCGCGTGTTGAAATGGACTTGCCGCCCGCCATTCATGTGCCTACCCGACTGAATAACGCCACCGTCGCACCTCGCATCTATCAACACCTCGCACTTTCGGATAAGGGACTGGCAGCGGTGTCGGTCTGGTCGTCTATTCACCTGATCGACCTTCGCAATGGAAAAATGCGAAAGTTGAATCAAGCGTCAGCCACCGGAGAGTTCATGCCTGCCTGGTCGCACGACAATAAATATATCGCCTATGTCACCTGGGGTCCGGAAGGTGGCCATGTGTGGAAAATAGATGCTGCAGGTAAGGGGCCTGCCATTCAACTAACCACCAAACCCGGAATGTATTTGGACCCCGCCTGGTCTGCCGACGACAAGGAGATTGTTGCATTGTATACACCCCTTGGTCCTGCACGCGCTATCGCACAGGGACCATTTCTCGAAATGATGCGGGCACCGGAGACGGAGATCATCCACATTGATATAGCATCAACTACCACGACCTCCTGGGGCAGGGCCAATGGTGCGAGATTGCCACATGCTTCTTCTGATGGACGATGGTACTTAAGTGCTCCCGAGGGACTCGTCTCAGTAAACAAAGAAGGGAAGGACCGCAAGGTGCAGTTGAAGGTGGAGCGGTCCGGACCGCCGACTCCTATTCCTCAATTCCAAAAAGTGCTGTCGAATAAGCCGGGGTCGCGAATTGCCATAGTCTGTAATGAACGATTGTACCAACTCAATGGAGCAACTCCCTCGTTCCAAACTGCCAACCCACCACCCGGGTCGTTGTTATCTGATAGGATGCCACGCAGCATAACTTTCTCTCCTTCCGGCAATCAACTGGGTTGGATAGAAGGGGCAACCCTGTATTGGAAGGAAGGAGAGGGTCAGGCGAAAAGCATTCAATTGAACCTG
Source organism: Cyclobacteriaceae bacterium (assembly GCA_044223085.1). Taxonomy (GTDB): domain Bacteria; phylum Bacteroidota; class Bacteroidia; order Cytophagales; family Cyclobacteriaceae; genus ELB16-189. The sequence goes on from JBGAMI010000018.1 coordinate 22,629, forward strand.
GAGAAGCCGGTTGACAAACCGGAAGGTCATTTGTTGTTGCGCAACGCCCGCCTGATCACCATGCAGGGCAAGGAAATCATTGATCCGGGAGATGTACTGATCGAAGGGAATCGGATAAAGGCGATCGGCGTAAGCGGAACGTTGGCAACGCCTGCGGGTACTGTAACCATGGACATGACCGGAAAGGTGATTGTGCCTGGCTTCATTGATATGCATGCCCATGCTGCGGTGAGGTCCGAACTGATTGACGCTTATAATCCAGCCTTGCTGGCCAACTTGTCTTTCGGTATCACGGCACTGCGGGATCCTCAAAACGGTCCGGATATGCTGGCGTATGCGGATGCCATTGATGCGGGTGACATGATTGGTCCCAGGGTATTCACGACCGGACCGAGCTTCCTGGAGATCAACAACATTCAATCCCTGGACGAGGCGCGATGGCTGGTGGGGACGTATCACAAAAACTACAACAACCGCTTTATCAAATTGTATTTGCCGGGAACGCGCCAGCAGCGTCAATGGTTTATTCAGGCTTGCCGTGAATTTAACATGATGCCCACCATGGAGGCGGGTGGTGACGCCAAGGAAGTAATCACACACTTTCTCGATGGGGCTGCCGGCAATGAGCATACGCTGTCAACGGCTCCCGTGTATGACGACCTGATTCAGCTTTTCGCGAAAAGCCAAACGGTGTACACGCCCACACTACTCGTATCCTTTGGTGCAGCGTTACCTATTTATCGGTTACTTGCCGAGGAACGACCGTATGATGATCCCAGGGTGAATTACTTTTCTCCCGATGATGTCTTTCAGACAGCCGGAAAACGCATTCTTTGGTTTCCTGATGAAGAGATGAATTACCGGGAAACGGGCGCCGGGGCGGGAGCAGTGCTCAAGGCGGGCGGGCATGCAGCACTGGGTGGCCACGGTGAAATGCAAGGCATGTCGAACCATTGGGAGATGAAGCTGCTTCAGGATGCCGGAGTGCCACAACACGATATCCTTCGCATGGCAACTTCAGAAGGCGCCTATGCACTCGGTCTGGACCAGGACCTTGGCAGCCTTACTCCCGGTAAGTTGGCAGACCTCGTCATCCTGGAGAAAGATCCGCTGATCGATATACGCTTTGCAAGAACAACATTGATGGTAATGAAGAACGGGCGCTTGTATCAAAGCAGCAACCTCGAAGAAGTTTGGCCAAGGAAAAGAAAAATAAACTTATGGTGGCATTCATCCGCAAAACCCTGACACTGTTACTCCTGGTTGTTTTTCTGACGACCTGTGAAGTGCCCCATTACGACCTGATCATCAATCACGGCTGGATAGTTGATGGACTGGGAAATCCGGGATTTGAAGGTTCGCTGGCAGTTAATGATGGCAGGATTGTTTTATTATCGCACGAACCGGTAGTAAAGGGAGAGGCGACGAAAGTAATTGATGCAGCTGGTCGTGTGGTATCTCCGGGGTTTATTGATTCGCACGCCCATATACAGACCACCATTCACAAGTTTCCCCAACCGGAGAACTTTTTGCGCCAGGGTATTACAACCATTTGCGCGAGTCTGCATTCCGGTGACCAGCCATATCCCATCGATCAGTATGCCCAGTCACTGAAGGTGGCGCCCAACGTCGTGTTCTTCGCCGGACTCAACTGGACCCGCAAGCAAGTGATCGGTCTCGGTAACAAACCTGCATCGCCGGCGGAATTGGATTCCATGAAGAATCTGGTGCGCGCGTCGATGAAACAGGGAGCTATGGGATTGTCGTCAGGCCTGATTTACATTCCCGGGCTGTATGCTTCAACCGACGAGATCACGGCATTGTCCAAGGCTGCTGGTGAGTATAGCGGATACTACGTCACCCACATGCGCAACGAAGGAAGCGGCCTGCTTCAGGCTGTGAGAGAAACCATAACGATTGCGGCGAAGAGTGGAGTGCGTGCACAGATCAACCATTTCAAAGCGGCGGGAGTCGCGCAATTCGGTAAGGCCAAACAAGCACTGGCGGTGGTCGATTCAGCCAGGTCTGCCGGTATTGATATTACCATCGACACTTATCCTTACACAGCTGCGAACACATATTCCTATGTACTGTTTCCTGCCTGGGCACTTGATGGTGGTGTGGAAGCTCTTCGCTTGCGGTTACGCGATACCTCGCTGAGAGCTCGCCTGCTTTCGGATATGACCAACATTCTGATGCAGGATGAAACCGGAGATGATTTCAGTCGGATACAATTCGCACAGTTGCGTGCGGACACCACCTACAATGGCAAGACCCTGTTGGATTATATGAAAGCCCATCAGTATCCGGATACCATGGCGGGCGGTTTGCAGGCAATCATAGATCTGGAAATCAAGGGAGGTTTTCTGGCCATTTACCATGAGATGAGTGAAGATGACGTCGTGGACATCCTGCGCGCATCTTACACCATGATTGAAACCGACGGTGATCTGGTGGAAAAGGGATCAAAGGCCTGGCCACATCCGAGGAGTTTTGGGGCTTTTCCGAGAGTCATCGCGCGTTATGTTCGGGAGCTCAAAGTGCTAACGCTGGAGGAGGCGGTTAAGAAGATGACGTCGATGCCGGCTGATCAACTTAGACAAACAGATCTCGGTCGATTGAAAGAAGGAGCCTGGGCCGACATGATCATATTCGATCAGCAGCGCATCCGCGACCGGGCCACATACCTGCAGCCCAAAGAGCTCTCCGAAGGAATTGATAACATGATCATCAGTGGTCAGTTGGTGATTGACGAAGGTCAGCTTACCGGCGCAACACCGGGGCGGTGGATAAGGAATTAATGTTCTGCACTATCGTGCGGCGTCTCCCGACGCGAGTGTACCTGGACTGCAACCGAACTATCGCGCGCGTCTCCTGACACGACTGTTGCTATCGCGCGCGTCTTCAGACGCGTGTGTACCGGGACGTTGAAATGAAATTATCATCCCATTAGCCGCTATCGTAGTCACTCGCGCTATCGCGCGCGTCTTCAGACGCGTGTGTACCGGCACCCTAAAATGAAATTACTATTCCATTTGCCGTTATCGCACTATCGCGCGCGTCTCCTGACGCGAGTGTGCCAGAACCCTGAAATGAAATTATTATTCCATTAGTTGATATCGCGCTATCGCGCGGCGTCTCCCGACGCGTGTGTACCTGCACCCTAAAATGAAATTACTATTCCATTTGCCGTTATCGCGCTATCGCGCGCGTCTTCAGACGCGTGTGTACCGGCACCCTGAAATGAAATTACTATTCCATTTGCCGTTATCGCGCTATCGCGCGCGTCTCCCGACGCGTGTGTACCGGGACCCCGAATTGAAATCATTATTCCATTAGTTCTTATCGCGTTATCGCGCACGTTTCCAGACGCGTGTGTACCAGTAACTTATCAGGAATTCCGTAAGGGAATCGTCTCTTCCTTGAAGCAGTTTCGATTTATTTGCAACATGTCGGAACGTTATAAGTTTACGGATCCTTTAGGCATGTATTTTACCACATCAACAGTAGTTGGGTGGATTGATGTATTTACCAGACCAGAGTTGAAGCAGATTGTAATTAGTTCCTTAAGGCATTGCCAAAGACAAAAAGGATTAGTCATTCATGGCTGGTGTTTAATGTCAAACCATTTGCACATGATCATAAGTTCCCGGGGAGAACCGTTACCGGGGATACTTAGGGATTTCAAGAAGTTTACTTCAATCAAAATAATTGAAGAGATAGACCGGATTTCGGAAAGCAGACGAGAATGGATGATTAGATTATTTAAGGATGAAGGAGGGGAGTTGATAAGGATAAGAAACCACAAGGTTTGGCAGGATGGTAATCACCCCATCTTGCTAACTAAGACAAAATTCACAAGACAAAAGTTGGATTATATTCATAACAACCCTGTTGCCGAGGAAATCGTGGGCGATCCGGCACACTATCTATATAGTTCGGCCAGGGACTATACGGGAAGGAAGGGCTACCTCGAAATTGAATTTATTGAATAAGATGTTATCGCGCGTGTCTCCTGACACGACTGTTGCTATCGCGCGCGTCTCCAGACGCTATTGTACCGGGAATCTGAAATGAAATCACTATTCCACTATCCGAGATCGCACCATCGCGTTATCGCGCGCGTCTCCCGACGCGTGTGTACCGGCACCCTAAAATGAAATTACTATTCCATTTGCCGTTATCGCGTTATCGCGGTGTCTCTCGACGCGTGTGTAATGGATCAGTAAATCCATGACGGAATCCTTTGTTGCGTTGAAATAGTTCAATTTCATTTACATCATGTCGAAACGTCAAAGATTTGGAGCACTCGCGTCAGGAGACGCGCGCGATAGTCTGTCGAAAAGTCAAAGATTGTCAGCACACACATCAGGCGACGCGCACGATAGTCAGTAAGACTATCTAATCTCCCGCCGCGATTGTAACACCTGCCAAATCACATACCTCGCCACGACTGCAAGCGTGACATAAGCTACCATGACAATCTCTGGGTGATCTGCATTTCGCTTCAAGACAATCCCGATAAAAGCCCAGATTACGGAAAGGCTGAGAAAAAGATTACGGGTCCGGTGCATCACCGCAATGACAATCAAACCACCAATGGGTATGATCGCCTGTGTCCAACTTACTTCGGTGAGCGGTGCACCGCTCCATCCGTGATGAACGCCAACCGCAGTAACATTCGCGATGGTAGCAATGCATATCCAACCGAGATAGACACCAATAGTAAGTCGGGCGAATTTTCCTTCTGTCTGTTGTGCGGCCAGGCTCAGACAAATCAACAGGCCAATCATGATTATTAATGAAGCATCAACAGCCTGCAGGTGCCAGGTATTGATCCAGGCCATATTGAGCAAGTGACTCAGGGCAAGAGCAGGAGAAGTGATCAGCCCTTCGGCTGGTTTGCGCCACGACAACACCGTGTAACCTATGAGGAGCAAGTAGATAATTCCCCAGATGGCAAACGTGATGCCCGCCGGCACAAAGAGATTGGGAAGGGCATCAGAAAGCTCAGCGGTAGTTTTACCGTACAGTGGCAGTGCGTTGGCGAGGTAGTTAACCACCAGCACCAGGGCCAGGAGGATAGTGTTCAGGAGACGCATATCTTATTAACACCCTGCGGTGAAATTGGTTTAAACTCCAGCAAATGAGACTTTTATTCACTATCGCGCGCTATCGCGCGCGTCTCCAGACGCGTGTGTAACTGTTCATCCGGAAATCCGTATTGACCGGGTTTCGTTTGTTTTGGTATTTAGGGCTTGTTTATCTCCAAATGCCAAAATATGCTATCTTTAAAAGAGACATCACCCGCAAAAATCATGACCAGAACTGACATTAAAGGCGAGATAAAGCGCTTGCTTGAAAATGAGTCGGACGAGGGAGTGCTTCAAAAAATTCTAGGAATGTTATCAGGTCGGCTTACAACTCAGTCACATCAGGAAAGAGTTGTTGAGGGTGCGCTTTTGTCCGAAGAAGACATTCAGGCTGGTCGCTTATTGGATCAGGATGAGGTGATCAGACGCACTGCGCGGTAGCCTGAATGAAACTGCGATTCACGGAGCAAGCTTTAAAAAGCTTCCAGGAATGCCTTGATTTTCTGTCACCTGAAGTCCCTGCGGATAAGATCATCGAAATTCGAGACAGAATACTTGCCAAGACCGGACAATTGGCCGTCAATCCCGGTTTGGGTCAGCCAGAAGAACTTCTTGCATCTCTTGGGTTGTCGCATCGGAGATTAATCGAAGGCAACTACAAAATTATTTACCGGGTGATGGATGATACAGTAATCATCACAGACATATTTGATTCTCGTCAGGACCCCGGCAAAATGCTTCGGCCATAGGGCAACACTACGCATATCGCGCGCCTCTCCAGACGCGTGTGTTCCTTATCAGAAATTCATTTTCAAATCTCCACATTCTCAAATTCTTGTTTTCACCGCATCCTCAAATTCCTCAAATCCCCTCATTTTCAAATTCTGCTTATCGTGTGCGTCTCCAGACGCGTTTGTTCCTTATCATGAATTCATTTTCAAATCCTCAAATCCTCAAATTCTCAAATTCTCAAATTCTTGTTTTCACCACATCCTCAAATATTCAAATCCCCACACTCCCCAAATCTCAAACTTCCCAAGCCCCCTCATTTTCAAATTCTCTACCTTCGCTCATGCCCAAGCCCCACCACACCCAGCACATTTCCCAGGCTATTCAGGAAATGCTCAAGGCCCAGCACCTCAAACCCAAATTTGAGGAAGCAACGGTCGTAGCCTCCTGGGAGCGCATTGTGGGCCCCGCCATCGCCAAACGGACTAAAAAGGTCTATGTCCGCGACAAGGTGCTGTTTGTAGAGTTGCAGTCACCTTCCCTCAAGCACGATATGGGCTATCACAAGTCCGCCATGCTTCAATTGTTCGAAAAAGAGTTCGGTCAGGACGTCGTCGCGGATATTGTATTCATGTGACAATCAGGTAGTAAGCCCCACATCGGGCCTCGGGTCTAAATTCTCCGGGCTGCTTGTCTATACCGAAAAAGCCATTAATTTTGCACTCCTGTTTTTGGAATGAGGCGTAAGGACGCCCTGAAGGTGCTTCGAAAACAGATCGTTCTCTGACATTAATAAGGTAAAAGGAACCGGGGGGATACTCAAGCGGCCAACGAGGACAGACTGTAAATCTGTTGACTTATGTCTTCACAGGTTCGAATCCTGTTCCCCCCACTGCGCTCACCGTAGCCCGTAGGGCGGAGGTGAGCAAGCTCACTGTAGCCGTAGGGCAAAGGTGAGCAAGCTCACTGTAGTTGAAGAGCAAAGGTGAGCAGGTATTCGACTTTGCTTGAAAGCTACGTCGAACAATGCGGGAGTAGCTCAGTTGGTAGAGCGATAGCCTTCCAAGCTATAGGTCGCGAGTTCGAACCTCGTTTCCCGCTCTGCATTTGGAGACTTGACGTCAGGTTGACAAATGGACAGGTGATTGGCCGTTGTAGCTCAGTGGTAGAGCACTTCCTTGGTAAGGAAGAGGTCGTGAGTTCAATCCTCATCAACGGCTCTGAAGTAGAGGTTGGACAGTAGTAGTTGAACTTGACAGGTGGGGTATATGGCCCGACCGTTTTTGATATAATGAACTGAAATTCTGCGGATTACCGGTGGGTAGCGACCATCATGAGGGTATCCGGGATTTCCTTGTTCCACAGCACGTGCTGCGGGGCACGAACGAATAACCCTTATTCGAAAGGCTTAACATGTTTGGGGTGTATGCTTCTCAGTCGGAGAAGCCATTGAATTGTAAGTATTTTAATCAATTATACACTTTTAAACACTTAACCGGGATTTTCAAATATGGCAAAGGAAACATTCGATCGTTCGAAACCCCACGTTAACGTTGGTACAATCGGCCACGTTGACCACGGCAAGACTACCCTGACTGCCGCTATCACTACGGTGTTGGCGAAGAAAGGTCTGGCTTCCGTTCGCGACTTCTCATCTATCGATAACGCCCCTGAAGAAAAGGAACGCGGTATCACCATCAACACCTCACACGTAGAGTACCAGACCGAAAAACGTCACTATGCGCACGTTGACTGCCCTGGTCACGCTGACTATGTGAAGAACATGGTTACGGGTGCTGCCCAGATGGACGGCGCTATCCTCGTGGTGGCTGCTACCGATGGTCCGATGCCCCAGACCCGCGAGCACATCCTGTTGGCTCGTCAGGTAGGTGTACCTGCCCTCGTGGTATTCATGAACAAGGTTGACCTGGTGGATGACGCCGAGTTGCTTGACCTCGTTGAAATGGAAATCCGTGAGTTGCTCACTTCTTATAACTTCCCTGGCGACAGCATGCCGGTGATCCGTGGCTCTGCCCTCGGTGCACTCAATGGCGAAGCCAAGTGGGTTGAGAAAGTTGACGAACTGATGAAGGCTGTGGATGAGTACATCCCCCTCCCGGTTCGCGCTATCGACAAGGACTTCCTCATGCCGGTGGAAGACGTATTCTCCATCACTGGTCGTGGTACCGTAGCTACGGGCCGTATCGAGCGTGGTGTGATCAAGACTGGTGACTCTGTACAAATCCTCGGAATGGGTGCAGAAAACCTGACTTCGACCATCACAGGTGTTGAAATGTTCCGCAAGATCCTGGATCGCGGTGAAGCTGGTGACAACGTAGGTCTCCTCCTCCGCGGTATTGAAAAGACCGATATCTGCCGTGGTATGGTTATTTGCAAGCCCGGTACCGTTACCCCCCACGCCAAATTCAAGGCTGAGGTGTACGTATTGAGCAAAGAAGAAGGTGGTCGTCACACCCCGTTCTTCAACAAATACCGTCCCCAGTTCTTCTTCCGTACGACCGACGTAACGGGCGAAATCATGCTCCCTACCGGTGTAGAGATGGTTATGCCTGGTGACAACGTGTCTATCGAGGTGGTGCTGATCAACAAAATCGCCATGGAAAAAGGTCTTCGTTTCGCTATCCGCGAGGGTGGTCGTACCGTGGGCTCTGGCCAGGTGACTGAAATCGTTGACTAATTTTTAGAGGAACCTGGCGCCAAAAAGCTTCGCAATTGGCCGCTAAGTAACTGTAAATCAATGCAAAGCGTTTCCTGGATTTTTCCCGGAAACGCTTTTGTTTTGTACCCTTTTGTTCTACCTTTGCAGTCCTTTTGGATTTAGGGTACAGGGCCTTGGTGGCTCTCAGCAAAGGATGGTGAATTGACCAAACGGGTGTAGCTCAATTGGTAGAGTAGCGGTCTCCAAAACCGTTGGCTGGGAGTTCGAGTCTCTCCACCCGTGCTGATAAAAACGATCCGAAAGGAAGAAAAACGATGGAAAAGGTTAAGCTGTACATCTTAGACTCCATAGACGAGGTTCGCAACAAGGTCTCCTGGCCTAAGTTTAGTGAGCTGCAAGGCAGTGCCATTCTGGTGCTGGTTGCCTCGCTGATTTTCGCATTGGTGATCGGCCTGATCGATCTGGGTTTTAAGAACGCATTGGCCTTTTTTTACCAGGAATTTTAATTCTGAAGGTAATGGGTGAATTAAAGTGGTACGTACTACGCGTGATCAGCGGCCAGGAGAAAAAGGTTAAGTCCTACCTGGAAACCGAGATCGACCGCTCGAAGCTCACCGAATCGATACCCCAGGTATTGATTCCTTCAGAGAAGGTGTATGAAATGCGGAACGGAAAGAAGAAGATGCGTGAGAAGAACTTCTTTCCCGGTTATGTGCTGATTTCGGCCGACCTCGGTCATCCGGAAGCGCACCATACCGTCACCAACATCCCCGGCGTCATCGGATTCCTGGGAAATAATGGTTCCGGAGCTACCAAAGACCCGGTGCCGTTGCGCCAGTCTGAAGTGAACCGCATCCTCGGCAAAGTGGATGAGGTGGATGAGGTAGGCGAAAAACTGGAGCGTCCGTTTATTCGCGGCGAATCCGTCAAAGTTATGGACGGACCGTTCAGCGGCTTCACCGGCGCAGTAGAAGAGATTTTTGAAGACAAGAAGAAGTTGAATGTGATGGTGAAGATTTTCGGGCGTAACACCCCGGTGGAGTTAAGTTACATGCAGGTAGAAAAGTTAGACTAAGCGTAATAGCATCATGGCAAAGGAAGTTGTAGGCTATTTGAAATTGCAGGTAAAAGGCGGAGCGGCTAACCCGGCCCCCCCTATTGGTCCTGCCCTGGGTAGCAAGGGTTTGAACATCATGGACTTCTGCAAGCAGTTCAATGCTCGCTCGCAGGATAAGCCCGGCCAGGTGTTACCCGTACTCATCACCATATATAATGACAAGTCATTTGACTTCGTCATCAAAACCCCTCCGGCTGCCGTGTTGATCATGGAAGCCATTAAGATCCAGAAGGGCTCCAAAGAGCCGAACCGCGCAAAAGTAGGTTCGATCAGCTGGGATCAGATCAAGAAAATTGCTGAACTGAAAATGCCTGACCTCAACGCCTTTAAGGTAGAGTCGGCAATGAAAATGATTGCAGGTACGGCCCGCAGCATGGGTGTCACCGTAAGTGGTGCCGCTCCGTGGGACAAATAATTGAGATAAGACATGGCACGGATTTCAAAAAACAGAAAAGCAGTCCTGGCGAAATACACCGCCGAAAAGGAGTATTCGCTCGAGGACGCCTCCAAGCTGGTTAAGGAAATTACCTTCACCAAGTTTGATGCATCGGTAGATGTTGACATCCGTTTGGGTGTTGATCCTAAAAAATCAGACCAAATGGTGCGCGGTGTTGTATCGTTGCCACACGGTCTCGGCAAAACCGTTCGCGTATTGGTACTCTGCACCCCCGATAAGATGCAGGAAGCCAAAGACGCCGGCGCCGAGCATGTTGGCCTGGATGACTATGTTACAAAGATTGAAGGCGGTTGGACAGATATCGACGTGATCATCTGTACGCCCACCGTCATGGCAAAAGTTGGTAAACTCGGTAAGGTGCTCGGTCCCCGTGGATTGATGCCCAACCCGAAGTCCGGAACCGTAACCCTCGAAGTTGGTAAAGCTGTGAAAGATGTGAAGGCGGGTAAGGTGGACTTTAAAATCGACAAACAAGGAATCATTCACGCTTCCATTGGTAAGGCTTCCTTCAGCGCGGACAAAATCAAAGAAAATGCCGCTGAACTTATTAACATGGTAGCGAAGCTAAAGCCGGCCTCTGCGAAAGGAACCTATTTCCAAAGCATCTGCCTTTCGACGACGATGAGTCCCGGTGTAATGATTGACAGGAGTTCAATTGTGGGACTCTAAACTAATTAACGATGACCCGCGAAGAAAAAGGACAAATCATTGACGAGTTGGCAGAGAAATTCTCCCAGCACGATCATTTTTACATTACCGATGCTTCCGGCTTTACGGTAGAACAGATCAACGCATTCCGTCGGATCTGTTTCCACAAAGGGGTTGAGTACCGCGTGTACAAAAACACCCTGATCCGCAAGGCGCTGGAAAAACAAGGTGGTAACTATGAGTCTTTGTACAAGGTACTCCATGGCTTTTCAGGCGTAATCTTTTCGAAAGAATCAGGTAACGCGCCTGCCAAGGCCATCCAGGAATACCGCAAGAAAAACGAAGGAAAGCCGGCCTTTAAAGCCGCTTCCATCCAAACCGATATTTTCATCGGTGAGGAAAGCCTGAAGATGCTCGGCGACCTCAAGTCGAAGAACGAGATCATCGGCGAAATCATTTCCATGCTTCAGTCTCCTGCCCAGAATGTTTTGTCTGCTTTGTTGAGCAGCAAGCAAACCGTGGCTGGCCTCGTGAAGACCCTGGAAGAAAGAGCAAAATAATTGTAGAACCGAAAATTAAACACTTACTAACATGGCTGACATCAAAGCAATTGGCGATCAACTGGTAGAACTTTCTGTTAAGGAAGTAACCGAACTGGCATCATACCTCAAAGAAACTTACGGCATCGAGCCGGCTGCTGCTGCAGTTGCTGTAGCAGGTCCTGCTGGTGGTGGTGGTGGCGCTGCTGCCGCTGAAAAAACCAATTTCGACGTGGTATTGAAATCTGCCGGAGCCAACAAACTCCAGATCGTGAAGCTCGTGAAAGAATTGACCGGTCTCGGCTTGAAAGAAGCCAAAGACATGGTAGACGGAGCTCCCAAAACCATCAAGGAAGGCTTGCCTAAAGACGAAGCAGAAAATCTCAAGAAGCAACTCACTGAGGCTGGTGCCGAAGTAGAGCTGAAATAACTTTTTGAAGACGCTGGGTACCGTCTTAAAATAAGACTGTAGGCCCCAACCCCATCCCGATTTTTGTCGGGATGGTGGTGGGGTTACCGCATTTGTACCTATTGTTCGTGTCCAGGATCCTTTAAATACTACGTACCTTGGCAAAGAAGACCATTAACAACAGGATTGACTTTTCGGGAATCGAAAAGATCATCGAATATCCTGATTTCCTCGACCTGCAACTCCAATCATTCAAGGACTTTTTGCAGATTGAAACCCCCGCCGAGAAAAGGCAGAACGAGGGTCTCTTCAAAGTATTTGCAGAGAACTTTCCGATCTCGGATTCCCGCGAAAATTTCGTGCTGGAATTCGTAGACTATACGATCGACCCGCCGAAGTACTCCGTTGACGAGTGCATCGACCGCGGCCTCACGTTCTCCGTACCCCTCAAAGCCAAATTGCGCCTCACTTGTAACGATGAGGACAACGAGGATTTTGAAACCATTGAACAGGAGGTGTTCCTCGGTAACATCCCCTACATGACGGAGAAAGGTTCCTTCGTCATCAATGGTGCTGAACGCGTTATCGTGTCGCAGTTGCACCGGTCACCAGGTGTGTTTTTCGCCATGTCTAAACACACCAACGGAACCAAGCTGTACTCGGCCCGCATTATCCCGTTCAAAGGCTCCTGGATCGAATTCGCAACGGACGTGAACTCGGTGATGTATGCGTACATCGACCGGAAAAAGAAATTCCCTGTTACCACCCTGCTCCGCGCCATCGGTTATGGTACGGATAAGGACATCCTCGACCTGTTCGGCTTGTCTGAAGAAGTAGAGGCTACCAAAAACGCACTGAAAAAGGTGGTAAACCGCAAGCTTGCTGCCCGGGTACTCAAGACCTGGACGGAAGACTTTGTGGATGAAGATACCGGTGAAGTTGTGTCCATCGACCGCAACGAAGTGTTGCTCGAGCGCGACCACGTTCTCACGGCCGAAGATGTGGATGTGATCGTCGAAAGCGGCGTGAAGTCCATCATCCTGCACCGTGATGACGTAAACGTTACAGATTACCACATCATCTTTAATACACTCGCCAAGGACAACTCCAACTCTGAGAAAGAGGCTGTGGAGCAGATCTATCGCCAGCTCCGCAACACGGAAGCTCCCGATGAACAAACGGCACGTGATATTATTCAAAGCCTGTTCTTCAGCGAGAAGCGTTATGACCTCGGTGAAGTTGGTCGCTACAGAATTAATAAGAAACTGGGTCTCGAACTCAGCGCTGACCAGCGCGTGCTCACCACCCAGGATATTATCCTCATCGTGAAGTACCTGATCGGTCTCGTTAACTCGAAGGCCCTGGTGGACGACATTGACCACTTGAGCAACCGTCGCGTACGTACCGTGGGTGAGCAGCTCTACACCCAGTTTGGGGTGGGCCTCGCCCGTATGGCCCGCACGATCAAGGAACGCATGAACGTGCGTGATAACGAAGACTTCAAGCCCGTTGACCTGATCAACGCACGCACCTTGTCTTCGGTGATCAACTCGTTCTTCGGAACCAACCAGTTGTCGCAATTCATGGATCAGACCAACCCGTTGGCCGAGATTACGCACAAGCGGCGTATGTCGGCCCTCGGACCCGGTGGTCTTTCCCGTGAACGCGCCGGCTTCGAGGTTCGCGACGTACACTATACGCACTACGGTCGCCTGTGTACTATCGAAACTCCGGAAGGTCCGAACATCGGTTTGATCTCTTCGCTTTGTGTACATGCGAAAGTGAATAAGATGGGCTTCATCGAAACTCCTTACCGCAAGGTTGAAGGGGGCAAGGTGAAGACCCGCGACATCATTTTCCTCACGGCCGAAGAAGAAGATACCTTCAACATTGCCCAGGCCAATGCGCGCCTGAAGGCCAATGGTGAATTCGTGGCTGAGAAAGTGAAGGCCCGCTTTGAAGGTGACTTCCCGGTGGTTGAACCTACCGAGATCAAATACATGGACGTAGCACCGAACCAAATCGTGTCGATCGCTGCTTCCCTGATTCCTTTCCTTGAGCACGACGATGCTAACCGCGCCCTCATGGGTTCGAACATGCAGCGTCAGGCCGTTCCGCTGATGCGCCCTGAAGCGCCGATCGTAGGTACTGGTCTCGAAGGACGGATTGCACTCGATTCACGCGCCCTCATCCTGGCTGAAGCCAATGGGGTGGTGGATTATGTAGATGCAAAGAAAATTGTGATCAAGTACGACGTTACCGAAGACCAGCAACTGGTTCGCTTCGATGATGAGTACAAATCATATAAGCTGATCAAATTCAGAAGGACCAACCAGGACACGTGTATTAACCTGACCCCGCTCGTTCGCAAAGGACAGAAAGTGGAGAAAGGCCAGCCATTGTGCCAGGGTTATGCTACTGAAAATGGTGAACTGGCCCTCGGCCGTAACCTGCTCGTGGCTTACATGCCCTGGCAGGGATACAACTTCGAGGATGCTATCGTTATCAGCGAGCGCGTGGTGCAGGATGATATTTACACCTCTATCCACGTAGAAGAATTTGAACTTGAAGTGCGTGACACCAAGCGCGGCGAAGAAGAACTGACTTCGGAGATCCCGAACGTAAGTGAAGAGGCCGTGAAGCACCTGGATGAGAATGGTATCATCCGTGTAGGTGCTGAAGTGCGCGAAGGCGATATCCTCATCGGTAAGATCACTCCAAAAGGAGAAACCGATCCTACCCCTGAAGAGAAACTCCTCCGGGCCATCTTCGGTGACAAGGCTGGTGATGTGAAGGATGCTTCCATGAAGGCACCCCCCTCACTTAAGGGTGTGGTTATTGAAACCAAACTATTCTCCCGTCCCAAGCGCGACAAGGATGTACGCACGAAATCGAAAAAAGAACTCGATGCGCTGAAGAACCGCTACAGCAAATCACTGGCTGACCTCCGGGCAGAGATGGTGAAGAAACTGAACGGCATCCTTACTGGCAAAACCAGCCAGGGCGTGAAGCATAAGTTTGGTGATGAACTGATCTCCAAAGGCGTGAAGTTCTCGGGCAAGGTGATCGAAAGCAACCTGTTCCCGGATAAGAACATCTACCGCGATGAGAGCAATTACAATGTGCCCGAGGAAGTAAACCTGATTGCCGACGTAAGTCTGGAGTCATGGACGACAGACGATGCCACCAATGAAATGGTAGCTGAGCTGGTGAAGAACTACCTCAACAAGCGCAACGTGATCGCAGGTGAATTCAAGCGTGAGCGTTTCACCCTGGAAGTAGGCGATGAATTGCCTGCAGGTATCGTGCAGTTGGCCAAAGTGTACGTCGCCAAGAAGCGCAAGCTGAAAGTCGGCGATAAGATGGCCGGTCGTCACGGTAACAAAGGTGTGGTGGCGCGTATCGTTCGCGATGAAGATATGCCGTTCCTGCAGGATGGTACCCCGGTTGACATCTGTCTCAACCCGCTCGGTGTGCCTTCCCGTATGAACCTGGGTCAGATCTATGAAACCGTATTGGCATGGGCCGGTAAGAAGTTGGGACGCAAGTATGCTACACCAATCTTCGACGGTGCCAGCCTGGATGATGTATCAGCCGAATTGAAAGAAGCCGGGTTGCCGGAATTTGGCCGCACGTACCTGTATGACGGTCTCACCGGAATGATGTTCGATCAGCCGGTAACGGTAGGTATCGCGTACATGCTGAAACTCGGTCACCTCGTTGACGATAAGATGCACGCCCGTTCGATCGGACCATACTCTCTCATCACGCAGCAGCCTTTGGGTGGTAAAGCCCAGTTCGGTGGTCAGCGGTTTGGTGAAATGGAAGTGTGGGCAATTGAAGCATTCGGTGCTTCTCATATCCTTCAGGAAATCCTGACCATCAAGTCGGATGACGTGATTGGACGTGCCAAAGCCTACGAGTCGATTGTTAAGGGAGAGAATATGCGCAAGCCGAATATTCCCGAGTCGTTCAACGTACTCGTGCACGAATTGCGTGGTCTCGCCCTGGAAATCACCATGGACTAAAACAAGAGTAAGGACAAATTAAGATACGGGTGGACCCCGGTTCACCCTAAACCCATTCAAATATGTCTTTCAGAAAAAATAAAAAGATCAACAACGATTTCTCGAAAATCACCATCAGCCTGGCCTCTCCCGAATCCATTCTGGAGAGCTCACACGGTGAGGTGACGCAGCCTGAAACCATCAACTACCGGACCTATAAGCCGGAGATGGGCGGTTTGTTCTGCGAGCGAATCTTTGGTCCCGTGAAAGATTGGGAATGTCATTGCGGCAAGTACAAGCGTATCCGCTACAAAGGCATTATCTGCGACCGTTGCGGCGTAGAAGTAACCGAAAAGAAAGTGCGCCGCGAGCGCATGGGCCATATCGAGCTGGTAACACCGGTGGCCCACATCTGGTACTTCCGTTCGTTGCCCAATAAAATTGGCTACCTGTTGGGCCTCCCCACCAAGAAGCTGGATCAGATCATTTACTATGAGCGTTATGTGGTAATTCAACCAGGGATGAAAGAAGAAGACGGTATCAACCGCCTCGACTTCCTCACCGAAGAAGAATACCTCGATATCGTGGACAAGCTGCCACGCGAGAACCAGATGCTCGATGATACCGATCCGAAGAAATTCATCGCTAAAATGGGCGCCGACGCCCTGGAGATGCTCCTGAGCCGCGTTAAGCTTGATGAGCTCTCTTATGAACTGCGCCACCAGGCTGCAACCGACACTTCCCAACAGCGCAAGGCAGAAGCCCTCAAGCGCCTGAAGGTGGTGGAAGCTTTCCGCGAAGCCAATACACGCGTAGAGAACAAGCCTCAGTGGATGATCATCAAGATGGTGCCGGTGATCCCGCCCGAATTACGTCCCCTCGTGCCGCTGGATGGTGGCCGTTTTGCTACCTCCGACCTGAATGACCTTTATCGTCGTGTCATTATCCGCAACAACCGCCTCAAGCGCTTGATTGACATCAAGGCTCCGGAAGTAATTCTCCGCAACGAGAAGCGTATGTTGCAGGAAGCTGTTGACTCTTTGTTCGACAACTCCCGTAAAGTAAACGCCGTTCGCTCCGAAGGAAACCGTGCCCTGAAGTCACTCAGCGATATGCTGAAAGGAAAGCAAGGACGGTTCCGTCAGAACTTGCTCGGTAAGCGCGTGGACTACTCTGGCCGTTCGGTTATTGTGGTGGGCCCCGAATTGAAATTGCACGAGTGCGGTCTGCCCAAAGACATGGCAGCCGAGTTGTTCAAGCCATTCATTATCCGCAAGCTCATTGAGCGCGGTATTGTGAAGACGGTGAAGTCAGCCAAGAAGATCGTTGATCGCAAGGATCCTGTGGTATGGGATATTTTGGAAAACGTGTTGAAAGGACACCCCGTGCTCCTCAACCGTGCCCCAACACTGCACCGTCTCGGTATCCAGGCGTTCCAGCCTAAATTGATTGAAGGAAAAGCTATCCAATTGCACCCCCTCGTTTGTACAGCGTTTAACGCTGACTTCGACGGTGACCAGATGGCCGTTCACGTTCCGCTGGGTCAGGAAGCTATCGTTGAAGCTTCCATGCTGATGCTTTCTTCGCACAACATCCTTAACCCGTCCAATGGCGCGCCGATCACGGTACCGTCACAGGACATGGTGTTGGGTCTTTACTACCTGACGAAAGGCAGAAAAGGAGAGAAGGGCGAAGGCAAATTGTACTACTCTCCGGAAGAAGTGATTATCGCATATAACGAAGGTCGCCTTTCCAAGCATGCCCATATTAAGGTGCGCGTAAAAACGAAAGACAAGAAGACCGGACAGATCGTTGCGAAGACCATGGAGACTGTAACAGGTCGCGTGCTTTTCAACGAAGTGGTTCCGGAAGAAGTAGGCTACATGGATGAGCTGCTCACCAAGAAGAAGCTGCAGACCATCATCGCCGACGTATATAAAATTGCCGGTCAGGCCAAGGCTGCCAAGTTCCTCGATGATATCAAAGAACTCGGATTCCAGATGGCATACCGCGGTGGTCTTTCCATCGGTCTGAACGACGTAAAGGTTCCTGCTGAAAAGGAGAAACTGGTAGCCACTGCTCAGAAAGAAGTTGACGGCGTGTGGAACAACTACATGATGGGTTTGATCACCGACAACGAGCGTTACAATCAGGTGATCGATATCTGGACCCGGACCAATACGCTTTTGACCAACACGCTGATGAAGCAGTTGGAAGAAGATCAGGCCGGCTTCAACTCGATCTACATGATGATGCACTCTGGTGCCCGTGGTTCCCGCGAACAGATTCGTCAGTTGGGCGGTATGCGCGGTCTGATGGCCAAGCCACAGAAAAACCTCGCTGGCTCTGTGGGTTCCATCATCGAAAACCCGATCCTCTCTAACTTTAAGGAAGGTCTGGACGTGTTGGAGTACTTTATCTCCACGCACGGTGCACGTAAAGGTTTGGCCGATACAGCGTTGAAAACAGCGGATGCCGGTTATTTGACCCGTCGTCTCGTGGACGTTGCCCAGGACCTCGTGATTACCGAAGAAGATTGCGGTACCCTGCGCGGCTTGAAAGTGACGGCCCTCAAGGACAATGAGGACATCGTTGAACCATTGTCTGAGCGTATCCTCGGTCGCGTGTCTGTACATGACATCTTCGATCCTATTTCGGATGAGATGATTTGCCCTGCCGGTCAGGAGATCACCGAAGAGGTTGCCAAGCGCATTGATGAGACCAGTATTGAAGAAGTTGAAATCCGCTCTATCCTTACCTGCGAATCGCGGGTAGGTGGATGTACCAAGTGCTATGGCCGTAACCTGGCCACAGGCCGTATGGTGCAAACAGGTGAAGCAGTTGGTGTAATCGCTGCACAGTCTATCGGTGAACCCGGTACGCAGCTTACCCTCCGTACCTTCCACGTGGGTGGTGCCGCATCCAACATTGCAACGGAAGCCAGCATCAGGGCCAAGTTCACGGGTACGATCGAGTTCGAAGGTGTACGTACCATCGACAGCACCGACAAGGATGGCAACAAGGTGAAAGTGGTGATGGGCCGTACCGGCGAGGTACGCATCGTCGAAAAAGATAAGAACCGTGTGTTGATTGCCAATAACGTACCGTACGGATCATTCCTCTTTGTGAAGGATGGTCAGAAGGTTGAGAAGGGCGATGAATTGTGTAACTGGGATCCTTACAATGCTGTAATCCTTTCCGAGTTCGATGGTGAAATCGAATACGAAGCGATTATCGAAGGCATTACCTATAAGGAAGAGTCTGACGAGCAGACCGGTCACCGTGAAAAAGTGATTACGGAAACGCGCGATAAGACCAAGAACCCGGCTATCGTGGTGAAAGGCAAGAACGAAACGAAGAGCTATAACATTCCGGTGGGTGCTCACCTTGCGGTTGACGCGGGTGAACAAATCAAAGCTGGTCATGTATTGGTGAAGATTCCTCGTGCGGTGGGTAAGTCACGCGACATTACCGGTGGTCTGCCCCGCGTTACTGAATTGTTTGAAGCCCGTAACCCTTCCAACCCGGCCGTGGTAAGTGAAATCGACGGTGTGGTAACCTATGGAGGTATCAAGCGCGGTAACCGTGAGATCTTTATTGAATCCCGCGATGGGGTGCAGAAGCGCTACCTCGTACCGCTGTCGAAACACATCCTGGTGCAGGACAACGACTTCGTGAAAGCAGGCCAGCCGCTGTCGGATGGTGCAATCACGCCTTCGGATATCCTCTCTATCAAGGGCCCGACAGCTGTCCAGGAATATCTCGTGAATGAAATTCAGGAAGTTTATCGCTTGCAAGGTGTGAAGATCAACGACAAGCATATCGAGGCTATCGTAAGCCAGATGATGCAGAAGGTTGAAGTCATTGACAGCGGTGATACCAGCTTCCTTCAGGGAGAATATGTTGACAAGCTGGAATTCCGGGAAGTCAACGACCTGATCCTCGACAAGAAAGTGGTGATGGATGCCGGTGATTCACAGAAACTGAAGCCCGGTCAGATCATTACGGCCCGCGACCTTCGCGATGAGAACTCGTCGCTGAAGCGCAAGGACCAGCGTATTGTTGAGGTTCGCGATGCCATGCCTGCCGTGTCCCGTCCGACCCTCCAGGGTATTACCCAGGCGTCGTTGAAGACGGAAAGCTGGCTGTCGGCTGCGTCATTCCAGGAGACCACCAAGGTGTTGAGCGAAGCTGCCATCCGTGGCAAGGCTGACTACCTGGCTGGTTTGAAGGAGAACGTAATCGTAGGCCACCTGATTCCCGCCGGTACCGGTCAACGTGCCTTCAACGACCTCATTGTAGGTTCTGAAGAAGAGTACGAGAAGATGATGGAGCCGAGCAGCAGTGCTCCACGTAAAGAGAAAGAGTTACAAGCGTAAACCAAATGATCCCCTGGCCGTGCAAACAGTCAGGGGATTTTTATTTCCAATCCACTATGGCAGACGAAAAAGAACATGTTCCTCAAAATCAAATCAACATTGAGCTGAGCGAGGAGATTGCCGAAGGGGTGTATTCCAACCTGGCCATGATCGCCCACTCCAACAGCGAATTTGTAATCGATTTTATTCGGTTAATGCCGGGTGTCCCCAAGGCCAAGGTAAAGTCGAGGATTGTGATTACACCTGAGCACGCCAAGCGCCTGTTGGCTGCATTGAAAGATAACATTGAGAAATACGAATCAGCCTTTGGTGCCATCAAACGCACAGACGACCATCCCAAATTCCCCATGAATTTCGGGGGGACGATGGGCGAGGCTTAACCTCCAAACCGCCCGCCAGATAGGCCATCTAAACTGACGAGTACTTCCTCTCGACGCACCGAGAGACGGAATCTTGCTGTCCTTTTGGAAACTGTTCCGAAGGCTGTTGCGTTCACCCGGAATTACCAGTCAGGAAATGAATCGCATCGACCGACTAATGGGAATGGTGACTATGCTACAGTCCCATTCCTTTGTTTCAGCTGCAGACCTTGGTGTACGATTCGGGATCAGTCCCAGAACCGTGTATCGGGATGTACGCGCCCTCAGCGAGATCGGAATCCCCGTTTCTTTTGCGCCCAATAAGGGATATTACATTATGGATGGGTACTTTCTCCCACCGGTGAGTTTTACGCCGGATCAAGCCAATGCTTTGGTGCTTCTGGCGTCTCTGGCTTATCGCTTTGCCGATGAATCGGTAACCTCGCAGGTTGCAGAAGCCGTCGAAAAGGTAAGGGCCGTCCTCAAGTTGCGAGACCAGGAGAAGTTGGAGACCCTTCAGGGCCGAATCCGTGTGCTCCAGCCTTCGCCTGATGTATTGCCTTCAAACACAGCGTACCTGGCGGACATCCAAAAGTCAATCAGCGGGTCGATCCTTCTGGCGATCGACTATACGGATCTCAAGGGACAACGCACCAGGCGGGAAATTGAGCCCATTGGAATTATCTACTACACCAACCAGTGGCACCTGATAGCCTGGTGCTGGCTGCGGGCTGGATATCGTGATTTTATCGTTCGGCAAATCAATGGTTTGCGACTTACCGGGGAGACTTTCCGCAAGACAGACCACATCAGCATTGATGACCACATTGAGACCTGGAAACTGGGATAGTCTATGGCCGTGAAATATTTTTTCTGAAGGTTTTCACGCTGCCATAACGGTGGCAGTGCGTGGAATTAAGTTTGTTCAACACAGCGTGGATGGCAAGAAGCAGGTTGGGTTCTGGGCCATCTCCTGGTTGTTTTGTACATGACAATTTCAAATTCCATGAATAAGAGGCAATCCGGCACCGAACTCCATTTTCAGGGAGATCACATCGAAGTGATCCGGTTTGTGCTTCATGCGATGGAGGACAAAGAAATTAACAACATCAATCTGCAGCGACATGACAACAACTGGACCGTGGAATTGGAAACCTTTTCATCTGATAAACGAGCGACGCAAATACCGGCAGGCCTTTTCGACATGGGTTGGTAGGGTTGGACTAACCCTGCTTATCCTGTGTAGTCATGCGCACCTGCTAAAAGCCGATCCTGCCGGTGATTCGATCAGAACGGTGTTGAACATAAATCCGCGGATCCATAGTTCCGGATTCTTTCCATTCAGCGGGGCCATATTGCCAGCCAGTCCGGTAGCAGACCTCAACATATTTATGGAGAAGCGCCGGTGGGGTCTTTTTCTGTTCCAGTCGCTCGACCTCAAAGAATCCCATGCCGTGGTCAACTACCTCCAGCCTGGGCTGTTTGCCGTTTTCCGTCCAACGCCCAAACTGAAAATCCGAACCCACTTTGGGTACATATTCAATCAGACCCATGGATTTAAAGACAATGATTCGGATTACTTCTCAGGCCTTCAGATCAACTGGAGCCTGCGTCCTGACTTACGCATTGAAAACTCCACGTTGTATTATGACTGGAACGTCCGTTCTAAAATGGCCCATCGGTTGTTGGTAGAGTACAGCAAACCCCGCTGGCGGGCCAGTGGTTACGTATGGTACCGCAAGGTATTTGCAGATTCGGATGGAGCGCTTTCTGCTGCTATGGCCATCACCTGGCCTATTGTACGGATCAATACAAAGTCAAACCTGGAATTCACCACCACCTACATGGGATATGTTTCCGATTACCTGCCCTCTTTTGCGCGCAGAAGTGGAGTGTTCTTTTCAGTAGCCGTGCCCATTGATGTGATCCGGTAGCTTACGAGGTAGGCAAAAACTCATTAAATTGTGCTCTGCATGAAGCTACCAGCCATAATTATTCTAGCCGTAACGATCATAGGTTGTGGAGGAAATGCGGAATTCAGCCAGTCCTCGGCTCCGGTGGAATGTTCATTCCAGTCAGGAAACGTCACTTTTTCTGGGGCCCTGAACGGGGCAGAAAAAATGGTGACCCTGAGAGACCAGCAATTGGTGATTGCCAGTCAGGCTAAGTCGGACTACTTCAATGAGCCGGACGAATCTGCTCAATTTGGCAATGCACCCATCTTGCTTACCCCCCTGAATAACCGCCAACCGTTTACGTGGACGGCGACCATCCAGCCGGTTTTTGCCACCACCTACGATGCAGGCGCCATATACCTGTATGTTGACCAAGGGCAATGGCTGAAGTTTGCCTTTGAGCAGGACGAGCGTGGCAATAAGCGGATAGTAACCGTACGCACCCGCGGTACTTCGGACGACAATAACCATGATATAATAAGCCAGGAAGCCATCGACCTGAAGATTTCATCGGATGGTAAATCAATCGGCTTTTATTACTCCACTGACCATACGAACTGGCAGGTGGTGCGGGTATTTAAGAATGATTATCCGGACCAATTATGGCTGGGTATCAGTGCCCAATCTCCGTGGGGTGAGGGTAATAAAGTCACCTTCTCCAATTGTGCCTTGACCCCAGGCAGCGTCAAGGACTTCCGCAAAGGTGAGTAGGAGACGCCCTATTCAGGCGTCCGGATGCTCAATACGGGCGTTTTTAGGCCAAATTCTGACCCAAAACAGGCTGATTTTCAAGCGGGTACGGGTCAAAACTCTTTTAAAACCTAACCTTTGCATCCTATTTTCTTTTAAATACCTTTGCAGTCCTAATTTTTAAAGCGGTTCAAAAAGAGAAACATAATGCCTACCATTCAGCAACTCGTACGGAAAGGGCGCACCAAATTGACTTTTAAGTCAAAATCGCCTGCTTTAGACTCCTGCCCACAGCGCAGGGGTGTTTGCACCCGTGTGTACACTACCACGCCTAAGAAGCCGAACTCCGCTCTCCGCAAGGTGGCGCGTGTGCGTTTGACGAATGGCAAAGAGGTTAACGCCTATATTCCTGGTGAAGGTCACAACCTGCAAGAGCACTCGATCGTGTTGATCCGCGGCGGTCGTGTTAAGGATCTTCCCGGTGTACGCTACCACATCATCCGTGGTGCGCTGGATACCGCTGGTGTAGGTGGTCGTCAACAAAGTCGTTCCAAGTACGGTGCCAAGAAACCTAAGGCCGGGGCAGCTGCTCCTGCCGGTAAGGGAGCCCCTGCAGCTAAAGGCGCCAAAAAATAATTTCATCTAGTCATGAGAAAAGCGAAACCCAAGAAGAGATACCTTCTGCCTGATCCGAAGTTCAACGATACACTCGTAACGAAGTTCGTGAACTACATGATGGAGCAAGGCAAAAAGAGCGTGGCCTACAACATCTTCTACGATGCCATCGGTATTGTAGAAAAGAAATCTGGTGAACCCGGATTGGAAGTTTGGAAACGCGCTATGAACAACCTGATGCCTGCGGTTGAAGTAAAAAGCCGTCGTGTGGGAGGTGCAACGTTCCAGGTGCCGGTGGAAATCCGCCCTGAGCGCAAAATCAACTTGTCCATCAAATGGCTCATTGACTACTCCCGCGCCCGCGGCGAGAAAACGATGATGGACAAACTGGCCGCTGAGATTCTCGCAGCGTCCAAAGGCGAAGGTGCCGCCATCAAGAAAAAAGATGACACCCATCGCATGGCCGAGGCAAACAAGGCCTTCTCACATTTCAGATTCTGATAACGAATGGCACGCGATCTAACCTATACACGAAATATTGGTATTGCCGCTCACATCGATGCGGGTAAGACAACCACCACCGAGCGCATTCTCTACTACGCCGGGGTAAACCACAAAATTGGCGAGGTGCACGATGGTGCAGCTACCATGGACTGGATGGAACAAGAGCAGGAACGTGGTATCACCATCACGTCTGCCGCCACCACGGTTTACTGGAAATATAAGTCAAACGACTATCACGTAAACATCATCGATACCCCCGGTCACGTGGACTTCACCGTTGAGGTGAACCGCTCCCTCCGTGTATTGGATGGTCTCGTGTTCCTCTTCAGCGCTGTTGACGGTGTTGAGCCCCAGTCGGAAACGAACTGGCGCCTGGCTGACAATTACAAAGTTGCTCGCATTGGCTTCGTAAATAAAATGGACCGCTCCGGCGCCGATTTCCTCGGTGTATGCAAGCAGGTAAAAGAAAAACTCGGCAGCCGCGCCGTGGCCCTCCAGCTTCCCATCGGTGAAGAGGATGGTTTTAAAGGCGTGGTAGACCTCGTTGGTTTCCGCGGCATTATCTGGAACGAAAACGATAAGGGCATGACCTTCTCGGAAGTTCCGATCCCCGACAACATGCTCGAGGAAGCTAAAGAATACCGGGAGAAACTCCTGGAGGCGGTTGCTGAGGTGGATGAAACACTTATTGAGAAGTACTTCGTAGATCCGAGCTCGATCACCGAGGCCGAGATCCTCAAGGCCCTCCGCGAAGCGACCATCAGCATGAAGATCGTTCCTATGGTCTGCGGATCGTCTTTTAAGAACAAAGGCGTACAGACCATGCTCGACTACGTGATGGAACTTCTTCCTTCACCCCTCGATAAGGACACCATCATCGGTACAGATCCGGACACCGATGCAGAGGTTCAGATCAAGCCGAATGAGAAGGAGCCTTTCGTGGCCCTCGCATTCAAGATTGCTACCGACCCCTTCGTAGGCCGTCTGTGCTTCATCCGCGCCTATTCTGGCGTGTTGGAGTCAGGTTCCTACGTTTATAACAGCCGTTCACAGCAGAAGGAGCGCATTTCACGCGTATTCCAGATGCACGCCAATAAACAAAACCAGATCGATCGCCTCATGGTAGGTGATATCGGTGCCGTGGTTGGTTTCAAAGACATTAAGACTGGTGATACCCTCTGCGACGAAAAGCGCAAGGTGATCCTCGAGTCTATGGTGTTCCCTGAGCCTGTAATCGGTTATGCCATCGAGCCCAAGAAGCAAGCTGACTCAGACAAACTGGGTATGGCCATTGCCAAACTGGTGGAAGAAGATCCTACCCTCCGTGTAAATACGGACCACGAAACGGGTCAGGTAATCCTCCGCGGTATGGGTGAATTGCACCTGGAAATCATTATCGACCGCTTGCGTCGTGAGTTTAAAGTAGAGATCAACCAGGGTGCTCCCCAGGTAGCCTACAAAGAATCACTCACCAAGTCGGTTGAACATAAGGAAGTGTACAAGAAGCAGACTGGTGGTCGTGGTAAGTTTGCCGATATCGTATTCGAGATCGGACCCCGCGAACTTGGTCCTGAAGATAAGCCCGGACTGGAGTTTGAAAATGCTATCGTGGGCGGTGTTATCCCCCGCGAATTCATCCCGGCTGTACAGAAAGGTTTTGAATCAGCGATGGTTAATGGACCGTTGGCTGGTTATCCCATCGACTCGATGAAAGTGCGTTTGTTCCACGGTTCGTACCACGATGTGGACTCTGACTCACTCTCTTTCGAATTGGCCGCCCGCATCGGTTTCAAAGAAGCTGCCCGCAAGTGTGCACCGCAACTGCTGGAGCCTATCATGGGCGTGGAAGTAATTTCTCCGGATGAATACACCGGCTCAGTAACCGGCGACCTGAACCGCCGCCGTGGTATCATGAAAGGTATGGACACCCGTGGTGGTGCCCAGGTCATCAAGGCTGATGTTCCCCTGTCGGAATTGTTCGGCTATGTTACCGACCTGCGTACGATTACCTCAGGACGTGCTTCGGCATCCCTGACGTTCTCTCACTATGCACCCGTACCGCGTAACCTGGCTGAAAAAGTAATTGAAGAGGTAAAAGGCGCTGCCAAATAACAAAAGGTATGAACCAGAAAATCAGAATCAAGCTCAAGTCGTACGATCACAATTTGGTCGACAAATCTTCTGAGAAGATCGTGCGCGCGGTGAAAGCAACCGGTGCCGTTGTAAGCGGACCTATTCCGCTCCCGACGGAGAAGGAGATCTTTACGGTGTTGCGCTCACCCCACGTGAACAAAAAATCACGTGAGCAGTTTCAACTCTGCACCTTCAAGCGCCTGGTGGATATTTATTCCAACAGCGCCAAAACGGTTGATGCCCTGATGAAACTGGAATTGCCCAGTGGCGTTGATGTTGAAATCAAGGTGTAGTTACCTGAACCCTATTAACTAAAACCCCGTTCTCACAGGACGGGGTTTTTTTTATGAAGAAGCCGGAAAAGAAAGAAAAGCCAGAATCTCCTTCACCCCCTGATTTTTATTGGGAAGGTGGATACATGGTATTTACTGAAGCGTATCACCGGAAGCGGGGATATTGTTGCCAATCCGGCTGCCGGCATTGCCCCTACGGCTTTAAAAAAGAAAAGGTCAACTAGGATTTCCCCTGTTCCTGCATCAGCGCTTTCCAGAATTCGCGTGCAGCTTCGGGCGGAAGCAGTGACCCCTCGTCTACCGCCTGCTGAAGTTGTTTCTTCTTGTCCCTCAACGAAGGGTGGCTGATCCATTCCATGAAATGTTGCTGGATACTATCATCGAGCCAGCATTGGCGTTGTCGCGCGCGCTGTCCATCCCAATATCCAGAAGCTTTCATGGCTGTCGCATAGGCATCGATCATGGATATGATTTCACGGATACCGGACTGCTCCAACGAAGACGCCAGCAGCACCTGAGGTGTCCATCCCGATTCGGCCGGAGCCTGTAAATGCAAAGCCTGCCTCGTATCGGCGAGTGCCTGCCTGGCGGCGCCCAGGTTGTCTTTGTCAGCCTTATGAATCACTACGCCATCTGCCATTTCCATGATGCCCTTCTTGATCCCTTGCAACTCATCGCCGGCACCGGCCAATAAAAGCAGCAGGAAGAAGTCCACCATGTTTCTGACCTCAGTTTCGGACTGTCCGACGCCTACAGTTTCTACCAGGATGATATCGTACCCTGCGGCTTCACACAATAGAATAGTTTCGCGTGTTCGTTGGGTGACGCCACCAAGTACCTGCGCTGCCGGCGATGGTCGAATAAATACCTTGGGATTTCGACTAAGTTGTTCCATCCGTGTTTTATCGCCGAGGATGCTTCCCAGTGTTTTCTGACTGGAGGGGTCAATGGCGAGAACGGCAACCTGGTGTCCTTGCTGTGTGAGCAATGTCCCCATGGCTTCGATCAGGGTACTCTTTCCGGCACCTGGCACACCTGTGATACCAACTCGGATCGAGTTGCCCGTGCGGGGCAATACGGTTCGAATCAGAAGCTCAGCGGTTTGCCGATCGCCTGGCCGGGTACTTTCTACCAGGGTAATTGCCTTGGCGAGCACGGCCCTGTCGCTCGCGATAACGCCTTGAGCCAGCGAATCACCAGATGCAGTGGGTTTTACGGCCATGGGTCGGGTTGAATTACAAAGCTAAATCTTTAATTTTAAGGGCTATACCAATCCCATGAAAAGAGTCTGGCTCCAAGGACTGTTCATCACCGTATTTGTATTTGCCCTGCTTGCCCTGGGCAATAGCGCAACCGACTTTAAGATATTCACCGCCTTTGACACCATTGGTCAGGCGCTAAAGGATTTTGAACTGACGGATTATGCATTTTCTAAACTGCGACCCGATCCTAAACCAGAGCAGCGCATCATCCTGGTGAACATCGGCGCATTGTCACGTCGGGAATTGGCACAGGAAATTTCCATCGTTAGTAAATATGGCCCAAGGGTAATCGGCGTTGATGGCATATTTACCTGCGAGGGTGGCCTTCGGGATAGTATTAATTGCCCAGCCCTGTTGGACACGTTGGGTAACCTGATGTTGAGTCAGGCCATACAGGAGGCAGGCAATGTGGTGCTTGCTGAAAAGTTGATGCAGACAGACTCTCTGTCAAAAACGGATATTGATTTGTATGATTCCCTTGAATTGCCGGATCCCATGTTTTCAGACTATGCCTTTAAGGGATTTGTAAACTTGCCCACCAACGCCGTATACCAGGAAGATGTGAAATTGTGTCGTTCGATCTTTCCAAAGATAGCAGTGAATGGCAAGGACCATCTGGCGTTTTCAGTGCAGATAGCTTATCGGTATGACTCTGTGGTGACCCGAAAGTTTTTGGCCAGAAATAACCCTGAGGAAATTATCAGCTATCGGGGCAACATTGAAGTGCAACAATTGAAACTCAAGAGCCTCCAAAATCAGGAGACAGCGGCCACCAACTTCGGCACCATGTTTTATGTGGTAGACGTGGATGCTGTAATGCGGGAGGAATTTGCCAAAGAACTCTTCAAAGACAACATCGTCATCATGGGTTATCTCGGTGACTACCTGGGAGACCCATCCTGGGAGGACAAATTTTTTACACCCTTGAATTCCAAGGTGGCAGGAAGGGCCAACCCGGATATGTTTGGCCCCGTGGTGCACGCAAATGCTGTAGCCATGATTTTGAATGAGGATTACGTCAACGAACTGCCTAATTGGGGTAAGTACGCCGTTGCGTTCATAATCTGTTTGCTCACCGTTGTGTTGTTCATCCGGATTGATCAACGAATCCCAGAATGGTTTGATGCACTTTCGGTATTGATTCAGTTGTTTGAAGTTCTCGTTATTTCATTGGTTATCATTTATGCTTTCTCTTTGTGGAACCTCAAACTGGACCTGAGTATTGCCATTGGTGTTTCTGCCTTGGTGGGACCCGCATACGATATCTTTAAAAGCGTGCAAAATGAAATTAATCGCCGGCTTACCATTCGCCGCGAGAAGGTATCAACTCCCTGAAAGTTTGGCACATTTTTAGTACCTTAGCTGGGTAAAACCCTTGAAATCCGGCTCTTTGCGCGTGAAAATGGGCCATTTTTGAGGTATACAAACAAGCAACAAACAAACACTATGAAAAAAGGCAGGATTCTACTGGCAGTTGGCTTTGTCGTAGCAGCACTATCTGTCTCTGCACAGGATTATGCATTTAAGGTATTGGCTAATAAGGGAGCCAACGAATATAAGTCCGGAGAAGGCTGGCAGGCCATTAAGACGGGCACTACCCTGAAAAAAGATGATGAACTGAAATTAGGTGAAAACTCATACCTGGCATTGGTTCACAGCAGTGGAAAACCCCTGGAACTGAAGCAGGCTGGTCCCCACAAAGTGGCTGACCTGGCCGCGAGCATGAAGCCCGGCGCAAGTGTGCTGAATAAGTACACCGATTTCATCCTGAGCAGCAACTCGGCAGAGGCCAAGAAGAACCGCCTCAGTGCAACCGGGGCCGTTCACAGGGGTACTGCTGATCAACTCCCCTTGTTCCTCCCTCCGGCACAGAATGCCAGCATTTTTGGCAAGTCGATGGTCGTGGAGTGGGAAGTACCCAAAAGCGGTGGTCCTTACGTGGTTACCATCAAGAACATCTTCGAGGACGAACTTGTAAAATACGAGACGCCGGAAACGCACCAGCGAATTGATCTTTCTGATCCTAAATTGGCTTCCGAGACTGCCTTCCTGATTGAAGTAAGCAGCAAGTCGGACTCAAAGGTTAAGTCAGAAAGCAAAGTGGTAAAGCGCCTTTCTGCAGCCGATGGTGAGCGCATTAAGAAAGCGTTTATGGAAATCGCTGGTGACCTCAAAGACCAGTCTGCACTGGATCGCTATATCCAGGCTGGTTTCTATGAGCAGAACGGCCTGTTAATTGACGCCCTTACCTCGTATGAAGATGCCATCAAAATGGCACCTGACGTTGACGCTTATCGCGAAGCCCGTGATGAGTTTCTTTATCGCAATAAACTGGCTACACCCAAGCCCTAACCAGGCATAACTCATTATACCTCGGACCCCGGCAATTGCCGGGGTCCGTTGTTTTTGGCCGGCTCCGATAATCTTCTAATTTTGTGTGTTACCCTAACTGTTAACCACCATGAGCGTACTCGTCAACAAAAACTCCCGCGTAATTGTACAAGGATTTACAGGCTCAGAAGGCACTTTCCACGCCGGGCAGATGATTGAGTACGGCACCAATGTGGTGGGTGGTGTTACACCCGGAAAAGGCGGTCAGGTGCACCTGGGACGCCCTGTATTTAACTCCGTGAAAGAAGCAGTAGATAAAACGGGAGCTGACGTATCTATCATTTTTGTTCCTCCGGCATTCGCAGCTGACTCGATCATGGAGGCTGCCGATGGTGGGATCAAGGTAATTGTCTGCATCACAGAAGGCATTCCGGTGAAAGACATGATGACGGCCAAGCAATATGTGAAAGACCACCATGCCCGGCTCGTGGGCCCTAATTGCCCGGGTGTGATTACCCCAGGTGAAGCCAAGGTGGGCATCATGCCCGGGTTTGTATTCAAGAAGGGCACTATTGGCATTGTATCCAAATCAGGTACCCTCACTTATGAGGCTGCCGACCAGATTGTAAAGGCGGGTCTGGGCATTACTACGGCGATTGGTATTGGTGGTGACCCCATTATTGGTACTCCCACCAAAGATGCAGTCGAACTGTTAATGAACGACCCTGAAACTGAGGGCATCGTAATGATCGGTGAGATAGGCGGAAATTATGAGCCCGTAGCTGCACGTTGGATTAAAGAAAACGGCAATAAGAAACCTGTCGTTGGATTTATCGCTGGTCAGACCGCCCCTCCCGGACGCCGCATGGGCCATGCGGGTGCTATCATTGGCGGCGCTGAAGATACAGCTACCGCCAAGATGAAGATCATGCGCGAATGTGGTATCCACGTGGTTGAATCGCCTGCCCTCATCGGGGAGACAATGGCCAAAATCATCAAGAAAAAGTAGATGAATTTCAGAACGATGCCTTGAATTCCTTTTCAAGGTGTGCGTTCAGTTGGAGCAGGTCTGAAAAACGATCAAGCGTCTCCACTTCTTCCCGGGGGTCATCCTTGCGGAAGACCACCTGCACAAAGAAATCGCGCAGCAAATAGGTATATATTTTCCGTCCATTGCGAACGCGTTCGCCAATCAAGGTTCCCTCTTCGCGAACCATTCGAATCAGTTTTTCTCTGGAAAAGCCCTCAAACCATTTCGTCCACATAACGCACTTGTCTTATGTGCATTAATAACCCATCCTAAGGGACAGGTAACAGGCCTTAATTAGGCCAAAAATCGGCTTTTAGCCCTTTTTCGACGAATTACAGGAGATCGTTGGCCAAATTGGCCAGTTCTGATCTTTCTCCCTTTTCGAGGGTAATATGGGCGTACAAGGCGTGATCCTTGATCCGGTCAATCAAATAGGAAAGGCCATTGCTTTGTGAATCGAGGTAAGGGGTGTCTATTTGAAAAATATCTCCGGTGAAGATGATCTTGGTGTTTTCGCCAGCCCGGGTAATTATCGTCTTTACTTCATGCGGAGTAAGGTTCTGGGCTTCATCCACGATAAAACAGATGTTGGATAAACTTCTGCCGCGGATATAGGCGAGGGGTGTTATCACCAATTTCTCATTGCTCACCATTTCGGTGATGCGGGAGTACTCTTTGTCGGTTTCGCTGTATTGGTTTTGTATGAATTTGAGGTTATCCCACAGGGGTTCCATGTAGGGATTGAGTTTAGATTTAATGTCACCGGGAAGATACCCGATGTCTTTGTTGCTGAGGGGGACGATCGGACGCGCCAGGTAGATCTGCTTGAACTCCCGCTTTTGTTCCAGGGCTGCGGCAAGGGCAATCAGGGTCTTACCCGTGCCCGCCACACCTTGCATCGTCACCAGTTTGATCTCTGGTTTCATGACCGCATGAATGGCAAAGGCCTGCTCAGCGTTGCGCGGCTTGATGCCATATACACCGCGCTTCTCTACGTGCTCCACCATACCGTTAGCTGAATTGTAGAAAGCCAGGATCGATTTCTTGCCGCTGCGCAGGATGTAATAGTGATTCTTGGTTAGTTCGGCTTTGCCCAGCAAATCTTCCGGCGGGCAGT
Organism: Cyclobacteriaceae bacterium; assembly: GCA_044223085.1. Classification (GTDB taxonomy): domain Bacteria; phylum Bacteroidota; class Bacteroidia; order Cytophagales; family Cyclobacteriaceae; genus ELB16-189. Next base: position 54,976 of record JBGAMI010000018.1, read on the forward strand.
ATCCTTTTTCATACAGCAGATCAATAACGTCCGGATCGACATTATCGAGAATGGTTTTTCCCTCATACAGGGAAGAAAGGTTCTGAACTTTTCCGGTGGTGTAGTCTTCGGCCTGAAGCCCCAGCGATTTCGCCTTCAGGCGGAGGTTAATGTCTTTGGAGACGAGAATAACCTTGCGGTCTTTTTCCTCCTTTTGGAGGAGGAGGGCTGAATTCAGGATTCGGTGATCGGCCTTAAATTCATTGAATACCTTGTTGGCGTCGAGGGTGCCATTGCTGCCGGTCTCCATCAGCACCTTGAAATTGCCTTTGCTTTTTCCGTTGAGGGGATTCCATTTGTGAAGCATCTGGTCTTTGGCCAGCTTGTCGATCAGACGGATAAATTCGCGCGCTTCAAAGTTCTTGGTATCATTACCCTTCTTGAAGTTATCCAATTCCTCCAGCACCGTGATCGGAATGCCGATATCATGTTCTGCGAAGTTGAGGATGCTGTTGTGTTCAAAGAGGATTACGGAGGTGTCGAGGACAAAAACTTTCTTTTCTTTCTTCATCTTAGCCATCGTTCAAAAAGTGTTGAGGTCAGGACAAAATAAAACCGCGAAGACACGTCCCGGGGATATCATTAATCCCAATCGGACAAGTGCAGTATCTTCGCGGCTTCCAATCGATAAGCTAAACTAAAGAAAGGCGGGGGAGAAAAGCAATAAGATTGAATTTTCTTTTGAATAGGGACGTGCATGTGAAGGCCCATATCTTTATCTTAAGTAAGTATTAACCCATCAAACATGCGAAATCTATTGACAGCCATTATGCTGCTGATCACGCTGGAAGGTGTTGGGCAGGATTCAACCCGTGCGCTCCTATCCAAGAAAGGCTTGCCAATCTTGCCTGAGCGGGGAAATTGGTCGATTGGGCTCAGCACGGGCCCTTTTCTAAGCTATATTGGAAATTCCTTTAATAACACGGTAAATAATCCACCACCCTCCTTTAGCGCACCCGGCGGTAACCTGGTATTGAAATATATGCGCAGTCAAACTTCTGCTTATCGGGTTAAAGTGGGATTGATATTGAATTCCCTGGACGGAAAGTCTTTGGTGCAAAGTGTGACAGGCAACAACCTCCCTATCCAGGTGATGGATACAAAGACGTACTCTTCCACCTCTGTTTTTCTTGGTTTTGGTTTGGAACGCCGCCGCGGTCAAGGGCGGTTGCAAGGGATCTATGGGGTGGAAGCCAGTATTTCACTGAATTCAAGCAAGGCTGATTACACCTATGGCAACCCGCTCAGTGTGTTCAATACCAATACCCTGTTCACCATCTGGGACGATGGCAGCGCCACACCCTTGTTTCAGACTTTCGGCAGTTCGCGCACCCTCAAGTCATCCAAAGGTGCCCAGTTCGGTATTGGCGTCAGTGGATTCATTGGGGCAGAATATTTTTTTGCACCTAAAATATCGCTGGGTGGAGAGGTAGGTATCTTACTCCGAACTGCACCGGCAGGATCAACGTCTTCAACGGTTGAGTTCGTAAACAGTAGCAATTTCTCGATCACTACATTGAACACCGACCTGCCACAAGGTTCTACGAAATTATTGTTGACGACCGTTACTTCAGGCAGTCTTAATCTGAATATCTATTTCTGAAGAAATTTATTTTCGGCTGAATAAATCGCCCTTCTCGGTTGGCCGGATGTCAAGTACATTGGCCAACACCAACTTGATCAACTTTCTGGAGGAGAGAAAGCGATTCAGTCCGGTTAATTTTGAAAAATCCTTGAGTGAAATGGTTGGATTGACTTCGAGGGCCCGCATGAGTTTCTCTTCAGCTGGACCATAGGTAAACTGTGTTCCTTTCGCTGACTTGCGCCTTCGCAGAATCTCTGCCATTTCACGACTGGCCTTAAGACTCTGATCTGCCAGGCGCACGTAGCATTCCCTGGTTTGATTAACGGAATAAAAATGAGGCCGGCGTGGACTGGCAGGTATTTCCCACACGAGGACGAAGCGTTTGTCGGATAGCGCAATCCATGTTTCGGTAAACGCAATGGCAGGCCTGCAGTGTTTTATCAATTCCTGATGTATCACTACCGACTCTTCTTCCGGATACTTGACACCTGGTATGGAGCCATCATCATCCACGCCAATAAGTAAAGTGCCGCCATCGGTGTTGGCCAGCGCAATCATTTCCCGAACAATCTTATCGGGGTAGGAGGCCTTTCGTTTGAATTCCAGCTGCTGACCCTCGCCGCGTGAAACCAATTTACGAAGGCCAGCAACCTTGGCGGGTTGGTACACTATGGTTTCGGCCCGAACCACGCTAGTTCATCCGGTTGCCAAACTGGTCCTCATCCGTATCTCCATCGTCATCCTCATCCGGCGCCGGTGCCTGAAACATACCGCTCATGAGGTCCTTAAACTGAAGGCCGCGAGCCAGGTAGTGCTTGCTGATGAGGCTGTATTCGGCAAGTCCGTGCAACGCAAACTCCATGAAGAAAAGTTGGGCCGATGCGTCTTTGCCTTTTTGGTACTCTTTGACCAGATCGCTAAGGCCAGGAACAGCGCGAAGCGCTTTCTCATATTCACTTGCGGTCATGTCCCCCAGCAAATCAACGGTATTGCCGTCCGAGAACCAGGTGGTGATCTTCTTGTAAGGGCTTTTCTCTTTCAGCTTTCTGAATTTGTCCGGATCGGGGAAGTACTGGATAAACTGGGTGCGTATGGCCTTGCCAACCAGGTTCTGCGCCACGATCGACGGGCCTTCCTGCTCGCCTTCATATACCAACTCCACCTTTCCGGTAATGGCGGGAATTACGCCTACAAAGTCTGCAACGCGGATGACCGTGTTCTTCTCTCCGTTGCGCAGTGCCCGGCGCTCAGCGGCAGCATAGAGGTTCTCCAAGGCAGCAATGGTCAATCGTGCAGAGACACCACTCTTGGCGTCTACGTATTCACTCTTGCGTGCTTCGATAGCAACCTGCTCCACGAGGTCTTTGGCTACTTCCAACGCGGTCACCCGTTGCTGCTGTTCCTCCCGGATACGCGCCTCTTGGGTGGTGATTTTCTTTCCAATCTCCAGCGTTTTAGGATAGTGGGTGATGATCTGACTGTCGATGCGATCCTTGAGTGGTGTCACGATGCTTCCCCGGTTGGTGTAATCTTCCGGGTTGGCCGTAAACACAAATTGCAAGTCCAGCAACAGGCGAAGTTTGAATCCACGGATTTGGATATCACCTTCTTGCAATATGTTGAACAAGGCAACCTGAATCCGTGCCTGCAAGTCGGGGAGTTCATTGATTACAAAGATGCATCGGTTCGCGCGCGGGATGAGACCGAAGTGAATAACACGCTCGTCGGAATATGGCAGCTTAAGTGTTGCGGCTTTGATCGGGTCCACATCACCAATCAGATCAGCGATGGAGACATCCGGCGTGGCCAATTTTTCGGTATACCGATCATCGCGATGAAGCCAGGCCACTGGTGTTTTGTCGCCGAGTTCCGCCACGGTATCCATACCAAAACGGGATACAGGCTTAAGTGGGTCGTCATTCAATTCGCTACCTGCAATGATGGGTATGTATTCATCAAGGAGCCGTATCATCAGTCGCGCAAGACGCGTTTTGGCCTGACCCCGGAGTCCCAGGAGGTTTATATCATGGCCGGCCAGGATCGCACGCTCCAGATCAGGAATTACAGTCTCCTCATATCCCCAAATTCCTTCAAAGACGTTTTCTTTTTTGCTAAGCCGGGCAATCAGGTTATTTCGCAATTCATCTTTTATGGTACGTGAAGTATAGCCGGCGGCCTTGAGCTCACCGAGGGTGTGTATTTTGGTGTGATCCATAGTCTGGTTTAGGGAAGTAAAATTGAAGTGCGATTTACAGGTTCTTTCGGCGATTGCGTTTGAAATCTTCAAACACCAGATTGCCTAATCCCTGCAAACTGCTGTAGTAGGCATTGCCATTATTGGCCTTGGTAAAATCCCGGACAAATGATTTCAGATACGGGTCAGTGGCGATCATAAACGTGGTTACCGGGATTTTAATTTTTCGCAGCTGAGAAGCCAGGTTGAGTGTTTGGTTCAGGATGCGGGGATCCAGGCCGAAACTGTTCTTGTAGTATTTAATGCCCTGCTTGATGCACGTGGGCTTTCCATCGGTAATCATGAAGATCTGCTTGTTGGAATTCTTCCGGCGGCGGAGAATATCCATGGCGAGTTCAAGGCCCGCTACGGTATTGGTGTGGTAGGGCCCCACCTGCAGATACGGCAAATCCTTAATCTCTACCTGCCAGGCATCATCACCGAATACAAGGATATCGAGGGTATCCTTGGGATATTTCTTCGTGATCAGCTCGGCGAGTGCCATAGCGACTTTTTTCGCGGGTGTAATACGATCTTCACCATACAGAATCATCGAGTGAGAGATGTCGATCATCAGCACGGTGGAAGTCTGGGTCTTGAACTCGTTCTCCACGACTTCCAGGTCTTCTTCAGTCATGTGAAAGTCCTCGTAGCCATGATTGATTTGCGCATTCCGAAGTGAATCGGTCATGGAAATCTGTTCGAGGGTGTCGCCAAATTCATAGTCCCTCCGGTCGGTGGTAGGCTCATCGCCCCGGCCATTGTGATGGGTCTTATGTTCTCCGCCGCGCGTTTTTTTGAGACGCCCGAAGATTTCTTCCAGAGCCGATTGACGCAGGTTTTGTTCTGCCTTGGCCTTCAGTTTGAACTCACCATTTGGACCGTCGTCAGTGATGTAGCCATTCTTTTTAAGGTCATCAATAAAGTCGCCCATGCCATAATTGGCGTTGGTTAACTGGTATTGTCGGTCCACTTCCGTCATCCATTGCAGGGCCTCTGACACGTTTCCCGCGGTGATGAGGATCAGTTGCATGAACACCTTGAGCAGTCGTTCAAAGTCACTGGTCTCACCATCGGGTGGGGGCGTAAACTTGGAGAAGCGATATCCGATCAAGGGTCTACAGGGTTTGTCGAATAAACATAACTATTAAACGAGAGTTTATGTTTCAAAATTCGGAAAATGAGCATTTTTTGACTGGCATGGAACGTTCAGACGAATTTTGGGGTTAAGCGCAATAATCGCACTTAAAATTCGTCTACTTTTGTGGTTCCAACGATGAATAAAATGAAAAAAGCAGTTCTTCTGGTGATTTTGGCAGCAGGCGTTTTGACTTCTTGCTCCACTTATACGTGCCCTACTTATGCCAAAGCCCCCCAGCAACAGGGAGTTCGTTCAAACAATTAGAGAGTCTGTCGTTGATCGGCACCTTATTTGGTCATCGTGCCGTAGATGTAATCCCACAGCGGCGACGATACCCCAAAGACCACCTCACCATTTTTGTAATGATGTACACTGTGGTTAACCCATAGTGCCTTCAAAAAATTTTTGGGCGGCTGAAAAGCATGCACCATGTAGTGTACGGAGAGGTACCCGGCATACCCTACCAGAAAGCCGGGCAGAAAAGCGAATACAAAATCTCCGAGAATCAATCGGAATACAAACAACAACACTGTAGCGAGTGTAATGCTAAGCAGCGGAGGCATGGCCAGGCGTGTCTTGTCTTTGGGAAACTCATGATGAATGCCGTGCATGGTATATTGGGCCTTCGCTTTGCTTTCGGTGTCGGTGGCCATATGAAACACATACCGGTGCACATTGTATTCTACCCAGGTAAAAGAAAGTAGTCCGATCACAAAAAGCCCGACCGTAACGGCCGCGGTCAAGGCGGTATGCGTCACGCTCCAATACAGGAGACCGGCCGCATAGGTAAAAAAGATGATCAGGGGCACACTGATATGCGTTCTGCTAAGTTTTTCGAGTATGGGATTCTCGAAAAGCTGTTTGGTGCCCTTATTCTGTGGTTTAATTTCAGCACTCATGGCAGTATTCTCAATTGCTAACAGCAAATTTAGATGGGAACCCTGATTTTTTCAACTGAACTATCGAACAGCCGCCGTTGTATTCGCCAGAACGCGTAGATACACTTTTTCATACAAGGGCAGAATATTCGCAATATCAAACTCCTTGGCGCGTTTCAATGCATTTTCCTTGAAGACGGGAAGATTGTTTTTGTCCAAAATGAACAAGGCCTTACGGCTCATGTCCTGCACGTCACCTACCTCACTCATGAAACCGGTCACGCCCTGCACGTTGAGTTCAGGCAAACCCCCTGCGTTGGAAGAGATGAGGGGAACTTCACAGGCCATGGCTTCAAGGGCTGCCAATCCGAAGCTCTCTTTCTCGGAAGGCATGAGGAAGAGATCAGCAACAGAAAGCACTTCTTCAATGGCTTCGAGTTTACCCAGGAAACGTACATCGGCCTCGATGTTGAGCTCCTTGCACATCGACTCTGCTTTGGCCCGCTCCGGACCATCGCCAATCATCAGCAGCTTGGCTGGGATCGTAGCATGGATGTTGGCAAAAATCTGAACTACATCCCCAATGCGTTTGACTTTCCTGAAGTTAGAGGTGTGTACAATGAGTGATTCACCGTTTGGACAAATGGCTTTCTTGAAGTGATCTTTTTTCTGTCGCTTGAACTTATCCAGGTCTATGAAGTTGGGGATTACATCAATCTCCTGAGTGATCTTGAAATGTTCATACGTTTCCCGCCGCAGGTCTTCAGATACGGAGGTGACGCCATCCGATTGGTTGATGCTGAAAGTTACAACTGGCTCGTACGATGGATCTTTGCCCACCAGGGTAATATCTGTACCGTGAAGGGTAGTAACCACAGGAATATGAATGCCTTGTGACTTCAGAATTTGCTTCGCCATGTATGCCGCTGAGGCGTGGGGTATGGCATAGTGTACATGCAGCAAGTCCAGTTGTTCATTCTTCACTACACTCACCATTTTGCTGGCAAGCGCCAATTCATAGGGCGGGTATTCGAACAAGGGGTAGGAACGAAAATCCACTTCGTGGTAGAAGAGGTTTTCGTTGAGAAAATCAAGACGGCTGGGCTGCGAGTAGGTGATGAAATGCACTTTGTGCCCCTCCTTCGCAAGCGCCTTACCCAATTCGGTGGCGACCACGCCACTGCCTCCAAACGTGGGGTAGCAAACGATTCCTATTTTAAACTGATCTGATGGCATTTCGTGGTTGGAATGTAGGACGAAAGTACGCTGATATTATTTTCCGACAGTATTTGCCATAGCACCAAACCGGGTACTTTTTTGACAATAGTCGAAAATGGATTGATAAATGGCATCCTGTATCCGCGAACGTATATTGGCGTTTAAAAGTTTGCCATTCCGGTCGGGAAAGGTGCGATTAGACAAAAAAACGTAAACCAGATCAAACTCCGGATCAATCCACATGCAGGTGCCCGTGAAGCCGGTGTGCCCAAAGGTGAGCGGTGAAGCCTTCAGGGACGTGGGGCTGCTCCAGTCACTTAACAAGGGTTTGTCCCAACCAATACCCCTTCGGCTGTCTTCAAATTGCTTGTTGGCAAATAGTCGAACCGTCTCTGGCTTATAATACTGAATGCCACCATAGCTGCCTTCCTGGAGAAGCATTTGCCCGAGTTTTATCAAATCAGTTCCCGTGCTGAAGAGCCCGGCGTGACCAGAAACTCCACCCATCATCGCTGCACGCTCATCGTGAACGGTGCCTACCACCAGGGTCTTCCGGTAAATCTTATCTATTTCTGTGGGCGCAATACGTGACTCGGGGTAATGATCCAATGGATTAAAGCCGGTTGTGGTAGCGCCCAGGGGCTCGTACACATTCTGTCGGAGAAATTCATCGATGGGTTGATTGAGCAGTCGCTCAGCCAGTTGTTTCATGATCATCAACCCAAGGTCGCTGTATCGGTAGGGGTACGGCGTGCGCGCAGGTTTCTCCTGCATTTTTGACTTGACGACCCAGGACCAAACAGAATCGCGCAACAGGTTTTTTGCATATAACCCCGGAGCCACTTGCAGAGGATATTCAGATGTCCGTGCTGTATGGTAGTACTCCGTCATGAAGGCGCTGTCTTTTACCGTTTGCGTCCACATCGGGACAAATGGCACGAGGCCTGACTGATGCGTCAGCATGTCTATCAGGGTGATGTCTTTTTTGTTGGTGTTTTGTAATTCAGGTAAATACACCGACACCTTCTTGTTGAGATCGATCATTCCCTTGTCATACAGGAACATGGTAGCCTGCAATGTGGCCGATACCTTGGTCAGGGATGCAAGGTCATAGATCGTTTCATCGGTCACAGGCACCTGGTTATCGTACGACAACCAACCCAGCGTGCGGTCAAAAATTACCTTTCCATGTCGCGCAACAATTACCTGGCATCCAGGTGCACCTCCAATATCGATTGCTTCCTGCATAATTGACCTTATCTTCTGCAGGGATTCACTATCCATACCGGCTGCTTCAGGTAGTGCAAATGAAAGGCGATCAACCATGTCCGTTCGTATGCCCGTGTTGGACAAAAATTCGCCGCAGGCAATGGGCAACTGACCGGGAGACGTACGAGCACCAAAGAGCACCTGTGGCACCAATTCTTCCATGCCATCCTGGTCTGTATAGGAGGCTAATATCGCCGAGGCTTGCGGGAATTGCCTTAACTGATCAGGGTTGCCAAACACTACCACCACTACGGGTTGCGCCTTGGCCATACGATTGATCCAGGGAATTAGTTGTTCTGAAAGTTGAGCAGCGTAGGCATACAAGGCTACCGTTACAGTGGCATTCGGATTGATGTTGACTTGTGTAGTATCCTGTATGCTAAAAAGATTAAAGCCTTCTACCGCGGTATACTTCTTCATATAACGAAGCATGGCATTGTCCCGGGGTGCGCCAACCGCAATCAACTGCATCGGTTGGTCTTCAAGATTCTTAAAGGGAAGTATTTCGTCTTCGTTCTTCACCACCGTAATGGCTTCTGCTGAAAAGTCCTGGACCAGTTGCTTTAATTCGGGTGAATTTAACTTTCGCACCAGGTTATCAGTGTCAATTACCGGTTTATGGATCAGGCCTGCATCGTATTTGGCTTCCAGTACTTTCTTAACACTCCGCTCGATCTGCGCAGCAAATTTTTTATCTCGCTTAATCCGGCGGGTAATTTTCTTAATCGCCGCCGCCGGGTGAATGGGAGCAAGTAACACATCATTGCCAGCCTCCAGGGCAAGCAACTCAGCAGCGCCATTCTTGATTTTGCCGGAAGCTTTTTGAAAGCCGCGTACGTCCGTAATGACCAACCCCTGATAGTCCAAACCTTTTTTAAGTATTTCTGAAATGAAGAGGGGAGATATAGCTGCCGGCAAGACTCCTTTTTCTGAGCGAACGGAAAAATGAAGATTGGAGGTGAGTATTCCCCGTACACCTTGTTGAATGAGTGCCCGGAAGGGTGCAAAACCGGTGGAGTCGATGTTGTTGACATTGAGCACGAGCGACGTGTCCTGAGCGTTGATCACGGGTTTGCGGGGCAGGTGCTTGGCTACGCATAGTATACCATCTTGTTGCAGGTTACGGACAAAGGCTGTTGTTTGCCCGGCTATGGTTTTTTCATCGGCACCAAAATAGAGCAGGTAGTTATTGGCAAATACTTCATTGTCCGCGTTGGGTGCCAGGTTCATATGTATGCCCAATGCCTTGAGTTGAGCAGCCATTGCCGTGGTCCATTGCTTACGCAAATGATCATCAGACCAGGCGGTGGCAACAAGCGGCTTCGGTAACGCAATAATGCTATCCAGCGTCTGAGCGATGCCCCATTCCGCGGAAGCGGCAACAAGCAGGGGAGTAGCAGAAATTTTCTGCAACCGGTTGACCATTTTGGCGTGACGAATTGGCCCACCGTTGGTTATGAGGATAGCACCTGGATGGAAGGCCTTGACCTGATCGGTGAGATCATCGATATCCGTTCCGTTAGTCAGGGAAACCGGCAACAGGAACAGTTGACCCACACTGGCCTCCATGCTAAGGCGACTGTAAACGCTGTCCACCCAATGGGATCGGTGGTTTTGAGCAAAAGAAGTCTGGAAAAATGATGAAATCAGGACGAGCAGTAAAACTTTTTTCGCCATCCGCCGGTTAGCTTTGTATTTGAATTGCGAATAGGCAATTTTGCCCAAGGTCATAAATCCCCACATAGGGCCAAAATTACCAAACATCGCGACGGTTGTGTTAGTTTATCCGTTAATGTAGCTATGAAATTCATTTCCCTGTTCACCAAAACCCCCAGCCACAAGCGGTTCAACTTTGAACCGCGCTTTTATGATGCCCGTGCCGAAGAGCGCGAGGCACGTGAAGCACGGATCAAGGAAGAGTTGGCCCGGGAAGCCGGAAAGGCCACGGAAACTACCGAACAATATCGTTCCCGGATCGCCGGTTCCTTTCATGCCGCGCGTCGTCGCTCCAAGGCATCTGATGACAACCTGAATGCTACCCTCATCCGGTTGGGTGTATTGCTGTTCCTTACTTTGTTTCTTCTTGCTTTTCTCACCTGGGGTAAGCCGGCGCTGTATAGTTTGTTGCTGTTCATCCCGGCATATGCCTACCTGAAATTCAGGAAGTAACCCTTTCTTTTCCAACGCCGCATGTCTGACATCATTCGTCTTCTTCCTGACGCCATAGCCAATCAAATCGCGGCGGGAGAAGTGGTGCAACGACCGGCGTCTGTGGTAAAAGAACTCATGGAAAATTCGATTGATGCCGGAGCCTCGTCTATCCGCTTATTGATAAAGGAGGCCGGACGTGTACTCATCCAAATAAAGGATGACGGTGCAGGTATGAGTGAAACGGACGCCCGTATGAGTCTGGAGCGTCATGCCACTTCAAAAATCCGAACGGCAGAAGATCTCTTTACCCTTCGCACGATGGGTTTTCGCGGTGAAGCGCTCGCATCCATTGCTGCTGTATCCCAATTCGAAATGAAGACCAGGCCTGCTATCAGGGAGTTAGGTACCTGGTTGGTGGTGGAAGGCTCTGAAGTGAAGAAACAGGAGGCCGTGGCCTGTGATGCCGGCACTACCATCAGTGTCAAGAATTTATTCTACAATATTCCGGCACGACGCAATTTCCTCAAGTCGAATCCGGTGGAAATGAAACATATCGTGGACGAGTTTCAGCGCATTGCCCTGGCCCGACCGGATTTGTCATTTTCACTGATTCAGGGCGATGAGGTGGTGTATGATTTGCCAGCCACGAAACTGAGCCAACGCATCATTGGATTGTTTGGAAAATCCTATCAGCAGCAGTTGGCGGCCTGTAAAGAAGAAACCGACCTGGTGGCGGTGGCCGGCTACATTGGCAAGCCTGAGTCTGCCCGCAAGACTCGGGGTGAACAGTTTTTGTTTGTTAACAAACGATTCATCCGCAATAATTATCTCAACCATGCGGTGACGAGTGCCTACGAGAACTTATTACCGGAAGGTAGTTTTCCATTTTATGTGCTCTTCCTGGAAATAGATCCCAAACACATTGATGTGAATGTGCATCCGACCAAGACCGAGATAAAATTTGATGACGAGCGGGCGGTGTATGCAGTGGTCCGGGCGGCGGTACGTCAGGCGCTGGGTGCGCATAACCTGACACCCGCCTTGGATTATTCTGCTGATGTGAACCTCACCGCGAAGATTGGCAGCACGCAGGCACTCTCCCGGGAGCAATACCTCGAAGAACAGTTGGGCACCTCGCTGCAACGATCTAATCTGCAGCATTGGGAACGATTGTTTGATGAGGAGCGCCCAACCCAGTCTCGGCTATTCCCAACGGAACCCGCTACGATCACCCGGTCCAGCGCCATGAACGAAAAGACGTCTGAGCCGGAAGAAAAACCATTATTTCAACTGGACAACCAATATGTTGTGCGCCCGGTTAGAAATGGTATCATGATTATTGATCAGGAAGCAGCTCACCAACGAATCCTGTTTGAGCAATTTGTGCAGCGGATGCAACAAAAGTCGGGGGCAAGCATCCCGGGCTTGTTCCCCCAGACCATTACCATGAGTGCTTCGGACTTTGCGCTGGTCATGGAAATGGAACAGGAGATCAAGTCGCTGGGCTTTCAGTTTGAGATTTTTGGAAAGCAATCCATTGTAGTTAACGCCATCCCTGCCGAGGCCACCGGGATGAGCGAAAAGGATCTGTTTGAGGGGTTGATGGAGCAATTCAAACACAACCAATCCAACCTTTCACTCCCATTGCAGGATAACCTGGCCAGCGCCCTGGCGAAAAGGGCTTCCATCAAAAAAGGACAACGCCTCGGTCGGGAGGAAATGCAGGCCCTCGTGGCAGGATTGATGGCTTGCCGTAATCCCAATTATTCTCCGGATGGCAATACAACATTTTTTATTTTTGAAACGTCTAAGGTAGAAAGCCACTTTCGCTGATGTTTAATATCACTCCGCTCGTCCGTAACCTCATTATTCTTAATGTGGCTATATTCTTGTTGCAAAATCTGGTCTCGGGAATGACGCAGGTCATTTCTCTGTGGCCTATCCGTTCAGGGTATTTTGCTCCGTATCAATTCTTCACGTATATGTTCGCCCACGGCAGCATCTCCCACATTTTCTTCAACATGCTTGCACTGGCTTCATTTGCACCGATTCTGGAACACTACTGGGGTGAGGCGAAATTTCTCACCTTTTACCTCATTACGGGAATGGGTGCAGCCATCATTTATGCTCTTGTGAACTACTTCCTGATTGGCCCTGCCGGCGGCGGCTATATGCTGGGTGCTTCAGGTGCGATCTATGGTATCCTGATGGCATTTGGAATGATCTTCCCAAACATGGAACTCATGTTGCTCTTTCCACCCATACCCATCAAGGCAAAGTATATGGTGTTTCTCATGGGTTTCATGACCTATGCCCTTGACTCCAGCAAGTCAGTGGCTCACCTGGCCCACTTTGGGGGTGCATTTGTGGCCTTCATCCTGATTTCATTTTGGCGAAGCCAGGGGCAGCGATAGAACCATTAGCCAATTCATTAACTTTAGGTTGACCATCTGATTAGATCGCAGTGTTAGACGAATTCAAGAATGCGTTTCAACGGCCCAACAACGGCCTAATTCAGTTGATCATCATCAACGTGGTGGTCTATGTTGCGCTGTCTGTGCTGAAGGTGTTTGCCTTGTGGTTTAATTTTGAATCGGTATTTATCGCAGTCTACGATCAGTTTTCACTGCCCAGTAGTTTTTTGGATTTCCTGCACCGGCCGTGGACCCTGATTACTTACTTCTTCTCTCACAGCATGATTCAGTTCCTGCATATTCTCTTTAATATGTTGGTGCTTTATTGGTTTGGCAGGATATTCACAGAATACCTCGGAAGCGATAAACTCATTGCAGTATATGTATTGGGCGGCATTGCCGGCGGACTTGTGTACCTGATGGCATACAATCTTATTCCCAACCCGCCTGAATTCTTATCCCGTGGAACCGGTTTGGTCGGAGCTTCTGCCGCTATCTTCGCTGTGATGGTAGCCATTGCCACGATGTTACCTGACTATACCGTTTTTCTCATGTTCCTGGGCCCGGTAAAAATCAAATACATTGCCGGGGTGTACATCTTCCTTTCCTTTGTGGGTTCGGTGGGCAGCAATGCCGGCGGTGAGATAGCCCACCTGGGAGGTGCCTTAATAGGCTTCGTGTATACCAAGCAACTACAGGCCGGTGTCAATTGGGGTGCGTGGGTTACTTATCTGCTGGAAGGGATCAAAAGCTTGTTTCGTCCAAGACCGAAAGTAAAAGTCTCCTACCGCAAATCCGATGGAGGTCAGCGACCCACCGC
>JBGAMI010000074.1:0-11878 GCA_044223085.1 Cyclobacteriaceae bacterium
GTTGCCATAGCGTTCAATGTTCATCATCACCTTGTCTTCTGTTATGCCAACGCGGTTGGCGGTGGCATCGATGATCCGTTTATTGGCCTGGTGGGGCACCAGCCACTGAATATCGTTGGCATTCAGCTTATTACGCTCAACTACCTGGGCAGCAGCGTCAGCCATGTTGGTGACGGCAAACTTGTACACCGCAGCACCTTCCTGGTAAACATAGTGCATTCTCTTATCCACTGATTCCTGCGACGCAGGCATCCGGCTTCCACCGGCCTTCATGTGCAAATAGCTTTCTCCGGCACCATCGCTGCGGAGAAGGCTGTCCATCACACCTACATTTTCTGTGGTGGGTTCCAGCAATACACAGCCGGCACCATCGCCAAAAATGATGCAGGTGGTACGGTCGGTGTAATCAACGATTGCTGACATTTTATCGCCACCAATAACAACTACTTTTTTGTACATCCCCGACTGGATGAAACTGGAGCCGGTAGCGAGGCCGAACAGAAATCCGGAACAGGCAGCACTCATGTCGTAGCTGAAAGCATTGGTGGCACCAACTGCCGAAGCTACAATATTGGCTGTCGCCGGAAACGTCATGTCAGGTGTAACTGTCGCAAAGATGATCAGGTCGATTTCTTTGGGATCCAGTTTGGTTTTTGCCAACAGGTCCTTCACCGCAGCGATGCCCATCACAGACACGCCCTGGTGTTCGCCTTTGAGGATACGACGTTCTTTAATACCGGTGCGGGAGGTGATCCACTCGTCGTTGGTCTCTACCATCTTTTCCAGTTCCTTATTGGTCAGGATGTAGTCCGGTACATAGCCACCTACGCCGGTAATTGCTGCTCGGATATTGCTCATGGGTTAAGGCTAAAAAAAACAAAGGCCCGGCTGTTTACCAGTCGGGCTAAATTCAGGCAATTGTTGTTTGCTGATGTGAACCAGCGGTATTACTTACGAATCGCTTAATCGAATTTGAAAAAATCATACCTGCTTACGCCTGTACTTCTTTCTCCATCACGACGCTGCCTTTGTAATACAGCTTGCCTTCGTGCCAGAAAGCGCGGTGGGGCAAGTGTTGCTCACCGGTAGTAGCATCAACGGCAAATTGCTTGGCAACAGCCTTATAATGCGTTCTGCGCTTGTCGCGGCGGGTTTTGGAGGTCTTTCGTTTGGGATTTGGCATAACTTTTTATTTTAACTTTTTCAATTTCTCCCATCGTGGGTCGATGGGTTTTTCATCCTCTTCATCATTTGATTCGATTGGCGAAGAGTAAACCAATTGAACATCACTTTCTTCATGTTCACCCGCAAACTTTGGGTGTAATTTCTTCATGGGCACCGCTACGGCTATCAGTTCGTAGAGGTATTGCCCCAGGTCCAGTTGGGCCCGATCGCGGCTGATCACCACAATTTCTTCACTCAGTTCCTGCTCTTCGGCGCCATACTTGAACACGATCATTTTGTCGATGTCCATCGGATGGTCGAAGGGCTCCAGGCTCCGATCACAGATCAGCCCGGCCGTTCCTTTTATCTGAAACCTGCATTCCAGCATGGTTTCAGATTTATCCAGGGTCACTGTCGCGGCGAAGCGACCGTGTTCCAGAAGGGTTCGGCCGTACAACTCAAAGAACTCGTCTCCAAACGAATACTCGAAACGATGGGCTTTCTGGCTCAATCCTATAATATTCACCCGAAAGTCCTGCGCCCGCATGCGTTCGAAATAAGCGCGCAAATTTATCCGTTTTTTCCGGATTTGACCCAGAATTATTGGAATTGTGAGGGCAAAACATGCCCAATGGGGCCAAAAGGCCACAAAACCGGGATTTTTTTACTCAGGTGGCCAGATATTCGGAATAGACCACCCGCTGGAGCTCCTCCCGTGGCGTTTTGCTGAAGGCCCCGGTGAGGAACTCAACCACTTGAATTCTGAATCCCAACTTGAGTGCCAGGCTTTTGGCAAAGCGCACCTCGCTGGGGTCAATGCGGCCATCCACGAGAATCAGCTCAACGGCTGTGAGCAGATAGTCCATCTTCTGGTCTTCGGACAAGGCACCGAGTGAATCCACACTGATAGGATGCAGGAGCATTTCGTCGATGACCGAGGCTGGTATGCTCTTCTGCAGGGCAATACGGCGAATAAGGTCGCGCTCAGCATCATCAAAGTGACGGTCGGCATGTGCCAACTGTAGCAGCATGTTCAGCTTTCGGATGGAAACGATATCCATGACTAATTCGCCGGCGGTTGATTCTCCTGTCGGTTCTTGATGATGTCGGTAGCCAGAAAAATAGCCTGCCGCATAGAGCGTTCGTCAGCAATGTTCTTGCCCGCAATGGAATAGGCTGTGCCATGGTCCGGCGAAGTTCGCACAGTAGGCAGTCCGGCGGTAAAGTTCACTCCATTTTCAAAGTCGATGTATTTGAATGGTACCAGCCCCTGGTCGTGGTACATGGCCAGGATGCCATCAAACTTCTGATACTGACCAGATCCGAAGAAGCCATCCGCCGGATAAGGACCAAATACCAATTTGCCTTTGTTCTTCAGGTCTGCAATGACTGGTTTGATGATGTTGTTTTCCTCGTCGCCGATCAGCCCTTCGTCGCCGGCATGCGGATTGAGCCCCAGCACGGCAATACGTGGTTTGCTGATGCGGAAGTCGCTCTTGAGCGATAACTCCATCAGGCGAATCTTCAGTTCTACGCGCTCCTGGGTAATATACTTGGAGACATCCTTCAGGGGCACATGTTCGGTCACCAACCCCACCTTTAACGTTTCACCCACCATCAGCATGAGGCTTTCCATAGCCTCGAACGTCTGCGTGAGGTATTCGGTATGACCCCGAAAGGGAAACTCTTCACTGTGAATAGTATTCTTGTCGATAGGGGCAGTGACGAATCCATCGAGCAAGCCCTCTTTGGTTTCTTCCACCACTTTCATCAGACTCATCAGCGCGGCCTTTCCCGACTCGCGCGAGGCCTGCCCCGGAGTTATGCGCAACTCTTCTTCCCAGCAATTCACCACATTCACCACCTTCGGCAGGAATTGTCCTTTATTTCTTACCTGGCTATAATTCAAGTCTTCCAGGCCCATTAGTTTGCGGTAATAGGAAAGGACCCGCGTAGACCCGTAGACCACCGGTGTGATGACGTTGGTGAGGCGGGGGTCAGCCAATACTTTGATCACTACTTCAGGACCGATACCATTCAGATCGCCCAAGGTGATACCGATGCGCGGCTTGTGGGAAGGATTGGGTGTTTGGCTCATAATAATTGTGCTCATGCAAGTTATACGAATTTAGGATTAGGTCATGTATGTGCGTTTGTCGGACTGCGTATTCTCCTGAAATTGCCGTAGTTTTCGAATTGTGGTACGCCCCAAGAAGTTTCTCGGACAGCATTTCCTAACCGATGCGCACATTGCGCAGCGCATTGTTGATGCCGTGGAGTTGTCAACCCAGGGCGTTACCCGATTACTGGAGATCGGGCCCGGCACCGGCGTGCTTACCCGCTCGCTCGTGGGACGACCGGAGATCGATTTGAAAGTAATTGAAATCGACCGGGAATCGGTGGAATACCTCCGAACGCATTTCCCGGGGCTGAAGATTGTTGCGGGTGATTTCCTGGAAGTAGAAATGACTGAGTTGTTCGATCAACCTTTTGTGATCCTGGGCAACTTTCCCTACAACATCTCGTCACAGATTTTCTTTCGTGTGTTGGAGGAACGCCAGCGGGTGACCCAGGTTGTCTGTATGCTGCAGAAGGAGGTCGCCGATCGCATTGCCTCCTGTCATGGCAATAAGACCTATGGTATTCTCAGTGTTTTGTTACAGGCCTGGTATGACATCGAGATGCTTTTCAAGGTGAATCCCGGTGTATTTCATCCGCCACCCAAAGTGATGTCGGCTGTTATTCGACTGAAGCGCAACCAACGGGCTAATCTTGATTGTGATGAAGTGTTGTTTCAGCATATTGTGAAGCAAGCCTTTCAAAAGCGACGCAAAACCTTGCGTAACGCATTGAAACACTTAAATTTGCCCGGCCCGGTGAATGCGTTGGACCTGATGGACAAACGACCCGAGCAATTAAGCGTAGACGATTTTATTTTTTTGACACGATCCATCCAGCAAGGTGAAGGAGTTCGTAGAGTTTGAGTTGACCAAAGAGTTTCGTGACCGATTTCAGGCGGCCCTGGATCAGCGCGATCGGAATTTTATCCGTGAGTCCCTCAACGAAGTCAATCCCGCTGATATCACCACGCTCCTGTATGAGTTTTCGGCAACTGAATCCAAGTATACCCTGGACCTGCTGCCGCTGGATGTACGCGCCCTGATCATCAAAGATTTGGACAGCGAGACCCGCGCGGGGTTTCTGAAGACCTATAACAACAAAGAACTGACCGACATTATCAACCTGCTCGATTCGGATGATGCGGCGGATATCCTCAATGAATTACCTATCAAGACCCGCGAGGAGATCATCGCGACACTCGACCCGGTACTGAGTGGACAGGTAATTGACTTGTTGCGCTACGATTCGCAGGTGGCGGGTGGTTTGATGGCCAAAGAATTAATCAAAGCCCGTGACCATTGGTCCGTGGTCCAATGTGTAGAAGAAATCCGGAAGCAAGCGGAAACGGTATCCAAGTTCTATACAATCTTTGTTGTTGACGATCACGACAAATTGCTGGGTAAAGTGGCCTTGCAGGACATTGTGATCGCTGAAGCCAACAAACAGGTGGCGGACATCTGTGAAGGAGATGTGGTTTCTGTAGAAACCTATTTGTCAGATACCGAAGTAGCGGGGATCATGAAGAAGTACGACCTGGAGTCAGTGCCGGTCGTGAATGTGATGGGACAATTGGTCGGGCGTATCACCATCGACGACGTCGTGGATGTGATTACGGAACAAGCCGACGAAGACCGTCAGTTGATGTCCGGTATTACCGAAGATGTTGAGGAAGACGATACGGTGTGGAAGAACACGCGGGCCCGCCTGCCGTGGTTGCTGATCGGGATATTCGGGGGGATGTTGTCAGCCCGGTTCATGGGCTTGTTTGAAGATCAGTTGGCGCGGGTCACGGCCATCGCATTTTTTGTTCCGTTGATTCAGGCGACCGGAGGAAATGTGGGTATCCAGTCCTCGTCACTGGTGGTGCAAAGTTTGGCCAGTCCGGATTTTGTGGATGAAGGCTTGTGGCAGCGACTCAGTAAGGTATTACTGGTGGCCCTGCTGAATGGATTGTTCCTGTCGGTACTGGTGTTCGGTGCCAACTTTGTTTTGTTTGGCAACCAGGACCTTTCCTTTGTGGTGTCCATCGCCTTATTCAGCGTGGTGGTGTTTGCTTCACTCATTGGCACAGTTACCCCATTGATTCTTAACCGGTTTGGGTTTAATCCGGCCGTTGCTTCAGGGCCGTTCATTACCACGATCAACGATTTGCTGGGGTTAACGGTCTATTTTCTTACCATCCACATCATGCTTTGACGTTATCAACGTCTTAAAGACTCATGTAAGGTTCAGGGGCACATTGATCCAAAATGGACGGCAGGGCGGTCTATTTTTGGTGAAAACCCACTGCCCATGGTTCTCTCTAAAACCTTTACCTGGAAAAAAATCAACGCTGATGCGCTGGAGCAATTCCACAGCATCGTTGAAAAGCCGTTGCTCACCAGTTTGCTGGTGTTGATCCTCATCACCTTGCTGGTTGCAGGCCTTAGCGTGAAGTACTACCTCGAAGATTTTGATTCATTCTGGGTGCAGATACTCGTGGAGGCCCATGGGATGATCTTCGACATTGCCATCATTGGTATTCTGCTGTTCTGGCTCAACCAGAACGGCGAGATCCGCCAGCGGGTACGCACCTACAAAGATGAGATTGATGATTTTCGTTTGCTTGAATCAGACCAGGCGGCATTCCGCACGGTAGGAAATATCAAACGCCTGAACCGGCACAAGATTCATGAAATCAATCTGGTGAATTGTTTTCTGGTCAAGACCCAGCTCAATTACGTTAACCTGAAGGGCTCTAACCTTAACTCGGCCAACCTGATGAACGCGTCCCTGCTCGAGACTAACCTCGAGAACAGTCGTCTGAATCAGACTAATCTTGAAAATGCCAACCTCAACCAGGCCAACCTGCGCGGTGCTTATGCCAGTGGTGCCAATTTCAAGGATGCATTCCTGATCAAAGCGCAGTTTGAAAATGCCTTTCTGATCAAAACCAACTTTACCAACGCCTACCTCATGGAAGCGAATCTGCGCAACTGCTACCTGATGGGTGCTGACTTTACGCAAGCGAGTTTGTACAAAGCTGACTTCCGGGGTGCGAAGGGACTTACCATTGACCAATTGGTAACGGCAAAGACATTGTACCTGGCGCAGTTTGATCCTGAACTCGAGGTACAAGTGCGTGAATTATTGCCTGAATTGATAGATGCTTAGGGGGATCATACACCTTCCGGTCATTGATTTGTTTAAATGCTATAAAAAATTACTACCTTTGATTATTGCAACAACGGTTTCTACCCCGAAGCCGTTGTTGCTTTTTTTAACGACCTGAGTACAAACACAAAAGTTTATGGCCAAAGTATCCTACTATACCAAAGAGGGGCTGGATAAATTGATGGCGGAATTGAATACGCTCAAGACCAAAGGGCGTGCCGACATCGCCCGTCAAATCGCAGAAGCACGCGACAAAGGCGACCTCAGCGAAAATGCGGAGTACGATGCAGCGAAAGATGCCCAGGGCCATCTCGAAGCGAAGATCGCGCAGTTGGGTGAACTCATGTCCAACGCACGACTGATCGACGAGAGTAAATTGGATACGGAGACCGTATCTATCCTCTCCAAAGTCACGATCAAGAACAAAAAGAACAACGCCACCGTCACCTACACCCTCGTATCCGAGGAGGAGGCTGATCTGAAGGCCGGCCGTATTTCAACCATGTCACCCATTGGCAAAGGACTGTTGGGAAAGAAGAAGGGTGACCTGGCCAAAATCAAGACGCCGGCCGGCGAAATAGAATTTGAAGTTGTAAAAATAGAAATCTGATATGGCCTCCATTTTTACCAGGATCATTAACCGGGAAATCCCGGCACATATCGTGGCTGAAAATGATCACTACCTGGCCTTTCTGGATATCATGCCGCTGACGAAGGGACATACCCTCGTGATTCCCAAAAAGGAAGTGGACTATATTTTTGACCTGGACGATGAGACATTGTCCGGATTGCACCTCTTTGCGAAAGGTGTAGCCCTGGCGTTACGCAAAGCAATACCTTGTCAACGAATCGGTGTTGCCGTGCTCGGCATGGAGGTTCCCCACGCGCATATCCATCTCGTGCCGATGAATTCCATGGGAGATGTGAATTTTGCCAACCCCAAGCTCAAGCTTTCCACGGAAGAGATGACGGCCATTGCGGCAAGTATCCGTGCCGCCCAATGATAAATATCTCGCGCCCCGCCTTGCTACTGGATGAAGCAATCTGCAAGTCCAATATTCAATCGATAGCTAACCGCGCTTTAAAAGCCGGTGTTGCCCTCAGGCCCCACTTCAAGACGCATCAATCACACGAAATTGGTCGTTGGTTTCGGGAGACCGGAGTGACCTCATGCACGGTTTCCTCTATCCAGATGGCCGAGTACTTTGCCATGGATGGCTGGACCGATATTACAGTCGCCTTTCCGGTGAATTACCTGGAGGCTGATGTGATTGACCGGTTGGCTGCTCAATGCCGTATGAATATTCTCGCTGTGGCGCCGGAAGCGATATTGGCTTTGGACAAGCGCATCAGTCATCCAGTTCATTGCTTCATCGAAATTGATACCGGCTATGGTCGAACGGGCGTGAAGCCGGAGGACGATCAGTCAATTGAATCCATTCTTCAGACTATTGCCGGCAGCAAACACGTGTCATTTGCTGGTTTCCTCACACACGCCGGTCAGAGCTATGCGGCCCGCGGTGCAAAGACCATTCTCGCGGTTCATGAAACTACTAGGAATAGTATGGTGACTTTGGGTAATCGCTATCGTAAACGATATCCGCACCTGGCCTTGTCAATCGGGGATACACCGACCTGCAGCCTTGCAGAAGACTTTACGGGAATTCAGGAAATAAGGCCAGGTAACCTGGTGTTCTATGACATTCAACAGACGTACATCGGCGCATGTCGTCGGAATAATATTGCCATTGCCCTGGCATGCCCGGTGGTGGCTGTGTATCGCGACAGGCAGGAAGTAATTGTACATGGCGGCAGTGTTCATTTTTCCAAGGATGTGGCCAAAACCACAGGGGGTCTTACCCACTTTGGCGAAGTCGTGCGACTTAGCGAAACAGGTTGGGAAATACTGGACGAACCAGTCTATGTAAAATCGCTTTCACAGGAGCACGGTATTATCAGTTGGCCCCGTGAGCAGAGCTGGCAGCCTGTGCCGGGTGAGGTGATTGGCGTCCTTCCTGTTCATGCTTGCCTCACGGCGGATGCGATGGGCACCTACCTGACGACCACGGGACATATGATCCCTGCGATGCCGTCGGGCATCAGACGAAATTGATATCGACGTTAAGGGGATAACGCATCAGGTAATCCAATGCGTCCTGAACGGTCATGCCTTCAAACAGCACTTTATACAGCGTGTCTGTTATTAACGGCCTTAGTTTGTAGTGATCGCTGACTCTTTTGACAATGCGAATGGTGTTAACCCCTTCGGCGACTTCTTCCATTTCTTCCAGGATGTCCTTCAGTTTCTCACCTTTGGCTAGTCGGTATCCTACTGTGTAGTTGCGACTGGTGGGGCTGTTGCAGGTAGCCACCAGGTCACCAATGCCAGCCACGCCAAGAAAGGATTTGGTATCTCCGCCCAGGGCTTTACCAAGATAAACCATCTCGACAGCGCCACGGCTGATCAATAGGCCTTTGGCGTTTTCGCCATAGCCGAGGCCGCTCAAGGCACCTGAAGCGATCGCAATAATGTTCTTCAATACGCCGGCGATCTCCACACCGACAAGGTCATTGTTTTCATATACCTGAAACCGGCTGTTGCGCAGCAGTCGCTTTCCCGTCTGCACCACTTCATGAAAATGGCTGGCGACCACAGTGGCACCAGGTTGACGTTGGGCCAGTTCGCGTGAGAGGTTAGGCCCCGCGAGGCAACCCACGCGTACCACTACACTTTCTTCGGTGATGACCTCACTCATGGTCTTCACCTGTTTGCGGCTAAGTGTTGGTACCGATTCGATGGACTCGCCTTTGTTTAATTTGATATCAAACCCTTTGGTGCCGTGAATCAGGATATGGTACGGGTGAAGGTGCGGAGCCAGTTTTTTCATCATGGCCCTGAAGTGCTCGGAAGGGACGATCGGGAAGATCACCTCGCATTGGTCGGCGAGGTAGGCCATGTCGTGGGTGGGCAGGATGTTCTTGTGCATCTTATGCCCCCGGTTGTCGCGCTTTTCCAGGATGCGGTGAATCACCTTCTCGTCACGCACATACAAAAGTACCTTGCGGTTGTTGCGGGCGATAATATTGGCGATCACGGACCCGAAATTGCCAGACCCGATAACTCCGATGGGTTTATCCAATGAGTTTCTCAAGTTCGTAGCCGACCAGGCGGTTGTGGTAGTAGTAGAGTACGTTGAGATCCTGTGTAACGATATTTCCTTTTTTGTTTTTCAGGAGGGGACGTTTCAAGTGGAAGGTGCCAACATTCTCCAAACCGCGGCGGATGATCAGGTCGATTTCACCTTTCAGGTGGGTGGCATAGAACACCTTGCCGTCATCCTTCATGCGATAGATTTCCTTTCTTACTTTTTTCACCGCAGCCCGGAATTCCACATACGGAATTTCCATTTCTTCTTCCGGCAAACGGAGGAAGCCAAAGAGGTCCAGGTTGGGATGTTTCTTCATCAACATCTCAAAAGCCACGAATGCCACCAGGTGACTGGCAAAGATCCGGTTGATACGGTGGTATTCGCTTACAATCTTGCTTGACAGTAAACGGGTATATTCGTTTTCGCGCTGCTTGTCGACGGTCACCTGACCGTTGGTCATGAAGTACTCCCGGGGATTCAGTACACGACCCTGTGCATCAAGGCTATTGCCTTCTTCATCCACGGGGTTGCCCATCACGTCGAGGCCAGGTCCGATGGATACAGAAATATTAGAGCCTTTGGTGAAGAACTTAAACAGGAACTTGACCAGCTGGAAACTGCCGTAGTTGTCCTGCTCGGCGAAGTAGCGGTCTTGTCCTTTCACCTGCAGGTAATCTTCAATGAGTTCAGGGGCTTCCAGTACAAAATGATAATTGAGGGTAACGGGCACTACGAAAATCTTGCGGGGTTCTTCTCCACCTTCCAGGTACAGGTTTCGCTGAGCCTCAATGGCGGTGCTAAGCAGACCCAGTTTAAGTTGCTTTTCAATCATTCCCGAACGAGAGCGGGTACCTCCCGGGAAGAACAGGCTGTGCGCCCCCTTTTGAAGCGCCAGGTTAGAGTACATCTTCAGCGTCTCCAGGTAAGGCAGGTTCTTCTTGCGACGGTCTACCTTGTAAGCACCGAGGCTGTTCATGAAGTACGCGAAGATCTTGATATTAAACAGGTTCAGTCCGGCGCCATATAAAAAAGCCGGAAGGCCAAGCGAATGGATAACCCACCCAATCAGAATACTGTCGAGGTTGCTGAAGTGTGTCGGTACCATGACGACAGTGCCTTTCTTGGCCAATGCACGGAGCATTTTCACCTTGCCCACAATGTGAATCTTGTCGCGCAGGGTGTACTGGTTGCGGAAGTAAGCACCGAATTTCTTTACGCGAGCCCCGTTCAACAGGCGAACGAACCAGAACTTAATCGCTTCGCGCGCAAATTTGTATGAGCTTGCCTTGAAATTACCAGCAATTTCACTGGCGTACCGATGCACAATTTCGTGCAGAATCTCTTCTTCTTTCTTTCCGGCTTCCTCGGGTGTCTTGTTGCTGATTTCAATCAGCTCGTTCTTGATGCGCGACCAGAATTTGGGTTCATCTTTCGGATCCACACGCCAGCGGTTGCGCTTGATCCGGTTTTGCTCGCGATGAACGGTGGTCTCTAACTCATCGATCAGTTGCTTTCGCGACGGGCGCAACAGCCTGATTTGCTCGATGGCCTTCTGGGTAACTTCCTCCAGAAATTCCTTCCGGTTCTTGCTCAGTTGATATACAGGCCAGTCCGGGATGCCATCCAGGATGGGCTCATAGCCAATGTTCTTGTTCTTTTTTTCTTCGAGGATTTCCGCCATACAACCAGACTGGGGGCCAAAGTTATAAACTTTGGCAACATTCAAAGGGCATCTTTTGCGGCCCGCAAGGCAGCCGCCATCGCCTCAAATTGTGTCATCGCCGCATCCAGGAAGGAGGGTGACACAAGGGCCTTCACCTCGTCTTCCGATGTGAGGTCATATTGAGGAATCTTATACGTTTGTTCCAGTAAGCCGTACTCCAATTTAATGAGGTAACGATTGTTCCATTGGAAGAGGGTGATCTTGCAATGGGGATGGGGGATTTCACCAACGACTCGCATGCCCCGAAGGTAACAGGGTCGGAGTTCAGAACAATGCGAGTGGTTCAAAAGTGCCGGTCGATGAAGTCCCCAGCCATTGACGCTCCAGGCTGGCGCACACCCGGCGATAATCAATGGTAACCGGAACTCCACCATGGTCGGTAAGGCTTAGCCGGGCTTCATTATAAATTCCCGGCACCTTCAGTTTTTCTCCAAAAAGGAATAAACAGTTTCCACCGCCGTGGTGTGTGCCACCGACAGTGTTCTCCTGAAGCGTTCGGCCGAACTCTGAATAGGAGACAATCACAGTTTCCTTGAAGTGGTCCGTAGACCGGAGATCAGTGATCAGC
>JBGAMI010000075.1:0-11686 GCA_044223085.1 Cyclobacteriaceae bacterium
TATCTCTCCTTTTCGATTACCCGATACATCGGCTTCTGATGTAAAGGTGCTTGTCATCTACAGCCCATTTTGATACTTTACAGACTATCGTATCAACTATGAAGCCTACCCCGATTGTTTTCTTTCTGTTGGCATGCATTCCTGTCCTGGGTCAGCCCCGTTGGCAACAGCATGTGGACTATACCATGCAGGTAAACCTCGACCGCAGCACCCATCGGATGCAAGGCACCCAGAAGCTTGTCTACACCAACAATTCCCCGGACACGCTGTATAAGGTATATTACCACCTTTACTTTAACGCCTTTCAGCCTGGCAGCATGATGGACGTGCGGTCACGCAACATCCAGGATCCTGATCGCCGCGTTGCCGATCGCATTTCCAAACTTGCCCCTGACGAAATTGGATATCAAATCATCCAGACCCTGACCCAGGACAACAAGAAAACAGCATTTGCGGTGGACGGCACCATCATGGAAGTGACCCTCAACCAGCCTGTCCTGCCAGGGAAGAAAACCGTTTTCGACATGACTTTCGAGACCCAGGTTCCTGTTCAAATCCGGAGATCCGGTCGCAATAGCAAAGAAGGCGTCGCCTATACCATGACCCAATGGTACCCGAAGCTGGCCGAATATGATTTCCAGGGCTGGCATGCCTATCAATATGTAGCCCGTGAATTCCACGGCGTATGGGGAAACTTTGATGTCACCATTATCGCTGACCCTGAACTGGTCATTGGTGGCACCGGTGTACTGCAAAACCCGGAAGCCATTGGCCATGGATATGAAAAGCCGGGTATGCCTTTGAAGCGTCCGGCTGGCAAACTGCAATGGCATTTCATCGCTAAAGATGTCATCGATTTTGCGTGGGCTGCTGATCCCGAGTACACCCACGACCGGGCCCTGGTACCGAATGGCCCTGAACTGCATTTCTTTTACCAGAAGAATGAAAAGACTGCCGAGACCTGGAAGGTCATGGAAGGACATGCGGTAAAAACATTCCAATACCTGAACGAGCATTTTGGACAATACCCCTATTCCACCTATTCAATTATACAAGGTGGAGATGGCGGGATGGAGTACCCCATGTGTACCATGATTCTGGGTGAAGGGTCGCAACGCGGACTAACCGGCGTGATGGCGCATGAAGTATCCCATAGCTGGTATCAGGGTGTGTTGGCTTCGAACGAAAGTCTGTACCCGTGGATGGATGAAGGGGGTGCTGATTTCGCCAGCCATGAAGCACTGGCTTCCATCCTCGGCACTGAGAATCCACATGCCGGCAGTTATACCAGCTATTTTAACCTGGTGGCCAGCGGACTTCAGGAACCCGCCAGCCAACATGGTGATCACTACACTACGAACCGCGCGTACTCAACAGCGGCCTATTCAGAAGGGTGTATATATCTCCACCAAATGAAGTACCTGGTCGGCAACGATAATTTCTACAAGGGATATAAGCGGTACTACAACACCTGGAAGATGAAGCATCCGGAACCGAATGACTTGCTCCGCATCATGGAAAAAGTCTCCGGGTTACAACTGCACTGGTACCAGCGCTACTGGATCGGTACTACCAAACGGATTGACTACGCCATCGACTCGGTACAGGACAACGGAAATAAAACCCAAATCACTCTCCGCCGTATTGGTGAGTTCCCCATGCCCATGGATGTGTTGGTGACGTACAGAGATGGCACCCAGGAGTTATTCTACGCATCGATAAATGAACTGCTGGGCAACAAGCCCGCCGAAGACACCAAGGCACGCACAGTGCTGCCGGCGTGGAAGTGGGTGAATCCTACGTATTCATTTGTAATCACCCGCCCCCGGTTCGAGATCCGGAAAATAGAAATTGACCCCAGTCTGCGCATGGCTGATATTGACAGAAAGAATAATGTGTGGAGCGCAGATTAGCGGCTACTTAACAACCTTACCGGTCTTGTCAAAGTTGATCGCGAACACTTCGCCCTGGCCGTTCTTAGTCTTCACCGAAATAACCTGGGTGTCTGGCGAATAGAGCAGTTCTTCGGGTAACTGATCAAAGGCATAGGCCATATTTAAAGAAGCGGCCTCACCACGGTTGATCCGAACCAGGACGGCGGGGAATTTTTCTTTTACACGCGATTCCTGATATAACAATACCAACAGTGTTCCTGATTTCTCTTCAGCAAGGGTCAATACCTTCGTAACAGGTAAATTGATCTTTCTGAAGATCATCGGGTCTACCGCAAAAACACCCCCTGTTTCTGCTTTATGGGATGCCGGAATCAGGTAAGCATAGCCGCTGGGAATTGTATCCGCATAGACAAGGCCTGCGGTGAGTTTTGTGCTGATAATCAACGGTTTATACTTTCCGACGGACGCCGTGGCTGCATCGAGCGGAATGGAATCAGTTCCGTGAATTACCCATTTGATCAGCGCCCGCTTTCGTTCAAGAAGTTCTTTCTTGTGCGCCGCTGCATGCGCAGCAAACTCCCTTGTACTGGTGATGTATGTTTTGAATGCGTCAACGGTGCCGTATGATGATGAAACATACTGCGAATAGTTCTCTGCATCCTGTGTTAATTGATCATTGTCTAAGTGTGTTGCTAAACTGTCGGTGCGGTGCGCCAATTTATACTCCTTATCCAGGGCCATCACCTGGGTAGCCAGCGAAGCGGTATCCCGCAATACCTTGTTATCTACTACCTGCGATCCGTATTCCAATTCGGCCAGTTTCAGGGTGAACACTTTAATGGGCAAAGGATCCGGATCAAGCCGGCGAAGCACCGGCATGGACAACTTGCTCCTGTACACGCTGAGGCTGGACATCACAGACACGGAATCCTTGCGGATGCGTTGCTGTTCTCTGTTCAATTCTGCATCAAGTGTAATCAATTGCTCTTTCGCCGGAATAATCTCCTTCTCAATAACATCTACTGTAGAAAGTGCCCAACGCTTATAATCCCAAACCTTCAGGTCGTCGGAATAAAAGTCGGCCGGGGTGTTTCCCTGTTTCTTAAAGTCAATGATCTCCAGGGGGTCGAGGTCCTGGTTATGGCCGA
Organism: Cyclobacteriaceae bacterium; assembly: GCA_044223085.1. GTDB lineage: Bacteria > Bacteroidota > Bacteroidia > Cytophagales > Cyclobacteriaceae > ELB16-189. The sequence continues at coordinate 3,044 of JBGAMI010000075.1, forward strand.
TATTGCCATACGCTGCTACAGTTGATTTGTAGTCATTAAAACTCATATGACAGGAATCATAAATGTTGGCCAGGTGAATCAGTTGGGCAACAACAGATTCGTTGGCACGCAGGTACAGTTCCCGTGAACCCGGATAGGTATCCTGGATATGCTTGTATGCGACTTGAGCCCGCTCATAAAAGTGCTGTGCGGACACGAACTGACTTTTGATCTGCTGAATCTGCCTGACCTTTTCTTTCAAGGCCATGTACTCCTCCAGTTTCAATTTAACATCAGAGAGTTTCACACCAAACTTACCGGTACGCGTGTCTCGTCGGTTAAACATCTGGTAATACTCTTCGTTTCGGTCCACTTCCTTTTCAGTCATGCCCTTATAGGCCAGTCCAAAGAAATAGACTGCCGAATCCAGGAACATGATCCGTTTCTCCGTGTCCCGCAGCACATCGGTCTTCAGCGATTTGTCTTTGTAAATTATCCCCATAAAGAGGTACGCATTCGGGTTGTCATCATTCACCTTCAGGTACTTCTTCAGGAACGGTTCCGCTTCGTCAAACTGCTGCGCATTAAGCAACACAAAAAGGTCCTTGTACTTGATTTTCTGACTGAAGCCGGTGATGCTTATTCCCAGCAGCAGAAAGGCCATCCAACGTGATACACTATTCATTTTTGCGTTCTAAATTGAGGCAAATTAGTCAATTCATGAGACTTGAAAATTACAAAGACCGGGCCAAAAAAGCCGGGTCAGCCATTCTTCAATTCCTGAAGCCGTTCATCGGTGCGGCACTGATCATTGGCTTCCTGCAAGTAACCGGACTGCTGGGTACGGTGACCTACGCCAGCAACTGGGCGCTGCTCCAAACCGGTCTCAAAAACGCATCAGACGAAGCAGAAGACACCGGCGAAATGTTCAATTATGACTTCCTGATCAAAGACATGAATGGCCAGCGTATTTCCGTATCCCAATTCAAAGGCAAGGTGATCTTCATCAACCTGTGGGCAACCTGGTGCGGTCCCTGCCGGGCCGAAATGGCTGGAATTGAAGAACTTTACAAAGAGGTTGACAAGTCAAAGATTGAGTTTATCATGCTTTCCCTCGATCGCGATGCCGATCATGACAAGATCGTTGCCTACATGAAAAAGAAGGGATTCACCTTCACCGCCTACCAGCCATCGGGAACGCTTCCCGCTATCCTGGATGTTCCTTCCATCCCAACCACCTTTATCATCTCCAAAGACGGCAAGGTGCTGCAGAAGGAAGTTGGCAGCATGAAATACAACACCAAAAAATTCCGCGATTTTCTTACCCGCATAAGCCAGTAACCATGTTGTTCCAACTGAACCAAAAGATTGCGGTGATCACCGGCGCCGGCAGCGGCATCGGTAAGGCCATTGCACATCGCTTTGCATCACAGGGCGCCCATGTTTGTCTGCTGGATGTAAACGATACGCTGCTCCTGAAGACAGCGGAAGAAATCAAATCTGGCGGATTCAAAGCTTCGGCACATCATTGCAACGTAGTCCATCAAACAGACTGCATGCGGACGATGGAGGAAATTGCTGCCACTTACCGCCGCATCGACATTCTGGTGAACAGCGCCGGAATTGCCGCTGTCGCAAACCTCGAAGCCACGTCCGAAGGTGAGTTTGACCGCGTGTTTCAGGTCAATGTGAAAGGAACCTACAATTGCATGATCGCAGCGGTATCGCATATGACCAAACAAATGAGTGGTGTCATCCTGAATATGGCATCGGTCGCTGCTACCGTGGGACTTACCGACCGATTTGCTTACAGTATGAGCAAAGGCGCCGTGGTGAGCATGACGCTTTCGGTAGCGAATGATTATGTCAGGTCGGGCATCCGTTGCAATTGTATCTCCCCTGCCCGTGTGCATACTCCCTTTGTTGATGGATTTCTGAAAGCCAACTATCCAGGACAGGAAAAAGAAATGTTCGAACGGCTCTCCAAGGTACAGCCCATCGGTCGCATGGGCACACCCGATGAAATCGCATACCTCGCCCTTTACCTCTGTTCTGATGAAGCATCCTTTGTAACGGGCTGCGACTATCCCATCGACGGCGGCTTCACCAAACTCTCACGCTGATCATGAAACTCGTACGCTTTGGATTGCCCGGATTGGAGAAACCCGGTATCATGCACAATAACTCCATACTGGATGCCTCAACCTGGGGCGAGGACTTTGGTGAGCAATTCTTCGCCTCCAATGGACTTGCCCGCCTTTCCGAATGGCTTACCCGCAACCGGGAGCGTTTGCCTGTAGTCAACAGTGGCGTACGGATGGGCTCTCCTATCCTGCGTCCTTCGAAAATCATCTGCATCGGATTGAATTATGCCGACCACGCCAAAGAGGCCAACATGGAATTGCCCAAAGAACCGGTGGTGTTCTTTAAGTCAACTACCGCACTTTGCGGACCCAATGACGACCTCATCATTCCCCGCAACAGCGAGAAGACCGATTGGGAAGTGGAACTGGCGGTGGTGATTGGCAGGAAGACTTCCTATGTGAAAGAGCCTGATGCCATGGGGCATGTGGCCGGTTTCTGCTTGCACAATGATTACAGTGAACGCGCCTTTCAGTTGGAGCGCGGCGGTCAATGGGTGAAAGGCAAAAGCGCTGACACCTTCGCTCCCCTGGGTCCATACCTGGTAACGCCCGATGAAATGGGTGACATCAACAACCTTCGGCTGTGGCTTAACGTCAATGGTGTAAAGCGGCAGGATGGGAACACCGCCAACCTCGTTTATAAAATACCATTCCTCATCAGCTACCTGTCGCAGTTCATGACTTTGCTTCCCGGTGATGTAATCTCCACCGGCACTCCCGCCGGTGTGGGCATGGGCCCGGCGATGTTGTTGAACTGGGTATCGATCACCTCGGTACACAACGTCAATCGGTTCGTGGCTATGACCATTGATGCCCATCAACACTTCTGGCAATATCGTCCCGAGCGGGATACCTGGATTACCGATGAATTGGCGGTGTTGCAGCATGACTTCCTGCCACCAGACATCGAACCCATCCTGTGGAAACACAAAATAGAAGGATGCATAGCCGTACAGGCGGATCCCTCCGAAAAAGAGACCAATTTTCTGGCGCAGCTGGCACGCACGCATTCCTTCATTAAAGGTATCGTTGGTTGGACCGATTTGCGCTCGCCACAACTGCAGGCCCGGCTCGAATACTATCACGAGTTTCACGAGATCAAGGGATTCCGATTGATGTTGCAGGATGAGCCAGATTCCTATTTTACAGATAGCCATTTCCTCGACGGCCTGGGACACCTGGAGGCCTATCAGTTTACGTTCGATATCCTGATTAAATCGCAACAACTTCCATTAGCTATTGCACTTGTTAAACGTTTTCCAGCACAACAGTTTGTACTGGATCACCTGGGCAAGCCTCCGGTAAAATCCAGGCAACTACAGCCATGGAGAAGGCACATCGAAGAAATCGCCCGATTCGAAAACGTGTCTTGTAAGCTATCCGGACTTTCTACCGAAGCCGACTGGTACAACTGGTCGGCGGCTGATGTGCTGCCCTACATGAAAGTTGCCCTCGAAGCCTTTGGTGCGCGACGAATGATGTACGGATCGGACTGGCCGGTGTGCAACCTGGCTGGAGCCTATTCACATGGCTGGGAGATTCTTCAGCAGTTCATCACACCCCTGGCGCCTGGCGAAAAGAAGGCCATCCTGGGTGATAATGCCGTGCGATTTTATCATCTTTAGTTTCCTCTAATTCCATACATGGACCTTCATTTAAAGAATCACGTGATCCTTGTTTCCGGCGGCGCCAAAGGAATTGGCAGTGCCATCTGTACGCTGCTGCTGGAAGAGCAAGCGGTGCCCGTGATTCTGGACAAGGACGAGGCTGCAGGCAAAGCCTATGTAAAAAAATATCCCAAAGCTCATTTCATTCCGGTAGACCTCAACGATGAGTTCGCTTGCCGCAAGGCCATTGAGAAAGTTGAGAAGAGACTGGGCCGCATCGATGGACTGGTCAATAATGCCGGTGCCAACGATGGCGTGGGATTGGAGAAGGGTTCACCTTCCAAATTCGTCAATTCACTGAACAACAACGCATCGCACTATTATTACCTCGCCCACCACGCATTGCCCTACCTGCGAAAGTCGACCGGCCCTATCGTCAACATAGCATCCAAGGTTGCGTTAACGGGACAAGGTAAGACCTCCGGCTATGCGGCTGCCAAAGGAGCGATCCTTGCACTCACCCGCGAATGGGCGGCTGAGTTATTGCCTCATGGAATCCGCGTCAATGCGGTAGTTCCCGCTGAGGTGTACACAGAGATGTATGCACAGTGGCTACAGAATTTTCCCCAGCCAGAAGAGAAGAAGAAAGCCATTGAACAACGAATACCCCTTGGACAGCGCATGACCCGGCCCGAAGAGATCGCAGCAATGGTACTCTTCCTGCTGTCTGACCGCACCAGCCATGTCACCGGACAGTGGATATCGGTAGACGGCGGCTATGTTAATCTGGACCGTTCACTTTGAGTTATGGCATTTGCATCATCGGGTAATCACGAACTAAAGGGGGACAAACAGACCTCTTACCTCCTGCCCTTCATTCTGGTCACCAGCTTGTTTTTTCTTTGGGGATTGGCAAACAGCCTGAATGGGACCCTGATTAAACACTTTCAGACCGCGTTGAATCTCAATCGCGCACAGGCCGGTATCGTCGACTCAGCTTTTTACATCGGCTATTTCGTGATGGCCATTCCCGCAGGATTCATACTCAATAAAGTAGGATATAAAAAAGGAATCCTGATCGGACTCGCGCTTTACGCTATTGGTGCCCTGCTTTTCTACCCTGCGGCAAGCACACGCACCTACGGAATCTTTCTGTTTGCTCTCTTCATTATCGCTTGCGGACTTGCGTTCCTCGAGACTGCAGCGAATCCCTACGTTACAACCCTCGGCGACCCGGCCACGGCTCCGAGACGCCTTAACTTTTCACAATCCTTCAATGGGCTCAGCATCATCTTTGGGCCGGTGATCGGGGGATTGTTTATCATTTCCAGCAAGGAATACACCAATGATGTGCTTAATGCCATGCCCTTTGCGCAGGCGGAAGCCATTCGCATGGAAGAAGCCAACTCGGTCCAGGTACCGTATCTTATTTTGGCCGGCATCGTATTGGTGGTGGCTGTCCTCTTTTCCTTGATACGCATGCCGGAACTTTCATCGTCAGCTGAATCGTCGGCCACCATGAAAGGAATATTGAGACACCGGCACCTGGTATTTGGCATCATCGCACAATTCTTTTACGTGGGCGCACAAGCTTCCATCTGGGGATACTTTATCGATCTGAAGCTGCACTATGCGCATGACGACGACTTCGAAATCGTGCGCTGGTTATATCGCATCACTGAGAACATGTCGGCAACCACCATTGCTGCCATGCACGCTTCGTTTGCCGCCTCTTTGTTTATGCTCGGGCGATTCGTTGGCACCTGGTTGCTGAATTTTGTTCGTGCCGAACGCCTGCTCTTCATTTACGCAATCGCCTGCATCATGCTGATCCTTACAGCGTGGCTGACGACTGGCCTAATGGCGGTAGGGGCATTGTCGCTCACCTATTTCTTCATGTCGATCATGTTCCCGACCATCTTCTCCTTGTCAATCAAGGAATTGGGACCACAGGTGAAACTCGGATCTTCACTCGTCATCATGGCGATTGTTGGTGGCGCTGCGCTACCCCCCATCACCGGACTGTTGTCGCTGTCCGGACTTGAGCACGCGCTCCTCGTTCCACTGATTTCATTTGTCGTGATTGCCTACTTTGGCTGGCAGGGTTACAAAATAAAGACAGCGTGATATGCAACGTCATTGCTATGCACTTGATCTCAAAGATGATCCACAGCTAATCGCTGCCTATGAAGCCGCGCACCAAAACGTATGGCCTGAAATTCTCAGCAGCCTGAAAGAAGCAGGCATCGTGCACGCCGAGATCTACCGGACTGGAAACCGGTTGTTTATGATTCTGGAGACAACCGATTCCTTCAATGCTGAACAAAAAGCCGAATCCGATCTGAATAACCCGCGTGTAGTAGCCTGGGAATCGTTGATGTGGACCTATCAGCAGGCACTACCGGGAAGTGCATCCGGTGAAAAGTGGCGACGCATGAGTAAGATATTTGATTTTATTGCTGACGCATGAGTTCACCTGACATCATCACCTTTGATCCCGACGTGCTACACAACTTTACCGTTCGTGTACTTATGCACTTCGGTGTGCCTGAAGCCGATGCCTATACCGCCGCCGATGTACTCAGCCTCGCCGACCTGCGCGGCATAGACTCGCATGGGGTAGCGCGTCTGCATACGTATTATGAGATGCTCAGCCTCAAGCGCATCAATCCCACACCAAAACCATTCATCGTGCGGGAACACAAAAGTGTGTGTACCGTGGACGGCGACAACGGTCTTGGTCTGGTCGTTGGCCCAAAAGCCAATCAGATTGCCATCGAGAAAGCTCGTGAGTTTGGGTCAGGGTGGGTAAGTGTTTGTAACACCAACCACTACGGCATTGCTTCCTGGTACTCCCTGGAGGCGCTGAAGCACGACATGCTGGGATGGTCTATGACTACCAGCACAAAACTCGTGGCTCCTTTGTGGGGCGCTGAACGCATGCTGGGCACCAATCCCATCTCAATTGCCTTCCCGGGCCTAAAGAACCCACCAATTGTTATCGACCTTGCCACCAGCGCCGTCGCCTATGGCAAAATAGAAATTGCGAAACGCAAGAACACCACTGTGCCGAAGGGCTGGATTACATCCGACCAAGGTGAACTATCAGACAAACCGGACGACATGATCAACGGTGGCGCGCTCCTACCCCTGGGCTCCGTGCGAGAGATGGGCGGCCATAAAGGTTATGCACTTGCTGCGATGGTTGACATCCTATCAGCAGTACTCTCTGGTGCCAATTGGGGTCCCTTCGCTCCTCCGTTTGCGTTGCGTCAGGAGGTTCCAAGCCGAAGTGTAGGCAAGGGTATCGGTCACTTTTTCGGTGCCATGGAGATCGCTGGTTTTATGGACGTCACCGAATTCAAACAGCGTATTGATGAGTGGATCGAAGTCTTCAGAAACACGAAGCCTGCCAAGGGCACGAACGGTCCGCTGATACCTGGTGATCCTGAGCACACCGAAGAGGCTATTCGCCGCAAGGCAGGCATCCCATTGGTGCAACCTGTGGTCGATGACTTGATGGATATCTCTAAAAACCTGGGGATCGCGTTGGGATAATTTGGCTGGCTAAAATTTGAAATGACTCAGTTCATCAATTTCTGCTTGCAGCCTGGGTCTGATATCCACTTTAGCACCGGCAAAGTAAAATATGTTTGTCCCTGACTCTCGCGCATAGGGATAGGTGACTGTCCCCGCGACAACCCCTTCCCGAAAGTAAGGTGACGTCTCCTGCAACTCTGTTTCAATTTTTTCGGGCCACTTTACCCGGATAAGGTTCACGTACGGTTTGCTCAGGTCGAACCAGTAGATGTAATCGGCATTGAACGACACAGCCTTGATGGACTGCTTCGTATAAAAATTTATAGCACCTGTTTGTCCATAGTTATCACAAAGCACCAGTGTATTTCCTTCTTTGCTGGCCACTGCATAAACACTGTCCACTTTATGCGCCAACTCCTTCCAACCCAACATGTCCGCAAAATCCTGCGGGAGCGAATGATCCTGGCCATCCTCCCATCTCAACAAACCAAACCGTTTATATTGAGCAGCATGGCTTATTACATATTCGGGTGACTTGTTCGGGAATGCTACGTTCATCACAGGAATAAACAACAGCCATGGAATAACCAACAACACCGGACGCAGGTATCGCTTCCAACCTTCCTGACATACTGATTCAAGGTAAACCGCACCAAATGCCATGTAGACCGGATAGATACCTATGGCATAATAGTCCTTAGCCCTGAAGGCAATAAAGACCCCCAGCGTGAACAACATCGACCAAAACAAAAAAGCAAAGGACCTGAATGGTGGGTGAAAAAGCAAACTGTATAACGCCGCTGCCAATACGATGACAGAACCAACATAAAAAAGCAATTGCGCCTTCAGAAATCCCAACCGATCGACATTAACCAGCTGTGTATCTGCCAGTTGCTGAAGATGGTAAAACACCGGAAAACCATGCTGGTACTGCCACCAAAGATTAGGCGAGATCAGAATCAAAGCTATCCCAGCCGCTATATACAATGCGGATCGGGTGAACATCTTGCGTTGAGGTGTGAGCAACAGAGCCGGAAACAAACCCAACAACTGAAACACAACATTGTATTTATTGAAAAAACCAAGCGCAAATACAACCGCGCCGGCATATAGCCAATTATGGTTGTCGGTCTTGAAATACATCACCAGAACAAAGTAGAGTGATGTCCAGCAAAGCACATCAAAGGAGTTCGGCTGATATAACATATTCAGTCTCAGCAGTGCGGAGAACAGCACACAGGTGCTGCCCAACACGAGTGCGAACAGGTTGCCTCCCAACTCACGGATGGTAAACCATACCACCAGGATTGTTCCTACGCCGTACAGGGCCGGAAAAAACTTTACCCAGAAAACACCGTTGCCTAATAGCTGAA
>JBGAMI010000076.1:0-11549 GCA_044223085.1 Cyclobacteriaceae bacterium
CATCGCCGCATCTTTGATGAATGTCTCAGATCGTGATGACAAGAAGTAAATGTGTGTCTTTTTGAATGTCTCACGACGCCTGATCTCCTGGCATAAGGACAGCCCATTGATTTCGGGCATCATCACATCAAGGATAATGAGATCCGGGAGAAAAGATAAGCAGGCAGTCAGGGCATACCTGGGATTATCGATGATCCGCACTTCATACCCTTGTTTCTCCAGGTTGTAGAACAGCAGTTCCAGTATATCCGGATCATCGTCTACAATAAGAATCTTCTTGGCCACCCACAAAGGCGATGGACAGGCATTACGCCAGCATTACCGTGAGTTAATCATTAACAACTTCTCGCGCTGGTCGGGATTTGTAATCCCGACCTCAGCCTCTGGTTGTTCTAATCCCGAAGGGATTGAATTGTATAACACTACATTTCGAACTGGTCGGGAGTTGCAATCCCGACCTTGATAATTCAAAGCTACAACGTCCTTTTTTGGCTTGATCCAAAAAAGTACCAAAAAAGATCAAGGCGAAACGATGCTTCCGCCCGCAGTGCCATCGCGCCTGCCCGCCGTTTCGCCCGCCCCACGCGCGCATAGGAACAGGGTTTGTATTAATTAGCCCAGCAAGCTCAAGCTGCTATCGTTTTGCAAATCGATGCAATTGAATGATTCGACTATCGACCAAAGTCTAGTTAGGCTGGTTGGGATCAGATAATCAATTTCCGCTGTTCGTTTGGACTCAAGTTGGTCGTGATTTGTAATCCCGACCATAAGCCGGTTGCTCCAATCCCGAAGGGATTGAATTATATAACACGGCATGAAATGCCGTGTAGGTCCACAAAGTCGCTAACCCAACCCCGAAGGGGTTGAATCAAGACCTGGTCTGCAAGACATGCTGGTCGGGATCTGCTACGAGCTGGTCGGGATTTGCAACCCCACAGAATCCTAGTAGCTCCAATCCCGAAGGGATTGAATTGTATAACACGGCATGAAATGCCGTGTGGACCCACAAAGTCGCTAACCCAACCCCGAAGGGGTTGAATCAAGTCTTGGTCAGGGTCAATAGTTATATATTGACTTAACAATTAATGGCACCCACGGAAGTATAAATGTCAAAAAAACTAAAGTGCCTTTCAAAACCCTTCGGTGCCTCGATTCATGCTTCCACTTTTCGTGTAACTGATCAAACCTGCCTCTGTATCGATTGTTGTTTAAGTAAATGAGAAATAGAATTAGAACGACTACAATAGAATCGCTTAATTCAGATGTCCTATCAACGAAGCCTTGATTTGCTAATACTTTCAACGAAAGAGCGAAAATATCAATTATAAATATTGCTTGAATCGAAACAACCACCAGCATAGGGCTGAAACTAGTGTCGTCCCTTAAAAAACGATAGCCCAAACTGGAGCGATAATAAACATAATCAAACCAATCAATAGCTGCAGTTAACATCTGTGAATTGTGTCTTTTTTAAGTTCTTGCAAAATCGAGACCCTTGCAATCCCCACCTCAACTCCATTTCCTGGCGGTGTTAATCATTCCCAAACTTCTTCATCAGGCGATCGACTGCTTTGGGTGCTACTTCCCCATATTCGATATCGACGGTCTTATTGCTATCGAGCCACTTTTCGAGTTTTTTCAGGCTGCGCTTCTTTACCCGCTTTAACACCGGAACGCCCAATTTCTTCAACGCGGCAGCATTGCAGGCCTGCTCATATTGGTTCTTCATTGGCACCACCAGCAACTTTTTGTTGAGGTACAGTACCTCTGCCGGGGTTTCGAAACCGGCACCGCACAACACGCCATGACTGGACACCATGCTGGCCACAAAGTCATCTCCAGAAACCGGATAAACCGAAATCTTTCCAACGTGGTACGGCACTTTTGTGTGCTTGGAGAAGATATGCCATTTTAAAGAAGGCAATTTCATCAGGAGGGCTGCCAACTTTTTGTCGTCATAGGCCGGCAGGTATACGGTATAGTGTCCTTTGTCGGTAGCCTTCACCTCGCGGATGGCCTTGCGCACCACAGGCTTGAAAATGTTCTTGTCGTATTCATCAAAATGAAAGCCGATGTAGTCTTTCACGGGTGCGTAGTTCTTCAATACCCATTCACCAAACGGATCCTTGATGCGGGGCTTCGGCGTATTTTTTGACAACAATGCCGATTGATGACTCAGGCCAACGATCCTGACCTCCTTCTTGCGCGCAGCCCAGGCGGTGATGGGCTCAAAGTCATTCACCACCAGGTCATACTTTTCGATGGGAAAACTCTTGATCTCCTTCAGCACATCGCGCGAACTATTTTCCACAAACGTGCTGTAAAAATTGATACCACCACCCTTTCCAAAGTGAAAACTCAAGCCCTTCGATTTATAATTCACCGGAAAAGGAAGTTTTATCTCCGACTGTGCCCCACTTACCATCAGGTCCAAATCACCGTAGCGTTTTAACTCCGGGATAATGTCCACGGCACGGCTGAGGTGTCCATTGCCGGTACCCTGAATGGCATAAAGTATTTTCATGATGGCTTGGCGGGAGGTTTAACGTTCAGAAACTCATCAACAAGGTCTTTAAAAATTTCCTCATTGTCACGGTCGGTCTTGAGTCGTTTGGAGAGCTTTACCGACTGGGCCACCGGGTCGTCGTTGTACCGGTAAATCTGCCATTGGCCGTCGTCATATTCCAGGGCGGTGAGGTTCTCCACCCAGTCACCGGAGTTCAGGTACATCACTTCGCCAGCATCGGTTTTCACCGGCCGCATGTCGGGGTGGTGGATATGACCACAAATGACGTAATCATAGCCTTTGGTGATAGCAATGTTGGCGGCTGTCTCTTCGAAGTTGTTGATAAACTTCACCGCCGACTTCACACTGTCTTTCACCCGCTTCGACAAGGATATCTTGCCGCGACCCATCAGCCGGAGCAGGAAGTTCACAAACGTGTTGATCAGAATCAAGGTATCATATCCTACCGCACCCAACCTGGCCAGCCACTTGGAGTGTTGCATGGTGACATCGAATACATCGCCATGGAAGATCCACGCCTTGCGTCCATCAAGGGTGATGACTTTCTTGTTCTCAATCTGCAGTGACCCCATCCGGAATCCAGCAAATTTACGGAGCATCTCATCGTGGTTGCCGGTGAGGTAAATCACCTTGGTGCCTTTGGCCATCAATCCGGTGATGTGCTTTACCACCTGCATGTGCGACTTGGGCCAGTAGCGCTTGGAGAACTGCCACATATCGATGATATCGCCATTCAGGATCAGCGTTCCCGGCTTCACCGTTTTCAGGTAACGTATCAGTTCCTCGGCATGACAGCCATAAGTGCCCAGGTGAACATCGGAGATCACCACCAGTTGTACATCGCGTCGTTTTTGTTTCGCCAAGGGAGACTATTTTAATCCAAGATAAGGGAAGACACGGGGTACGTTCGAGCGTCCATGTTAAGAAACTGTTAACAACTCAACTCAATCTGATCGGGATTTGTGTGTCGCGCTGGTCGGGATTTGTAATCCCGACCTTGTCACCATCAGGCAAACCGAAACCTCAGGTATTTAATCGTCTCTCCCTGTTGGGCAAACATCTCTTCATACCGGGTCTTGACATCGAAACACTCTGGCCTTAATGGACTGGCATACACATTTTCGGTATGTTGTAAATCCACAATATCAGTCCTGCCCTGCAGCTCTTCCAGGGTGTATGCAAACAGCCCCGTATTGTCAGTCTTGAATCGTACCGTACCACCCGGCCGGAGTATCTTCTTGTACAAGTCCAGGAACCTTGAGTTGGTGAGCCTGCGCTTGACGTCTCGCTTCCGGGGACGCGGATCCGGGAACGTGATCCATATCTCATCCACCTCGCCTTCGCCAAAGAAGAAGTCTATGTTCAGGATATTGGTGCGAAGGAATCCAATGTTGGTGATGTTTTGCTCAACAGCCAGGGTGCTCCCCTTCCAAATGCGATCTCCCTTCACGTCCACGCCAACATAGTTTCGCTCCGGAAAAAGTTTAGCGAGGGCCACTGAATATTCACCCCTGCCGCAGGCGAGTTCAATGGTGATGGGATGTTCATTCCGGAAATAGTCAGCACACCATTTGTTCTTGATGGCGGTATACAACAGCTTGCCTGGCTCTATCACGTTGTCGCGGTTGGCAATCACCGCAAAGCGAAACAATTTATTCTTCAAGTCGTGTTGTTAAAGGTTCTCCAATTCGGCTACCACAAACGTGCTGCCTCCTACAAAAATCAAATCTTCCGGACCAGCTGCTTCAGTCGCGCGGCGTAGTGCCTTGTTGACATCGCGCTCCACCACACCACGGAGTCCGGCAGCGCCGGCTTTAGCCGCAAGGTCATAGGCGTCCAGGGCCCTTGGGATGTTGGCCTGACAAAAGTAATAGTCCGCATCAGAAGGCAGTAAACCAAAGACGTCATTCAGGTCCTTGTCTTTCACCACCCCAAACACCATGTGCAGTTTGCGATGGGGTGTTGCCTTGATTTGCTCTACCACCATTTGAATGCCAGCCGGGTTATGTCCAGTGTCGCAAATGGTCAATGGTTTGTCAGACAACTTTTGCCACCGGCCTTTAAGACCAGTAAGCGACACCACATTGGCAATACCGGTGCGCAGTGCTTCTTCCGAAATCCGGTATCCCATCATCTTCAACCTCACCACAGTTTGCAACACGCCGGGGATGTTCTTTTGCTGGTACAGGCCCCGCAATTCCGGGCGAATATCTGTAAGCCAGACCTGCTGATCGCGATACACATCAAATCCATCAGCGGCTGCCTTCAGGCTGAGGTGATCGGACGCAAAAACAATGGGAGCCTCCATGGCACGTGCGCGTTCCGTAAAGACAGCCTCTACTTCTGGTTGGCGTTCGCTGATCACTACCGGAACATGACTTTTGATGATTCCGGCTTTCTCAGCGGCAATCTTGGGCAAGGTGTCACCGAGTAAATCCTTATGATCAAAACTGATATTTGTAATAAGCGAAAGTTGCGGTGTGATCACGTTGGTGGAATCAAGCCTGCCTCCCAGCCCCACTTCAATCACCGCGATGTCCACGGCCTGTTGCACAAAGTAATCAAATGCCATTGCTACCGTGGTCTCAAAGAAGGAAGGCTGAATGTCTTCCAGCAACGGCTTCATGCGCCTTACGAAATCAATTACAAACGAGCGGCTGACCTCCTGTCCGTTTACTTTGATTCGTTCGGTGAAGTCGCGAAGGTGCGGTGAGGTATACAATCCGGTCTTATAGCCGGACGCCTGCAGGATGGCTGCCAGCATATGGCTGGAGCTGCCCTTACCGTTGGTTCCGGCCACATGCAGCGACTTGAACCGGTTCTCCGGATTGCCCAGGGCCCGGCAGAGTTTCTGCGTGTTCACCAGGTCAGCCTTGTACGCAGGCGCTCCGATGCGCTGGTACATCGGCAGGGACTGGTAGAGGTACCGAAGGGTTTCGGCGTAGGCATCCATCATAGCGGTGCAAATCTACACAACAAAAAAGCCGCCCGACAATGCCGGACGGCTTCTTGTTAATGCTTATGATTAAATCAGCTGCCGATCTTGAACAGACGATAGCCGACCGAGAATTGGAATACCTGATTCTTGGCTGATGCAGTGCCCAGCGAAGAAGCTACATTGCCTGGAATCGTACTGCCGGTATACTTGTTGATGTCAGAAGCACCAATGTTATAACGAGCAGCAATATTAAGCCCGAACGGCAAATCCCAACCGAGACCTGCGCCTACTGAAAAGTCAGTGGTCTTCACAAAGTTCTTCAGATCCTGGCTGGGGGTCAGTGTGTTGTTTACGGAATTGATAACATCACCCTTGGCGCTGGACAGGAATCCAAACTGAGGACCGGCCTGCAGGTTCAATCCACCTACGAGGTACAGTTTCAGCATGATAGGTATGTTGATGTAATCAAAGTTAGACACACCCTTAGAGCCCTGAAAGCTGAAGTCGTGACCCTGCTTTGAGAACAGGATCTCGGGCTGAATACCAATCTTGGTGAACTTGAACAGAAAGTACGCACCGGCGTGGTATCCGGTACTGTTGTTCCAGGCTGTAGAGGCTGAAGACACGCCATTAAGACTGGCGAAGTTCAACCCGCCTTTCACACCGAGGGCAACCTGAACTTGTCCGTATGCATTCATCATGAACAAGGACAGTACGGTAATAAGAATGATTCTAATTTTTTTCATGGATTGATATTGATGGTTTTACCTATGTATACAAAAGTAATGCCTCAAAATTGATTCCAGAAATCAGGAAAGGCCCTGATCGGGGTTTTTGCCCGTAATGGAGCGGTAAAACGCCATTAATTTCTCCATATCGGCATTAAAATCGGCTGTTGGGTAGAATGGATCAGCCACTACGATAGTCTTTAACCGGAAGTCGAAACCAACCGGCACGATGGGCACGCCGGCACCCTTGGCGATATAGTAGAAACCGGTTTTCAGTTTGTCCACTTTCCTCCTCGTTCCCTCCGGCGCCATCGCCAGGATAAAACGCTCATGCCGGGCAAATATCTTCACCACCTGGTCCACCATATCATGACTTGTACTGCGCTCTACCGGATGTCCGCCCAGCCAACGGAAAAACCATCCGAACGGTGGTTTGAACAACTGGCTCTTGCCGAGGAATTGTGCATTCTTGATCCGCAGGATACTACGAACGCAAATTCCCAACGGGAAATCCCAGTTGCTGGTATGGGGTGCCACCGCAATGATATACTTGTTGATATGATCTGGAAGTTGGCCGGTAATCTTCCAGCCCAGGATCTTAAATAACAAAACGTAAAACGGACGAAGCATCAGATGAGTTTATCGAGTAAGGAATCATCAGCAACCTGTGGCATGGTAATGACCAGGTCAGTATTCTTTTGTTGTGCTGTCTGAATAGCATGAAGGGCGCCATTGTTGCGGGCCCACGCGCGGCGCGCGATGCCATTATTGACATCAAAGTGCAGCATGTTCTGCAGCCGGCGATCGGCATCATCGGATCCATCCAGCACGAGGCCAAAACCTCCGTTAATTACTTCTCCCCATCCTACTCCACCTCCATTGTGAATCGACACCCACGTGGCGCCACGGAATGAATCACCGATCACATTGTGTATCGCCATGTCTGCGGTAAACCGGGAACCATCATAGATGTTTGAAGTTTCACGGTAAGGACTATCAGTACCTGACACATCATGGTGATCGCGGCCCAACACCACCGGACCAATTTCACCTTCGCGAATCGCGCGGTTGAAGGCTTCTGCAATGCGCATGCGACCCTCAGCATCAGCATAGAGAATGCGCGCCTGCGAGCCTACGACTAACTTGTTCTCACCAGCAGCCTTTATCCAGTTGATATTGTCTTTCAACTGCGATTGAATTTCTTTTGGTGCTGTCACCAGCAATTCTTCCAATACCACAGCCGCCATCCGGTCCGTAGCAGCAAGATCTTCTGGCTTGCCTGACGTACACACCCAACGGAAAGGTCCGAAGCCATAATCAAAACACATGGGACCCATGATGTCCTGCACATAGCTTGGATAGCGGAAGTTGATGCCGTCCACAGCCATCACATCAGCACCAGCGCGTGATGCTTCCAACAGAAATGCATTGCCGTAATCAAAGAAATAAGTTCCGCGGGCAACATGGTGCTTGATGGCCGTAGCCTGACGACGCAATGACTCCTGCACGTGTTTCTTAAACTCTTCAGGTTGAGCCGACATCATGGCATTGGCCTCGTCGAACGTTAACGACACTGGGTAATAACCACCTGCCCAGGGGTTGTGCAGGGAAGTTTGATCTGATCCCAACTCAACCGATATCTCTTCAAAGGCAAAGCGTTCCCATACATCCACCACGTTACCCACGTAGGCAATCGATGTGGCAGATTTGGTGCGCTTGGCTTCGGCTACTTTCTTCACCAGCTCATCCAGGTTGTCTGTGAGTTCATCCACCCACCCCTGATCAAAGCGCTTGTGCGCGGCCTTGGGATTCACTTCTGCGATCACGGACACACAACCTGCAATTTTGCCAGCCTTGGGCTGTGCCCCACTCATGCCACCAAGTCCCGATGATACAAACAACTTTCCCTCCAGCCCCTCACCCCTCTTGGCAATCTTACGGCCTGCATTCAACAACGTAATATTGGTGCCGTGTACAATTCCCTGCGGTCCGATGTACATATAAGAGCCAGCAGTCATCTGACCATATTGGGTCACTCCCAGGGCATTGAAGCGCTCCCAATCATCCGGCTTTGAATAGTTGGGAATCATCATCCCGTTGGTCACCACCACGCGCGGCGCATCACCGGAAGATGGAAACAACCCCATCGGATGCCCGGAATACATGTGCAACGTTTGGTAGTTGGTCATCGTGGCGAGGTACTTCATGGTGAGGCGGTACTGCGCCCAATTCTGAAAGACTGCTCCATTGCCACCATAGGTAATCAGCTCGTGCGGGTGTTGTGCCACGGCCGGGTCCAGGTTATTCTGGATCATCATCATGATTGCCGCAGCCTGAATGGACTTGTAGGGATACTCCGCGATCGGTCGGGCATGCATGGCGTAATCCGGACGAAAGCGATACATATAAATGCGGCCGTAGGTCTTCAGTTCTTCCAAGAACTCAGGTGCCAGCACTGCATGGTGGCGCGGTTCAAAATACCGGAGTGCATTGCGCAAGGCCAGCTTCGTCTCTTCTTTGGTTAAGATACTCTTGCGACGCGGTGCATGATTTACGGATGTATCGTACGGTTTAGGTTCGGGCAACTCAGACGGGATGCCCTCCAGAATTTGCTCTTCAAACGTCGGGGTGAAACTCATGACAGCAGCTTTTCAAAAGTGGAATTCGAAAAATTCTCCTTCGTGAACTTGTAGCCAATGTCATAAATCTCCTGCACCTTCCCAATATCAAACGTGCTGTATTTGTCGAGTCCCGGGGGCTCGATCACGAGGTCGCAGAGTTGCTTGCTGGCCAACGTGTTAGCACCAATCGAGATCAACAGACTGCGCTCGATCACCACCTTGAGGTTCGTGGCATCGTAGATCGGACTCACGGCATTACAATGAGAACCGATGATAAAGTCGCACTGGCTGCGAATCGGTCGAACGGGCATATTGTCCATCAACCCCCCGTCGACATACAGCGAGCCATTGAATGGCAATGGGTTGAATACAGCCGGGATGCTGCACGATGCCATGATGGCCGGTATCAACTCACCGCTGGTGAAATATTCTATTCTTCCTTTGCGAATCTCCGTTGCCGCCACGGTGAGTGGCAACTTCAATGCAGCAAAATCATTTTCAGGCAGGTACTTTTTCAACAGCTCCTGCAGGCCGTCCATCCGCAACAATCCCGACCACGTCCAGGCTGGACGCACGGATTTGAAAATACTCACTTGCTGAATGATGGAGAATATCTCGCGGGGTGGATAGCCGTGTGCATAGAGCGCACCGACGATGGACCCGGCGCTGGTTCCCGCCACACGTTCAATGGGAACACCAAATTCTTCCAGCGCCTGCAACACGCCGATGTGGGCCACACCGCGGGCTCCACCTCCTGAAAGTACAAGTCCGATCTTCTTCATGTTAAAGTTCCCGCAAGGGAAACGTGCGATCCAGCCGCACTCCCTTGTCGGTGTGTTTTACCGTACAACATTCATGGACGGAATCATGTTCAAAAAACAAAACGTATCCATGGTCGGCGGCGGCATTCAGAAACCGCTGCTTCTCTTCCATGGTGATCAATGGCCGCGTATCATATCCCATCACATAGGGAATCGGGATATGTCCCACCGAAGGAATGAGATCGGCAACAAAGCAGATGGTGTGCCCCTTATACTTCACCATCGGAATCATCATCTTATCGGTGTGCCCCGAAGCAAAAAAGATGTCCATGAAACCAAAGGGTGATGGTTTACTGACATCCACCATCTTCAGATGTCCCTGCTCCTGCATCGGCATGATATTCTCCGTCAGGAAAGAAGCCTTCTCGCGTGGATTGGGCACCGTCGCCCAGGTCCAGTGGTCTGGATTACTCCAATAGGTGGCGTTGGGAAAAGCCATCGACAACTTATCTCCGTTCTTTACCACACCACCGCCGCAATGGTCAAAGTGCAGGTGCGTAAGAAAATTGTCTGTAATATCCTGAGGTGAGTATCCAGCTGCTGCTATTGACTTCATCAGTGAATCATCACCGCTAAGGAAATAGTGACTCAGGAATTTCGCATCCTGTTTGTCGCCCATACCGTTGTCGATCAACATCAGCCGCTTGCCATCTTCGATCAGCAGGCAGCGCATGGCCCAGTTGCAGAGGTTGTTTGCGTCGGCGGGGTTACTCTTCTGCCAGATGGACTTGGGCACCACACCAAACATGGCACCCCCATCGAGCTTAAAGAAACCGGTGTTGATGACGTGTAGGTTCATTCTTCCAGTCGGGGGTTTATGCGATCCAGCAATGAATTGATTTGCTTCACGGCTTGTTCATAACGAGACAGGCGTTGACCATTCAGTCCGTTGAGTACACTTACCAGACCATCAAATCCAGGTTCCTTAATTTCTTTGGGTCCAAATCCTTTTCCGGAAACGATTCGTCCAACGATATGCTCTTCAAAGCTGTTCAACGCAATGCGTTCAACTTCCCTGATGGATGGATAGGTACCCAGGTATAGTTCAGACAACTCCCGCATTAGATCAACATCATCGATGCCGCTGATGTCACCCGACTGTCCGATGGCCTGAAAGGTAAAGTTGTTAGGGGAAAACGTGGCCTGTGACATGATCCCGGTTAGGAAGTAGTTGAGTGAATCAGGCTTTGGGTCTTTTTCTTTGGAAAGCGCCAGCAGCCGGTTGCATTTGTGAATCTGTTCCCGAAGTCCCTTCAGGTCTTCAACAAGCACGTCGCGGTCCTTGACAAGATCATTTCGCAACAACGTGAGGTACCTATGCTGCTTAGCCTCGGCCTGGCTGCCTTGCTGCCAGTTGGTAAGGGCGAAGGCGATGGTAACGCCCGCAATAACGACGATCAGATCAATAAGCTTGTTGGGCCAACTGATCTTGTGACTGTCGTGCTTCTTCATGGGTTATTCTTTGTACACACCCATCGAACAGAACTTGTCGATGCGCTGATTGATCAGGTCCGCCGTAGGCAGCTTAACCAACTCCTTATAGGTTTCGAGGATAATGCGTTTCACTTCCGTGGACATCCACTTCACATCCGTGTGGGCACCGCCGAGTGGTTCCTTGATAATGCCGTCGATCAGTTTCTGATCCTTCATATCCTTGGCCGTCAGCTTCAGCACTTCAGCCGCCTGCTCTTTGTAATCCCAGCTTCTCCAGAGGATAGATGAGCAAGACTCCGGCGAAATCACCGAGTACCAGGTATTCTCCAGCATAAACACGCGGTCGCCGATGGCAATACCGAGTGCACCGCCAGAAGCACCCTCACCCACCACGATACAGATCACGGGCACCTTGAGCATGAACATCTCTTTCAGGTTGCGGGCGATGGCTTCACCCTGTCCGCGCTCTTCGGCTTCGAG
>JBGAMI010000077.1:0-11440 GCA_044223085.1 Cyclobacteriaceae bacterium
ACATTCCATCTTCCAGCGGTACTTGTGACTGAATGTTAAAGGCCGAACCTGACAGGGTAAAGCTGCCGCGGTGATGAATCTCAAATGTGTTGGTCTTGAATTGGTCCTTTACCTGCTTTTTCGAGCCTTCCAGAATTTTTTTGGATTTGTTGATCAGGGCAATATGATCGCAAAGATCCTCCACGGTCTCCATCCGGTGGGTGGAGAAGATAATGGTAGAGCCGTTCTTCTTGAGCCCCAGAATCTCGTCGGTGATCAATTGGGCGTTTTCGGGATCGAATCCGGAAAAGGGTTCGTCCAGGATAATGAGCTTGGGTTCGTGCATCACCGTACTGATGAACTGCACTTTTTGGGCCATGCCCTTGGACAGGTCTTCCACTTTCTTCCCCCACCAGTCGGTGATTTCAAACTTCCGCAACCATACTTTGATTCGCTCCATGGCATCGGCGCGGCTCAGGCCTTTCAATTGGGCGAGGTATAAGAGTTGCTCGCCGACCTTGAGTTTTTTGTAGAGACCGCGTTCTTCGGGCAAGTAACCGATCACACCAATATGGGCGGGATTGAGTTTTTGACCGAAGATGGTAATCTCACCTTCGTCGGCATTGATGATCTGGTTGATGATACGAATAAAGGTGGTCTTGCCGGCTCCGTTTGGTCCGAGTAATCCGTAAATGGATTGCTCGGGAACGACCAACTCCACCTGGTCCAGGGCAGTATGCTCCGCATACCGCTTACTGACTCCACGGGCTCTCAGGGCTTCCACAGGTTGGGTTGATTAGGGGTTTAAGGGATGAGTAGCAATATACGTCATGCAATTACAACTGCCGGGGCAGAAATAATCGGACGGGCAAAAAATTTGAATCAATTTGATTTTTCGCGGAAGATGATCTTTCCCATGGATACATCGAGGTCAAATGTCAACGCATTTTTGGGGTTATGGGCATAGGCGTTATTGGCGTATGAATTTTCCCCCACCCGATGCAAGCTCCGCGACAAATTCACACTACACAGCCAGGATTCATTTATATGCACTAATACGGGAACCGTTTCATCAGGCAGGAAGATAACCATGTTACCCGCTCCGACACTGCCCTGTACAACGGGCATAAAGTCAGGCTTATAATCTGCCTTGTTGCTGAAGTCCAGCAGAATATTGCCAAACCCCACTTCGGCCATCACCACGTGCGACCGCGAAAGATTGAGTTGTCGTACGTTGAGTGAACCCAGATCAACCTTAACAAAGAAGGTATCCATCTCTACCTGGTTCATGGCACCTGTGGCATACGAAACATTTACGTCGGCGCTGCCGGTATTGATTTTTAGTTTCTTGATGGCCAACCCGGACAAATCAATATTCGCATTGCCCAGACCATAGTCGAAGTCCAGGGCATAGGGCTTGGTATCGGTCAGGTAAACCTTCCAGAATTTGTCATGCACCTCTTCAGTGCCGCCAAATACCTGATAAGAGATTTTTTGGCCCACGCCGCGGTGGCCTTCCTGCTCAAGGGCCAGGTTGACAAAGCAGACCGCATTCTTTACTTCATTGCTGAAGGTGTGGGCATATTCTTCGAGATCCTGATTGCTGAAGATGGAGAGGATTTCGTCCGTCTGGCCGGGGCGTACAAAGCAGTTACCGGTCTTTGCTTTGAGGCAAAGATTAACGGTCTCGCAGCTTTGGTTCTTTTCAACCGTAAACTGCTTCTTCATCTGAGCCAGCACTCCGCTGGTGGTCAGAATACCCGTCAAAGCCAATAACGACGTCTTGAACATAACCGTACTTACGCGTTTTTCTCTCTTTAGGTTAGCCGGGATCGGTCACCCGATCACCCGTAATTGGTCATATACGGGCGCTAATCTGAAAAGGTTAGAAAATTTGTACGGCTGGGGGTAGGAATTTTTATTCCTGGCTGAAATATTCCTTCATTCGCTCAAAAAAGCCCTTTTCTGAGCTGTCTGGGTGCGGCTGGAAGTTCGGTGAAGATCTCAGTTTCTCGATCATGGCCTTTTCTTCACTGCTCAGCTTCTGGGGTGTCCAGATGTTCACATAGATGAGCTGGTCGCCGGTGCCATATCCGTTGATATCGCGCAGTCCCTTGCCGCGCAGGCGCAGAATCTTACCGCCCTGGGTGCCGGGTTCAATTTTGATCCGCACTTTTCCGCCTACCGAGGGAACTTCGATGCTGGTGCCGAGTACGGCATCGGCAAAATTGATGTGAAGATCATATACGAGGTTATTGCCATCGCGCTTCAGTTCCTTATCCTCTTGTTCTTCTATCACGATGAGTAAGTCACCGGGCACACCGCCTCCGGGGGCTTCATTGCCTTTTCCGCTCATCGATAATTGCATGCCATCAGAAACGCCTGCCGGAATGCGGATTGACAATAAATCTTCTTTGGAAACCAGGCCGGAGCTATCCACACCGGACGGACGCTTATCTATAATCTGACCTGAACCGTGGCAAGTAGGACAGGTCGTGGCCGATACCATTTGTCCCAGCATCGTGTTCACCACCTTACGCACCTGGCCGTTACCCTGGCAAGTGGCGCAGGTTTTGAAGGTTACACCTTCAGCACGAACGAGGCGGTTCACCTTGATTTTCTTCTCCACACCGTTGGCAATTTCTTCCAGCGTGAGTTTCAGTTTGATGCGGAGATTAGATCCGCGGCGCTGGCTGCTGCGAGAGCCGCCACCACCAAAGAAGCTTTCAAACGGACTGCCGCCATTGCCAAAGATGTCCCCGAACTGGCTGAAGATATCATCCATGTTCATGTGCTGACCACCACCACCGCCCATGCCAGGACGGCTGTGACCAAAGCGATCATATTGCGCACGCTTGTCGGCGTTGCTAAGTACTTCGTAGGCTTCGGCAGCTTCTTTGAATTTTTCTTCCGCCTCTTTGTTGCCGGGATTCTTATCCGGATGGAATTGAATGGCCGTCTTTCGATAGGCCTTCTTGATCTCTTCTGCGGTAGCCGATTTGCTAACCCCCAGGATTTCGTAATAATCGCGCTTGGACATCTTGGAGAGGATTAACTTCCGGTTACCACTTTAGCAAATCGAATCACCTTGTCATTCAGGTGATATCCCTTCTCTACGACGTCAACAATTTTCCCCTTCAGGCTTTCGTCGCCGGGGACACTGGTGATTGCCTCGTGCAAATCGGGATTGAATGCAGATCCTCTTGCCGCCTCCATGGCTTTGATGCCACTTTGCTCCAGAATCTTCCGGAATTTATTCTGAATCAGGAAGAAGCCTTCTGATTCTTTGTCGTTCTTTTCTTTGAAGGATTTCTCAGCCCGCTCGAAGTCGTCAATGACCGGAAGCAGGTTCTTCAACAGCTCTTCGTTTGCAGCCAGTATCATATCCCTCTTTTCCTTGGCTGTACGGCGGCGGTGGTTGTCAAATTCGGCATATAGGCGCACATACTTGTCCTTAGCTTCTGCCAATTCGTCCTGTAGTTTCTTCATGGGGTCTTCTTCGGTCTTCGCGGCAGGCTTGGGATCTGGTTCTGGTTGCTGCATCGAAGGGGTCTCCGCGGCTAAATCCTCATGTTTTTCCAATTCTGGTTCTGGTGTCGCTGTATTTTCCATTATTTCAGACTATAACCGGTGGCAAAATGACAACAATTCTGCCAAACGACGAAATGTGACAGGATGGCGACATGGGGGGAACCTTGATCTCAGACCTTGGATCCCGGGATAAAGCTAATGCAGCTGTTTCCAGATGAGGTCTTTCAATTCTGTAATTCCTTGTTGGGTAATGGCAGATATGAACGTGGAGGGCAGGTCGGTGGGGAGTTCTTTGGCGATGGCTTCCTTCAATTCGTTATCGAGCAGGTCTGACTTCGAGATCGCCAGCACCCGCTTCTTATCCAACAATTCGGGATTGTACAACTTCAACTCGTTGAGGAGGATTTGATACTCTTTGCGGATATCGTTGGCATCTGCAGGAATCAGGAAGAGCAACAATGCATTTCGTTCGATGTGGCGGAGAAACCGGATGCCAAGTCCTTTTCCTTCTGATGCACCTTCGATGATGCCGGGGATATCGGCCATCACAAATGACTGGTTGTTGCGATAGGCCACCACGCCGAGGTTGGGGGTTAGGGTGGTGAAGGCATAATCGGCAATCTTCGGTTTGGCGGCAGATACCACAGATAATAAAGTCGACTTACCGGCATTGGGGAATCCCACGAGACCGACGTCGGCCAACAACTTTAATTCCAGGATCACCCAACCTTCTTCAGCGGGTTCACCGGGTTGTGCATGTCGGGGTGCCTGTTGGGTCGGTGTAGCGAAGAATGCGTTGCCGCGACCACCTCGACCGCCCTTTCGCAGAATGACTTCTTCGCCATCTTTATTGATCTCGCACAGGAATGCATTGGTCTCTGCATCACGTGCTACGGTACCGAGGGGGACCTCGATGATTTCATCTTTGCCGTCAGCACCGGTGCGGTCCTGGCCTTCACCGGCCACGCCATCTTCCGCATTGATGTGTTTGCGGAACTTCAGGTGCAGCAGCGTCCACAGGTTGGAGCTGCCTCTTAATATGATATGTCCGCCACGACCGCCATCGCCGCCATCGGGGCCGCCTTTGTCAATAAATTTTTCGCGATGAAAGTGAAGACATCCTGCTCCTCCCTTGCCGGAACGCGCGTGGAACTTTACGTAGTCAATGAAGTTGGGGTTCGACAAAGCAGGGGGGTAACAAATGGATCAAAGCCGGGCATCAATCACCTTCGAGATGTTGGCGAAGATCTCTTCTATAGTGCCAACGCCGGGAATAGCGTTAAACTTGCCCTGCTTCTTGTAGTAACTGGCCACGGGCATCGTTTCGTTTTCATACACGGCGATGCGGTTCTGGATTTTTGCTTCGTCCTGGTCGTCGGTACGGCCGGAGGTTTTGCCCCGGT
Source organism: Cyclobacteriaceae bacterium (assembly GCA_044223085.1). GTDB lineage: Bacteria > Bacteroidota > Bacteroidia > Cytophagales > Cyclobacteriaceae > ELB16-189. The sequence continues at coordinate 4,914 of JBGAMI010000077.1, forward strand.
TAAGGAGCCTCCTCACCAGTTCGTCCTTATTTACTTCCAGTGCAATCATACACGATATCGGATTGTTCTTTCCATTCATCAGTTTATCCAGGGCTTCAGCCTGGGCCACCGTGCGCGGAAATCCGTCGAAGATATAGCCGTTTACTTTTCCGTCTGATTTGATGCGGTCATCCACCATGTCAATGACAACCTGATCCGGGACAAGGTTACCGGCATCCATGTATTGCTGGGCCAACTTGCCCAGGGGTGTTCCCTCTTTGAGATGCTTGCGAAACAGATCGCCTGTGGACAGGTGGCTCAATTTGTACTTCGCAATAATGCCTTCGCTTTGTGTGCCTTTACCAGCACCAGGAGGGCCAAAGAGGACAATATTAATCATGGCTTAGGCGATTAAAGTCAATGTTTGCGAAGATACTTGTCCCTTCGCCTCCCTCCAAATGGGGGTAATTAACCTTCGGGATGAGATTGTTTGTAAACGTCTTTGAGGTTTCTGCCAAGGCCGTCGTAATCGAGTCCAAAGCCTACGACAAACTCGTCATCAATATCAAACCCCACGTACTTCACTTCGATTTTCTTATCGCGGGCGGGTTGCTTGCGCAGCAGGGCCACGGCCTCTACGGATTTTGCGCCCCGGCCCTTCAGGTCTTCCATCAGCTTCTCCAGGGTAAGTCCGGTATCAACAATATCTTCCACCACAATGATATCCAGACCAAACAAACTGTCTTCATGGCCGATCATGGTCTTGAGTTGTCCACTGCTGGTGGTGGCACCCGCATAAGACGACAACTTGACGAAGGATATGCGGCAAGGAATCGTTATTTCCTTCATGAGGTCAGACGCGAACATGAAGGAACCATTGAGCACCGGGAGAAAAAGCGGTGTCTTGTCCGCATAGTCCTCATTGATTTGCTGAGCGAGTTGGTGGATCTTCTTTTCGATCCGGTCGGAGGAAATAAACTTCTTGAAATCGAGGTCCTTGAGCTTCATAAGTAACTAAACAGCGCGCAAAGATATATGTTTTGTCGGGAGTGACCGGGTTATTTTCGATCTGTGATTCAGAGCGGATAAACTCAATAATCATCCCCCAATGCAAAGGAATTCGTACGGTACATCCATTGGCCCTGGGTAAAGTCCGGGAATTCAACGCTGGTGCCTCCCATCTCAATGGAAGATTCAGAGAGCGGGGTAATGGCGCTCCAGGTAACCGCGTCGTACACATCCTGCGGGGTATTGATTTTTCTTTTGGCTGCCTCTATAAATCCGTTCAGGACAAACCAGTCCATGCCTCCGTGACCGGCACCGGCGGCGTCGCTGCCATATTTTTTCCACAGGGGATGATCGTACTTGTCGAGCCAGCTTTGCGCCTCCTCCCACCGATGAGCTTCTTTGCTTTGACCTTCGATGTAGATGGATTTGTTCACATCCATCCAGATTCCGTTTGTGCCTTGTACGCGGAACCCCAGGGAATAGGGGCGTGGCAGGTTGGTATCGTGCTGCAACAACACGGTCTCATCATTGGTGGTCTGGATCATGGTGGTGACAACATCGCCCAATTTAAAATTGACTTTTGCATTGGGATGATTCTCGCCGCCTTTCGCCACGATGTGATTGTGCAGACCACGGGCTTTGGTGCTGTAGGAGGTAAGGCGGGTGAAGCGATTGCCGCGGTTGATGTTCAGCATCATGGCGAGCGGACCAACACCATGCGTTGGGTAGAGGTCGCCGTTGCGGTTGACGGAATGATTCGTGCGCCAGCGTGCTTCTGAAAATCCTTTGGCGCCAAACTCCACACCACCGCCATAGGGTTGGGTGCCATTGTTGAGTTTTACTTCGCGCAGGTCGTGCTGATACCCGCCCTGCAGGTGAACCAATTCACCGAAGATATTTTGACGCACCATATTCATGATGGCCATCACGTCGCGGCGGTAGCAAACATTTTCCAGCATCATGAGCGGCATGCCGGTGCGTTCGCTGGTGTGGACCAATTCCCAGCATTCTTCGATGGTCATGCCGGTGATCACTTCACAACCAACGTACTTCTTCGCATTCATGGCATCGAGGCACATCACCGTATGCCATTCCCAGGGTGTAGCGATAATCACCGCATCAATGTCTTTGTTTTCCAATAACTTCTTGTAGCCATAAGGACCCTCCATGATCACGGTGGGTTTTGGCTTGCCCGCCTTGGCGACAATATCCAGTGCATCCTTCATCATTACGGGTTCCACATCGCAGACCGCCACCACATCCACATCGGCGCGCCGTACCGCTAACTCCAGGTGGTTTTGTCCGCGCATGCCCACTCCGATGAAGCCCAGTCGGAGTTTGTTGTCTTTGTCTTTGGCGAACAGGGACTCGGATTGAAGGAGGGTAAGACCAGCGCCCGCGAGGGCTGAAGTCTTGATGAAGTCGCGACGTGATTTCATGGGGCGGGATTAAGTGTTGGGTTTTGGAATTATTACAAGTCTTTCATCAGCCATCCATATAATGCGATCATGGAGGCAATGTCTTTTTTATGTACGCGTTCGTTGGGGGTATGCGGATGCTGTTCGGGAGCACCAACGAAACACCAGTCGATGGGGTACGGTGATCGTTGCAGTTCGCCACCGTCACTGGAGCCCATACCTTCTACTTCAAGTTGGTGAGGCACCTTGTGTTTTCGTGCTATATCGATGACACGATCCACGAAGACTTTGCGTGGAATGTTGCGGTCGCGCAGTGAAATGGCAACACCTTTTCCGTGATCGACGCCGTCGGTTACCCAGGTAATGTCGGAGATGAGCGCCTGACGCACCTGCCAGGTTTCATACATGTGTTTGGCCAGAAAGCCTACGGCGCCACCGCCATGTTCTTCCCAGCAGCTGAAGATGATGAGCCCGTCTTTCAATTTCTCCGCCAGTTGAAGCGCAACGTATATCCCCAACCGGTCGTCGAGGTATGGAGACTCGATAAATTGTTTGGTGTCCCTGAAATTTGGTTTGTAGGTAAGGGGTGTTCCGCGATCGATCACCCGGCCGAACCGATACAGGGCGTGTTGCTCTTTGTCATATTCCAGGATGCATTCGATGGGGCCGTGGCTATCATGCCCGACCAGGTGTGTCCCCTCTTCGGCATCGGGACTGCCAACGGCAAGGAGTTGATTCTGGTACCTGACCGTAAACCCTACCGAATCCATATGGGCGAATACGGCGGTGCGGGGCTTTCCGAATTTGAGCACAATACAATCCTGAAAGTGACCACTGTGCAGCACCTCAGGTTGGACTTTCCAGTTCTTCTTTTCCTTTTGGATGTAGCGCAAAATGAAATCGCGCACAGCTGCTTCATGACCGGATGTGCCCGGAATTGCGCAGAGTTGTTCAAGCAGCTTCATGGGCCCAAACTACGAAATAAATTTTGTGCTCCTCAGGCAATTCCATTGGTGGAAATAGGCAGGAGAACCGTAGGTAAAGACTGTCGAAAGATTAATTTTGGTAATTAACCTTGCGTGCGATGAATCTGAATGTTGATGCACAAAAACAGAATACCTACGATGCCATCGTGGTGGGTTCAGGAATCAGTGGTGGTTGGGCCGCCAAAGAGCTGACTGAAAAGGGGCTCAAGACCCTGGTGTTGGAACGGGGCCGCGATGCGCGGCATGTGGTGGACTACCCGACCATGAGCAAAGACCCCTGGCAGTTGCCACATGGTGGTCGATTGTCGGTCGAAGAGACGAAACTGTTCCCTGTGCAGCAGCGAACGGGATGGATTGGTCAGGGCAACAAACATTTTTTCGTCAATGACCTTGAGAATCCATATGATGAAGCGCAGCCGTTCGACTGGATCCGTGGATATCAGGTGGGGGGTCGATCCATCACGTGGGGCAAGCAGACGTACCGATGGTCGGATCTGGATTTTGAAGCCAATGCCAAAGACGGCCATGGTGTGGACTGGCCTATCCGATACAAAGACATTGCTCCCTGGTATGATTATGTGGAATCCTTCATCGGCGTCAGTGGTCAGGCCGAAGGACTTCCGCAGTTGCCGGATGGTAAGTTTCTGCCGCCGATGGAATTGAATTGCGTGGAGCAGCAGTTTCGCGAGCGGGTGGCGGAGAAATTCAATGGGCGTAAAGTAACGATAGGTCGGGTGGCGCACCTCACGGCGGCATTGCCTCATGACCCTTCGCGCGGAGTTTGTCAGTCGCGCAACATGTGCGACCGGGGTTGTCCCTATGGTGCCTACTTCAGCAGCAATGCCTCGACGTTGCCAGCTGCACAAAAAACAGGAAACCTCACCCTGCGTCCGTTTTCGGTGGTGCACTCTATTATATATGATGAACAGAAGGGGAAGGCCATCGGCGTGAAGGTGATCGATGCCACGACCAAAGAAGAGATTGATTTCTTTGCTAAAGTGATCTTTCTGAATGCTTCGGCACTCGGCAGCACCTTTATATTATTGAATTCAACTTCTTCACGCTTCCCCAATGGAATGGGCAATGCCAGCGATCAGCTGGGGCGCAACCTCATGGATCACCAGTACCGCGCCGGCGCCGGTGGAGATATGGAAGGCTTTGAAGACAAGTACTATATCGGTCGGCGCCCCAACGGCTTTTATATCCCCCGATTCCGAAATATCGGCAATGACAAACGCGATTACCTCCGTGGCTTTGGCTATCAGGGTGGCGCGGGACGTTCCGGCTGGCAGCGTGGTGTAGCAGAGCTGGCGTTTGGCAGTGCGCTGAAGGAGCAACTCAAAACTCCAGGAGGTTGGACCATGGGTATGTCGGGATTCGGCGAGTGTTTGCCCTATGCCGATAACCGGGTGACCCTGAACAAGGATAAGAAGGATCCTTATGGCTTACCCATGTTGCGGGTGGATGCGTCCTGGAAGGAGAACGAAAAGAAGATGCGGGAAGACATGAAGACGGCAGCGGCCGAAATGCTGGAAGCAGCCGGCTTCAAGAATGTGAACACCTATGACAACCCGAACAACATTGGTTTGGGTATTCATGAAATGGGTACCGCACGGATGGGCCGTGACCCGAAGACATCCGTGCTCAATGGATGGAACCAGGTGCATGAAGCGCCGAATGTGTTTGTGACCGATGGTGCCTGCATGACTTCGTCGGCATGCCAGAACCCGTCACTCACCTATATGGCACTCACGGCACGCGCCGCCAATCATGCCGTCGAAGAATTGAAGAAAGGAAACATCAGCTAATCATCGAAACTATGAATCGCCGAGAAGTTTTACAGCGCACCGCAGCCGTTTTGGGTTATGCGGTTACGGGTCCTGCCCTCGCGGGGATCATGAGCGGGTGCAAGCCCACACCAGAGCTTACGTATCAGCCTGACTTTTTCACCGAGGCCGAGGCGCTTCGCGTTAGCCTGATTGCTGAAATCCTGTTGCCCCGCACCGATACCCCTGGTGCGCTGGATGCAGGTGTACCCGGATTTATTGATGACCTGCTTCGTCATACCTATTCAACCGCAGACCAGGATGCTTTTCGCAAAGGTCTCACTGAATTCAATGAAGAGTCCCGCAAGGCTTATGGCGATGATTTCGAAAGTGTCAAACCGGAAGATCAGGAAGCGCTCGTGAAAAGACTCCATGATGCAGCCATGGCTGGCCGTACCAGTGATAACACATCAGGATGGTGGGGTTCGGGTCAGGCGGAGAAGCCTTTTATTATTAAGTTAAAAGAACTGACCCTCATCGGATTTTTCCTCAGTGAACCCGGCGCCACACAAGTACTGCAATACAATCAAGTGCCCGGACCTTATCAGGGATGTGTTCCGCTTGCTACTGTCGGGAAGACCTGGGCGACTTAGATTTTTCACCGCTAGGGCGCTATGACGCAAGGAATATTATTTATACATGGCAGTATTCCATTACTGGTCTGCGTTTTTATCATTTCACAAGCTCTTCGCGCCTTTGCGCCTTAGCGGTTAACTTGTTTGTGTCGGTCTTCTTGACCGGCACGCTGGATGAAGTGGTCGGTGAAGAACACCGACCAAAACCTACCCGGCCTTTGCCATCTCCCACCCGATAATACTCTTCTTCCGCATGGCACTCCAGCGGTATTCTCCCAGAATCCCGTCCTTGCGAATCACCCGATGACACGGAATGATAAACGCAATGTGATTTGATCCCACGGCAGACCCCACGGCTTGCATCGCCTTGGGACTTTGAATGTGCTCTGCTATCCGTTGATAGGTGGTGACACTGCCCATCGGCAGTCGAAGCAGTGCTTCCCAAACTTTAATCTGAAAATTTGTCCCTTTAACAAAGAGGTGAATTTTCTCCATCGTATTCGACTGTCCGAAGATCTGGTTGGCATACAACGCCGCTTGTTGTTGGTCCTGATGGAAGACCGACTGGTTCCAATGCGACTTCATGGCTTCCAGTTCGTGGATGGCTTCATCGCCCACCGTGACGAACGACAACCAGCAGATACCACGTTCGGTGACACCGAGGAGGCAGGTACCGAATGGTGTTTCGTGAAATCCATATCGGATATGAATACCGGCGCCACTGAGTTTGTATTC
>JBGAMI010000078.1:0-11029 GCA_044223085.1 Cyclobacteriaceae bacterium
AAACGCAATAGCCCACTTGGAAAAAAGTGCAGCATCCATCGCTGATCAGTTGGCGGCACATCCTAATCCAAAGCAGGCTGATGCGATCAATCAACTCATGTATCAGGCTGAGCAAAAGTTATTGTCGACACAGGGACTTCCGCGCCGGCCCTGGTTCAGACACACCATCTATGCTCCGGGATACTATACCGGATATGGTGTGAAGACATTGCCCGGCATTCGCGAGGCCATTGAACAGCGGAGCTGGAACGAGGCTCAGGAACAAATTGAAATAGCCGCCAAAAGCATTCAAGCCTACGCCGCACAAATCGATGCCGCTGCCACTTTGGTACAGAATAATTAATTCATTAACCCGTATTGCATGAAGTCGCTCATTGTTTTCCTGCTTGTTCTTTGCAGTCAATTGACCATCGCACAGCTCCAACAAAAGAGTTATGTGCTGACCAACGTCAACTTGTTCAATGGCGTCGACAATAAGATTTATTCCTCGTCACTCATATTTATCAAAGCAGGAAAGATCGAGCGCATCGGCAAGGTTGGTGATCCGATTGCCAAGGAGTATGAAGTGATCGATTGCCTGAACAACTATGCGATACCCGGAATGATTGATTGTCATACCCACATTGACAACCTGGAATCAGCGCGACGTGCATTGCTGTCCGGCGTGACCACCTTTAGAACAGCAGGTGTGTCGGCGTATCAGGATGTAAGTCTGCGGGACCTTGCCAGGAGCAATCGCATCGTCGGTCCTGATGTGGTGCCGGCCGGCGTATATGTTACACCTAACCTGGGTGAAACCATCCTGGCTGACCCCAGACTCGGCAACCTGATGGGTGGCGTGGGTACCGATGACGAGCTAAAGCAACTCGTCAACGTCAACATTGACCGGGGGGCCGCCGTGATCAAGAGCCGTGGCACCGAACGCGCCGGACTACCAGAGACAGATCCGAGGGAACAATCCTATACCCAACATCAGTTGACGGTGATTGTCGAAACGGCTGCTGCCAGGAACGTTCCGGTAATGGTTCATGCCCATGGTGATGAGGGCGCACGCGCCGCGGTTCTGGCAGGCGCAAAGAGCATTGAACATGGCACCTTCCTAAGTGATGAAACCTTACAGCTGATGAAGCAAAAGGGTACTTATCTGGTGCCCACCTACATTACCCTGGAGGACCTGACGAAACCCGGCGGAGATTATGCAGGTGCGGTGCTGGAGTTGCGCGGAAGATTCATGATGCCGCAGGCAGAGAAGGTATTTCGCAAAGCCCATGCCTTGGGCATCCCCATCGCAACCGGCGCGGACAACAACTATACCAACCAAAGCACCAGCCGGATTTCGCTGGAGTGCGAACATTTTGTGCGCATGGGAATGACACCCTTTGAGGCCATTCAAAGTGCAACGGTGATCAGTGCCGGGCTATTAGGCATCGGAGCAACAACAGGTAAACTGGTACCCGGTATGGAAGCCGACCTCGTTGTGGTGCCGGGCAACCCGCTAGAAGATATCAGGGCATTGCAGGATGCCTTGATGGTGATCAGCAACGGACATATGGCGCTTAAGCGTGTCCCCTTCGGGAAACCATAAGACTTCCTTTGCAGATGCCCTGAATAGTTCCGTTAGTTGTTACACCTGATGGAACCGGAACAGTTACCGGCGATTCCACCAACATTTCATTACGCAACTATCCCGCATTCAATGCGGGTACCACCGGGCTGTCTGGCATGGCTGGCCATAAAAACCGCTTTTTCACCTTCTATTTTTTACCTTAGCGATTCAATTTTTTACATGAAACTGAATAAGTACTTCGTAATCGATTTCGATAGCACTTTTACCAAGGTGGAGGCTTTTGACGTCCTCGCCGACATCTCACTCAACGGACACCCCGACAAGGCACAACTCAAGAAAAAAGTCGAAGACATCACCCGGCTAGGCATGGAAGGCGCCATCTCCTTCCGGGAAAGTTTGGAACAGCGCCTGCAAGTGCTGCAGGCCGAACGGAAGCACCTGCCCGCCCTCATTACCCAATTGAAGACCCTCGTGTCTGAGTCTTTCAAGCGCAACAAGGATTTCTTCAGCACTTATGCAGACCATATTTATATTATCTCTAATGGCTTCCGTGAATTCATTGAACCTGTAGTCTGTGAGTTCGGGGTAAAACCAGAGAACATACTCGCTAACTCATTTACGTTTGATGCCTCCGGCAAAGTAACCGGATTTGACAAAGAGAACCCCCTCTCCGACAACAATGGTAAATCGGAACAACTGCGCCGGCTCAACTTACCCGGCGACGTATATGTCATCGGTGACGGTTATACCGACTATGAAATCAAACACGCAGGGCTTGCCAACAAGTTTTATGCCTTTACCGAAAATGTAGAGCGTGAAAGCGTGCTCAACCATGCCGATCACGTTACCCCCAGTCTTGATGAGTTTCTCTACCTCAACAAACTGAATACGGCCATATCATATCCAAAAAACCGGATTCATGTATTGTTGCTGGAAAATGTACACCCGGTGGCAATTGAAATGATGCGTGCCGAAGGATTTACAGTAGAGAGTTACCCAGCCGGCCTCACGGAAGAAGAACTGTGCGAGAAGATTAAAGACGTGAGCGTCCTGGGAATCCGGTCTAAGACCATGGTCACCGCCAAAGTGCTGGAACACGCCCAACGCCTGATGGCGATTGGCGCGTTCTGTATCGGTACCAACCAGATCGATCTCAAAGAAGCAACCCGCCGGGGTGTGGCGGTCTTCAATGCACCGTTCAGCAATACCCGGTCAGTGGTAGAACTGGCCATTGCCGAAATGATCATGCTGATGCGCAACCTGCCCGACAAGTCCAACCGGATGCACCGCGGCGAATGGGACAAATCAGCAAAAGGAAGTTTTGAGATCCGGGGCAAGAAACTGGGGATCATCGGTTATGGCAATATTGGTGCACAACTTTCGGTGTTGGCCGAAAACCTGGGGATGCAGGTATTTTATTACGACCGCGAAGAAAAACTGGCATTGGGCAATGCCACCAAATGCCGAAGCCTGCCAGAATTACTCGGCCTGGCAGATGTCATTACCCTCCATGTTGACGGTCGTGAAAGCAATACCAACCTGATCGGCCGTGATCAGTTTGCACGCATGAAGAAAGGTGTCATCTTTTTGAACCTGAGCCGGGGACATGTGGTAGACGTTGACGCCTTGCGTGAGAGCATACTAAGCGGGCATGTGGGTGGTTGCGCGGTTGATGTATTCCCCTACGAACCGATCAGCAACCAGGAGGAGTTTATTTCGGCTTTGCGCGGACTCCCCAATACCTTATTATCACCCCACATCGGAGGCAGTACAGCAGAGGCCCAGGAGAATATTGGTCGCTTCGTACCCGGTAAGCTGATGGAATATATCAATACCGGCAGCACCAGCAACAGCGTCAACCTGCCCAACCTGACTTTACCTTCCCTGGAAAATGCGCACAGGTTGATCCACATGCACGACAACGTGCCAGGCATTCTGGCCAAGATAAACAAAGTACTCGCTGACAACGGTATCAACATTGCCGGTCAGTACCTGAAAACCAATGAACATATTGGTTATGTGATCACCGACATCAATAAGGAATACAACAAAGAGGTGATCAAGGAACTAAGGGCCATTGACCACACCATCAAGTTCAGGGTGCTGTATTAATCGTTATCTGACCACCAGTCGGATATTGTGGATGTCATCGGCGGTGTACACGGTGACTACATAAATCCCCGGTGCCCATCCCACAATGGGAATGTCCAGGACCCTGTTGTATTTACCACTACCGGCGATAGCACTTCGGAACATCTCGGCACCTTGCATCGAATGAACGCTGACTCCGTCGGCTGTCTCAACACCAACAAGATTCAAGTGAACAACATCTCCTTTTACGGGGTTGGGATAAAGCACTACGCCAAGGCCTAACAATTCTACCGGCACAATGCGTGAATACGAATACTTTCCATCAAAATCCACCTGCTTGAGCCTGTAGTAGGATTTCCCGACCAGCGGATTGGTATCTATGGCCGTATAATGAGACGTCGTTGTGACCGTTCCCTTGCCCTTGACATACATGGCCTCCGCCCATCTTTCTGCATCAGTTGAAGACTCTACCACAAAGTAGTCGTTATTCTTTTCTGATGCAGTGACCCATTCCGTGTCCACTGTCTTGCCATTCGCGATGGCTGTGAAAGAAACCAATTCGATCGGGAGAGGCGCGTTTGTCAGGTTAACTGTACCAATGGTAAAGAAGTAACCCGTCGCTCCGGTAAAGTCAAAATCAAAATCAGCAATATGGGTTGTGTTGTTAAATGTAGTTGGCGACACTGACGTTGCCCCGGAAGCAAATACTCCGTTGGCATCTACCAGTAAACGAATGTTGGAAAGGTTATTGTTTCCCACTACTCCGCCTGCACCAGGAACCTGCGACAAATCAAATCGCAACTTGAGCGTACCTGTAGTACCGGATTCCTGGGCCTTCCAGACTCTGGCCACCCGACCCAGGATAACTTCCGCATTGGTGGTGGTACCTATATCAGCGACTCCGGCCGCATTCAAGGCACCTCCATTGTGTGCCCAGGAGAAAAAGGTACGGTCGGCAGCAAATGCGTTTGCGTTTGAAGCATTATCGGCTGCAATGGAAACATTGCCTATGGTGAGAATATTGCCCGCATTGATACTGGCTGACTGTTTTTGATTGAGAGAAGAGTTGTCGTCTCGTCCTATCACAGCAATATCATTCTTAAAACTACCCCCTGTCGTGGCATCCCAGATTTTGGTACCGGTAGTTCCATTCCAATTGGATGCCACATAATCCAATGGCGTAGTTTGATCCAGGGTAATCCCATATTTGGAAGCCAGATAACTATGGATTTTTTGTAAACTGAGGGTACTCAGGTTACTCGTATACAGGATCATTTCAGGCATCTCGCCGTTTTCAAAATTCGCCCCGGACAATGAACCCAGGTAAAAATCACTTCCTATCCCTGTAAATGCACTCATCGTGTTATCATTGGCCAGCAGGAGACCATTTTTATAAATATCCTGCCGTTGGCCCGTGGCCGTAGCCGTCGTACTGGCCGTGAGGGTCCAGATGTAGTTGGTATTGACAGTGCCGGTCCAAGGGGTACTGATCCGATTCGGCGCGACGGCACTGCCGGCATCCCAATACAGATTAGCATCCGACCATGGGATGTGGGCATTTATCCGGCCACCCCCTGCCATGGTTTCGTAAAAAACAGAGCTTGACTGTACAGCATTAGCTCGTGCCACGATAACTGCATTAAAGTCCGTATAGGTTGCAGTACCCATAACACCCCCCGTAATCACCATTTGATGACTGCTGCCATTGAACTGTACAGTAGGATTAAAATTGATGCCTGCGCCGGCGAATGCCGGACGACTTGCCACAGTACCCTGCACAGCACTGAACCCGTTTCCACTTTGATCGTTCCAGGCCGAGACAGGTGAACCGGATACTCCCTGGTTGGCCTTCAACCATAATTTTGTAGTGGCTACTACACCGCCGGGGCTGGGCGAAGTCAATGGTGCCGTAACACTATTTACGGATCCCAGGGTAAAGAAGCTTTGGCCTGCCGCAAGGTTGGCATAAGGAACTGCAAAATCGACAAGCCCGCCAGTGGCTCCAAAACCAACCGTTGGAGCAATCACCCGCTCACCGGCTGATCCATTACCAAAGGTTGCATCATTGTCCACCAGGAGCCTGATATCTGCATTCGCACTTGTGCCACCACCAACCCGGGCCATATCTACTTCCATGATTACGTTTCCTGCTGGTGTTCCAGATTTAAAGGTGCCCCATGCACGCTTGATTACCGATTGAATAGTGATGCCATTATGAACAATTGAACTGGCGGCCGGGTCCGCACTCAGGCCTTGACCATTATGTCCCCATACCAGGAATTGCAAATCAGCTCCAAATGCGGTTGGAGCAGCTATGCTGGTATTGGCCATCGTGATAACATCGGAAGGCGTGTTGCTGGAGGTTGATTTCCGTTGATCCAGTGTCGCATTACCATCCCGTCCGATGCCGCCGATGTCATTGGCATATGAAGCCATGGTGGTAGCATTCCAAATTACAGAATTGTCGGAGGCGATGTAGTTTCGGGCCGTCGACTGATCAATGGTGATGCCATACTTGATGGCCAGGTAAGAATGAATACGGTTAAGCTGAGCCGCCGTAAGAGCCCCGGTATAAACCACAAACTCCGCAACTTCTCCGTTGAAGAATCCAAAACCATTTCCAATCGAGAAGTTGTTATTGCCTCCGACAAATGAAGTCATCGTATTGTCATTGGCCAGGATCAGACCATTCCTATAGATATCCTGTCGTTGCCCGGATGGAGTGGCGGTTGTGCTCGCGGTAAATGACCATAAATAGCTTTGGTTAACAGCACTTACCCAGGGTGTGTTTATTCGTTGGTTGGCATCGGTAGAACCAGCATCCCAGTATAAGGAATTATCCGACCAGGGAATATGCACATTGAGTCTGTTACCTGCGGGCAGGTTCTCCAGGAAAACGGAACTAGCCGAAACAGTATTGGTACGAACAACCGCAAATACATACACGTTAGTATAGGTTGCGGCTCCCAGAATACCATTGGTAATTACCAGTTGATCATTTACCCCGTCGAACTGAATTGCGGGATTAAAGTTGAGACGGTTTGCAATGACTGCGGGCCTGGCCACGACCGTTGCTTGTGCTGCAGAAAAGCCATTACCACTTTGGTCAGCCCAGGCAGACACCGGTGAGCCAGTCACACCGGTATTTCCTTTGAGCCAAAGCTTCAAATTGGCGCTCACTCCGCCAGGACCTTGAGCAATGGCTTGATACCCTAATCCTGCAAATACAATAGAGAAGACTAACGTCCGTATTCGGGCCATGTTAACAGTTTGGTAAACGCCAAACTTACAAAGACAGACCCATGTAAAGAAATGAAATCCACCGGATAAGGAGGAGTTTCTGAACCCCAATTACGACAAGTTTTGGGCTGCCATTGGCCGCAACCTTCTTCCGTTATCCTGCTTTTTGGGCGAGGCCCCGACAAGTCGGGGTGAAGCCTGATTTTGTCCAACAACTTTCGCCCGGTATTGTATTATATGTTAGGTTCAGCAAACGTGTCCCACACCCGGCGGATTTCGATTCAAACGTAACCAAAACTTGTACGCATCCCAATCTTGACTAACATCTAATTTTTTATTAGCCACACCTGCGCAATGCCACCGTTTGCAAGACCTGGTTCTCCCGCAAAAGACAACGCCCGGCACAGGTTAACGAGGTTTTATGTTATTTTGCCTGCATGACGAACTTCACGCCCGGCCCATCTCAATTATACTTCACCGTCAATGATCATATCAAAGCGGCATGCCGGGAAGGCATTCCATCACTGTCGCATCGGAGCAAAGCATTTGAGGCGATTTATCAGCATGCCGAAACCGGTCTGAAAACCCTGCTGAATATCCCCGATGGCTTCACGATGGTGTTCACTTCTTCAGCCACGGAGATTTGGGAAAGGTCCATTCAGAACCTGGTAGGGTCCAGCGCCACCCACCTGGTGAATGGTGCCTTTTCCAAACGCTATTATGAGATAGCAAGACAATTACAGAAACAAGCAATTGCCATCAATGCCGTTGAAGGCACTGCCCACACCCAAACTGTTTTTGATCCCCAAACGGAATTGATTGCCATCACACACAACGAAACCAGTACGGGCGTAAGCCATACCCAGGACTTTATTCACCAGGTACGCGCTTCCAACCCAGCTGCACTCATTGCCATTGATGCAGTCAGTTCACTCCCCTATCCATCTTTCAATTACCATGACATTGACTGCATTTTCTTTTCTGTGCAGAAGGGATTTGGGCTGCCGGCCGGTCTTGGCGTATGGCTGGTAAACGAACGCTGCGTTGCCCGGGCAGAACAACTGCAGACAGCCGGAGAGAATATAGGAAGCTACCATACCCTTCCCCACTTGATCCAGTTCGCACGAAAGCACCAAACACCAGAGACCCCCAATGTCCTGGGAATCTACCTGCTTGGCAAGGTGATTGAGGATTTTAGCCGGCGGGGAATAGATTCAATTAGACGCGAAACAGAATATAAGTCGGCCATCTTGTATCAGGCACTGGATCAGCATCAACTTGTCAGTGCATTTGTAAAGCAACCTGACCATCGATCACGCACCGTGATTGTCGCCGAAACTTCCAGCCACACCGCCAGGCTGACATCCTACCTGCAGACAAAAGGGCTGGCACCCGGGGATGGCTATGGTGCTGCAAAGGCAACCCAGCTTCGCTTTGCCAATTTTCCAGCCCACTCAAAGAGCAATATGAGGCCCTGGCAGATGCCCTACAGGAATTTCAGGGATAGGATTAAACCTTGACCGCGTATTTTTGTCTAAGCACTGAACCTGCACCCCTTGGACGACAAAGAACTCTTAGGCAAGATCCGTGAGCCGGACACCCGGAGTTATGGGTTCAATCTGCTCGTAAGGGCTTACCAGCAAAAGGTATATGGCATCGTACGGAAAATGGTCATTGATCATGACGACGCGCACGACGTTACCCAGGAAGTATTCATTAAGATTCACAAGTCAATAGACAACTTCCGCGAAGATGCGCAGTTGTTCACCTGGATTTACCGGATAGCTACCAACGAATCATTGTCTTTCCTGAACCGAAAGAAGAGGCGGTTTTTTCTGCCCATCGAAGATATTGCGCCCACCCTCGCAGCCCACATCGACAACACGCCCCATGTCGACGGTGATGAGATTCAACGGAAACTGCAAAAAGCGCTTCTCACCCTCCCTGACAAACAGCGGTTGGTCTTTAACCTGAAGTACTTTGAAGACATGTCTTACGAGCAAATGGCTGCCGTTACCGGGACCTCCGAGGGTGCCTTGAAAGCCAGTTACCACCACGCAGTGAAGAAAATTGAAGATATTTTAAGTAAGGATTAAACACTAAAGACTAAAAACAGTCTTACCCACAAATCATGAGAAAGCTAGAGGAAATACCGAAAATCGACATTTTCAAAGCCCCGGAAGGGTACTTTGACAAGTTGCCGGGTATTATCCAGGCCCGGGTACAGAAGCCTGAGCCCACCCCCCTGTGGCGTCCGGCATTTCGGTTTGCCCTGCCGGCCCTGGTGCTCCTGGTAACTTTGTATTGGTTCTGGCCCGGTTCCAGCCAATCGCCGGAAGTACTTCTCGCATCCATTGATGACAATCAACTGGTGGCCTATCTGGAGGAAAATGACCTCAATACGGACGAATTGCTGGAAGGTGTTTCGATCGACAACGACGAAGCTGACGCCATTCAGGAAAATACCATGAAGGAAGTGATGCTGAATGATGACGAATATCTGTCGACTGAATTTACTGAAGACTATTTTTGATCTGCCATGAAAACTACCCGCCTGTTTTTGACCTTGTTGTTTGCCATGACTGCCTGCGTGCTGTCCCTGGCACAGGATACCGACGACCCAACTCCCCCGGTTGACCCTAAGGTGCGGGAGAAAGTTGAAGCCGCGCGTATTGCCCTTATCACCAACCGGCTCGGGCTGACACCTGATCAGGCGGAGAAATTCTGGCCGATCTATCGCGAGTTCACCGAGAAGCGCCTGGGTATGCGCAAGGAATTCCGGGACATGCAGCGGCAGATTGACCCGGCCAATCCAGACCCCAAAAAGCAACAGGAACTGGTTGACTTCGGCTTTCAACTGAAACAGAAAGAACTAAATCTGGAAAAAGACTATTCCGGACGTTTACTGAATATCATCAATGTGCAGCAGATGCTGAACCTGCGCAAGGCTGAACAGGACTTCAGGCAACTGATCCTGAATCAACTTCAGCAACGAAGGGCAGAACAGCAGCAGCGCAAAGAACTGCTGCGAGATCAGAACCAAAGACTCAAACGCAACCGCAATTAAGGCGATCGTTTGAAACAGATTGTCGCGCTGATTTGCTTTCTGATGCCCGGCCTTGCTGCCGGTCAGCAAGCCGCGCCCGATTCCGTGCGACATCGCGCTGACTCGGCAACCATTCATCAACTTGACAGCTTTTTCTCCCAACAAGATTCGCTCGACATCTTTGAATTGATAGACAGCCTCCTCCGGATTCAGGATATCAAAGACGAATCGAGAATGGCCATTCGCCTGGGGTATAACAGCAACATCATTGCCGACAACCGGACGTTTAACATCAATCAATTCGGACTTGCCACCGGAATGTCTTACTACCACAAAAGTGGATTATACGCGGATGCTACCCAATACTGGAGCCAGGAATACAAACCCAATTTTTACCTCACTACCGCTTCCGGTGGGTACTTGAAGAACATCAACAAGTGGTACACCCTGCTCGCCGAATACAGTCATTACTTCTACCACCAGCCATCTGACAGTACCGTGTCGGTTCCGTACACCAACAATGTAGGCATGTCCAATTATTTTGAGTTGGGGAAATTTGTGTTCCGACTCGATTATTATTTCTATTTCGGTGATAAGCAAGCGCACCGGATAATGCCCAGCGCCGGAATGAACTTTATCAAGCGAAAATGGGCCGGCTTCGATCGCATTTCATTTTACCCGAACGCTACGGTTTTGTTTGGATCTGAACAGACTACCTCCTACGCTTTGTATCCTAATCCCATACTGCGGCTGATCTACAACCGCACACACACACCCAAACTTCCCCTGTACTACCCCGTGAACAAAACAGAATTTGGTGTAATGAACTATTCTTTTTCGGTTCCCATCACGATGTCGCGGAAGGACTGGACATTCCTGTTGAACTACACCTATAATATCCCCAAGTCACTGCCGGGAGAAGACCTCAGTCTGCAAAGCAGCGGTTATCTCTCCTTTTCGATTACCCGATACATCGGCTTCTGATGTAAAGGTGCTTGTCATCTACAGCCCATTTTGATACTTTACAGACTATCGTATCAACTATGAAGCCTACCCCGATTGTTTTCTTTCTGTTGGCATGCATT
>JBGAMI010000019.1:0-63865 GCA_044223085.1 Cyclobacteriaceae bacterium
CGATGCGGTGTCATTGGTCCAGTTGTACTGCGTGGCAACTCCGCTAAAGCTTACGGCCGTCGTCGCTGCCCCATTGCACAAGGTCTGGTTCGATACAACATTCACCACCGGCACCGGCTGAACCGTAACCGTAACATTCTGACCATTAGCGCATCCGTTAGCAGAGAGAACAAAAGCATAGGTAACTACTACGGGTGACGAAGTTGTGTTGGTTAGCGTCTCATTGATACCGTCAACCAATCCGCTGCTTCCCGCTTCGGATATTCCAGCAACTGCACTCCGGGTCCATGAATATGATACCCCGCTCACGGCACTTGTAGCCGTGTATGAAAAAGTTGCTCCGCTACAAATAGCAGAAGGAGAAGTGGTACTGGAAAGTACCGGTGTCGGGTTAACCGTTACCAAGACATTCTCAGCATTATTACAACCATTCGCACTGATAACGAAAGAATACGTAACTACCAGTGGCGTATTGGTCAGGTTTGTAAGCGTTTCAGCAATGGTCCCTGTCAAACCACTGGAGGCCGCCTCTGAAATCCCAGCCACAACAGCGCGGGACCATGAGAAGGAAACTCCGGCTGTACCGCTGGTTGCCGCATAATTAAATGTCGCTGCACTACAGGTAGAAACTGCCAGGCTACTGCTCAATACAGGCGTTGGGTTAACAACGACCACAACATTAGCAGTGGAGGGGTTAGAACAACCATTAGCTGACACACTATAAACGTAAGTGACACTTACTGGTGAAGTCGTGGTGTTCGTCAGTATTTCACTCACCGCTCCGGTGCCCGAGGCCGCACCTTGAGAAATCCCTGCAACAACTGATCGGGACCATGCGAAGGTGGCTCCGGCGGTTGAACTGGTTGGCGCATAAGTAAACAAAGTACCGCTGCAGATTGCCGCTGGTGTCAGGGTACTGGTTAGTAAGGGATCAGGCTGCACTGTCACCAGAACATTCTGGCCCGAGTTGCATCCATTGGCACTCGTGACAAATGCATAAGTCACAACAATTGGCGAGGCTGTTGTATTTGTTAATGCTTCAGAAATTGATGTAAAACCGCTCGTTGGTCCGATTGGTGTAATTCCAGCTACCGTTGCCCTGGACCAACTAAGGGTCGCAGCGGGTGTTGCGGATGTGCCGGTATAGTTAAAGGTTGAACCTGAACAAATTGCTGCCGGCGACAGTGTACTACTCAACACCGGAACCGGATTGACAGAGACCACAACATTCTGCGCATTGTTACAGCCATTCGCGCTCACAACAAATGCATACGTAACCGAAATAGGTGACGTCGTTATGTTGTTCAGCGTCTCATTTATGGTTGGTAATAATCCACTACCTGCACTGTTGCTAATGCCACCAACCACAGCGCGTGTCCAGGAAAAAGATGCACCGGCCGTTGCACTGGTGGCCGTATATGAAAATGCACTTCCATTGCACAATGCAGCGCTTAAGGCACTGCTCAATAGCGGTGTAGGGTTGACGGGAACAACGACACTAAATGTCGATGGATTGGTGCAACCGTTGGCGGTTAAGGTATAAATGTAAGTCACATTGACCGGAGCAGTCGTAGTGTTGGTAAGTACTTCACTGATCGCTCCAGTACCAGTACCCGCACCCTGACTAATACCACCAACAACAGCACGAGTCCATGCAAACGTTGTGCCTGCTGTGGCGCTTGTGGGTGTGTAACTAAAGGTTGTACCACTGCAAATTCCCGTTGGAGAAAGGGAGCTGGATAATGCAGGTTGAGGATTTATGTTTACCACTACATTCTGAATCTGACTACAACCATTCGCAGATGTCGTAAATGCATAGGTAACTGCAATGGGTGCCGCAGTACTATTGCTAAGGGTCTCCGCAATGGTGTTGGTTCCACTGGTGGGTCCTGCTGGTGTAATTCCGGCTATGGTTGCACGATTCCACGAGAAAGTCGCACCCGGGGTAACACTGGTTGCCGAGTAGTTGAAGGCAGAACCACTGCAAACTGCAGCTGGTGATAATCCGCTGGACAATGAGGGGGTCGGGTTAACGACTACGGTAACATTTTCGGCAGTACTGCAACTGCTGGCTGAGGTAATAAACCGATATACCACGGACACGGGAAGCGCCGTAGTATTCGTCAAGGTTTCAGAAATATTTGCGCTGGCTGCTGAA
This sequence comes from Cyclobacteriaceae bacterium, assembly GCA_044223085.1. Taxonomy (GTDB): domain Bacteria; phylum Bacteroidota; class Bacteroidia; order Cytophagales; family Cyclobacteriaceae; genus ELB16-189. The sequence continues at coordinate 2,159 of JBGAMI010000019.1, forward strand.
GATGCGCCCTCGGCAATACCTATGACGGCCGACCGAGTCCACAGAAAAGTAGCACCTCCAGTAGCGCTCGTTGCTGCATAGCTAAACAAGGTGCCACTGCAAATATCCGCTGGAGTCAGGGTTGAACTCAGAACCGGATTCGGATTAACGGTTGTCGTGATGGTTCCACTGGTTCCGATACAGCCTGCTGCCGAAGTCACTAACACCTGTAGCACATCGCCGTTAACCAAACCAGCATCTGTGTAGGTGGAAGAGGCACTGTTCTGAACTGTTATCCCATTCTTTTTGAATTCGTAGTTGGTTGCGCTAGGTGTGGCCGTAAATACTACCGATGTACCTGAGCAAATAATATTATCGGCATCACTACTGACAAGACTGGCGACAGGAACAGGGTTCACAGTCGTCGTGATTCCCGAACCAGAAGCAGTGCATCCTGCCGCATTCGTGACGGTAACAGTAACTGTTTGTCCATTGGTCAAAGCTGCGTTTACATAAGTTGCCGAAGCGCTGTTTTGTACACTAATACCATCCAGAAAAAACTGATAATTAGACCCTCCGCTAGCTGTGAATGTCACCGTTGTACCTGCACAGATTGTATTTGAAGGGGCATCACTGCTAAGACCAGCTGTTGGATTAGCATTTACGGTGAGCGTTGCAGTTGTACTTGTGGCTGGAGGTGCACAAGTCCCTGAAGCAACTAATCGATATACATATCCTGTTTGAGCGGTCGTTAATCCAGAAATAGTTAGTGTGCCGGTAGTAGCGCCAGAATATTGTCCGCCATTGGTGACACTTGAAAAACCAGATCCCTGGTCCTCTTCCCATTGGTAAGTAATGCCTGCACCAGAGGCCGAACCCGTAAATGAAACGGATGTCCCCGCACAACGTACTGCACTTGAAGGACTTGAGACAATGGCCGGTTGTTCGATGCTTGAAACAAACCCATAACTTGTTCCTGAACCGCTATTTGCCTGTCCGGCGACCACCAGGGTACCACCGGCGGCACCGGCCGGTCGCAAAATATTGCCCGATGAGGCTGGCGCAATCGCCTCAATTTGCAGACCACTGATGGTAATAATATCTAATGCAGCGGCCGTTGGATTAGCTACCGTAAGTGTTGTGCTACCTGCCAGCGCTGTGTATGAAACTATGGTTAGCTCATTGGCTGTGCTTACTGCACCTCCAGAAGCGGGCACAAATTGAAAATTGGCAGGAGGAACCAGCACAAAAGTCATGTTGGATCCACTTGCGCCAAAGTCTCCTACCGAAGTTTCAGCAATCTGAATGTCACTCAGGGTTTGCTGAACGCCGATACACAGGTTATTGGTGGGATTCGCCGGAGCGACTAGCGTTTGGCCCGCAGCAGAAAGGGATAGAAGGGCAAAAACTGCGAGGAGAATTCCCGTCAGGTTACTGAAAAAAAAGCTTTTGACTCTGTAGAAATCAGGCATGCAGACAGGATAATCTTAACGCAAGTTGAATAACACAATTACTGCAAAAGTAACCCAAAAAAAGCGTTTTATTCAACCTATTTGGCCAGTTTACCATCAGAATTAACCTTTATGAGGGTCATTTTCATTTCACCTGCATCGGGCTTGCCAGTCCGCATTGTTCCCAGGATCAATAACCGTCCGTCAGGCAACTCCTCAACCTTACCGCAATCATCCAATCCTTCACCTCCGAATACGATAGGTTGAAAGGCAGTGGTAACGTCGGTATTCCATTTGGTCAGAAGCCAATTCTGGTTGTCGTTAAAACTTCGTTCATCAGTGAGCACATAAAAACCTGATTGCCGTGACGCATAAGAGGATGTGTTATTTGGCAATCCATTCCCCAGGTTCAGGGAAAGCGATTTAGGGCTGGTTTGATTGTCTAAAGCGTTAAAAACGAGTGAATTACGAAGTCTGGCAATATAGACATCGCCAGCGTTGGTAGTTCCCGGGGTGGTGTACGTTATTCCGGAAAGGATGTAGCCACCACCTGTTTGGGCGGGTGCAATTGCAACGCTGCTCAGTAACTCATCGGTATTGGGATTCCCGATGAAAAGTACCTGGTTATTGGCGTCACCATTGGGTCCGAGCGGAAATACCCAGTAGTTAATATCATTGGTCGGGTGACCAGGGACGAGGCTATTTGAATAACCAAATAAATAGAATTGGGAATTGTTAATCTGAATCACTTTGACAGCGACATCCAGTGTGCCTGGCCCCTGCGTGAGCGTCCAGGTTGGCGGATAAACAGTCAGGTTGTTGAAAAACCTGGCATGCAATGCATCACGGGCATCATTCAGGGGTGTACTTCCTGTTGGCTTGAGGTCAGTATTGCTGGTTGATCCCGAGACGATAAATCCATCATTGGTCAATGAAACCGAAAGCGCATCTTCATCTGTGGCTTGATTTGATTTGTTCTTATAACCAACGAGGGTACTGTCTATTTTAGCCCCATCCAATGTTAGCGTCATTAGCAAGATATCCCTGTCTCCATTGGCCGTGTACGAATTACCAACAACCACGATGCGGCCATCGGCAGTAAGTTCAATATCCCGTGCCTCCTCATCATATAGTCCTCCATAGGTCATTTCCTTCAGGACGTGGCCATTGGCATCCAACTTGACCAGGTACCATTGACTTTTCTTCCCGGTTGGTCTGGTGGTTCCAAACATCATGATGGTACCGTCAGGCAGGACGACGAGGTCATTTCCGGTTTGATCACCATCAGCACCATAAAACTTGATAAAAAAAGAGCTGCTGGGGTCCTCAATTGTAGACGCATTATCGCAAGACAGGCTCAATGCGGATAAACTCAGGAATAGTATGATACCCCGTAGTCTCATTTAGTCTTCCCTCCTTCTTCCCTTTGAATCTTACGTGATACACTTTTTGTCCTTGCTTTCTTGATCCTGCGCGGGTCATAAATCGGGTGGATAAATCCAAACGACAGAGACACATTATCCAACCTGAACAAGTCAGACACAAAAACATACTTTGTCACATTACTGGCAATAAACAGATTGGGATTACCAACACTATTGTTCGGGGCATTGGCCGGATCGCCGTAATACAGTTTATTGACGGTTGTCAGATTACTCAAAGCACCCATATACCTTACGTCGATATAGATGAAATCCTTGCCCACTTTGTATTTGATGCCTCCACCTATTACAAAAGAGCGATTGAGCCGGTTGTTTTGATAAGTAACATTTTCACTGGGGCCTTCTGCCAGGATTTGCGATAAATCCGGTTTCACATCTTTGTACGTAAATGTACTCTTCGAACTAATCAAATAATTCAATGCCAGGCCTGCGTACCCAAATGGTCTTATATTTCCCTGACTTGCTGAGTACTTCAGGTAAATGGGAAGGTCACCCCAGAGTTGAGATGATAAATGGGTCTGCAGATTGTTTCCAGCCAACCCATCGATTTCTCTTCGAAATGCCCTTGTACCAAAGTTGGCTTCAATACCTACACTCAGGTTATCGTTGATATTCCAATCGAGGCCGGCACCTGCCTGCACATTGACCCGAAGAAAATTATGTATATCCACGGGGTATGGATTCGTACTCATGGAATAGATGTTCCTGTAAATGGAGGAGTTTAATCCAATGCGAAAATGGGGCGTGAAAATGGGGGTTGCGGTAAACTTCTTACTGAGGTAGACCACATCAATAGGGTCCTTTTGCTCATCGGTGACATACTCCGGATCAGCATCGAGTAATTTCAGATAGCTATCTTCAGCCGCAATCGGATCATCGATAATTAAATATACCTGGCACAACAGTAAATAAGCACGAATGCTCTGTTCCCTGGATAGTCCATCACTGAGACACTTTTGAAGCAATGCTGGAATTGCGTAAAAATGCCCGGCTGTGAATTCGGTTTCTGCATGGCTAAGGGTTTGATCACAATCAGCTGCCTGACCTCGCACCGACAGTGAGCAGGAAACCAAGATTACGCCTGCCAGGAGATATCGAAGCCTGAATACCATTAAAAGTCCTTAATTAACAGGTTCTTACAGGTAGCCTCGTAGCCGATATTGTTTCTCACATATATCTCCCATTCTTCCTGGGTCATATTTCTGGACAACTTCGGACAGATTTGATCGGCAAGCATCTTAGGATCGGTAGGCCACACCCTGATTTCACCATTGTTACAAGATGCCAGCAGGTAGTCTGAATTATTGGTGAATGAGAGTTTCCAGATGTTTCCGCCATTATTATCCATGACGACAGGCAAGTCTTCCTGCTCATGATCAACAACCCACATCTGCAATTTATGGTCAAGGCCAGCACTAGCCAGCAGCAGTCCATCCGGACTAAACTCAACATCGGATACACCCGCGGAGTGTCCGCGCAACTCTTTAATCGATTCGGAGGTAGCGTAATTATACAGCTTCAAGGAACCCTTTACTTTCCCATCCTTGTCAACAAATTCTGTTCCATACGCAAGTACCGGACGGGTCGGATGGAAAGCCACAGACAGTACCCGAGTCTTATTTAGCGACTCATCGACCTTCAGTTCAAAAGAATTATCCCGAAGATTCATGATGATAAGTTGTCCTGAAGCGGCAACACCTGCCAGGGTTGATCCATCCGGACTTATGTCAATTGATTTCAACTCGTAAGGCAGTGCCGCCAGGAGTTTACTTTGGCCGGTAACGGCATTATTAAAGCGTACTGTGCGATCGGATGCGGTCGAGATGAATCCACTGTTATCCGGCAGGAATCGAATATCCTTGATTGCTCCACGATGTCCTTTTATTATTCCAGGTTTGGTATCCGGTTCGTCCAGGTGGAAGATCTGCATCGAAGAAGAATCACTTCCATTGATCAGGTATTTTTCATCAGGGCTAAGGGCCAGTACCTTATTCGGATACGGGTTGTAGCTGATCAGATTATCTGCTGTGCTCTTAAGATAATCCCCTTTAAAAATCCGCCCATCGTTACCAGTTGTGTAAAAGGCAGAACTGTTCTTGGACACGGCTAAACCGAACATCTTGTTTTTCAAGTTACCCGGTATCTTAATCTGATTGTAATTCGGGTTTTCGGATAGCTTGGCAATAGAATAGTATAAACCGATATATACGTAGGGATCATACTTATGACCACCATATGTAGAGTGGTACTTGTAGCCCTGAAGGGCCAGCAAACCTGACAAGTCTTTGTCATCTATCGTTGGTGCCTTGGCTTCCATCGACTGAGCCACCGACAAATACAATAACCTGTTGGCATCATCGCGTGCGCGCTGAGCCTCATTCCTTTGGGCAATTGCATCCTCTTTTGCCGCAGCCTCCAGCTTTTCTGAATTCAAGGCCTTCTGTTCCTGTTCGATGGCTTTTTGAAGGTTCCGGTCAGCTGCTGCATAAGCCATCTGGGTTTCTCTCAAGGCCTTTTCGATTTGCTCATTGGCCTTTTTCAATTCCTCTGACTTCTTTTCTGCGATTTGCCGCTGTACTTTGGCTTCATCAGCTGCCTTTTCAGCAATCCGCTCATTCTCAATTGCCTTTTTAGTTTGCTTCTCAGCCTCCCGGCGCTGGGTTTCTGCTTCAATGAGTTGGGTAAAACCAAAAATCATGAATATGATGGCAATCACTGCTGCAGTACCCAAGATAACCGAGGTAATACGTGCACGCCGGAGCATTCTCCGTTGCAGCATTTCCTGATTCTTGAGTTCGGCCTCATACGTTATCCGGCTTGTGTCCAAAAAGACGATGGCTCGTTCAAATGCAACATCGTATCGCTGCGCCCAGAGGCGGTTAGGTCGTTGTTTCTTTTGCCAGTTGAGCGCCAATTGCAGATCTGGCGGCCTCCACAGGCCTGCTTTACCCATCTGATACAAAGCGGCAGCCTCGGAAATCCGCTTATACAGCTGTGCTGATTCAAATTCTTCATCTACCCAGTTCAACAACCTGGTCCAGATACGCATCAATGACTCGTGCGAGAGTTCAATGGTTGAGGCACCTGTCAATGTCACATGGCTTCCCGGCATCAGGAAAGAACGGCCGGTTCGACGGAAACAATCAACAACCTTTATTACCTCCTCTTCGGTGGTGCCGGCAAGTTCAGCAACGAACTTTATTTTGGTAGGGCGGCGAAGCCCCTGATTCTCCTGATTTTTTTCAGTAAGGCTCTTGAAGAGCACTTCTGCTATTTCCTTTTCATTGCTGGTTAACTCTTCGTAAGCCTCATTGGCGTGCAGTGAAAGAGCCTGGCTGATCCGACCGATGGCGTTATAGTGCCGTATGTCCATCGCCTCACCGGGTTCTCGGTTAGCCGACCAATAATCCCAGGTGCGCATTAAGGCATGTTGCATGATTGGCAACTGATCCTGGTGGTCTCCTATATCACTTAAAAGCTTCTTTATCAGTCGATTGGTGATCTTTCCACCACCCACAGCCACGGGGCCTTCAATGGCCTTCCGCTTCTGTTCCCTGGTCATCTGGGGAACCAGATAATTACTGGTGTTGATGACCTCAGTAAGTCCATGAAATACCGAACACTCCCCGATAAAATCGGAACGCAAACTCAAGGCAACGAAAACTGGTAACCGCGTTTGGTGAACGGCGTGGATCAGGAGGTTAACGAACTGAATAGATTCGTTAATGTTCTCTTCTCCTTGTTCGCGGTAACGCAATAACTCCTCGAACTGATCTACCAACAGAAACAAGTTCTCCTGGTTATTCCGTTGCATATATTCAGCTACCTCAACAAGTCCGTCCTCACGGCTGGTGAGCAAAGACTTAATGATGGCATACTGTATGGGTCGATCTTCCGGCGTGAGCTTACCGGCCAGTTCCAGCTGATGCAGGATCGCCTCGGTAAGATTTTGAATGGGTGAATTTCCAGGGCGGGTAGTAATCACCTGCCAATTCGGACCTGTCTGGGTCATAAACCCGCCATAAAGCACGGGAACAAGACCGCAATAAAGCAAGCTGGATTTACCACTACCCGAGTATCCCAGTATGGTCACAGACCTGTTTATGGACAGTTTCTCCAGGATTTCGTCTACCTGGCCTTCTCGTCCAAAAAACAGATGGGATTCCTCAATGCTGAATGGACGCAGTCCCGGGAACGGATTGTATCCCAAAGGATTCAATCCAACCTCCGGTGAATGAGCCTCATCCACCAAGTCACCCGTCTGGACGGAGTAATTCAGCATTATTCTACAGAATGAACCAGAAAAGTAAGAAAATAACCATTAACCTGACTCTACTCTTGTTTACACTTCAAAAAATACCCCATGAGAGGCCAATACCGCTAACCTAGTTTAAAAAATACCTTGAAAAGTAGCCCATTTTAGACATATTCCAAAACCTTATCTGCCAGTTTTACATTTTCTGCCAGCAATTCATAAAGCTGGTCCTTGTTGATCTTAAGCAGAATGGTTCGTTCGCGTGCCAGCAACTGGTTGGATTTTGCAAAACCCTGTGGGGCCAACATCTCGCCAAGGAACTGACTTTCAGTGAATTCACCTACCAATTCACCCCTGCTGTAGTAATCCACCCTCCCCTGATAAACGATATAGAAGAAATTATTTGCGCGCTCATCCAGGGTAAGGAACTCCGACTCCTTGAGAACAACTTCCTGAGCAATATCGGCCAAAAACGAAAGGCTGAGCCCTGTTATACCAAAGAAAGTTGGCATCTGTCCCAGGAACACAATTTTATCAAAAAGCAGTATCTGGGCCTTGTCATCCTGGGCTTTGATTATAGCATGCATACGCTTCTGAACATCGTAGCTAAGGCGAGTAACATTTGATTCAAACAACTCAGGGTCAATCCGATAAAGGGACCATGCAGCCATTTCACGAATCAAAGGATCCGGGTTAAACAATTGCGCGATCAGGTCGAGCGTAAATTCACCAATTGAGAGTAATCCGATCTGCCGGAGCACACAAGCTTTTGTCCAACGGTTGGTTTGGGTGTAATCGCGGTTGATCAGAAATTTCAATACCAGTTTTTCATCCAAATCCATCCGTGGATAGAATATCTCCAGTTTCTTGATTCGATCCTGTTCAGAGATATCGTCCAAAACCGGAATAACGCGTTCCTTCAACTGCTCGGATAAGAATACATCGAGCAATTCAATGGCAAATGAGGTTCCCTCTACGGTGCCACTTTCAATATTCTCTTTCACCAATTGAATCGAACGGGTATCGTACAACATTGCCATTAGCATGTAGACGTGATCAATGTCGTTTCGGATTTCAGCACGGATAGCTTCTTTCAATTCTTTTGCAAAGCCGTCATTACCGATTTCAGCTATGGCCGACAGGTTCCAACTGATATCTCCGATATCGTTCTCAATGGCAAACTTGATCCGGGAAATCTGTGAAATCCCCGCCTTGAAACCAGCCCCTCCCATGGCAAGTAAAACACTGGAAACCACCACCTTATCCGGATAATCGATCTTGTTCCACAACAGGTCTTTCGCCCGTTGTCCGCCAATTCTACCGATAATTTGCACCAGGCGAATCAGAATTTGGGTGCTTTGGCCAGAACGATAAAATGCAGAGTCCAACTGGGAAAGTGCTTTGCCCCCGATCAGCGTTAAGGCATTCATCGCCTGGTTGCTAAACAACGGATTGGCCAGGTTCTCAATTAAGGCCAGTATCACTTCAGGGCTATTCTTCTTAATGGCAGTTTTTATAGCAGTGGAACGCACAATGGGTTCACTGTCGGAGAGCAATTCAATCAGAAAAGAGGTATTGTCATCAGCGCTGGAATGAAGTAATAATTCAGCGGCATACTGGCGATCGCCAGCTTCATTGGATCTGGTCAGGCGCAAGATACGCGTCTTGGTGATATCTCCTCCGCTATTAATTATGAGTTCCAGTTCGCTTTTGGTGAGCAGGTTCTTTCCGACCAGATCCGACTTGGTCCTGTCATATCGGATTACATATCGATCAGAAACCGAAAGCCCTTTCATCTCATTCATCTTTCGCTGAGCGAAATCGCGCGTTTCCTCATTATTATTTCTAATGAGCGTATTCACCCAGGTACCGGTACCAGCCGGATTGATCTTCTCCAGCAACTTGAATGAAAACACGGCGACACTGGGTGATTCATTGACGAGACGTCCCTCTAATTTCTGTGTGATTTGTCCAAAACCCACCTCAAGCTTTTCCATGCTCGTACCCACAGTCTCCAGTTTAGACCTGATTTTTGTTTTGTAGCCCGCATAGAGGTTCTTAACAACCATCAGGTATAGAATGGACAAAATGGTTATGAGAATAGGGAGCCAGACAATCTTGAAAATGGCCAGCGCACTCAAGGCAAAAATTAAGATACCGGCTGTAAACCGACCTGATTCATTCACAACACCCTCCACTTTTGCCTGGATTCCAAACCGATAGCGGCTATCAAGGGGTATGAATAGCAGTTTGAACATTGGATTCTCAAGAGAGTCGCGAATCATGCTATTGAACAGACGAATCAGGGCAACTAACAGGAAGAAATAAATGAATGATGTAGGTGCCATTTCCGGCGTATAGCCAAACACCAAACCGGTTATGCTGGCACTGAAGGCAAATATGCCCACTACTACAGGTAGCAGCAGCAAGGCAACGCGAATTCCATAATTGCTTACCACCCGATCATTGACAAATGTCTGCATGATAAAGCTCAACCCGTAAATACTGGCGTTGAAGTACGCAAGAAAGTTGGTCAATTCGCGCTGGTTGGGGTACTGTACTTTGATAAGTTCCTGGAAGGTGAACTGGGCAAACATCAACGTCACCATGGAGATGATCAGAAACACTGAAAGCAACTTGGTATAAGGCTCAGTGAGCACCTTCACCATTTTAGTCTCCTTGCGCACGGTGTCATCAAACTCAGCCGGATCATTCTTGATAAGTGGGAATCTGACTGATATGGCAATGAAGTGCGCCGCCGAAATAATAATTGCTATACAGCAGATAATCAAATAGTTATCAGTAGCCGGGAATAGTCGGGCGGTCAAGGGGATTAACACGTTAGCGAGGATTACGGCGATCAATTGGCCGGTATCGATCCAGCCGATGATACGCTTGGACTGTTTGAAATTGAATAATCGTCCGAATATCCCCCAGTAACTCAACAGCAGTACCGCATTGATGGGACCGGTCGAACAAAACATAAAGAATATAATCGGCTCCTTGTACGCCTGAGGTCCATAGTGATATCCCACATAAAAAAGGGCCGTCAACAATACAATGACAATAATCGATGACGTGGTCAGGTTCGAGAACTTAACCTTGTTTTGAGCATATGAGAACAAGAGCGTTGCCACAATACCCAAAAAACCCGAGGTGAGGAAGGCTTTGTCCAGTTCGTTACCCAGGGTGTTGAGGAAAAGAGATTCAGCAACGACACTGTAAGTCGCGAAGAAAATCCCCATAAAAAATCCGGCACCGAGCATAAGCATGACCTGGTACCGTTCTTCCTGACGCACGTTCAGGAAGTCGAAGAGGGAGGTAAACATGTGTGAAAGTTACGATGTTGGCCTAAAAATCAAAAAGCCGGTCCATTTAGACCGGCTTTGTATCAATAAGTTCAGGTTCAGCTTACTTCTTCTTGGAAGCAGTTGAATCCTTCTTCGAAGTCTTAGTGCTTTCCTGTTTGTACTCTTCGTTCAAACCATTTACCACGTCCTTGCTGATATCCAATGCGGATTCTCCATACCATAGATCACTGGCAGCATCCAACTTCAATACAACTTGAATACCCTTTTGCTGGCTATAGGTCTTCAGGAATTTGGTAATCCTTGAGTACAGTTCACCACGCAATTTATCCTGGTCAGTCATGATCTCCTGGCTAAGGCTTTCCTGATACATCTGCAGGTTTTGACGTTTTTTGCCCAGGTCTTCTTCTACCGCGCGTGCCTGTCCAATGGTCAGGGTGCTTGCATTGCGCTGATAAGACTCAAATTCGCTTTGCAGGCCTTGTGCCCTGCTCTTGAGATCCTGATCAAGGCGTTTGCTCTTCGCCTCCAGACGATCACTGTTCACCTTGAAATAGTCATAATATTTCAGGATGGTATCGGAATTGATATACGCGATTTTCAGATCACCTGGAGCGGTCGCAGAGGCAGGCTGACTAGCTGAAGGTCCGGAAAAATGAAGGTAATACAGGGCGGCAACCGCTACCAGCAACACTGCACTGAGTATCAGGGGTAAATTTTTCATGTTGTAATTTTGACTTGGGCCGCAAATATAACGGGATTCATCAATTTCCTATGAATACCATTCAGCGTACATGGGATAATTCCTCGCCGTACGTGCGATTACTTCCGCCATTTCGGGACCTGCATCCTTGATTCGGCGGGCCGGAATGCCAGCATACAAACTCCCTGGCTCTACCCGGGTACCGGACAGAACAATCGCACCAGCCGCGATTACAGACCCCTCTCCGATCACCGCATTGTCCATGATGATTGCTCCCATCCCTATCAGAACATTGTCCTCTATGGTGCACCCGTGAACAATCGCACCATGAGCAATGGAAACATTGTTCCCTATTACCGTGCAAGCTTTCTGATAGGTACAGTGAATAATAGCGCCATCCTGAATATTGGTTTGGCTGCCGATCGTAATGGAATGAACATCACCGCGCACCACTGCATTAAACCAGACCGTACACGAGTCACCCATGATTACCTCACCGACCACCACTGCATTGTCCGCCAGGAAGCAATTGCTGCCCACAACCGGCGACTTACCTCGAACTGTTTTAATTATTGCCATCGACCCTCGAATTTTAGGTTGCTAATTATTCAAAACTACAATTATCGATACTGTGAACAATCTGACAACTTGTCATAGAACCATTTAATTGTATTAATTTTGCACAGAGCAAGGGAAGAAATGAAGCAAGAATTGCAGGAACTGAAGACCGACCCGACCCCGGCACCTGCCAGCACAGGCCAGGGAAGGAAGATCTATATTGAGAGTTACGGCTGTCAGATGAATTTCTCCGACAGTGAAATTGTAGCCTCCATCCTTAAGAAAGACGGTTTTTTGACCACCTCGGATGTTAAAGAAGCAGATGTAGTATTGTTGAATACCTGTTCAATCCGTGATAAGGCCGAGCAAACTGTGCGCAACCGCCTTACGCACATCCACGGTCTGAAGAAAGGAAAACCTGAATTGCTGGTGGGTGTGCTGGGATGCATGGCAGAACGCCTGAAGTCAAAACTATTGGAGGAAGAAAAGATAGTTGACCTGGTTGCCGGTCCTGATGCTTACCGGGACTTACCCCGGTTGATCGCACAGGTAGATGAAGGTGAGCGTGCCGTGAATACATTCTTGTCGCGCGAGGAGACTTACGGAGATATTAGTCCGGTGCGTTTGAACAGCAACGGAGTCACTGCATTTGTTTCCATCATGCGTGGTTGCGATAACATGTGCTCCTTTTGTGTGGTACCCTTTACCAGGGGTCGCGAACGTAGCCGTGACCCGGAGACCATCGTGCAGGAAGCATCAGAACTCTTTAAACAAGGTTATAGGGAAGTTACGCTACTCGGACAAAATGTGGATTCTTATAAATGGAGCCCGGAAGAAAACAACAAAGCCCGGCTCGAAAGCAAAACTGTTTCTACGGTAGTTAACTTTTCACAATTGCTGGAGCTCGTTGCCCAGGTAGATCCGGAACTGCGGATTCGTTTTTCAACCTCACACCCCAAGGACATTACCGATGACGTTCTTCATGTCATGGCACGGTATGAGAATATTTGCAAATACATCCACTTGCCTGCGCAGAGTGGTAACAGCCGCATTTTGGACCGGATGAACCGGGGCTATAGCCGTGAGTGGTACCTGGCCAAGGTTAATCGCATTCGTGAAATCCTGGGGGATGATTGCGGTCTTTCCTCTGATATGATCGCCGGGTTTTGCGGTGAGACTGAAGAAGAGCACCAGGATACCCTTTCCCTCATGGACGAGGTGAAGTTTGATTACGCCTATATGTTCATGTATTCCGAGCGTCCAGGTACGCCGGCTGTGAAGAAATTCAGTGATGACGTGCAGGAGGAAGTGAAGAAACGGAGGCTGGAGGAGATCATTGCAAAACAGAACCGTCATTCGCTGGAACGCAATCAACTCGACATTGGCAAAATATTCACGGTGCTCGTAGAAGGTGAATCCCGCAGGTCACCCGACTTCCTGCAAGGACGAAACAGCGCTAACAAAGTAGTAATCTTTCCTAAAGAAAATAAAGCCAAGGGAATGTACGTCTCTGTGTTGGTCGACCGATGTTCTGGCGGAACCCTATTTGGCACTGTAGTCCCATCATAAATATGGCAATTACCGACAACGAAATACAAAGCGTAAAACAACGATTTGGGATCATCGGCAATGCACCGATGCTCAACCATGCAGTGCGCGTAGCGATGCAGGTGGCCACTACTGACATGTCCGTCCTGATTACCGGTGAAAGCGGATCAGGGAAGGAATCGTTTTCCAAGATAATCCACTCCCTGAGCCCAAGAAAGCATGGTCAGTTCATTGCCATTAACTGCGGATCAATCCCGGAAGGAACCATAGACTCGGAATTATTTGGGCATGAGAAAGGCTCCTTCACCGGGGCCCATGAGGCCCGGAAAGGCTACTTTGAGGTAACCAACGGGGGGACCATATTTCTGGATGAAATTGGTGAAATGCCACTCGGGACCCAGGCGCGGCTGCTCCGCGTGCTCGAAAACGGTGAGTTCATTAAGGTAGGCTCGTCCAAAGTACTGAAGACGGATGTCCGCGTTGTGGCTGCGACGAATGTCAACCTGATGAATAAAGTCGAGGAAGGCAAGACCCGTGAAGACCTCTACTACCGCTTGAACAGTGTTCCGATTTTCGTCCCTCCATTGCGCGAACGCGGGCGCGATGTAGAACTGTTGTTCAGGAAGTTTGCTTCAGATTTTGCTGAGCGTTATAAAGTCAAGCCTATAAGCCTGGCTGATGATGCCAAGGAAATTCTCCTGAAGTACCGCTTTCCAGGCAACATCAGGCAGTTGAAGAATCTGGTAGATCAGATGTCCGTGTTGTCGACCGAAAACAAAATCATCACGGCCGAGGAGTTGAATACATACCTCCCTCCGACCCAAACTAATTTGCCAGCACTTTACAAAGAAGGATCGGCTGATTTATCTGAACGTGAGATCTTATACAAGGTGCTGTTCGACATGCGCAAAGACATGAATGAGTTGAAGCGCATTGTCCTGGAAAATGTTTCTAACCCTGGCCACGCGGCACAAATTGTCAAAGAGAATCCGCATTTGTTCGCCGATGTCAACCATGCTGACCGGGTACCCATGCCAGAGCCGGTTACCCTTAACCTCAATACCAGCGCTGATCATGATCGCGATGAAGTTGAGGAGGTACAGGATATCAGCCATACAGCGGAAGACGACTCCTTGTCAATCGAAAAGAAGGAAAAGGAGTTGATTATGCGCGCATTGCGCAAAAACAATAACAAACGGAAATATGCGGCACGGGATTTGGGTATATCCGAACGAACCCTCTACCGCAAGATTAAAGAATATCAGCTTGAAGACTAGTCTTTTAACCGCCCTTCTCGTTCTGGTTGTAACCACCCGCTGCAGTGTTTACTCGTTTTCAGGTGCCGCTACAACAGCGAAGACCATTACCATTGAAACCCTCTTCAATAATACAGACCTGGCGCCAGCCAATCTCGGGCAGACTTTTACCAACAGACTGAAGGACTATTATCAGCAGAACTCGAGTCTTCGGGTTGTGAATGAGAACGGTGAGTTACACATTGAGGGAACAATTTCGGAGTACCGTATCAATCCGATTGCGCCCGTATCTACCGGGAATATCAACGACGTGAATACCGCTGCTCTGTCACGATTAACCATTGCTGTTAAGTTAACCTATGAAGACGGGACGGAACCCAAAAACAACTTCAAAGACCGCTCCTTTAGTTTCTACAAGGATTTCGACAACAACCTGAATTTCACCTCCGTACAAGAGGACCTGGAGAAGAAGATATTCGATCAGATCCTGATTGATATCTTCAACGCTACCGTTGCAAACTGGTAATCTTCAGCCATTTGGGGACTCCGGTAATTTCCTTTAGATTTACTATTCAACCTATGCCTCCATGGAATCTGCCGGCTTCCGGTCTATTGTTGACAACTTTACCCAACTGAACACCGCTGAAAACGGTGAACTGGAGAGGCTCGCCCAACAACATCCATACAGCCAACTGATACATCTGTTGAGGGCCCGCAGCGCGCGTGACCTAAAACAGTCTGATGCGGAGGAAAGGCTTCATCAGGCGGCCGTGTATGCTACTGATCGGGCAGTATTAAAGCATATCATGACCAGCCCTGCTGTGGCTCGGGTAGCGCAACCTGTCGTCGCGGCTGATCCAGCTCCCACCAAGAATATTACCCAGCCTGAAACAAAGAGAGCTGACCTTTCTGTTGAACCAGTTGAACCTGTAGTTGCCGTATCTGAGAAACCAATAAAAGTTCAGGCTACCCCTGCTGAATCTAAACCAACTGCCACGGACCTTATGGGAGATGCGCTCCGGGATGATATTTACATTCAGCTGGAGAAGCTGAAGAAATCCAAGCACGATTTCGAAGTGAGCGTTGAGGAATTTAGTCTTGGCGTTGCTGCGCCAGCCAAAGCGACCACGAAGGCATCCAAAGACCCGATTGATCCATTGCTGGATGAGATCAAGTCCACCAAGAAAAAGATGCCGGTGCAGAACCCGAAGGCACAGGAACAGAACCAGATTATTGAGGAATTTATCCGCAAAGAGCCTGTACTTCCTAAGCCTGCGGCCAATGCGGCACCCAAAGATCTGGCAGAGGATTCGAGCCTTTTCACTGACAACATTGTATCAGAAACCCTGGTAGAAATCCTCCTGAAGCAGGGGAAAAAAGAGAAAGCCATTGAGGTGTTGAAAAAGCTGATTTGGAAATTTCCACAGAAAAAGGCTTACTTTGCCGCTCAAATAGAAAGCCTCAAAGGTTAACTTATGTACACTTTATTCATTTCGCTCACAATTATAGCTGCTGTATTGCTGGTTTTGGTTGTTCTTGCCCAGAACTCAAAAGGAGGCGGTTTGTCAAGTCAGTTTGGAGGCAGCGGTGCCAGCAACCTGATTGGAGTGAAAAAGACAGGCGACTTGCTTGAGCGTTTGACCTGGGGTTGTGCCATCGCAGTGATGGTCTTTTCTCTGGCTACCAACTTCACCACGCAGGCACCAGGCGCGGAATCTAACGAACTGTTAGAGCGCACCAAGGAACAACAGTCCCTTCCGGCTACTTCAGCCCCGCTGAATAAGACTTCCGGAGATACCACTAAAAAGTAGTCCTTCTCACACTAACTGGTCAGGCCGCCTTAGAAAGGTGCTTGATCAATAGCCGTTTGGCCACCGGAACCAATGTTGATTGGTAAGGAAACTGCATCTGTGACACAATCAGGAATGCGGCCGGATTGGGCAGATCGTGGTATTGTCTGATCAGGTTTCGTTTGATATTCTCGTATGTATTGTTGAGGCTGTACGAAGTCTTTGTCACCCAATGCGTAATTATTCCCCTCAGGGGTTCCTGACTTTGGTTGTATACCGTCGTCTGGTAACGGTAGATATTAGTTTCCTTCTCTGGTGGTTGGGTGATAAACATGTAACCTTCCTGCATATATAGCGGCACCACACCCACGGCGGTCAGCTCGCATTTCGATTCAACAAATTCATAAATAGCAGAACCCTCTTCTACCGAATTTTTGAGTTGTGGCAGGGCGAATTGCATGATGGATTCTATTTCCTGCATCACGGCATCATCCTCGATAATCTTCCGGTAGTTCAATTCGAGCGTACGCAAGTTCTCCAGAGAAAGCTCACGGGGAAATGAGCTTACAATCAGTCCTTTGTTTTCCTTTAAGGAAACCAGGTTGCGGTAGTGGAATACCAGGTCGGACAAATGCGGGTATAGTTCCACCCTACCGAATGATTCCTTCACACGCTTGAGGTACGCGAGGAGGACATATTTCTTGTATTCGAAATCGATCAGGCCGTCGGTGAGCCAATTGTCTTTTAAGTGGTCCATGGGGCGATAAAAACTCTGGAATAATTATACGAAATCGAAGGGTTTTGTGTCAAATCTGCCATTTTTGCCCCCAAAAACCTGACAGGCCGACAATTCTGTCTGGTTTTACCCTGCGGGTGCGTGCCTGCAGGTCACAAAGTGGCAGAAATGCCCTTTTGGCATGAAAATCGACACACGCGAGTGAGCTTATTAACAACAAACCTTTTAATCCATATGGCTAAGATCAATTTTAAACCCAACGAAGACCGCGTTCTGGTAGAACCCGCTGCGGCTGAGGAGAAAACCGCTTCTGGAATTATCATTCCGGACACTGCAAAAGAGAAGCCTCAAAAAGGCAAAGTGATCGCCGTTGGTGATGGCCTGAAAGACAAGCCTGTTACCGTAAAAGTTGGCGAAAACATTCTTTACG
Source organism: Cyclobacteriaceae bacterium (assembly GCA_044223085.1). Taxonomy (GTDB): domain Bacteria; phylum Bacteroidota; class Bacteroidia; order Cytophagales; family Cyclobacteriaceae; genus ELB16-189. Next base: position 19,615 of record JBGAMI010000019.1, read on the forward strand.
GCAAGTATGCTGGTACTGAAATCACCATCGATGGTAAGGATTACCTTATCATGCGCAACTCCGATATTTTCGGAATCATCTAATCCACGTAATCAATCAAATCTGAATTCATATGGCAAAAGAAATTACATTCGATACATCCGCCCGCGATCGCATCAAGAAGGGCGTAGATAAGTTGGCCAATGCGGTTAAAGTCACCCTGGGACCCAAAGGTCGCAACGTGATCCTCGACAAAAAATTTGGCTCTCCTACCGTAACCAAAGACGGCGTATCCGTAGCCAAGGAGATTGAGTTGAAAGACCCAATCGAAAACATGGGTGCCCAGTTGGTGAAGGAAGTTGCTTCCAAGACTGCTGACGCCGCTGGTGATGGTACGACTACCGCCACCGTATTGGCCCAGGCAATTTACTCACACGGTATTAAGAACGTAGCTGCAGGTGCTAACCCCATGGACCTGAAGCGTGGTGTTGACAAGGCTGTTGAGGCTGTTGTTGAAAGCCTGCGCAAGCAATCCAAGAACATCAAAGGTTCACACGAAATCACTCAGGTAGCAACCATCTCCTCCAATAACGATACAGAGATTGGTAAAATGATTGCCACCGCCATGGAGAAAGTGGGCAAAGATGGTGTAATTACGGTGGAAGAAGCGAAAGGAACTGAGACTGAAGTAAAGACCGTTGAAGGCATGCAGTTCGATCGTGGGTACCTCTCCCCTTACTTCGTGACCAACACGGAGAAAATGGAAGCTGACCTCGACTCTCCGTATATCCTTATCTACGACAAGAAAATATCTTCGATGAAGGAACTGCTTCCTGTACTGGAAGCCACTGCCCAGACCGGCAAGCCCTTGTTGATTATTGCTGAAGAAGTAGAAGGTGAAGCCCTGGCTACCCTCGTGGTCAACAAGATCCGTGGTGCCCTTCGTGTAGCCGCGGTAAAAGCTCCCGGTTTTGGCGATCGTCGTAAGGCGATGCTCGAAGACATTGCAATCCTCACAGGTGGACGCGTGATCTCTGAAGAGACAGGCATGAAACTCGAGGATGCCAAATTGGATTCCCTTGGCCGTGCAGAAAAAGTCAACATTGACAAAGACAACACAACCATCGTGAATGGTGCTGGTAAGAAGAGTGAGATCACTGGACGTATTGCCCAGATCAAAGCTCAGATCGATGCCACCACCTCCGATTATGACCGTGAGAAACTGCAGGAGCGCCTTGCTAAGCTCTCTGGCGGTGTTGCCATCCTCTACATCGGTGCAGCCACCGAAGTGGAAATGAAAGAGAAGAAAGACCGTGTCGACGACGCATTGCATGCTACCCGTGCAGCTGTTCAGGAAGGCATTATCCCCGGCGGTGGTGTAGCTTACATCCGCGCCATCGAGGCCCTGAAGAATGTAGTTACTGACAACGACGATCAGGCTACCGGTGTGAACATCATCCGTTTGGCCCTGGAAGCTCCCCTCCGCACCATCGCCGAAAACGCTGGTCAGGAAGGATCGGTGGTGGTGAACCGTGTGAAAGAAGGTAAGAAAGACTTTGGTTATAATGCCGGTGAGAACAAGTACGAAGATTTCTTCGCTGCTGGTATCATCGACCCTACCAAGGTGTCACGTCTGGCCCTCGAGAACGCTGCTTCTATCGCCGGACTACTGCTCACTACCGAAGCTGTTGTGTCAGAAATCCAGGAAGAGAAAGAAGCTCCAGCCATGCCTCCCGGTGGCGGAATGGGCGGAATGATGTAATTGTTCATCCGTAATAAAAGAAAAAGGCCTCGCAAAAGCGGGGCCTTTTCCATTTAAGCTACATGCTGGTTTATGCCTTGGTCGCCGATCGATAAAGCCAGGTCATCATGCCGGCAAAGATGAGTGTACCCATCAGGTAATACCCGCCCTCAGAAAGACTGTTCACCAGACCATGTTCAGCATTGACTTGCTGCAACTCTTCGGAGTAAAAAACATTCAGCACGGCTACCAGGACACCGGTGATGGCACCTCCTGCAACTAAACCTGTTGCAAACAGATTGCCACGACTCAGGTCGCCATCCTCTTCCACTTCGTTCCGTCGCGCCTTCCGCCAGTCGACAAACCCCTTAAGTGCTCCGCCTACGAAAATCGGCAATGTCGTAGACAAAGGGAGATACAATCCGATGGCAAACGCCAGGGCCTTGATGTTGCACAGTTCTAATGTAATCGCAATGAATATTCCTACCATGATGAACTGCCAGTCCAGATTAAACGACAGGATACCTTTGGTGAGGGTGGCCATCAGGGTAGCCTGTGGTGCCGGGAACCTGTCTGAGCCAATGGCATGCACCATGGTTGGATCCTGTGCGAGCATCGCTGATGTTGGTGTATCAAGTACTTGAACAATCAATCCAATGGCAATAGATGAAACTATGGCGCCAATGAACAAGGCAATCTGTTGATAGCGCGGGGTAGCACCGATAAGGAAACCGGTCTTCAGGTCCTGCGAAGTGCCCCCGGCATTGGCAGCTGCAATACAAATCATGCTTCCTACCACCAGGGCCAGCGGTTCGTACAATTTGCCTGACCATCCAATTGAAGTGAAAATCAAGCATGTACCCATCAGGGTTGCAATGGTCATTCCGGAAATAGGACTGTTACTGGTCCCAACCAATCCAACAATGCGGCTTGCAACCGTGACAAAAAAGAATCCGAACACTATCATTAGAATTCCAATGAACAGTTTTTGCAAGACACTGTCACCCGGGATATAATCCAGTACCACAACAGTAACGATCAGCAGTACACTGCCGATCAACACAACTTTCAAAGACAAATCGTTCTCTGTGCGCAACACCACTTTTGCACCTTTTTCCTTGAGCGAAGAAATGCTATCCCGGAAAGAACCGATGATAGTTGGCAGTGTCTTTAACAAGGTGATAAATCCTCCGGCAGCCACTGCACCGGCTCCAATTTGGCGGATATAGGCAAAGTAGATAGCCGTTGCCGGGTTGGCAAATGTCTTGGTAACGGGGTCCCAGCCTCCGCGACCACCGGCCTGTGCGAGATCATGGATGTAACCCAGTTTATGAAGCTGACCCGCAATCAATTCAGGGTTCACCAGCGTTGCCAGTAAGGGTATCATGGCCCACCACACGAGGACAGAACCTGCCACCAATACTCCAGAAATCGTTGGGCCAATGATATAACCTATGCCCAGGTACTCCGGCGTAATTTCTCCATTGATGGTTGCCGATGGCCAGAACTTATTGGTTTGTCGCGTAACAAATGCAGGGATTTCAGCAATGACGTGGAACACTTTTTGGAGCATGGCGTATCCGATGGCCACTCCCATGCCTATAAATGCCGTCTGGGCCACAACGCCTCCCTTTTCTCCGGCCTGCAATACCGTGGCGCAGGCAGTGCCTTCAGGATAAGGAAGATTCTCATGCTCCTTTACGATCAGGGATCGCCGCAGTGGAATCATCATCATCGTGCCCAGCATACCGCCGAATGCCGCAAGAATCAGGATCGTGATGTAATTGAAATAGTCGGCCCCAACACTCACCCCATTCTCATCAGAAGACAAAAACAGAAAGCCTGGCACGGTAAACGCAACGCCAGCTGCAATAGACTCACCAGCAGAGCCCGTGGTTTGGATGATGTTGTTTTCCAGGATGGTGGTCTTGAACAGTTTCCGCCCCAAGGTAATGGCAATGACTGCTATGGGTATGGAGGCTGTTACCGTGAGACCTGCGCGAAGGGCCAGGTAAACGGTCGATGCGCCGAAAACGACACCAAAGAAGGCTCCGAGCAGAACTGACTTAATTGTGAACTCCGCGATATTCAATTCCGGAGCGATGTAGGGTTTAAACTTTTCCATAACGAGTTAAAGGATATCGGCCATCCACTTGCGGATGGGTTTGCTAATTACAAGAACAACCAAACCGGCCACGCCCATCACCTTCACCACTACCCAGAACAGGTCAACGAGCAATTGCGGATTGGCGGCTACCGCATTGGCATCAAACTCACCGGCAAAGAGGCCGGCCACCAGGTTGCCCAAGGCGAGGGACATAAACCAAATGCCCATCATTTGACCGACCAAACGCTTGGGCGATAATTTAGTGACCGCGCTCAGACCAACCGGATAAAGACAAATCTCACCAAACGTATGGAGTACATAGGTAGCTACCAACCAGGTCGGCAATGCCTTGGAACCTCCAATTACAATCGTTGATGCCCACATCATCACGAGGTACCCTGCCCCCATGAACAGCAGGCCAGCTGCCAGTTTCACGGGCGTGGAAGGATTAAGATTTCTTTTGGCGAGCCATACCCAACCGTAAGCGAAAATGGGTGCAAAGATGAACACGGCAAATGGAGGGACTGATTGAAGCCAGCTTGCTGGCATTTTGAAGGTGCCGATAAACATGTCTGTGTACCGGTCGGCAAAGAGGTTCAGCGTTGATCCTTGCTGTTCGTACCCACCATAGAACATCGATGAGGCCACGAAAAAGACTCCAATTACCCCGATTTTCCTTTTTTCTGTCGGGTCTAATTTTTCAAATAACAGAATATATAGAAAATAAGCCGCTGCGCTTGCTGCAATCAGGTAGGTAGAGGCCTGAGCGAAGGTGATCGGGTTGATTGAAACTGTGCGGGTGAGCAGCAAGGCCATAAATACAATTAGGCCACCTACAAATACCATCAGTCCGGTACGAATGGATTGCTCCCTTTTACCCTGTGCACTGGCATCTTCGAGTCGGTTGGGACCCTCACCCGCCGAACCGAGGTACTTCTCTGTTGCTTTGTACTGAATTAATCCCAGCACCATACCGATGCCGGCGACAGCAAAACCATAGTGCCAGTTAATATTTTCACCCAGGTATCCTGTAATGAAAGGCGATATAAACGCTCCGAGATTAATACCCATATAGAAAATCGAAAAACCTGCATCGCGTTTTGCCTGCTGATCTGCAGGATATAGTTCACCGACGAGACTGCTCACGTTGGGCTTCAGCAAGCCGGTGCCCATTACAATGAGCAGTAATCCGATAAAGAAGGTTTGGGTGTATGGCAGCACTAACATCAGGTTACCGGCAGCGATCATACACCCGCCATAGAATACCGCCTTACGAAGTCCGAAAAACCGATCGGCCAACCATCCACCTGGCAGAGCGAGGAGATATACGAACATGGTGTAAAGCCCATAAACCGCGCCAGCTGTTTTGTCGTCGAGGCCCAGGCCTCCATTCTCCACGGTAGCAACCATGAAAAGCAGAAGCAATGCGCGCATTCCATAGTAACTAAATCGTTCCCACATCTCTGTGAAAAACAGGGTGGCCAGTCCCCGGGGGTGACCAAAGAAAGAACTGTCAGCTGGTATCATGTTCAGGTTAGGTACTTCAAAGTAGGCTTATTAATGCGAACCGGCAAGATGGGGCGTGTGTAAAAAAAGCCCTGGGAAAACCAGGGCTTCGTCATGCTTTTCTTATTCTGTCTCCGGCTCCAGTCTCCACTTCTCCGGTGAACGCCAAAGGCTGGAGAGCAACAATTCACGCATAAAGATGAATTCCTTTGGCAACTTATCGTACATGCGCTCAAAGAGCTCGGCATGGCCCAGCAACTCGGCCTTCCATGCTTCCCGGTCAATGTTCATAATGGCTTCGAACTCATGCTTGGTGAACGTAGATCCAGTCCAGTCGATATCATCATAGTGCGGCATCCAACCAATAGGGCTTTCCACAGCATTGGACTTGCCGTGAATTTTTTCTATAACCCACTTCAGGATACGCATATTCTCACTGAAGCCAGGCCAAAGGAAATTTCCCTTTTCATCCTTGCGGAACCAGTTAACACCAAAAATCCGTGGCGGGTTAGGGATATTTCTGCCGAACTGGAGCCAATGATTGAAGTATTCGCCCATGTGATATCCGCAGAATGGCAACATGGCGAATGGATCGCGCCGCACTTTACCTACTTCGCCAAAAGCAGCAGCGGTTGTCTCTGAGCCCATGGTCGCTGCCAGATAAACACCTGAATTCCAGTTGTGTGCCTGATAAATCAACGGGATGGTAGTACTTCGTCGTCCACCGAAAATGAATGCCCCTACTGGTACACCGTTGGGATCTTCCCAGGCTTCATCCAGTACGGGGTTCTGTGAAGCGGGAGCCGTAAACCGTGCATTGGGGTGGGCGCAGGGTTTACCACTCGCAGGATCCCACTTTTGTCCGCGCCAGTCGATAAGGTCTTTGGGGGGTTCCTTGGTCATCCCTTCCCACCAAACATCGCCATCGGGCGTCACGCCCACGTTGGTGAAGATGGTGTCCCTGGCAATGGTAGCCATGGCGTTGGGGTTTGACTTGGTATTTGTACCTGGTGCCACACCAAAGTACCCAGCCTCCGGGTTGATGGCATATAATTTCCCGTCTTTACCGGGCTTGATCCATGCGATATCATCGCCGACTGTGGTGATCTTCCATCCGGAGAATTCTTTCGGTGGAATCAGCATCGCAAAATTCGTTTTACCACATGCACTGGGAAAGGCCGCCGTGACATAGGTCTTCTGTCCCTGTGGATCCTGAACGCCCAGGATCAGCATATGTTCTGCGAGCCATCCTTCTTCACGTGCCATGGAAGAAGCTATTCGTAGTGCAAAGCACTTTTTGCCCAACAGGGCATTTCCGCCATACCCGGACCCATAGGACACAATGGCGCGGTCCTCTGGATAATGAACAATATATTTAACCGTCGGGTTGGTGGGCCATTTGGAATCTTCCTGACCAGGTTTGAGGGGTGCTCCCACGGAGTGCAGGCATTTTACATATTCACCGTCTTTTCCAAGGGTATCCATCACCCGCTTTCCTACCCGGGTCATGATGTGCATATTCACCACCACATACTCAGAGTCAGTAATTTGCACACCAATGTGGGACAATGAAGAGCCTACCGGACCCATGCTAAACGGAATGACATACATGGTTCTGCCCAACATGCAGCCATCAAAGAGTTTTTTCAGTTTGGGTTTCATCTCCCGGGGATCTTCCCAGTTATTGGTAGGTCCCGCATCTTCTTTCCACCTGCTGCAGATGAAGGTTCGGTCTTCTACGCGGGCGACATCGCTGGGGTCGGAGAAGCAGGCGTAGCTGTTAGGGCGTTTAGCAGGGTTTAACCGGATAAATGTGCCTTTCTGCACCAGCAATTCGCAGAGTTCATCATACTCCTTTCGGGAACCGTCGCACCAGCGCACGGCATCTGGCTTGCAGAGATCAGCCATCTCAGTGATCCAGGTTGATAATTCTGAATGATTAATGGTAAAAGTACTTTGCTGGGTGTGTCCTTCTTTTTTCATAGTAGGTGTTCTGGAAACCGCTGCAAAATAGGGATCAGTAAACTGAAAATGAAATATTTCAATCGATTGCGAAAGGCATTTTATATGATTTTCGTCACGGTAGCCGGAACGTAAATCCTCAGGAAGCCTTTATATTTGCTGAAATTTTTTCAAGCATGAGCGGTCGCAAAGTCAACGTTGGTATTATTCAAATGTCGTGCAGCGCAGTGCCGCAGGAAAACCTCGATAAGGTAAAGCCCAAAATCATTGCGTTGGCCAAACAAGGCGCCCAGGTAATTTGCCTGCAGGAGCTTTTTACTTCACTCTACTTCTGCGATGAAGAGCGCTACGAAAATTTCAAGCTCGCTGAATCCATTCCCGGTCCCTCTACTGACTTTCTCTCTTCGGTGGCGAAGGAATACAAGGTGGTAATCGTGGCTTCCCTATTTGAGAAACGCGCTGAAGGACTTTACCACAACACCACAGCAGTACTGGATGCTGATGGTACTTACCTCGGCAAGTACCGGAAGATGCACATCCCGGATGATCCCGGTTATTATGAGAAATTCTACTTTACCCCTGGTGATCTGGGTTATAAAATCTTTAAGACCAAACACTGTACGCTGGGCGTACTTATCTGCTGGGACCAATGGTATCCTGAAGCAGCCCGAATCACTGCCCTGATGGGGGCCGAAGTACTCTTCTACCCGACTGCTATTGGCTGGGCAACCAGTCAGGACAAAGACACCAATGAAGAGCAGTACAATGCCTGGCAGACTATTCAACGTGCCCATGCAGTCGCGAATGGCGTTTACGTGGTGTCGGTAAATCGTACCGGCGTTGAAGGAAACATGAAGTTCTGGGGTGGATCATTTATCTCCAGTCCTTTCGGCAAGCTGATGTACAAGGCTCCACATGATCAGGAGGTTGAACATGTAGAAGAATTGGATCTCGAGAAGAGTGATCGCTACCGTACTCACTGGCCGTTCCTCAGGGACCGCCGCATCGATTCCTATCAGCCCATCCTCAACCGGTACATTGACGCTAAGTAAGCCCCGAGATTGTATTCATGACTGCCACACCCAAATCACTTGGTTATCATTTCCCTGCCGAATTCGAAAAGCATGACGCAACCTGGCTGAGTTGGCCACACAAGGAAGCCTCCTGGCCAGGCAAGATTGAATCCATATTCCCGGCTTATTCCCATTTCGTCAAGTGCGTCGCTGCAGTAGAAAAAGTACGAATCAATGTCGGTGATTCCGTACTCCAGGCCAAAGCCACGCAACACCTGGAAAAGGCAGGTGTGCCGATGAATCAAATCGAGTTCTACCCCAACCCTACCAATGATGCCTGGTGCCGGGACCATGGACCCGCGTTTTTGGTAAACCGAAAAGAAAAGAAGAAAGCTATCGTTGACTGGGGATATAATGCCTGGGGCGGAAAGTATCCGCCATTCGACCTGGATGATGTAGTGCCTACCCGCATTGCAGGACAATTGGGACTACAGGTCTTTGCTCCCGGACCTATCATGGAAGGCGGTTCAGTCGATTTCAATGGCGCTGGCACACTCCTCACCACCACATCTTGTTTGGGGAATATCAATCGCAACCCGTACCTGTCCATAACAGAAATTGAAGAGTTCCTGTCGTCCTATTATGGCGTAGATCAGGTATTGTGGTTGGGAGATGGTATCGTTGGTGATGATACCGATGGCCACATCGATGATATCACACGGTTTGTAAATAAGAATACGGTCATCACCGTGGTAGAGGAAAACAAGCAGGACGAAAACTATGAGCCTTTGCAGCAAAATCTCAAGGCCCTCAAAGGCATGCGGCTGCTGGATGGTCAACAGATGAATATCATCGAAATTCCCATGCCCGCACCGGTGGTGTATGAAGACCAGCGTCTCCCGGCGTCGTATGCCAACTTCTACATTGCCAATAACCGGGTAATCGTACCTACGTTCCGGGATAAGAATGATCATCGGGCATTGATGCTAATTCAACAAGCCTTCCCTGGCTATGAGATCATTGGCATCGATTCGCTCGACATTATTTGGGGCCTGGGCAGCTTTCATTGCCTCAGCCAACAGGAACCTTCCGTGTAAATTACCAGGCTTTAACGTTGGCCATATCGACTGTTACGGTCTCTATGGAAGATGCCGGGAAGGTGTCGTGCTCCACATAGGCGTGTTTCATACCTGAACGTTTAGCGGAGGCATATATTTTCGGGAAATCAATGGAGCCGGTTCCCAGGTATGGATTCTTCTTCTTGTCTGCTTTGTCCATATCCTTCAGGTGCCATTGCTCGAATCGTCCGGGGTATTTTTCAAAGAGGTCAAGGGGGTTGTTACCGGAGAAAGTAGCCCAATACAAGTCGAGCTCCATACTAACCAGTTTTGGATCGAGCTCCTTCATCATCAGGTGAAAGGGAATTTGTCCTTCGAGTTCAACAAATTCAAAGTCATGGTTGTGGTATCCTATTTTCAGGCCGTACTGTTTACAAACTTCACCGCCCTTGTTAATCATCTCGCACACTTTCTTATAATTATCAATTGAAGCACGCTCATCGGGCGTGAGGAATGCAATAATCATGTACTCCTGGCCCATCTCCTTAGCATCAGCGACTGCCCGTTCCCAATCATTGGACAGGGTGCCCTTCATGGTTTTGGCCCTTTCACTCAAGCCCATGCCATAGTGCCCACTGGTGATTTTCATGCCAAGACTTGATACATAAGCCCCGAAATCTTTGGCAGTCATACCAAAAAGCATTCCTTCCCGGTAACCAAATGTCTCCAGTTCCTGATAACCCAGGTCTGCCACCTGTTTTAACACTCCCTTTGGATCCTTTCCGATGATATCCCGAAGGGTGTAGAGTTGTAATCCGATTTTACCGGGCATGGCTTTCGCCCAGGAAGGAATTGAGGCCGCGGCACCCAACACCATTCCCAATTGAATGAACTCCCTGCGTTTCATAAGATGATGGATTTTAGGAATGAACTACAATTGACGTACTTTAATATTCCGGAACCACACCTGGTTACCATGGTCTTGCAAGGAGATGCGTCCTTTGCGTGACTTTCCAAAGGCAGGCTCGTTCTTAAACTTGCTTCCTGCAATCAGTGCTTCCCATTCTGGCGTGAACATCTGCGTGTCCACCTGCTTAATTCCATTCAGGTAGAGTTCAAGATGCCCTTTGTTGGATACAATGCGCGCGGTATTCCATTCACCGGCAGCCTTCACAGACTCGGTGGTACTTACAATCAGGTCATACAGGTTTCCGGCGCGGTGTTTGGTGATTTTGGCATCCGGATGACAAGCGTTATCCAGTACCTGCATCTCGGGACCGGTTTTCCATACATAGTCATATTTAGGATCTTCAACGACATTAAAGATGATACCACTGTTACCGCAGGCTTCGATTTTCCAGTCAATCACTAATTCAAAATTCTCGAATTCATCGGCCGTTACAATATCACCGCCACCATTCACCTGCCAATCCTTTTTGTTGCGCGCATCCAGGTAGATCGCATCTTCACTGATTTTCCAGGCAGGACCGATGTTATCTTTCTTAAAGTTATGCCAGCCTTTTAGCGAGCTGCCATCAAAGAGCAGTTTCCATCCCTCCTTTTTTTCCTGATCGGAAAGGGTGTTGGGTTGGGCCAAACCAGCACCGGCAGTGAGTAGAACCCATATCAGGGCTATGAATTTCATCTTGTTCATTTTCTTATTTTAATGTTCCTTTTCACCATCCAACGAGAGCACATATCGGGCCATTTTTTCCGCCTGATCTGCGGTAAGGTCAGGGTGCGGAGTCATCGGAATTTGTCCCCATACGCCGGTGCCTCCTTTGATAATCTTCTCTGCCAGCATCTTGACGTTAGCAGCATTGAATTCATATTTTTTAGCAACGTCGGTATGGGACGGGCCGATTATCTTATTAACCGAGTGATGGCAGGTTTTACAATCACTGCCCTTTACGAGGGCTTCTCCCTGCGCGATGATATCCGCGCCGGCTTGCTTTTCCACCGGTGCGTCATTGGCCACGATCTGTTCGCTATTTTCCTGCTTTTTCTCACCCCCGCATGCCAACATCACGCCTAAGCTGATGGTTGCAAAAAGTCGTATGGTCATTTTCATCATATAATATCTGGTTTAGAGTCCGAGTATTTTCTTGTTCAAATTGACATTCTTTCCTGTAGCAGCAAAATCATCAAATGCCTTTTCCGTTACACGGATTAAATGGTTCTTAATGAATGGAGCTCCTTCTGCAGCCCCCTGTTCAGGGTGCTTGATGCAACACTCCCACTCAAGTACGGCCCATCCAGCATAATCATACTGGGCCAACTTGGAAAAGATCGATTTGAAATCCACCTGCCCATCACCGAGTGAACGGAACCTTCCAGGCCGGTCGACCCATCCCTGAAATCCGCCGTAAACACCGCTTTTTCCGGTCGGGTTAAATTCAGCATCCTTCACATGAAACATCTTAATGAAAGTATGATAGAAATCAATGTACTGCAGATAATCGAGTTGTTGCAACACAAAATGACTGGGATCATACAGTATGCGGCAACGTTCATGTTTACCGGTGGCTTCCCAAAACCGTTCAAATGTCACGCCGTCGTGCAGATCTTCTCCCGGATGTATCTCATAGCAGAGGTCCACCCCATTCTTATCAAAGGCATTCAGGATAGGCAACCATCTTTTGGCCAATTCCCTGAATCCATCTTCCACCAGTCCGGCCGGGCGCTGCGGCCAAGGATATACGGTATGCCAAAGCAACGCACCGGAGAAAGTTGCATGGGCATTCAATTCCAGGTTCTTGCTGGCTCTTGCTGCATATTTAAGTTGATCGATTGCCCATGCCGTACGCTCTTTTGGCTTGCCTTGCACCGATTTTGGGGCAAATCCATCGAACATTTCATTGTAGGCCGGATGAACGGCAACCAATTGTCCCTGAAGGTGTGTGGAAAGTTCAGCGATCTTCAGTCCGGCTGATTCCACGATACCACGAATTTCATCGCAATAGGTTTTGCTCTCAGCGGCCTTCTTTAGATCTATACACCGGCTGTCCCACGACGGGATCTGCACACCGACATATCCCAACGAGGCCGCCCACTTACAAATCGAATCCAGGCGATTGAACGGCGCTGCATCGCCCATGAATTGGGCCAGAAATATGCCAGGTCCTTTAATATTCTTCATATTCCTATTTCAACGTGATCCATTTTTTTGCTGACCCTGAAGACTTCACCACTGTTTCTACGAAGGCCATGCCATGCACGCCATCGTTGACATCGGGAAAATCATACTTAGCGGGAACGATCTTCTTTCCCTGCTGGTGGTCGCGCACGGCCCTGGTAAAGGCTCGGTAGATGTTGGCAAATGCCTCCAGGTATCCTTCCGGGTGTCCTGAAGGGGTGCGGATAAATCCCTTGGCATCATCAGAAAGGTAGCTCCAGCCCGCACGGATAATTTCTCGTGGTCGATCAAGCCATTTGGCGATGATGGTATTGGGTTCTTCCTGCCTCCACTCAATACCACCCTTCTCTCCATATACCCGGATGTTGAGGTTGTTCTCTTCTCCCGCGGCCACCTGTGTTGCAATCAGTACACCGGAGGCCCCGTTGTCAAACCGTACCAACATAGAAGTGTCGTCGTCAAGTCTTCGACCAGGCACGACTGTATTGAGCATGGTGCACACTTGGGTAATCTTATGGCCGGTAATGTACTCAGCGAGGTTAGCGGCATGGGTGCCAATGTCTCCAATTGCACCGCCAAGGCCAGATTGCTTTGGGTCAGTGCGCCAGGAGGCCTGCATATTGCCGGTCTTCTCGAGGGAGGTACTCAGCCAACCCTGTGGATACTCGACATATACTTTCCGGATGGCTCCAAGTTTGCCGGCCTTCACCATATGCCGGGCTTCTTTCACCATTGGATAACCGGTATACGTGTGGGTCAACGCGAGTACCAGTCCCGATTTCTCAACAAGTTTCTTAAGCACGTTGGCTTCTTTGAGTGAAAAAGCGATAGGCTTCTCAACCACCACATGGAATCCATTTTCAAGGGCCATTTTTGTAGGGGCAAAGTGAACGTGGTTGGGGGTTACGACCGAAACAAAATCAATGCGTTTGTCGGCGGGCATCCTGCGTTCCTTTTCCATCATTTCCGGAAAAGTATTGTAAACGCGCTCCGGATTGAGGTACAAGGCTTCCCCGGTCGCCTGAGATTCTTCCGGTTTGATACTGAAAGCACCACACACCAGTTCAATTTCCCCATCAATTCCAGCAGCCTTTCGGTGGATGGGTCCAATGAAAGAACCGATGCCGCCACCTACCATACCCATTCGCAATTTTCTGTTCATAATCGAAATTCGTTTTTGAGTTAAGACGTATCTCCTGACCCATTAAAGGGTCGGGTTAAAGTTAATTACTCCCCGGGTTGAAAGTGTCTAAATTTCAGGAATTATAAAACCGGTATATCGAGTTTATTACCCGGTCAATATCCTGTTTGGCCAAGTCGGCATAGAACGGTAAACGCAAGAGGCAATCAGCATAGCGCTCAGTGTGCCGAAGCGGTCTCCCCTGGTAGTGGGGTTTGAAGTATGGGCTGGTGTGAAGTGGTATGTAATGAAAAATTGCCTGTATGCCATCCTGCCGAAGATGTATCATCATGGCATCGCGCTCCTGAACAGACCGGAACACCGTGTAGAACATGTGGGCGTTGTTCGTGGCATAGTCCGGAATCTGTGGAGTCTGCAGGTGTCCTTCCAGGACCTGAAAGTTCAGGCCCTGCTGGTATTGTCGCCACACTTCCTTTCGTCGGTTCTGAATAAATTCCAACTGCTCCAATTGGGCCCAAAGAAAGGCAGCCGTCATTTCTGACGGGAGGAATGAAGACCCGATGTCGATCCAACTATACTTATCTACTTCACCACGGGAAAAAGCTGAACGGTTGGTACCCTTTTCCCACAGGATTTCTGCGCGGGAAATAAATTGTGGGTCATTGATCACCAACATGCCGCCTTCTCCTGAGATGATGTTTTTGGTCTCGTGAAATGAAAAACAGGCCAGGTGCCCTATGGCGCCTAAGGGTCGTCCCTTATAATAAGAATCAATAGCTTGCGCCGCATCTTCAATCACATGAAAGCCATGCTGGCGGGAAAGCTCCATGATAGGATCCATGTCGCAGGAGATGCCTGCATAGTGCACCACCACCACCGCCTTGGTCTGCGGGGTAATCAGGGAACGTACATGCTCGACATCGAGATTTGGGCAATCCTGCGCTACATCAGCAAACACCAGGGTAGCACCCCGAAGGGCAAATGCGTTTGCAGTTGAAACAAACGTAAAGGACGGCAAAATGATCTCATCTCCAGGCCCGACGTTTAACAACAGGGCGGCCATCTCAAGGGCGTCGGTGCAGGACTGTGTAAGCAAAGCCTTTCGAAAACCGTATCTGGACTCAAAAAAAACCTGGCATTGCTGGGTATAATGACCATTGCCGGAGAGCTTTTCGCGCTCTACGGCATCGCGGATGTAGTCCAACTCCTTCCCGGTAAGGTGGGGTTTATTGAAACCGAGCATTTTGGTAATGGTCGGTCAAAGGTAATAAATAGAAGTTCTGGTTACGCAGCCATAACCTTTCTAACCAGGATGGTAAAGTCGAAAATCCCGTAATCATGCAGCAGCGCCACATTCCGGGAGAAGTTCTTCTTGCAATAATCGAACAGGAAGAGTGGGTCCGCATAGTATAGCTCAGGTCTCATGCGGTCATGATCAGAATAGCTGGTGAGTGCATTAAATGCGAATCCGCGGGTACTGGATTCGTTCATGGCATGCAGCGTAGTAAGAATATACGAGAGCCAGGTTTCCTCGGATGAACTGTTTCTGACGTTGAATATGCCGCTGGCAACAGTATAGTCGGCTGTCTGAATCTCATCATAACTGGTCAGGGCACGAAAAGAAACGGATGCAACCGGGTATTGTTTGCGTGCTGCAGTAACCATTTCGGGTAAAGCATCATAGCCGGTATATGTGAAGCGGTCAGGAAATTCCTCCTGGAGCAATTGAATCAAATCACCACTCCCACAGCCTAAGTCATTAATAGAAAAACTTCCGGTAGGTTCAATTACTCTCACCAACTGACGGAAACGAATCCATTGCGCCTGACGATCACGCCATCCCATGCCCTCAGCGGAAGGGCCAAAGTCCTGGAGCTTTCTCCGAAAGAAATCATCAATCTCTTCAGGCAGGATCATCCGAACGATAGATTTTACGAATGATGCTCAACGGGCGTGCTTTGATCTCATTGAACATTTTGGACAAATAAATCCCAAATATGCCCAACACAAACAAGATCAACCCCCCCACCAACCAGATGCTGGCAACGGTACTGGCCCACCCCTCAATATCAACACCTTGCCAGATCTTTTTATAAATAATCACGCCAACGTTAACCAAAGCAAAAAAGAAACACAGGAAGCCAATGACGAAGGCCAGGTACAAAGGGCGATTACTGAGGGAGGTGATTGAATCAATGGCCATCCGGATTTTCTTGGACAACGTATACGCAGATGAACCTTTATACCCTTTCTTCGCTGGCACCGCCAATTGTTTGAATCCACTCAACACAAACACACCCCATATTTCCAGTTCACGCTCTTTGAATTGGGTAACTGCCTGCACATAAGTTCGGGTCATGATTCGTGCCGTTAAGCTGTTGGCCGGATAGTTGAGTGAGGTTAACCAGGAAACCAGCTTATAAAAGAACCAACCACTGGTGCGTTCAAACCATCCTCCCTTTCGCTTAATCTGCGTACCATACACAACCTCGAGTTGTGGGTCCTGCTGCATCTTCTCCCAAAATACTTCAAATAGCTCCGGATCCTCCTCCAGGTCACAATCAATGAGAAATACAAAGTCACCATCACAACATTGCAACCCGGTCATGATCGCCTCGTGATGACCAAAATTCCGGGATAGGTCTACGACGGCAACATGTCTGTCATGTTTGGCGAGTTCCAGTACTTTTTGCAAACTATCATCCGGTGAACCATCGTTCACAAATACAAACTCATAATCATGAGTTGACTTGCGCACCGAGGCCAGGCATCGATTATAAAACTCGTGGATATACGGCGACGAGTAATACAGGGTAGTGACAATGGATATTTTCATGGTCACAAATCCCCGAGGTAGGCCCTTGCATCGGGTCCTTCGCAAAACAACAAATCAATGATACTCACCTCGTGCACAAAAGGCGGAAAGGGTTGCGGGTATTCCGGATAGGGTCCGTAGTTCATCCAGGTCAGCTTAATGTTGGCCGTTTGAAAGGATTCTTCCGAAATATAAGCCTTGGCGGCTGGACCTGAAAGGTATTCCGTGGCCCCTGTCTTACGGAGTAAATCCAGCAGGCGGTCCTGACGTACACCGTCTGGGCTGTACTTCGAAGACTGCTCAAAAGCCGTTTGTATCCCGAGCATATCCTGGGCAATATGCCTGATGAGATACTGGTTAAGTTCCGAGAGATTAGTCCACGTTCTGCCCAGGTAGAAATCTTCAAAAAATGGTTTGTAGAGGCTGAAATACGATGTATTCCCATAACATGCAGTAATCCGTCTCCAGTGATCGCGTTGCCAATCAGCATTGGATGGCTGAACCTCCTGAATCAATCGCTTGAGGTTAGTGCCACAGGGGATGCTGATCCAGTCGGCTCCTGCAGGTGTCTTGATCTTATTCCGGTTGCGCCAGTCATTTTTGGTAAACTGAACATCATCATAAAACACAAAAAGATCGGCCCTGCGAATCAGGTCGAAGTATCCCTTCCACGGAAGGTAATTAGACTGCAGAACGACCACCCTACGGTTCACTGACATCAGACAAACCGCGAGAGTATGTTTTCAAAATACTCCTGACGTCCGCTGATCTGCGCGGGCTCTCCCCAGTCGAGTGCCAGGTTGCGAAGTTCGGCAAGGGTTATTTTGTTAGCTTCAAACTGTTTGCCTTTGGCTGAGTCGAACGAACTATACCGCTGTTTACGAAGCTTGAGGTATTCACCATCTTCCAAAATGGCATGGGCCGCCAACAAAGCCCGTGCAAAGGCATCCATCCCGCCGATATGGGCGTGAAAAATATCAACGAGGTCGGTGGAATTACGTCTGGTCTTCGCATCAAAATTTATCCCGCCGGTAGTAAAGCCTCCAGCCTGCAGCACCACCAGCATCGCTTCTGTAAGTTCATATACGTTGTTAGGAAACTGGTCGGTGTCCCACCCATTCTGATAGTCACCGCGATTGGCATCCATGCTTCCCAACACGCCTGCATCCGCTGCTACCTGAAGTTCGTGCTGAAAGGTATGGTGTGCCAACGTAGCGTGATTTACTTCCAGGTTGAGTTTAAAGTCATCCATCAGGTCATGTTGACGCAAGAATGACAACACGGTAGCAGCATCAAAATCATACTGATGCTTGCTGGGTTCCATGGGTTTTGGTTCGATGAGGAACGTTCCTTTGAAACCACTTTTCCTGCCATAGTCCCGGGCCATGTGCAAGAAAGTAGCGAGGTGCTCCTGCTCGCGTTTCATGTCGGTATTCAACAGTGTCAGGTATCCTTCTCTCCCGCCCCAGAAAACGTAATTGGCTCCACCCAACGCCACAGTGGCATCAATGGCGTTCTTCACCTGGGCACCGGCGTGACATACTACCTGAAAATCAGGATTGGTAGCCGCGCCGTTCATGTAGCGGGGATGTGAAAACAAATTAGCGGTTCCCCACAGCAATTTCACTCCAGACTCCTTTTGTTTCTGGCCCGCATACTCCACGAGGGCCTGAAGCCTTCTCTCCGATTCACGCAACGTAGGCGCCTCATCAACGATATCATAGTCGTGAAAGCAATAGTAAGGCGCACCAATCTTGGTCATAAACTCAAAAGCCGCATCCATTTTATCTTTGCCCCGTGCAACGGCATCCTGTTGCTGAAGCCAGGGAAAATTCTTAGTGGGCTGCCCGAATGGATCTCCACCTGTACCACCGAACGAATGCCAATACGCAATGGCGTAACGCAGGTGTTGCTCCATGGTCTTCTTGCCTACTTTAGCGGTAGCATTATAATAGCGAAAAGCCAGCGGATTGTCGGTCTTTGGACCTTCGCACCTGATCTTTTCAATGCCCTTAAAGTAGGTACTTCCCGAAGTTGATTTTTTCATAGTGCTTTATTCAATATGGTTTCCCATCGGTGATATGAATGTATATATTTTTCACGGAGATGATCGACTGGCTCCTCGATACCTGTTTGTTTCAGCCCACGGAATGCATCCGGGTAAGTTGAGTACACACCCGCACCGATGCCAGCACCCAACGCTGCACCGGTAGCTCCATCCGTATCATACAATTCCAATGGCACTCCTATTGTATTAACAAAGGCTTCCCGGAATAACGGACTAAGAAACATATTTCCATAGCCTGCTTTGATAACTGAGGGTACCAATCCAATGGACTTCAGTATCTCAAACCCATAATTCAGGGAGAATACGATTCCTTCCTGACTCGCCCGCACCAAATGACCCCGGTGATGGCGATTTAAATCAAGACCGTGGAAGGAGGCGCCCAGCGTCCTGTTTCCCAGGATACGCTCAGAACCATTTCCAAAAGGAAGCATTGAAAGCCCATCAGCGCCAATAGCCACCTCACTTCCGGCGATATTCATTTGTTCGTAAGACAGGCCGGTGAGGTTGTCCCGCAGCCACCGGTTGAGGATCCCGGTGCCGTTGACACAAAGCAAGACTCCGTTTCTTCGTTCATGACTACCATTGGAAACATGTACAAACGTATTTACCCTGGATTGTGGGTCGAAAACATTGCCGTCAGTAACGCTATAAATCACACCCGAGGTGCCTGCAGTCGCAGCAGCTTCTCCGGGTTCGGTAACCCCCAACGAAAAAGCATTGTTGGGCTGATCTCCAGCCCGGTAAGAGACGATGGCGTCTGGTGAGATGCCAAGCTCAGCTGAGGCCGCTAAAGTTGTTTTTCCCTGAATAGAAAATACGGCTGTGCTGACTGGCAATAGCGCAGGATTAATGTCATAATAATCCATTAAATCGCGTGCGGGCTCGTGGCTGCTGTAATCCCATAATATTCCTTCCGACAATCCAGATGGGGTGGTGAGCACGTCTCCGGTAATTCTCATGGCGATGTACTCACCAGGAAGCATGATTTTGGCTATGCGTTTGTAAATATGTGGTTCATTTTCCCGAACCCACCGGAGTTTTGATGCGGTAAAGTTCCCGGGAGAATTGAGATAATGTTCATTACAGAATTCAGGGCCTAATGAAGACCATGCCTTATTGCCTATATCAACGGCCCTGCTGTCACACCAGATGATAGATGGACGCAGCGGGCTGCCCTGATCGTCGACAATCACGAGACCATGCATTTGGTAAGAAATGCCAATGGCCACCACCCGATTTCCATCGACGTCAGCTTTGGCCATGCAACTCCGCACGCTTTTCACCACATGAGTCCACCACAATGCAGGATCTTGCTCTGCCCATCCAGGCCTGGGGGCGTCGATGACCATCTCATGGTCAGGGGATTGTGCCGTGGCAAGACTCCTGCCTGTGCTTGCATTGACGACAGATGCTTTCACCGAAGAACTTCCAAGGTCGATTCCAAGCAACAATGCGTCAGTCATATCACAAAGTACACAGGGATAGTCACAAGGCAAAAAAAAGGGTGAGCCAAGTCCGGCTCACCCAATTATTTTATTTCAGATCATCCGTTATTTCAATTGGACAC
The DNA here is from genome assembly GCA_044223085.1 of Cyclobacteriaceae bacterium. Classification (GTDB taxonomy): domain Bacteria; phylum Bacteroidota; class Bacteroidia; order Cytophagales; family Cyclobacteriaceae; genus ELB16-189. The sequence continues at coordinate 39,708 of JBGAMI010000019.1, forward strand.
TTTTGCCATTCATTACAATCTCCATAGGGTCGCCTGACTCCAGGATCGTCTCCGCTCCCGTCCGCGAGATCGTTACTTTGATGACCCGACCCCGGAACTCCAACCGGAAAGAATAGGATTTCCACTGGTCAGGAATAAACGGTGCAAAATGCAGTTTGCCATCGCGAACGCGCATTCCTCCAAAGCCCTTCACTACACTCATCCAGGTACCTGCCATAGACGTAATGTGACATCCGTCTTCGGTATCATTATTGTAATCGTCAAGGTCAAGACGGGAGGTACGGAGGTACATCTCATAGGCCTTTTCCTTATAACCCAACCGGGAAGCAAGAATTACGTGCACGCACGGTGACAACGAGGACTCATGCACCGTCATTGGTTCATAAAAGTCAAAGTTGCGTTTGATGGTGGGTGTATCGAAACGCTCTTCAAAGAAATAGATGCCCTGTAAGACATCTGCCTGTTTGATAAAACAAGAACGCAGGATACGATCCCAGGACCACTTTTGATTCAAAGGGCGGTCTTCGGGGCGCAAGTCGTTTACCGTCAACAATTCCTTATCCAGGAATCCATCCTGCTGGAGAAAGACACCCCGGGTTTTATCTTCCGGGTAGTACATTTTTGAAACAATGTCTGCCCACTTGGCCATTTCAGCGGTATCCTGAAACTTGGTTCGGGTCAGAATCTTGGCATACTTCGCCGGCTGTGTTTTCCGGACATGGTCCAATGAATCGATGGTGTATTGTAAGGTCCAGGCAGCGAAGGTATTGGAATACCAGTTGTTGTTGGAGTTGTTCTCATATTCATTAGGGCCGGTAACACCCAGCATGACATATTTTTGGTGATTGGCCGACCAGTTGACACGCTGCGCCCAGAAGCGGGAGATACCAATCAATACCTCAAGTCCGTATTCAGCCAGATAGCCATCATCACCGGTATAGCGGATGTAATCATATATGGCATAAGCTATAGCACCGTTGCGGTGGATCTCTTCAAATGTAATCTCCCATTCGTTGTGACACTCCTCCCCGTTCATGGTCACCATTGGATACAAGGCAGCTCCATTCTTGAATCCCAGTTTAGCGGCATTTTCAATTGCCCTTGGCAAGTGCTTGTAGCGATACACCAGCAGGTTGCGTGCGACCTTTGGATCAGAGGTACCCAGGTAGAATGGCAAACAGTAAGCCTCCGTATCCCAATAGGTACTGCCGCCATACTTTTCACCAGTAAATCCCTTGGGCCCTATATTTAGGCGCTCATCCTTACCGGTGTAGGTTTGCATGAGTTGAAAAATATTAAAACGGATCCCTTGCTGTGCTGCAATATCACCTTCAATTGAAATATCACACTCTTTCCAGGTATGCGACCATACGGCTGCGTGACGCTTAAAGAGTACATCAAAACCTGTCTCGCGAGCCTCTTTCAATTTTCGTGCAGCGACTTCAGGCATTCTTTTCTTAGGGTGATTCTCAGACGACAATACGACGCCATATTTGTACACCACAGTCTCCTCCTCTTTCTTTAGTTTGACAGTAATGGTATTGTCGGCATACTTTTCTTTTTTAGATGCCTTAGCGGTTACTTTAACCGGTTTACCTTCATGGGTAACACTGTAAGTCATTCCCGTGCTCACTTGAAAGAAAGTCTTTCTGGTTTCGGCGGTTACGATGGCCAGACCTGCTTTGGCCTCTTTGGAAACTTCCGTCCAAAACTTCTCATCGTAATTAGAATCTTTGTTGACTACATCCGCATCAATGGGCAGTGTGATGGTAGCTGATCCCGAAAAGTTAAGTGGGGTGATTGCATACCGGATCGCTCCGATTTCACCATCGTCCATAGAACAAAATCTTTTAGCATCGATCTTCACCTTCTTACCATCCTTGAGGGTGGCAATAAACTGGCGGTGCAGCAGCCCTTGCTTCATGTCAAGTACCCTCACAAAATCACGGACCTTGCAGGTAGCCAGGTCGAGGGCTGACTTCCCAAATGTTACATGCACACCGATCCAGCTTGGCGCGTTGAGGACCTTGGCAAAATATTCAGGGTATCCATTCTTCCACCAGCCTACGCGGGTTTTATCCGGATAGTAGACACCAGCTACGTAACTGCCCTGATGGGTTTCTCCTGTATATTGTTCCTCAAAGTTTGCGCGTTGGCCCATGCGGCCATTACCTAAACTGAACAGGCTCTCTGAAATCCGGTTCAGGTGAGGATCAAATCCCTCTTCCACAATATGCCACTCATGGTGCTTGATGTAGTGTTTCATATCCGTACAATTAGCAATTCAAACTTACGATAATGATTCAAGGTCTGCCGGCCTGAAATCTCCGGTATGTGGGATGACCCGATGTGCTTTGCCCAGTTGCTTTGGCGAACCAATCCCCACGCATTTCATGCCCGCATTGAGTGCGGCCTCCACCCCCGCTTCTGCATCCTCAAACACCAAACATTCCTTTGGCGGTACGCCGAGGCTTTGGGCGGCCTTGAGGAAAATCTCTGGATCAGGTTTGGTATTGACAATCATGGTGCCGTCCACTACGGCATCAAAATCATGCTCGATGTTCAACAATCGGATTACGGCCGGCGCATTCTTGCTGCTGGATGCCAGTCCGACCTTAATCCCCCTGGCTTTCAGGGCCTGTAGCAACTGATGCACACCAGGATAGATTTCCTCCGGCTTCATGGCATTCACATAATCAACAAACCATTGATTCTTCCGGGTGGCCATTTCCTCTTTCTGCGCTTCGTTGAAATGAAGTCCGCCGATCTCGAGGATGATCTCCAGGGACCGGATGCGGCTCACGCCCTTAAGGCGTTCATTATCCTCCAGTGTGAAGGAAACACCCAGCTCTTTGGCCAGACGCTGCCAGGCCAGATAGTGGTATTTGGCGGTGTCTACGATCACACCGTCGAGGTCGAAAATACAGGCTTTGATCACCAGGCGATAGGTTAATTCTGGCGAATATAGCCGAGTTCGATGATTTTCCGGGTTTCAGCCAAGGACTTGAATACCGCAAACGTTTTTCCCTGAGTTCTGAGGGCACCGAGTGCGTTCCCAAAACGGGCTGCACCCACATAGTCCTTCGGCTTCATGGTAAGGCCATACCCAATTCCACCGGCGAATGAGTCGCCACAGCCGGTCGTATCAATCACGTTTTGCACTTTGATGGCAGGCACCATTTCTTCGTGTGTTTTGCCGCGTTCCTTGTAATATACCAGACACCCACGCGAGTCTACTGTAATGTATACACACCTGACACCCAGTGAGAGGCAATGATCAGCAAACGCGCGTAAGGATGCGCGATCGAGCTCTTCTGTTTTCACAAAGTCGCTGGTCTCGTATTCCTTCTTGAACCAAGATGCCTGGGCTTCTTCCAGGTTCATCTTAATCACATCGATGTACGGAAGCCACTGATCTCGGTCAATCCAAAACTTGCGTTGCCGTTCTCCATTCACCAGGCACGCTGTGGTGGGACCATGCGCATCAAAAATGATTATTCCTTTGCTTTTCTTCCGGAGGAACTTCAACGTATCCAGCGAAATCTCGTAGTCGCTGATAGGGATAAAGACAAACGCTTTACAGTCGAGTAATCCTTTCATATCCCCGGGCAACAGGGGATCCATGAATCCAGTTTGCCGCTCGAGGCGGTTATTCATATCCACAAAACGCAGGCTGATAATGTCTCCCTGATCGTTATGGGTAGTCAGGTGATTGAGGTTTATTCCCGGATATCCTTTGAACACTTCTCTTACGTTGTCGAGATCGACGGATCGAAGGTGAGACACAGGAACGACCTCGACCTTACCACCCGACATAGCGGATAATGCGATCACCGGATGTGTAACACATCCCCACTTCTGAATGAGCTCTCCGTTGTGGGTAACAATATGATCGCGTGGGATAGGTCCAAGTATGGCAATTCTTTTCATGGGCTATGAAGTTCAGGCAGTGAGGTAAGCAGCACCAAAAACACCCGCACTGTCACCCAACATGGGCTTGACAATAGGTGTATCTACTACTTTGTTATTAAAAATGAATTCGCGCAAAGATGATACGCCATCGGTATAAATCTCATCAATGTTACCAACACCACCACCGATCACAATCACATCGGGATCAATGATATTGGTAATCACACTGATGGCTTTACCAAAAAAATGGGACATCCGGTGGATCGTTTTAGTTCCTGCTTCATCCCCGGACTTATACAGCGCGTAAATTTCCTTCAGGGACTTGCGGGTACCTGTAATCGATTGATAGTACTTCTCCAGCGAAGGACCGGACAATATTTTCTCGACACATCCGCTTTTGCCACAGTAACATGGGCCGCCAGATTCATCGAGAAAATTATGACCCCATTCGCCTCCAATGCCATGCAGTCCGCCGATGGCTCTTCCGTCTACTACCAAACCTCCGCCAACACCGGTGCCCATGATTACGCCAAATACCACGCGCGCCTGGGGAAATTTTTCTTTCACAACACCCATTTGTGCTTCTGCGAGCGCAAAACAATTGGCATCGTTGGCAATGCTGACCTCCAACTTCAGGATCCGTTCGAGGTCCTTCTTCATGGGTTGACCGTTCATGCATTCCGAGTTGCATCCCTTCATGGTTCCCATACGGGGGTCCAGGGTTCCGGGCGTACCTATGCCCAGATGTGCCGGGCGATAGCCCATTCTTGATTCCATCATCCCGACCAGTTTGTTTATCTGACCAAGGATATGCTCATAGCCATTCTCAGCACCCGTTGGGACACGGTCTCGAAACAGGATGTCCTTTAAACCACCGGGGCCTAAAACCACGCCCTCAGCTTTAGTTCCGCCGAGGTCAATTCCCCAAAGGTCTTTGCGTTCGTTACTCATAATTTCAAAATAATAGCTTCCCAGGGCCTGAGGTCTCCGAATCCGGTCGCCGGATAATTACCCATCATCCGCACTGCCGTGGCTGGAATTAGCTCGTCGGGTAAGTTAAGGTTGTTGTCAGAAAAATTTAACAGTACCCGCCACTTTTCTTCTCCTTCCACCCGATCGTACGCAAACAGAAATTCTTCGAGGGTGTTTATTGGAAGGTAATCACCATACACAAGGGCATGGTTGCCGCGTCGAAGGCGGGTCATTTGCCTGAAATAACCCAATACGGAGCCTGGGTCATCAGACTGTCGCTCTGCATTGATATCCGGGTAGTTTGGGTTGACTTTCATCCAGGGTTCACCAGTGGTAAACCCTGCGTGCGGTTTACCGGACCATTGCACCGGTGTCCGCGCATTGTCCCTTCCTGAATAATTTGCTATGGCCACAAAGTCTTGCTCCGACATCCCCCGCTTGCTGGCCTCTCGCCAGCCGTTTTGTGTTTCAATGTCCTTGGATTCGGCAACCGATCCGAGGGCAAGGTTGGTCATTCCAAATTCATCCCCCTGAAAAACATAGGGCGTACCCCTCATCGTGAGCATTAAGGTGATGAGCAGCTTCGATGATGCAGCCCAGTGTTCTTTATCATTGCCCCATCGGGAAACCATCCGGGCAAAATCATGGTTTCCCAAGAAAATGCTTCCCCATCCCCTGTCGCGCAAAGCGTCATCCCAGGTTTGAAATACTTTCTTAAAGTCGGTCAGACTCCAGGGTATCGGATCAAACCTTCCACCCGGACCCTGATCCATAAACATATGCCCGAAGTGAAAGATCATATGCAATCCGTCGCGTTCATCAAGGTAGTCGACAGCATTTTCAGGCGTAATGCCCGGGCCTTCACCTACGGTCATCACCCGGTAATGGTCCCAAACACCAGTCCGCATCTCCCGGATAAACTCTTTTAGCCGCGGTCCGTTGGCATAATATTTTCGGATGGTCTCATTGAAATCCGGCGTATCCGAATCCGGAAAAGACGTGCGTTTAGAAATGGCGGAGATCACATCGAGCCGCAAGCCATCAACTCCCTTTTCAAGCCAGTATTCCATTAGCGCCGACACTTCCCTGCGGAGTCTGGGATTTTCCCAGTTAAGGTCAGGTTGCTTTCGCGAAAAAAGGTGCAAATAAAATTCTCCGGTGGCATCGTCCTTTTCCCAGGCGCTGCCACCAAAAAATGATGGCCAATTGTTGGGTGGGCCGCCATTTTTTCCAGGTCGCCAAAAATAGAAATCCCGATAAGGATTGTCTTTGGATTTTCGCGACTGCTCAAACCATGCATGTTCATCAGAGGAATGGTTGACCACCAAATCCATCACCAGCTTTAACCCCCGGCTGTGCAGCCCATCGACCAGTTCATCAAAGTCTTCGATTGTGCCAAATTCAGGCTGCAATGTATAGTAGTCGCTTATGTCATAACCTCCATCATCGTTGGGAGACTTGTAGATGGGATTGAGCCACACCGTATCAACACCAAGGGCCTGTATGTAATCCAGTTTTTCGATGATGCCCCGCAAGTCGCCAATACCGTCACCATTGCTGTCGTTAAAACTCCTTGGATAGATTTGGTAGACGATCGCCTCCTTCCACCATTGCTTGTTCGTCATACGACCTACGGGATATATCGGGTTGATTGGGGATGAAAAGTGCGCCAGGAATGCCAATACTCCTGATACGAAGCAATTGGTGTGAGGGTCTTTCCTGCTCTTGGCCCGTCGGTACACCTGCCTTCCGGACTCCACACGGACCCGACTTCATCTACTATCTTACCGTCCTTAAAAAAGAGTTGTAACGTGTCGGGTGCAAGGACCCTGTTGAATACAAAGTGTGAAAGTGAATCTGCCGACAGGGTTACTACAATAGGTGCCTGATTCAACGAATCATTCACTACCCTCGCCTGCTGCAGCTGAATCCAATCATATGCACGGGCGTTCATTCCAATTTGTACGCCAACTACCCAGGATTTGTCCTGCCATGACACGGAGTCCTTACGCTCCAGCCGACCTTTCCTGGTACCTTCATCATAATCTTTCAGTTCATCGTAGGCTTTGGCGAACTTTTCATCTGGCTGAAGGATCAGGGTGTTGGGGTGCAGATTTATCCATTCGTTGATCGTCATCTGTCCACTTTCGATCTCTGGCAGGGCTTTCCCTTTTCGCGGACCTGCAATGGCCTCACCTGATACCTGTCGCCACCAACTTCCCGTTGTGGCATCTTCAAACATGGCGTTGTAATGATCCATGCCTACCAGGCGGAATGTCTCAGGTTGACCATCCACGGTAGGGCTGTAAACACGACCCGTGCGGCAAACCGTACAATAGGTTACCATTACTTGCTGTCCGCCCACAACGTCCCGCACCTGATGGTGGTAGCCAATGATCTCAATCGGATATGCTTTGCTCTCACCGCCGACAGTAATGCCCAGGGCCAATTGTTTGCCTGAAACCTTGCTATGCGGTGCATCCAGAAATCCTACATTTTCCGGCTGCAAGAAGATCTTATCCGCCAGAAACCTGTAATTGAACATGTAGAATACCACGGCATAAAAGCCCAACACTACGGCAATGGTGGCGCGTACCCACACCGGAGATTGACGGAGGTACCAATATAGCGGGTACAGAAGTAAAAGGGCACCTACCAGTCGGATCCAGCCAATCTGGGTATGAATCAGGTAGGCCCATTGAATCACCTCATCTTCCTGACTTCCCGGAAAAGGCATGATAAAATAGACCTTCAGCACTTCGCCAAAGATCAGCACAGCAAACCCGAGTATCAGCAACAGTAGTTTTATCATGATTTGAATTGTAGCGTTTGTTTAATCAGGTCATCCATCTCATTTCTTTCAGCGGCTATCCGTTCCGCTGACCACTTAAATTGGGTTGCCATTTCCAGCAGCACAGGCTCCTTGAATTTCATTAACCGATGCAGGTTGAAATATAACAACCCTTTACGGCGCACCAAAAAATCCGAGGCTTTCACCACCATTTCGTGCCGGATACAATAGCGCAAAGCGGATAGCAGCAGGGAGACATCCGCATCCAAATCCTTCACCTGAGCGGCTTCTTCGATAATGGCACCGGCCTGACGACCAAATAGATGAACCAGGTAGGTTCCCTCATCGCCTTTGAGTCCCATGGTCTCCATGCGTCCGGCGATAGACTTATTGAATGTATGAACATCGGCCACCGACTTAAAACCTCCCCCTGCCAGTCGAATAGAGGCCGTGGAGCAAGCTGGCAACAACCGGTCTGCAAACTTCTTGCGGGCCAGCAGATCAACAACGCGCTCAGCCATTTTTCGATAGCCAGTGAGCTTGCCCCCGGCAATAGATATCAGGCCAGACTCCGATTCAAAGATTTCATCCTTACGGGAAAGTTCAGATGCGGACTTACCTTCCTCGTGAATCAATGGACGCAAGCCAGCCCAACACGACTCCACATCAGCCAGCGTAAGGTGGACGGTGGGAAACGTTTCATTGACCGCATCAACAATGTACTTCACGTCTTCCCGGGTGGCGTACACCTCTTCCTTCGAACCGTTATAGTCCGTATCGGTGGTACCGATATACGTTATCCGGCCACGCGGAATTGCGAAAATCATTCTTCCGTCCGGCACATCGAAATAAATTGCCTGACGCACTGGCATGCGATGGTACGGGACAACCACATGAACACCCTTGGTCAGGTGCAAATGTTTATCCTTGCGGGAATGGTTGATCTCTCTCAATTCATCTACCCAGGGGCCCGCGGCATTCACCACACTGCGCGCCCGGACAGACATGGTTACGCCGGTGATCATATCTCGGACCTCTACGCCCTGAACCTGATCATTTTCATACCTGAAGTCTATTACAGCCAGGTAATTTATTAATAGGGCTCCCTTAGCGTGAGCTTCCTTGGCAATTTCAATGGTGAGTCTGGCATCATCGGTTCGATATTCGGCGTAAAGAGCTCCTCCCTTGATATCGTCAGCTTTGAGCAATGGCTCGTGGCGAAGTGTTTGGGGTTTTGTCAACATGCGCCGCTGGTCTTCCGGTTTAACGCCCGCAAGCCAGTCATATATCATGAGTCCAACGGAGGCCAGCCAGTACCCCAAGCCACGACGTTCGTATAGCGGAAGCAACATTTTCTCAGGCACCACCAGATGCGGAACGAGGTTATGCACAATGGCGCGCTCGCTTCCTACTTCTTTGACCAGAGCAAACTCAAGTTGCTTGAGATAGCGAAGGCCACCGTGAATCAATTTGGTTGACCGGCTGCTGGTGCCGAAAGCAAAGTCATTTCTTTCAATCAATACCGTCTTGAGTCCACGGGTGGCGGCATCCAGGGCTATGCCCGCTCCGGTAATTCCCCCTCCAATGATTAACAAGTCGAATGATTCTTCCTGAATCGCCCGAATATGCTCTGATCTGGCATGTGCTGAGAAACTCACCTGGGTGTCTTTCGATGTTCTATTCAATCCACTTCATGGTACGTTGCACCGCTTTTTGCCAACCTCTGTACAATGCCGTGCGGGTACTGTCATCCATGTTGGGCTCAAAACGTTTCTGGATAATCCGGTTGTTGAGGATATCCTCCTTCTTCCAAAGCCCTATCTGAATTCCGGCCAGGTACGCTGCACCCTGAGCCGTAGATTCGATGACGGCAGGACGTTCCACAAATGTACCGAGGATGTCGGCCTGGAACTGCATCAACATATTGTTTGCACTGGCTCCCCCATCCACTTTAAGGCTGGTTAATGTCAGGCCCGCGTCTTGCTGCATGGCACTCAGGATATCCTTGGTCTGGTATGCCAAAGACTCCAGGGTAGCTTTGATAATGTGGTCCTTGCCAGTGTCCCGGGTCAATCCGAAGATCGCGCCCCGAGCATACATATCCCAATACGGAGCTCCTAAACCAGCAAAAGCAGGCACAACATATACTTCATTGGATCCCAAGGCTTTAGCTGCGAAATACTCAGAGTCTTTACTCTGGTCAATCAAATGCATACTGTCCCTAAGCCACTGTACTGCAGCGCCAGCGATAAATACGCTCCCCTCCAACGCATACTCCACGCTGCCATCAAGTCCCCAGGCTATGGTGGTGATCAAACCATTGTCAGACAGCTGAATGGTCGGACCCGTGTTCATCAACATAAAGCATCCGGTGCCGTAGGTGTTTTTGGCCATTCCGGGTTCGAAACAGGCCTGGCCAAAAAGGGCTGCCTGCTGGTCGCCGGCAACTCCGGCAATGGGTATGGCATGACCTTCCAGCATCCAGTTGCCAAAGGTGTGTGAGGACGGCTTCACCGATGGAAGGATAGCCGCTGGCACTCGAAGTTCCTTGAGCAGTTTTTTATCCCAATCCAATTCACGGATATTGTACAGCATTGTCCGCGAAGCATTGGAATAATCTGTCGCATGCACCTGCCCCTGGGTCAACTTCCAGATCAGCCAAGTATCAACCGTTCCAAAAGCCAACTCACCACGTTCGGCGCTCTCATAAGCTCCCGGCACATGATCGAGTATCCATTTGATTTTTGTTCCAGAGAAATAAGAGTCAATCACCAGCCCGGTATTCTGTCGCACATAATCGCTTAAGCCTCGGGCTTTCAGAGATTCACATATGGGTGCAGTTCGTTTGTCCTGCCAGACAATCGCATTATAAATCGGTTGACCTGTTTTGCGGTTCCAGACAATAGTCGTTTCACGCTGATTGGTGATACCAATTGCTGCAATAGAAGCCGGTTTTATTCCGTGGTCGCTGATGACGCGGGCCAACACACCAGCCTGGGTTTCCCAGATTTCCATGGGGTCGTGCTCCACCCATCCAGATTGCGGAAAAATCTGGCGGAATTCATGTTGCGCAATGCCTACAATGCGCCCTCCTTCATCAATCAGCACTGCTCGTGAACTGGTGGTTCCCTGGTCTAATGCAATGATGTATCTCGCCATATCAGTTTACAACGATCTGGTACACCACTACTGCTGCAATACCGCCCAACATGGGTCCCACCACCGGAATCCAGGCATAACTCCAATCTGAACTGCCCTTGCCGGGGATAGGAAGCAAGGCATGGGCAATACGTGGACCCAGATCACGTGCCGGATTGATGGCAAAGCCTGTTGTGCCTCCAAGGCTGAGGCCGATGGACATCACCAGGATGCCCACCACCAATGGGTTAAGGCCTTCCACAAATTCATTCTGTCCAAGAAACAGCAAGCCCATGACAAGTACAGCCGTGGCAATGCTCTCGCTGATCAGGTTGGTGAAGGTATTGCGAATAGCAGGTCCCGTGGCAAAAACTGCGAGTTTGGCGGCAGGGTCGGTCGTTACCTTCCAGTGCGGCAAAAACTGCAACCAAACCATGGACGCACCGACAATAGCTCCTGCCAGCTGCGCCAGCATATATCCGGGTACATCTGACCACGGAAAGTCTCCCTTAACGGCGAATGCAAGAGTTACTGCAGGGTTCAGGTGGGCACCGCTCACAGTCCCAACAGCATAAATGGCCAGGGTCACGGCCAGTCCCCAAGCCACCACCACCGTCATCCATCCGGCGTTTTCAGACTTAGAACCCTTTAGACTCACGCCGGCAACCACACCATTACCCAGCAGGATTAATAGCATGGTGCCCACAAATTCGGCCATATACGTACTCATATTGTTGGTATTTAGATGTTTATTATTCAGTTAGAATATTTTCAGGAGCAGACTCTGGCGCTACCCGAATCAGCATGGTTGCCAGTGAAGCCATGAGGAGCAATGCCCCTGCAAAGGTAATGGCAGACGCAGGATTACTGTTCAGAAAATGCTCATATACATAGCCAAATGTCAGTGTCTGGATGATCATTGGTATGACTATCATCATATTGATAATACCCATGTAAACTCCATATCGCTCCTTGGGAATGCTGCCAACGACCATGATATATGGAACTCCCATCATACTGGCCCAGGCGATACCGAATCCGATCATGGGAGCGAAAAGCAGGTATTTTTGCTCGATGTTTGGCATGATAAACAAAGAAATGGCCGCAGCAGCCAGACAGAGTACGTGCACATATTTTGCACTGAGCTTCTTACACAACCACACCAACCCAAACGCAGATAAGAACGTGACGATGTTATAAAATCCGTTTACCAGTCCGGTCCACCCTACAGCCTGTTCATATTTGGCTGGGTCTGAGGCAGCGGTGGTGTGCCACACCGTTTGGGCAATGCTATGCGACACATATTGCCAGTAACAAAACATGGCATACCATTGGAATAAGTAAACAAGGGCCAATTGCCAAAGCGTTTTTGGCATAGAACCGATGGCAGAAGCTATTTCCCGAAACGGCTCAAGCAAACCTTTGGGCTGAGCCCTAAGCACTTTGAGTTCCTCTTCGGTTGGCGGGATCTCCGGCGTTGTTGAAGTAGACCAAACCACCGATCCAATGGAGCATATGGCGCCCACAAAAAAGGATCCGAACACCCAATATGGAATACCATTTTGCCCATCATCAGTAGTAGTATTGCCTGTTATGATCTGCTGGAAAACGTAGAGGGATATATTGGCCAGTGTAATACCAAGTCCGGTAAAAAAACTTTGGGTGAGAAAGCCGGTAGCCCGTTGGTCGGCTGGTAACTTATCAGCGATAAAGGCCCGATATGGTTCCATGGCCGTGTTGTTAGCAGCGTCAAGTATCCAGAGCAATCCGGCTGCCATCCAGAGGGTGCGGCTAAAGGGGAACAGGAAAAGACAAAGGCTGCAAAATATTGCTCCGATTAAGAAATAAGGCTTTCTCCGGCCCCACCGGGGTGACCAGGTTCTGTCGCTCAGTGCTCCAATGATGGGTTGGATAAGCAGACCGGTCATGGGGCCGGCAAGATTCAGTAAGGGTAAGTCGGCCGGTTCAGCATGCAGAAATGTATACAAGGGATTGATGGCTGACTGCTGCAATCCGAAGCTATACTGAATGCCAAAGAATCCCACATTCATGTTAATGATTTGGGAAAATGACAATTGTGGTTTGGCCTGGGTCATGTGTGGTGAATGCTTCTCTCAATATGACAAAATATTCTGATTTTGACGAAAATCGCCAAAAATCCCGTAAACCGGTGAAGTTTGATAAGGTAGTTTCTGGCTATCTTTAGAGCCTCCGTAACTATGCGCCGTCTCCTTTTGCGATTCACTTCTATCCTGCTGACAGGCTGTTTATTAGCGGCATGCCACAAGGACAATTCTGCATTGTTACCGGGATTTGGATTCAAGGACCTTAAAGAAGGCGCTGTGCTGTGGAACACGACCACCATAGAATTGTCGTTGCCTGATCCAGGTGCCATTGTCAATGCTTCACTCTATGCCGGCAATAACCTCGTTGCCACTTCCGGCAAAGCTCCATTTTCACTGGAATGGAATACGTTAAGTGTTAATGATGGTTCTTATGAAGTACGTGCCGTGGTCACGGACCGTAGTGGAGTACAACAAGAGATTCGATCCACTATTGTTGTTCAAAACACCCTGCTGCATTTCACGGTGAAATCCGATCACCTCACCGCCCCGGATGGTACATTGGATCGTGGCTGGATTTTCCTTTCAGACCAGGATGGTTCACTGGTAGCCATCACCGAGATCACCAATGGCACTGAATTCAAACTGTCAAACCCTGCCTACAACAAAGGCTCATTCATGCTTAGTGAAGCATACCTGAGGGATGCAGGTACAACCCTGGATATTACAAGCTTCGGAGAAGTGCCTCGCGGCAATTGGGCCCCGGCCGCAGCCAACAAAGAACAGGCTGTAATCGGCAAACTGGACTGGCATTTCAAAGACTCCCTGAATTTTCATCCCTTTTTCGCCAGTAGCAGTGGTGACTCCCAACTGTTTTTCGAAGGGGGCACATTTGTTCAACTGCAATTGACTAGTTCTCCAAGTCGTTTATTCATCCGCGAAGTAGGTCAGGATGTGAATCACTATAATTTATTGACGGGATTAACGGCGAGCCAACAGTATGCAGGTCTATTCACTGACATGAACAAACCGTTCAGCTTGCAGACCTATAAGTCACCTACTGGAACAACAAGGGTGGGCGTACGGCTTTATGGTTTCCTGGCGCCAAACAAGTTTGATGAGTTCTACACGTTGGGCGCCTTTACCCAATATCTTGGACAAGTAATCATTGAATATCCTGGGAATGAATTTCCCATTTACGGCTCTGAAAACCTGTGTAATGCCGCCGGCTATCGGATCAATTCATTTCATCCTACCCAGATGATCGATGTCGCGCCCCTGAAGGCAGAAGTTCAATTCAAAGACCTGAGCAATAACAAAGCATCGCTGGCATCCTTCGGAGATTTTGATGTCTATGTCATGGGTTGGGGCTATGCCACGAAATTCACCTCATTTAGCTGGAGCGTATTGGGGGGAGCCGGACGAAGTGAGGTCGTAAAACTTCCGGATTTTCCCCAACAACTTAGGCAGGTAGGATTCGAGACATTCGATCCAACCAAGCTCGCCTTTGCCGGTGTGGTGCAGGTAGCAGACTATGAGATCGCCAGCGATTATTCAGGGTACTTGAGATACGTCAGTCAATTCGGTTATAACTCCCCCTATGTGATGGGCAAGCGATGGAAGGAGCAAACATTTTCGACCAATGGCTACACCAATGGTCGCACCGTCGATCTGGACAATATCCCGACAATAAAAGACCGGTTGGCCGGGAAACGATGACCAGGTAATTTGGCACAAAATAAGACTTAGCATGATGGTGGGTGTTGGCAAGTGGTTATTGGCTGGATGTGTGTCGCTTTCAACAGGTGCAATCGCTCAGCAGAACAAAGTTTTCACATTTGGCGACAGCACAGCAACGCAGCCGGCCAATCGCAAGTACAGTCTCACCGGGCGCGTCGTATACGTAGACGGCAAACCCATCGCCGGCGCTGCCCTGTTTGTTGACGGGCTTAAGTATGGCAACAGCACGGATCTTTCCGGGCGATACTTCATTCAACTCCCTGCTGGCAAGTACCGGCTCACCGTCCGACACTTGGGTATGGCTCCCCTCACCAATCGCGTATCGATGTTTGCCAACGGGGTGATCAATTTTGAGATGAGCGAAAAGCCGGAAGCCCTGGAGGAGGTAGTGATCCGGGCACGCAAAGAGGATGATAATATCAAGGAAGTAGTAGGCGGCGTTACCAAACTCAACATCACTGAAATTAAGCGACTACCGGCCTTTATGGGTGAGGTGGATGTCATTAAAAGCATTCAACTACTTCCCGGAATCAATACCGTAGGTGAAGGCAGTTCAGGATTCAATGTCCGTGGAGGCAGGATCGATCAAAACCTCATCATGATGGACGGCGGGCAGATCTTTAATTCCTCCCATGCCCTGGGCCTTCTCTCTAACTTTAATCCAGACGTCGTAGAGGAATTCACCCTCTATAAGGGAAATGTTCCTGCTCAATTTGGTGGCCGCGCATCATCAGTGCTCGACGTGCGCACCCGAAGCGGAAATTTTGATAACTGGAAAGTCAAAGGTGGGATCGGGCTGATTTCAAGCCGCATCGCGGTGGAGGGACCCATTATCAAAGACAAGACTTCCCTGATTGTCGGATCACGCTTCTCGTACTCCGACTGGGTACTTAAAGCTGTTGGCGAAACAGATGTACGAAAAAGTTCCGCATCTTTTTATGACATCAATGCGAACCTCACCCACAAATTTTCAAGCAAGAATCAGATCGCTTTAACCCTCTATCAGGGCAATGATTATTTCAGATTCTCAGATGAATTTGGGTATGAATACACCACGCAGTTACTCAATCTCAAATGGAAGAGTATATTCAATGACCATTGGTCTTCCACTTTCACGGCGGTCTCCGGTAATTATGAAAGTAAGCTGTATGATTTCAACCAGACCTCTGCCCGTAGCCTGACAAACGGAATTGGATATTACCAACTCAAGGAGACCATGCTGCACACCGTCGGTGAATCACATGCCCTGACCTTTGGTGGCGAGTATAACATCTACAATGGCAAGCCCGAGATCACAAGACCTTATGGAATCAACTCCACTACCCTCCCACAACGGGTGGAAAAAGACAGCGGGCATGAACTTGCTTTCTTTGCGAATGAAGAGTTTACACTCTCACCGGTCATCTCCTTTACCGCCGGACTACGCTACTCCATGTACCGGAATATCGGTGCCGATACCGTATACAGTTACCAACCGGGTCAGGTTAAGTCGGTGACGACACTTCAGGACACTACCTATTATGGCAACAACCAGAATATTCAAACTTACCAGGGCTGGGAGCCTCGCTTATCTGCCCGCATAAGCCTTACTGAGGATAAATCCATCAAGATCAGTTATAACCGGATGCGCCAATACATCCAATTGATCTCCAATGGCACTGCACCAACACCCATCGATTTGTGGCAGGTCTGCAATCCACACCTACAGCCACAAATTGCCGATAATTATGCCATAGGATACTTTCAAAACGCCAGGGACAACATGTTCGAATTATCAGGTGAAGTCTTCTACAAAAGCACGTCTAATCTGGTGGAGTATAAAGATTTCGCTCAGCTTCTGCTCAACCGGCATTTGGAAACTGAATTGCTTCAGGGCCAGGGCAAATCGTATGGGCTGGAACTGTATGCCAAAAAGAACTCGGGGGGTTGGACCGGATGGGTTTCATACACATTCCTACGCTCCTTCATCCAGGTAAATGGAATTCATCCGGAAGAACAAGTAAATCAGGGAAATTGGTACCCCACCAACTACGATAAGCCGCATACCGTCAATATCACGGCCAATCATAAGTTAGGAAAGAACATGCGGTTCGCTACCAATTTCACCTACAGCACGGGTCGGCCTACGTCTGCCCTGGAATCCAACTACCGGGCAGGTTCTGTAGCTATCCCGATCTACTCCGAACGGAATCAATACCGAATCCCCGATTACTGGAGATTAGATATCTCCATTACCCTGAACAGCGTGTTGAAAAAGGTGGATGATAACCTCACCTTCTCGGTCTACAATCTCCTGGGCCGCCGCAATGCCTATTCTATCTATTATCAACAACCCGCTGGCGACCCCATTCCTCAGGGATATAAGCTCTCGATTCTTGGAAGCGCACTGCCATCGCTCACCTACAACTTAACGTTCTAGCAATGATCAGGCAGATTCTTTTGGCTGGCATGTTCATCACATTGGGTGTCGCGTGCAAGGATCAATTTGAATTCGTGGGCACCGGACGCAAGCATAACCTCATCGTCGACGCCGCCCTATCCAACAGTCCTGACCCCCAGTACGTCAAGCTAAGCCTCACTGGCGATGCCAGAAGGCCGCCCGAGCCTTTGACCGGAGCGCTTGTATGGATTACAGACAATACTGGCAACACTGAATACATGCTTGACCTGGGTGACGGCCGGTATTTATTCAGGCGCACGCAAGTGATACCACATTTCGGCGCTTCCTATTCGTTGGATATTCAATTGCCGGATGGGAAGCATTATCAGTCAACTGCCGCTGAAAGCATGGGCGAACAGCAAGCAGTGGACGAAATATCTTTTGACATTGTTAAAGATCAGATTGTCTCCTCAGAAGGAATTCCCATCGACAACACCAACGTTAAGATCTACCTCAATACAACTTTACCCAAAGAATCGACGGTAGCCTACCTGCGCTGGGCCATTGATGAGGTCTACACCATCAAGCCGACGTGTGCTCCTTTTGCAATTGAATGTCCGCCTTACTGTTTTATCTATCAGGATGTAAGCACTGCAAACATTACACTGGTGAAGACCACTGACTATACACAGCCCCGGCTGGAACGTGTGCTGTTACAAACCCGTAATGTAGACTATACGTTCATGGTCCGGCATTTCTTTAATGTAACGCAGTACACCATGAGTGAGGCGGCCTATCAATACTGGAAGAAAGTTCAACTACTTACTCAGCGAACAGGCTCTCTGTTTGATCCGCCGCCCGCACTGATTACCGGTAACATGGTGAACTTAAACGACCCCACCGAAGTTGTTTATGGCTTCTTCGAAGTACCGGCGGCGAGGCTCAACCGGATATATATTGACAGGGGATTCATTCCGGTAGACATTACTAATTGCGACTGGAGTCCGTTTTACTACGCGGGTAATCCCTATTCTTATTGTACCAATCCATTTGCGATCAAAGGCAGTACCATTGAGCGTCCAACGTGGTTTTTCTGATATGAGAAAGACTCAGTATAATGCGCTCTTGTTCCTGTTCATCCTGGCCTTAACCAATGGATGCAAAGATCCATTTTCGTTCAACACCAACGCCTCATCGGGCCAACTGACCGTTGACGGCGGGATAACCAATCTGCCGGGCCCCTATCGCCTTAAACTGGGTCGTACCCAGGGAACGGCGCGCGCTCCTGGCGGCGTCACTGGCGCCACCATTATAGCAACAGATGATCAGGGCCTTCAAGAAGCCTATCATGAGGTTGCCGAAGGAACCTATGAATTGCCCGGAACGACGATCCACGGCGCACCAGGACGAACCTATTTCATTGACATAGTACTGCCTTCAGGCGCTCATTATCAGTCTGTTCCAGACAAACTACCCGGTGTCCTGGCCAAAGACAGCGCCTGGTTTAAACTGAATACTGTGAATCTTGTGAGTTCAGAAGGGATCCCAATTTCACGACCGGTTATCGATATCTTCTTCAATGCCAAACTTCCCACAGCATCAGCATACCTGCGCTGGAATGTGGATGAAGTCTATCGGTTCTATCCCACATGCTTTCCAAACCCATTCAACAGTTGTCCGGAACCATGCTATATTACCCAAGCAGTGAGTTTAAGTAAAATAGTTCTTGCATCAACAAAAGACCTTGCCGGCAATCAACTAAGTAATGTTCATCTCCAACAGCGTGAACCCGACAACACCTTCCTCTCCATGCATTACTTCAATGTGAACCAATACTCTCTCAGTGAAGCGGCCCATACCTACTGGAAGCACGTTCAGCAATTAACAGAACACACCGGATCAATTTTTGACACCCCGGTGGCTAATCTAAAAGGAAATGTGTTTAATGTTAATGATCCCAAGGAAGTCGTATATGGCTATTTCGAAGCTGCTGGCAGTAAGACCATCCATGTTGGCGTAGCTCGTGGTTATCTACCCTTTGAACTTCCTGACCCTTGCAGGTTTAAACCTGGATTCGGGACTGCGTATCCGTCAACATGTCTCAACTGTTTATCCATAGAAAACAGCACCCACGTTCAACCAGCCTGGTTCAATTAGATCAGCCCTTGCGTCGGGTGGCAATCCGCTGAACTACAAATTCACCGATTTTCTGGCCCTGGATTTTTCCATTGTTGCAGGCCGGGATATAGTGTATCCCACCATACATCCTGCTGATCGCAGCCTCTTCTGCTGCCTGCTTAAAGGAAGTAAAGTTACGGGGAGGCATGCCGTATTCCACTTCCGTGGAATCGGTAAAGGCTATTGCATCGCCGAACAGGTTGGTAAGAGCAGTTGACGCGGATGCAGATATCACACTATGACCACTGGTATATTCCGGGAACGGTGGCGTCTGCAGGAGAGGAATCCAGTTTTCATCGATATACTGATTGATATAGCTTTCCGGACGGATCAGTTTACTGCGGTACTTCTCATCCCAACAGCTAATGAACGCATCAATCAGGCTGAGTGAAACACGGGTATAGGCTTCCGAAGACTGTAGGATATCTGCTTTTTGCTGGTTACAAATTACCCGGGTGATATTCATCCAATGTCCTCCCGGAGAAATCTTTTTTGTGGCAAACATAACATGGCCTTTAACGTTCATGACAAAAGGATTGCAATCCCAAAAACTGGCAATGGCCCGCTGTTCTTCCGTGAGATTCTTTCCAGTCTCGTAAACCACCACTGCCTCCTTGTAAAACTGACTTCTTTTATCCGTTGAAAAGGGCGTTGGGCGCTCGGGCTTGAATTGGGCGGCAGAGTCCAGTACAAACGGTCTGATCTTGTTCCAATGGGGCTCTACAGCGTCCATATAGGCCGGTGGTGTTGGCTTCCAGGTTGAAATATCACGCTGAATGGAATACTTGGGGAAAGATCGTGTCTGCTTGTAGTTGTCTTTGGATGCCCAGGCGAGAATATGATCAGCCACCAGCGTTCCGTATGCTACGGATCGGTCATATACATCATCTGGCATACCGCTGGCTTTGAACTCCTGCAGGATGCTATTGTAAAACACGTCCAATTTGTCTTCCGAAAAGACGAGCGCACGTCCAACCCGCAGGGTCGCCTGGACCGAAGCCAGCGGAAAACTATATTCCTCTCCTGCCAGCGGTTTAGGCACGGTGGTCAAGCCTGTCACTTGTCCTGCGAGACTCTGGTAGTGTAAAGAGTCCATGGGAACCAACGCCTCGTAGCCAGCAATGCTGGAATACGCATATATCCGGCTGGCTACCGGCGGGGAAAATATGTCGTATACAATTCGGTCCGTAATTGCTTTTACAGAACGATGGAGAAATTCAGGGTCCTGGGTCTTTTGCTTGTATTCAGTATTGCGCGTACCACAGGCTGCCAATACCATCAGGAAAACAAAGCTATAACGGGTTTTCATCCGAATAAAATTTAAGGTCGCGGCAAAATTAGGCCGTTTTGTCGACCAAGCAAATTACCGAAATCACCGTTGCCAGGCTATCGCACAGAAAACTCCTTGCGGTCCACCCCCACTCCTTTTATGGTAAGGGACTTCCATGCCTTAGGTAACTTCACTTGCCGTTGCGTGATTCCATTGTCTCCAATATTCAGGCCTCCAAATCCAAACACAAGTGATTGGAGCATGCCGCCTGCCCCAGTGGCAAAGTAAGGATTCGTCCCACCTGCTGTTTCTGCTATTACTCCAAAAGGAGGCACAGCATTGGGCTTATAACTGTTCTGAAATATGGTATATGCCTTTTCCGGGTTACCCAACCTGGAATACAATGTCGAAAGGACCGCATGCCCCATGGCGGGGCCCTGCGGAGAAAAGCGAGGCTCATAGTAAGCGAGGTCTTTCTCGATTTGTGCCTTATCGGTAATGATCTCCAACGGATACGACAACAAGTTGGCGTCCGCTTGCTTAATCTCCACACCCGAGTAGGTAGCATTCTCACGCGTCACACCATCCGGGAACTTGAGGATGGGAATATTCTGGGCTACCAATTCCCAATCGGGATTCGGGGTAAGGCCGAGCTCGCGTGCAGCCTGACTCGCATACCGCAATGCGGTGATGGCCATCCCATTCGTAAACGCATTATTGTCGATGTTCTCCTGCCATTCGTTGGCGCCTATTACATTATTGATTTCATACCTCCCAGGACCTTTGCGCTCTACCCGACTGGCCCAAAAATCTGCCACTTCTTTCAACACCGGATAACCACGATCACGCAACCATACTTTATCATGCGTCACCTGATAATACTTCCAGAATGCCCAACCTACACAACCGGTGATGTGATGCTGGAATGGACCTGTCAATGCCCAAACCGGTGTGTCTTCAGTTCCCTCATCCGAAGACTCCCAAGGGAACATAGCTCCCTGATAACCGTGTGAAAAGGCATTCTGTCGGGCGGCAGCGAGACGATTGAACCGGTATTCAAGAATAGACTTCGCGATCTCCGGTTGCAGGGCAAGTAATGGCGGATACATCCACAGTTCAGTATCCCAGAAAACGTGGCCGTTATAACCAAGGCCGGAAAGGCCCATCGGTGACAAGCTATAACCAGTACCCTCGCGCACAAAGGAGTACAAGTGGTACAACGCAAACCGGACATCTTTCTGGGCTTGCAAATCACCTTCAATGACAATATCACCTTTCCACAATTTGGCCCATGCTTCTTCATGACGCTGCATCAGTCGTTGGTTGCCTTCCAATTTCGCAAAAATGGTAAGGCGCTCAGCTTCATTCAATGGATCCTGAAAGTGCTCTGTCGAAGTAGCCGATGACACCACGCTGAATGAATAGACCTCTCCTGCTTTGAGTTTTTTGGTGAACTTGGCCAGGTGCATATTGTAGTCCCAATCCTCGTGAATCAAGGCTGGTTCTTGTCCATGCCCCTCATTAAAAATAAATGAATTACTCACGGCCACCGTGTGCTTTCCGGACGGGCTCTTTGCGACCGAGGTCAATAATGGGATAGTAACATGCGGACGGTCAATCTGGCTGAATAAGTTACGTACGTCTACCAGGTGGTTAGGAGCCTCAATCACACTCATGGGCGTGATCGTGACATCCTTGTTGGCTTTTATGTCTACCCTTGTCAGGGCTGTATAGGGCAAGTGGCGCAATGCCACCAGCGTGTGGGTCACCGAAATCTTATCCTTTACGTCAAAGGTAGTCGTCAATACTGCCCGCTTCATATCAAGCACCTGGCGATAGTGAGAAATATCCGCTTGGGATACACGGCTACCATCAACATCCAAATTCATATTGACATGGTTAAATGTCTTGAGGATGTTAGAAACCCTTCCCCGCTGATAGTAATCATAGACACCATTTAGCACGACATCTCGTACCTTCATGGGCTCCGGTGATGAAACAAGACCGATCATTCCATTACCCACGGTAACCCCGTAATAATGGTTGGGATCAATTGCTCCTGCTTCTACGGTCCATTCAGGTGCGGACTGAGCAGCAACTGCGATTGAATTGAGTAGAGCCAGAAAGATCAACGTGCTTTTTTTCATGGTGCTGTTTAGTGGTGAAATGCCTGTAATTGAATATTGTTACCTGAAACTATGTAAATCTTGCCTCTTTTAGAAGTGGAGACTGCTTTCACCACACGGGTATCGCCCACAGGGCTGAATCCTGACAATCCAGGCGCCAACGATCTGAATCCCTGGACACTTCCCAGCATCAATAGCCCTCTTCCTGCATCATAGCGTCCAAAATCTGGCTGGGTAGCATACAAATTACCGACAGCCAACAAGTCTGGAAAACCATCATTGTTCAGGTCATCCATTATAACAGACCTGATAGGAAAAACCTGAGCCTCCCTGGGAAGTGGAGTAACCTTAAAGTGGCCGTTCCTATTGTCGAAGTAGCATGATTGAAGTTCTACGGCAGTCAGACGAATCGCACGCTTCTGTTGTTCCTCGTCGAGGATATCATCGATAGTAGCGTGCGTATACTTTTCATACTTGAGAAATTTCTTCCTGAGCCCCGGCAGTTGTTTTACCAGTTGATCGCGCGACACAAAAGGATATGAAACACCCTGGTTATAATAGGTAAGCAATTGCTCTGTACTGCCATTGTTATCAAAATCACCAACCCACATTTCAAGTGGCTGCTGTACAGTAGCCCGCAATCTCGAATTCAATCCAAGATTGCCCGCCACAAAATCAAGATCACCGTCCTGGTCCACGTCAGCAACTGCCAAAGAGTTCCACCACCCCTCGAGCTTATCCAGACCATATTGAATACTGGCATCGCGAAAATGACCATTGCCATCCTGCATCAGCAGCTTCGGGGCCATCCACTCACCTACCACCAATAAGTCCATGCGCCCATTCTTATCCAAATCAAGCCAGGCCGCATCTGTTAACAAACCTAAGGCCTGATTACCACCCGGCAGATTTAGGGAAACATCGGTAAACACTCCCCGTCCATTGTTCTCCAGAACAAAACTCAACGGAAGCATTCCATATTTTCCAGGCACGCTACGTGCACCAATAAACAGATCAATATCCCCATCACCATCCATGTCACCTCCCTTAACACAGGAAGCATTCAGGGAAAGTGGTGGTAACGCTTTAGCTTGTAGCTGAAAAACACCTGACTGATGGCCGAGATAAAGTCTGGGTTGATACAAGGTCGCGTCAACACGTTCGTCACCACCGGCAACCACCAGCAAGTCCAGGTGGTGATCACCGTTGGCATCAAAGAGCAGCGCGCCCGTATCCTCCCACGCAGAATCAGCCTCCAGAGCCGGCTGTTTCATTTTAAGAAATTTACCGTTGCTATTCTGCCGATATATGGCGCCGGGTTGTCCGGGTCCCCCTCCAATGAAGAAATCATCCTGACCATCTCCGTTAATATCCGCAACAGCGAGTGGTGGGCCCTCTGCGCTTACCATATGTGGCATTAATCCCTGCTCGTTGAACGACACATAGTCATTCTCACGATGACGATATTCCGGAGATTCAAAAGAAGTCTCTGGTTTCAATATAGACGTGGAGGGTTGAAGTCGATGATAGTCAAATTTTCCGCTAGCATGACCATGATCAAGAGCCAGCGGATTGTCCTGGGTTGGAT
>JBGAMI010000020.1:0-63151 GCA_044223085.1 Cyclobacteriaceae bacterium
GACCCAAATATAGTGATAGGAAGGGCAGTCGCGGAGGGATATTTCCAATCCGATGTCCCTGCTCATTATCCACAGGTCGTTGGTGGGAAGACCATCGGCTATAAATGGGTGCCATTGGTAGAGATTACAAGGGTGTTCTTGGGATATGTCGAGGCTGGTTTCGAGATCATTGCCAGCCCACAGTTCAATGTCATCCCGGCAACAAGCCACGAGGTACCAGCCTGTTCGGGTGAAGGCGTAGTGGGGGAAAATGATGCATGTGCATATGGGCATTCTCGCTTTGCTCGGTATATTCTTGCGAATATATGCGCTGGGCATGTACGGGACTCCGAAATGAAGAAGGGGGGGGGCTATTTATATGGGGATGGGACCCAATTTGGGCAAATCGATATGATGAATACCGTGGTAGTGGATTAGTATGTAGGAAAAAAGCATTCTTTTTCAGAATTTGAGGGGGTAGGGGGTGGCTAGGGCAGGTCTGCTGTTCCTGGGACGTTCCGGGAACACATGGTCTTGACCTGCAATCCCTGGCCAAAAGCCCAATAATATCAATGACTTAATGGTAATTCACAATTACCAAGCGCGCCATCCACTCATTATATATACATAGGGCTAATCCCGACTAACCTGGTCAACTTAGTCGCGTAAGGTCAGTGGATTGCTAATCATATCTCCAAGGTACATTGTACCTAAAGCCAATCCAAGCTAGCCTTGCCGCCGCAAGGTCTAGCCTCTTGCGCCATGCTGTCTATAGGCTGCTTTCCACTGCAGGAAAACTACACGGAACCCGCAACACCATTGCTCGCATGATTATTCCCTCAGTGTAAACAATACCTAACACCATATCTCCCCTTAAGGGCTGGCCTATTGGCTGGCCCTTTTCTTTTAGTACCTTGATGTTATTCTCTTACAGTGGCGGCTTAGTATGTCCTTAGCGGACGGCTTCTCTACGGGGATTTTAATACAGGCCAACACCTCGCCTCTATCCTAGCCCTTGCTCCAGGCATTCACCTGAGGAACGAAAGGTGAACACAAATGTCATAATGTTGCCACAATCATGCCATATCATAGACACAATGTTATTGCCTATTTACCAGTGGTCCGTCATACCGGGCGGGCCGGTGCTTCCCGCCTCTCTATGTGCTCCAGGTACATTGTACCGCTAGCTTCCGGGCTAGGGAGGGCCGAAAGAAAAGAGAGGAGAAAGCCGAAAGGGCTAGGTTGCCTAGCCTCAATAAATGCCCGACAGCGTAAGCAGTAGGGCGATGCGGCACGGGCCTAGGGATAAAGGTCACGGCAATCCGGAACCGGCACACATAGCCCCGGATGCGCAGTGATCTATGGTCATGCAATCCCTACGGACGGGATTAGGCATGGCGAGCCTCAGGCAGATCACAATGCCCTAGCAATTTGGCCTAACAAGCCTCAAGCTAGGGAAACATATCTCTATAGCAATAGGCGGGGGTTTATGAGGGATTATAAGCCCTCGCATCTATTGGGATTGATTTACCGCATGTCGATCTATGCAAGCCCTTGTGGGGCGCCATGTGGCGTCAATCTGGCATTCATTGCCGAATATGGAGAGTACTATGACACCAGCAGCAACCGCTTCTGTCGCAACTGAAACCAAGCAATCGGCTAAGGTTGTTAACCTGCAATCGCCCCTTGCGGCGCAGGTTATGGGATTGATTGAAGAAATTCAATCATTCCAGAAGCGAATTGACGGCAAGTCCGAGCAAGCCAAAGGGATCAATAAGGATCGTAAGAGCCTTAATTATGAGCAATGGCTGGCTGGCGTTCAGGCTCTATCTCACATTGGATATGTGAAGGATAAGGGCTATGCAATCCGCACTTTCAAGACGGAATTGCGCGACCGCAAATTGCCGGAGCGTACCGTTAAGGAAATTGTGGAACTTGGCCGCTTTGTGATTAGCAAAGCTAAGACATGGAGTGACGCGCTCACTAAGGACGGCGCTAAGGTTGACCCCTTGGCCGCTTTCCAGAAATGGCCGCGCACTGACTTGGCTAAATTACTCAGTGATAAGGGCTTTGATACACTGGGTAAGATTAGGGCGGCCAAATACCCAAAGGCAGATTTTGCTGATGGGATGATGGCTCGCCTTAAGGATATGGCGGCCAACAAAAAGGTTGACGACGTTCTTGATCTTTATGCCAAGTTCAATGCTTGGATGGCTGAGAACCCCAACCTTGCCAATGAGGCGGACGCCGAATCCTCTGATGATGAATAACCCTTCCTCCCTCTGACGCAAGTCAGACACCTAGAACCCCAGCCCCGCAAGGGCTGGGGCTTTTTTTATTGTACAAGAGAATTGGTGGAGGAATAGCCAATGTGTAGCTGCCTGCTGCCAGTGATAATGGTGGATGACTGCCACAGTAGACCAGTCTCAATGTTTCTGCCAATGCGGAAATCTGATGACATCAAAAGACCTGCCAGCCACTGGCAATGGGATTTGATTGGCAAAGCCAAGCAAGAGCGCCCCGATGGCTGCTAGCTGCTTATTAGAATTTCCAGATCCTTGGTTTATCAGCCAATTTGAATGCGATTGCGGGACTTGGTGGACAGATGAATGGTCCTGCCAGTGCGATGATGATTGCCCCAATTGCGGCACTACATGTAGCCCAGATGATTCGGAGTGGGCTGGATGTGGTGATGAAGATGAATGGATGTGGGTGTCTGACATATATCAACGAGAGGAGAGAGTGAAGTGACGAGGCATAGACTTATTATTAAGATCGACGAAACAGAACAGGTCATCGATGATTCATTCACCAGCCAATCGGATGCCGACATAGCTGGCAGGCTTCTTGGCTTGGAATACCGCACAGAAGCCTACGAGGGTGAGGATTGGGCTGGTCCATTTGCCATGCTCAAAGCAATGGCCGATGCCCGTGACGCAACCAAGCACTGAGTGCACCTGTCTTATCCACCGCACCTATGTTACCAGTTCGTGGTATAGGGGTGTGACGGGTTCATATGGTAGGATCTCCTATATTCGCTTCACAGGCCCAAGCATGGAAGTTCCAAATAATTTTGTATTGCAAAACACCTTGGGTAACTGTTTTAAGCAAACAAAGGAGCGAATTCGTGGATAAGCCCCGCAAGCCCCGTGAGAATGGCCATTTTGTGGACCTAGAAACTGGTGTGAAGCACACCAAGCTAGGTCGGCGCTTTCGGCCCTACTACGACTCTTCCATGGAAGAAGAAATGCATGTGCTAATGACAGCACAAGGCACAATACCGGAGGATGACCATGATTAGGAATTGGAGTTGTGATAGTTGTGGCGCCTTTGGTAGCCAAGATTCCGCCGGAAATAACTACGTGTTTCAGTGCCGTTCTTGTGGGAAACCAATTGTGTTGGTGTTGCCTACCTCAACTTGCACATGCCTAATATATGCCGGTGTATACGCAGACCTATTTCGAAAGGGTTGGTATTACACTGCATGGGGAGCTAGTTTGGACCCGGCTGGAAGATTTGTGGTTTCAGCTAGAAATTCAACCAAAAACCTATTTCAACAACGCATAGAAGAGGGAGGGATTTAAGTGCACAATGAATTATTTATCCTCACGACACTGGGTTGTGGTGTTGGTGGATTTGCCGGGTTAATGCTTGGCATGATGCTTGGATATAGGGTGTAGGAGATATCGAAATGGCCGATAAACCAAAGACTGAGGTTATTGTGGTGCACGAAACTGTGGCTAAATCGCTGGCGCGTGATGCTGGCACATTTGCCACTGTGGTTGGCATTATTGGTGTTGGTGTGTGGTGTGGATCAAGTGCCATGCAATGGGTTGGCGCCATCATGTTGTTTGTGGCGGCTTGCTTTTACCCATTCACCAAGAGCAAGCGACTCACTATCGCAGAAGCCCGCAGGCGTCTAGATGAAATTGAACAGAATTCCAGTACCCCCTAACAGGCGCGGAAAACCTCTAACCGGGTGCTGGATTAGCCCTTGAGCATGGCTTTAAACTGCTCATTTTTTGTGCCCATTGTGGGTAATAGAAGAGGATCTGTGATGAAACATCGGAATGGTATATTTCCAAAGCTTGTTAAGGGGTCATATTCCACAAAGGATGTGATGGCCCTGACCAACCTTTCCTTGCCCGGTCTTAGGGTAAGAATCATAAAAGGCAGGTTTCCTAAGGCTGACCGCAAGGTTGGCCTGAAGAATGTTTGGAACCGCGATACCCTACAGAAGTGGGTCGCTGCCACCCCCAAGAATAAGCTGGTTAGTAGCTGGGGCAAGAAGAAGCGCGCCAAAGTCCATGGACTGGACAAGGCTGTGAAGAACGTGGTTCAGGATTCGGGGTTCCGCCCGAAACTCAAGACCATCGCCGCCAAGGAATGAGGCTGTCGATCACATGATCAAGCAGGCCTCCGACGGATATGGCGGTCGTTATGCGGTGGTGCAAATCACCCACGCTGTCCAAACCACGGTGAAGGCAGTGAAGATCAAGCACTAACGAGCACGGAAATTTTATCTTGGGTGAGAGCTAACCACTCTCACCCATTTTTATTTGGGGAGCGCAGCTATGAAAAGAGCAAAGATAGTGGTAGAAGAGGTGAAGGAGCCAGTAGTTATCACCCTACAAAAGGGCGTGGATTATCATGTGGTTAAAGAAACATATTATGCCAAGCGAGGCTAGTTGTTTGATTGATATGCGCCAATATCCATTTGATGGCGGCCATCAGCTTGTTGGTTTGGGGTTGAATGCTTGTGGTTGTCGCTATCATAGATATATTTGGTGGGGTGTTGGAGTGGGTGGCGATAAAGCTTGGGAGCGTGGGATGACAGTCCTTCCACGGATGCCGATGGAGGAGACAATTGGATAGCTGTCTACTATATTGCGGTGCTCCAGACACAAAGAGCACGGGTTCATTCCCAGTGTTGGGTTTTATTCTCCGAATAAAAGGAGAATGGCTGGTCATTTGGGATGACGGCCTTGATGTTTGGAGTCCCTATTATAACAGCTACGATGAATTCTCCTATGCTTATGAAGGCAGCTGCTACCCCATGACGCAGGAATACCCGGATGGTTTGTGATTCTAGCGAACTGTGCACTTGCTTGATTGATAGACGATGGCTAGAAACCATCACCGGTGATCAGTGGTATTATATTGGATTTGGTATTAGAAACAAAGACAATGCTTATTGGCACACCAATGTGGTGGATGACAACGGCACAGATATGCAAAAGGTGGAGAGTTACAATGTCGAGCAGTTGTCTGATATTTGCTGAACAGCTACAAGTCTATTATCTGGACAAGATTGCTGCGAGAATGTATATAGGGGTGTATGGTAGAAGGCTTTATTGGCTGGATCAAACGGCTGGCGGCACATTAAGGCGGGTGGATGTTGGGTGCCATATCACGGGTGAGCCATGGGATGCACTTGTCTAATACCAGGAGAAAAGATATACAATCATCCACATGGAAACTACATTGGATTTATAAGGTTGATTGGGTTAAGTGAGTTTAATTGGTATTATTTAAATAGATGGGAAGAACCACATAAGCTTTATTGTGTTACCATTTCTTTTTTCAAAGAACATATACATTAGGCCCTTTTCAACCTAGGAGGATATAATGGCCAAAGAACCCGACACTTCAATGCTTGATTTTACCCAAGAGCATTTATTGCATCTCTTGGGAGATGGAGAAGGACTCGATAAGAGCAAATTTCAGCGTGTGTATTTCGATGCCACGTCTGACGTTGCTCACAACACGATCCTCAAGTTTGTGGGATTGTGTCCAGATGGGCATAGGGACGTGTCCGGTGTCAATCGCCCCGGAAGCACCAACCAAGACAACTTCGACGCCTCTATTTCCTATCTTTCCGATGCTGCTCGTGCTTTGTTGCATGAAATTCAAACCAAGTCCGGGCAAACTTCCTACATCTTCAAGAATCATCTTGGGGAAGATCACGTCAAGCAATATCGCAACACCAAGCTTTATCCTTGGGACCGCGAAGAATTGATCAACCCCAAGCGGATTGGTCAGAAACGCGCTCGGAAGCGGTGAGTTTCTGGCCCGTCTTTGGCGGGCAACAGAAGCGAGCGCGCAAGCGCTAGTCTGTTCTTGATACAATGTCAACTGAAGCCATTTAAAGAGGAGATCAAGAAATGGCAGTGTTAAAGGCCGATAAGCAGCGTGAAGCCATTACCCCGGCTTCTGCCAAGAAGTTGCTGATCAAGATCATGCGCCACAATCTGTTGCTTGCGGTGTTTGATGGTAGCACATCCTCTTGGATCGAGAAAGCCAAGTCCCACAATGAATATATCATTCCCATGCTCTGGGGTCCTCCGGGCGTTGGTAAAACGGCCATTGTGGGGCAGGCTGCTCATGAGATTTCAGAGGAATTTGAAATTCCATTCCCGGTGATGGTGGAGAAACTGGCCATCAAAGAGCCAACCGAGGTTGGCGGGTATCCCTTCCCTGACAAGGATTCCCGCACCTTCTCTCATATCATTGCCGAACGGTGGAAGCAGTTTGCTACCCAAGGACCCGGTGCCGCATTCCTCGATGAATATGCGCAGGGTAATGTGTCACAACAGAACGGAGGAAGAAACATCACCAATGAACGCAAAATTGGTGATCATGATCTTTGTCCCGGTACCACTGTGATTGCCGCCTCCAACATGATGGAGAACCGGGCAGGCACTACCCCAATGCCCTCTCAGGCAAAGGATGTGTTTACCCATTTCTACGTGAAGGCTGATCCGCGTGAATGGTGCACGTTTGGGATGCAGCATGGATTTAACCCCCTTGTAACCAGCTTTATCTGGGACATTGGGGCTGAATATCTGTGCCCCGATCTTGACACCAGCGCGGGTGCAAATAATGCACAGCCAAGCCCACGCAGCTGGGAACGTGTGAGCAGAATCATCTCCGCCATGGATTGGGATCCGTCCGATAAGCAGGATATGGCTTTGCGCCGTGTGATGGTGAACGGCATGGTAGGAGAACTGGCCGCTGGCAATTTCTTCACCCATGTGGAGCTTGTGAATGAGTTGCCAGATAAGAATGAGGTGCTGGAAGGCAGGAAGTTGAGCAAGAAGCTCAATGAGAGCAAGTCTGGCCTTATGTGCTTGTTTTGCATGATCTTGGCAGCCAATGCCAATGCCAAGAACCTTGCCAATCTGGCCACTTGGTGCCGTGGTTTGTCGCGGGCTGAGTATGGCTCGATGGTCATGAATATGGCCCGCAATATCAAGAAGGAGCTTGCTGCTCACCCGTCCATGATCAAGTGGATGGTGGAGAAGGAGAGTAATCTCATAATTGGCTAACGCCAATTCTTTCGACGGGGTGGGGTAAAAGCCCACCCCTCTTCCTTTTAGGTGATTTAAAAATGTGCAGTTGTCTCATCTTGACATTTGATTGGCATGATTGGGTATCCAATAACATGTGTGATTGTGTGTTGCTGCAGCTATCTCATAACATTATTGTGACAAATGTTAAAAACGGTAAGATGGCAACACGTCTCATACCATCGCATGAAAAGGAATTACCATGTGCTCTTGCCTAATGAACACAATCTCTAATCGACATGAACAGACACCCAGATTGGGACGATTGGTTGTTGGCATGACGGGGTGGTGGACAGAGCAGCTTGGAAATAAGCCATTTAGTTATTGTAGCGTTGCTAAGTGGCAGAAGATTCAAGAAGAGGGTTTGGACGGAGAGTTGTATGCCGATTGATAGTGCCGGGGGTGCTGAATGCTCTTGCCTTATTCTCCATTACCTATGGGCCGATCACCATCGCAACCCCATGCCTGGAATTGCTCGCGCATCCTATGACACATATGCAATCTATGATATTGTTAAACCATCACGACGGTCTTATAATGCCAGTGTTGTGGGGCCTGTTCAACTAAAGAGAGAAAGGTGGGGTGCATTGCATGAATAGCTCCAAATCTCAAACTTCTCCCGAAGCCTTATGTAGTTGCTTAATTCGCCACTATGAGTGGAGCGATTATCCAAATAGCGGCGGCAACGGCATCACTTGGTCTGGCTACAATGGAAAGCCAGACAATTGGGCTATCATCTACAACTGGCGCACCCCCGATCCCCGCATTGAGCGTTGTGTTACTGAGGGTGAAAGTGGTGGGATTGGCTGGAATGTTGCGGCATGTGGAGACATAAGGAGGGAGTGGTGTGATAGGAAGCGCTAAATGCAGCTGTATTGTGTGGCTGGAAGATCCTCACGATGGACCAGTTGAGCATTTCCCAAGGGTGGAGCAGGACTTATATGCTCGTGACTACCCTCAACAAAGGATTTGGTGGGCTGCTCAAGATGTGTTTAAGGTTGGCGGGGAATCAAGCAGGTGGTATGTGTCTGTGAAGAAAGAAACACCATCATGATGTGCAGCTGTTTAGTGGAATGCAGAAGAGTGGGGGAGCGTAATGAATTGTTAGGGAGGTATCATTTTGTGTATGGTGGGCGAGCCGCACTAATTGATATAGGGGATAGATATTTACCTCCACTTGATGATCTACCACCACTAACAAAGGAGAGTGTAGAATGAGCGAAGATAAGAAGCCTTCAGTTCTATATAAGGAACTTGAAGCCAGCAATGCTGTGTGGAACAAGATCGCCAAAGCAAAGGTGAAGATGCAAATCAAGTCACCTTTCTATGGCAACATCGCTATGGGTATGGATTGGATATGTGCCAGCGAAGCCTATGGGCAGAAATGCCCCACCATGTGCACCGACGGTATCAGCATATTCTTTAACCCCGTTTGGGTGGAAGGATTGAACATCGATGAGTTGATTGGGGTTGCTGCTCATGAGGTTGGCCATAAGGTGTTGAAGCATCATCTTCGGTGTCGCGGCAGGGATCATATGATCTGGAACATTGCTGGTGATTTCGCCATCAATGATATCCTTATCAAGGATGGGTTTACCCTGCCTAAAGATGGCTGCATAGATGCCAAGTATGCCAACTGGAATGCTGAGAAAATTTATAATGACCTGATGAAGGACCAGAGCAAGGCCAAAGCAAAGGCCCAAAGCTGGGGCCAGTTCTTTGAACCCGGCAATGAAGATGGTTCCAAGAAGAGTCAAGAGGAATTGGCAGAAGAGGGTCAGAAGGTGGATGGCGCTGCTCGCCAAGCCACGCAGGCTTCCAAGCTTGCGGGTAAGCAGCCGGGTCATCTTTCCGAGGTTGTTGAGAGGGGGCTGGAGCCAGAAATTGACTATGAAGAGCTTATCTATAAGATTTTCATGGGTCATGGCAAGCCTGAATACTCTATGAAACGCCCCAATAAGAGCATCTTAACCAACTACGACATGTTCTCTGTGGGGCATGATCAGATTGGCGCCGGTGTTATTGGTATTGGTGCGGATGTGTCTGGGTCCATTGGTAATGTTGAGTTGATGCACATTCTGGGTATCATCAATGCCATCATCGAGCGCACTTGCCCAGAGAAGATTGTGGTGATACAGTTTGACCATGTGGTGAGTAGTGTGACCGAATATGCAGGTGATAGCCCGTTGCCAGAGTTTGGTGTGACTGGACGTGGCGGCACGGACTTCAAGCCTCAGTTTGATGAGATTGAAAAGCGGGAGCTTCGCCTTGATCAATATCTTGTCATCACCGATGGCTACGGCCCGTTCCCAACCAAGGTTCCAGATGTGCCGGTTACTTGGTTAATGACCACAGACGTGGTGGCTCCGTTTGGCATCACAGTGCCCTTCAAATTGAAGGGGGTCAATTCCTAATGCGCAAAGGCCCGGCCACCTGCTTATTGCCAAATGAATACAATGACGGCGGTGATGGGTGGTTGGGCCTTTCTAGATACACGCCACGCCTCAAGGAGATTAGGCTCATATTTTGGCGAGGGAGGTATGGAACACTACAAAGAAGCGTTGAACCAGTGGTCAGAACGGAAGAGGTTGTGAAATGAAACAGCTCTGTTCTTGCCTCTTGCAACGGGAGGATCGCGATTATGAGCAGAGGGGCTACCCTATTTGGGGCTGGATAGGCAACACTGGAGTTAATGTATTTTGGCAACCAACTTGCCGAGATGATCCGGGTGTGAATACTTGGCGGTGGTTGGAACGTGATGATTGGCGGGAGAGGGTGGAATGATGTGCACTTGCTTTCTGTTGCATGAATATTTTGATCTCGGCAGAAAGGATGGATGGATTGGATTATCAAAGACAGATGCAGCGTATTGGCGTGGTAAGAATAAAACACTTGATTACACTGACATCAAAAGAACACCAGAGAGGGTGAGATGAAATTGCAGATTTCACCAGCCTGTACCTGTATATTGCCAAATGAATATGCAATTAGCGAACATTGGAATTGGATTGGTATGTCTAAGAACAAGAATCTAGCATACGTGATTTACTGGGATAAATTTTGTGTGTATGGTCCCTACTACTCCCTAGGCATGTATCGTACAATCGAGCTTACACAATGACCCATGAGTGCAGCTGCTTGCTTGAGATAAAGTTTTTCACCTTCAACAACAAACCATTCACTCTTGAATATGCGTTAATGCCAACCGTAAACGCGCCAATCGTAAACAAAAGTGATATATATCTTGTGATGGATTATCCACGAGCGTGTGGACAATGGTTTAAGCCCACAAGAGAATACCCCGTCAACATGTAACCAAGGAGAACCAGAATGCAAGCCTATGTTTATCTGCCAATCCCCACAGAAGTGCCTGAAGGAATTGAATGCAAGCACCAAGAGGCCATCGAATATTTTGAAGCCTCTGCCTTGATGCTGTTTGGTGATTTCGCCAAATTCACCGCCGAAACCAGCAGGCTTGACCCGTTCACCCAACGGCGGGAGGTGACTACGTGCACTGTGTGGTCTATACCTGATTTTCAGGAAGACTCTGGTGCACTGCAAACCATGGTTGAAGAAATGGCCAAGAAGTCCGGGGTGGAAAGGGTGTGGTGGCAGGATTTTGATGGCAACTCTCAGTTCTTCACCACCCGCACGTATGCCACCGGGCCAGCTCTCTTGATGAAGGGTGATGAAGATGACGCATAAGCCACGCTGCACTTGCATTCTCCACACCAACATGCATTGGTGTGGACATTGCGACTCTACCTCCATATCTCTTGAGGGTCATGGCTTCTATAACAAGAACACCGGCAAGATAGAATATGATGATGGGGATGGAGCGTGGTGTGTTGATTGTGGATATGATGGAAGCCGCATCCACAATTTGTGGGGTTTTCACACGGCCACTGAGAACATAACATAAACACACTTCCGGTACAGGCTTGTAAGCCTGCCTTGACTTGTCAAGGTACAATGTACCTTGACCTAGCCATATAGAGCAAACCAAAGGAGAGCGACATGTCACATCATTCCAACAAGATCTTGGTTAAGTTGACCATCAAAGGCTGGTCCGGCAAATCCATTGACGCCGATATGACAAATCAATCACTGGCACTATTCAATGGCCGAACCGGTGATGGTTCCTTCACCAAGGTGTTGGTGCATGAGGATTATATGCGAGACCTGAAGAAAGCCTCAACCCGTGCTCGTGCTATCCATGATCACCACAGCTTGCCTTGGCTATCTAAGGGCATTGATATCATCACATCCAAGTCTTATCATGATTATGTGATGGCAATGGCAGAGCCAATCGAGGCGTTCAAGAAGGCTAAGGAGGAATTCTGCAATCCTGACCATTATTCACGGGTGGTTGAGGCGCAGAAGAGCAGGCTCAAAACTGCATGGAATATCTTGGATTATCCCACACCCGATAGGATAGGTAGTTTGTTTGATATCAGTGTGGGGTTCTTTCCATTTCCGGATGCCAAAGATTGGCGTTTGGATTTGGCTGAAGAAGAGGCCGAGCTGATTCGGAAAGAGACAGAGCTTTCTATTAAGGAAGCCATCTACGACGCATCGAAAGATGCGATTAACAGGTATTTGGATGCATTGACAAGGTTTGCTGATAAGATGAGGGATTTTGGACCGGGCAATCGGATGCACAAGACCATTATCACCAACCTCAAGGACCTAGCAGACATCCTTCCGAAGCTGAATATCTCAGATGATCCACGCATTGATATCGCTGCAGTGGAAATCAAGAGCAAGCTAGAGGGACTGAATTTGGATGTGCTCAAAGAAGATAAATCGGCAAGGGATCGCGCTAGGGATGAGGCCCTTGAGATTATCAAGAGATTGAGCTTACAATGACCTGTAGTTGTTTGATTGATATTCTTGGCGCGTGGCGCACCCCAAATAATGTATGGGGTTTAGAAGAAAGGATTATTGGTGGTTTACCAGATGGGTGCTTTGTGGTTGTCTGGCCAGACAACCAGTCATTTTTAGATGGAAAGAGGGGATTTAAAATCACTCCATTCGAGGATATGATTGATAATGGATGAAGACGTGAATAAGTGTAGCTGTTTGCTCCACATATGGTCTGCTGAGGGATGGCAAGGTAAACCCGGAGTGTACCTTGATCGCCATGAAAAATTAGTGGCTCCAGTGTGGACAACCCTTCCATGTGACAAGGAAGCCAACGGCATAGCTGTCACTGATAAGGGCAGTAGTTATAACAGGAGAAGGCCTTGGTTCAAGATAAAGAAAGAGGATGCAGTTGTTTGATCTACACATGGTGGGGTGATTATAAATCACCCGGTATGTGCTATGATAGATTGCACTCCGTTGCCCCAGTTTGGGAAACCTTCGAATGCGACCGGCACCAACCCACCATTCACTGCTCACCCCAAAATAGCTGGCAAACGGTAAATCCATGGATACGACTCAAGCGAGAGGCTCCACTTTAGATCAGAATTCGGAAGAAGCCCTGTGCAGTTGTTTGCTCTCCACCCAGTGGGATGGTTGGGATGGTGCGGATTGCATAATGTATAGCAATAAGAAGGGCACAACCGTGGCCTTTGCATCATTTAAGGTGAATGTCATCAACAAAATGATTTGGTTCCCCTATTTCACCCTGAGATGGGAGAGAGTAAAATGACATGTAGTTGCTTGTTGATGTGCTTTCCAAATAACCTAGAGGGTGGCGTGGCAGATGGTGTGTATGTGAATAGAGATGGTGCGGTGATAGCTTGGGTAGTGGATAACTCTCTTCACGACTGGAGCCACACTTGTCCCATTACCGGAAACTGGTATGATGTTTCCACACCACATATTCCAATAACAGAGGAGCCACCAGTCTTTGAATTTGATAGCTCTAAATGGACCGGCAGGTTGCGGTAAGGACACTGCAGCCAATCTATTATCGCCACTTGGTTATTCTTCCTACAAGATTTCATCTTCCCTGAAGATGGCCTTAGCACATCTCATTCCTGTGATGGATATTGAGAAATCAAAGGATGTGGAATTGGTGCCGGGTCTCTCAGTTAGAAAAGCACTAATCTCTCTCAGCGAGGATTGGGTCAAACCCACCTTCGGTACCGAATGGTTCGGTAAGTTGTTGGCCAACAACCTTCCAAGGTATGGCTTTGGCTGCATATCAGATAGCAGGTTCCTAGAAGAGCTAGAACCAATCTTGTTGAGCCATCAGGTGGTGCTCATTCGATTGCACAGAGAGGGCTGTACCTTCGATGGTGATAGCGGGTCCTATTTGTATCCATCCAACGTGAGGTGCTTTGACATTTCCAACAACGGAAGTAAAGAGGATCTTTTGGTATGCCTAAAAGAGGTGGTGGAAGGGCTGGGGTGGCTAGCTGCCTGATAGAGAATAAGAAATGGTGGAATAGATGGAGGAAGCATTATCCACACATAGAGCAAGCGCCTAGGTACCAATATGGTGTGGTTATTCTTAGACTTGGAAAGGGCGGTACTCCAGATGTTGCCATTCGGTTTAATTTAACCGGAGAGGAGGACATATGATGTGTAGTTGTGTGTTATGGAATTATCCCTACACATTCAGGATTCGCCATGAATTTGATGGTGGAGCATATATTGAGAACAACGATGGTTATAATCAGGTTGTGATTTGGTTCCCGCGTCAAGGGGAAATGGCTAAGCATTCTTTGTTTGATGTGCGTGGTGAATGCAATGTGTAGCTGCTTGATACCGACATATCCAAGAAGCGGGTGGGTGGGTAGTGGTATGTATTGCGACTCGAAACGCAACTTCGATCCCTTCGCCACCCCAATATGGCCAAGCAATCCACTGGATCTATCACGGGATAATCTTTCCAAATCCCAATTGGGGGGTAAGTGGTATGTGTGGCTGTATACCATTAGTGTTAAAGAAGAGGTGGTTGATGGATAGTTGTATATTGTGGCCGCTTCCATATGCACCAGCCATTAGGTATGATTTTGGATCGGCGTATCTTGAAAGAGACGGCCCAAATGAGGTGCTGATTTGGATACCAAGAGAACACCAAG
This sequence comes from Cyclobacteriaceae bacterium, assembly GCA_044223085.1. Taxonomy (GTDB): domain Bacteria; phylum Bacteroidota; class Bacteroidia; order Cytophagales; family Cyclobacteriaceae; genus ELB16-189. The sequence continues at coordinate 14,366 of JBGAMI010000020.1, forward strand.
AAAGCCAGTATTGTGCTTTCGCTGTGACGGGAGAGGACATTGGATAGTTGCCTACTGTACACCCTAAATCCCAAGATATGGTCAGATCCGGAATATGAGGTTGGCGACATAAACATATACACGTTCAATGAGGGGAGGAAAAGGGGGGTTTGGATACAAACCATTGTTAATTATAATTTATGGACAAGTGATGATTTCTACATCACCGCCGAACGAATCAGAGACCGTAGAAAGAAGACAGCGAAGCAATTCCCTTCTTAAGATCTGGCATTTGGCGGGGGTCAACATCCCACACATCCATACCAATATCTATCACCAGCTTCCGGATAGTTGTACCCACCCTCCTGTCCATCCATAGAATGGCGTCATTTACCACCATCCTCTTAACAGCCTGCTCTGTTGAGATGTTCTGATTATTGCCGCTTGCCACCCTTGGCTGGTAGTCGGATGCCCTCACACCAGATAACCCCGCTTGATGAATGTCTCCCCGCAGTTTAATGAGAGTGTCGTATTCAGGTATGCTTATCCATCCCTTAAGGAGGATATAATCTGCGGTGCATTCATCCACTACCCTAGCTCTTGGGGTGCCGGTGAGGTCGGCTGCCTCCACCCTCACTGTGCGGTGGCGAGAAAGATCCTCTGATCCCAGATCTGATTTTTGCTTTGTCAATTCAGGTCTCCCTCATCAAATGCAGAATACTTAATTGCCCTCGCAAGGTTGGCTGGCACAGTTGCATCATCCCATGCCCCTCCGATCTCTTCATAGGAGAATGACGCTGGATCATAGAGAAGCTCACAAGAACCTTGTTTACCCAGCCAGCTAAATCGACTCTTCCATACATGCACCTCTGCCACATAGTCCTCTTTAGGCCTTGGCCTATGCACGGTGATGCCGAAGTCAGCCTTGTTCCAGAAATGAGCGGAGCCAGATATTGAATTTCCATCCGGGATGCGGGTCTTTCCATCAACAGCGGGGGGTTGCTTGGATGGATGCGCTATGAACCACACATGCAAGCCATAGGCTTTCGCAGTGCTGCATAATTGAGTGAGCATGTCTGAGACCCACTCGGTTTCATTGGCGTCTTTGGGGCGCGCAATATAGTTGTAGGGGTCAATCACCACACCCCTTATCCCGTAGCGCATAACAGCCGTTTTGATCCTATCGATCAGGCTGTCCAATTGACAAAGAGAACCATCATCATTGTGAATGAAAAAGAAATGGTCATTAACCCACCGAAATGACCTGTCTCTTTCGAAGGTGGACATGCGCGGGGTGGCACCATCAAAGAATGGCTTGCGTTCCCACTTGGCCATGAGCTTAGCTATGTGTAGCTTGGGTGGGTTTTCAAAGCTGGCAATACCAAACTTCCATTCTGCATCTCGCGCCAGATTTACCATTAATTGATCAACCAATTCGCTCTTGCCCCCTCCGGGGTACCCCGTCACGATAGTGAGAAGGCCGGGCACCACACTGTAAAGTGAATCCAATCCACCAAACCCCGTGGAAAGTCCCGTGCCCATGCCGTTGAGATAGATGTCATCTACCTGTGTCTTAAAGAAGCCAGCATCATAAAGCCCCTCAACGGGCCAGTGCGAGGCTTGCTCAATGGCATTCTTCACGGCTTGAGTGCCGGTAGCCATGAGGAGTTCGTTGAGATCCTTTTCCTTAATGTCGATCTTGTAGCACCGGTATTTGCCAAGGCGGCGAGCCAGCTCATTGGCCATAGCAATGCCGGGTTGGTCATTGTCTAGAGCCAGTACAACCCTAGTGGCTGAGGAAAAAAGCTTGTCCTCTGTTTCCAAGAAGGTAAACTTGTTGCCAGCTCCGCTGGGGATGCTCACCGCTTCAATCCCAGCCTCCATGCAAGCAAGAGCATCCATCTCGCCTTCGGTGATCACAATTTCTTGCTTATTGGTTATAATGGGTGATAGCCATAGCCCGGCTGGCGAACCATCATTGGCAAAGTCTTTGTCTTCAATACTGCGGATCTTATAGGCGCCCTTATAAGGGAACGCGATGGCCGGAGCCACCCTACCAAGCCGTCTAAAGAAGCATGTGGTTGCCATCACCCCTGCCTTCTCGGCGGTCGGTAAAGAAATACCGCGACCTGCAAGCCATGCCACATGCTCTTCTCTAAGGGGGGTGTAGGTTAATTTGAATTGCATCGGCGCTGGCTCTTCCTCTTTAATTGGAGTGGAATTGAAAAAATGGGAACCGCTTGTACCGCAATGATGGCAGGTCCATACAGCCCTTTTGCTGTCAATATCCACAGATAATGTGCGGGCTACGCGGTTGGCACCGCTCCGCCCGGCAGCGCATTCGCACCTAATCCTGTGCTTGCCTGTGCCTAGATTAATGAGGTTTTCGATCATGGAAAATCCAATGTGTTCATGTCTTCTTGCTACCACATTTGTAGGAAATAAAATGCACGAACGCTCTCAAATTCGACATTCCTCAAGTGGCAGATGGCATGTCAATTCACCCACCGGACCAATGTTTGCTGGTGGTGAGGGACCATTCACTGGTCTTGGTAGGGAGGTGGTGGAATGACCTGTTCATGTTTGTTGAAGTGTAGTGATGCTGGGAGATACACGGTTCTTGATCTTCAGGTGGATGGTCAATTGAGATATAGTGAGGACCAAAATAAATGGTGGTGTCTTTCCAATATAAGTGGTGGTATCTATCTTCCAAGTTCCGGTGTATATGAATACTCTTCTAGAGTGATGGGGCTACCAAAGAGAGAGGTTCCAGATGACATGCTCATGTTTACTGCTCTGCTCTAGGGCTGGCGTTAATTTACCCAACAGCAAAATGGTCACTGTGAGACAAGGTAATGCTGATCATTGGTGGATTAATGGCTATGATACATGGATGATACCCGATGGCCATGGCTTGATTTATTATGGACTGACAAGAGAAGACCCATTATGACATGCAGCTGTTTGTTGTTAATTGAGGATTTTGGTAACTCAGTGGTTAGTCCACACAGACCAGAGGTCAGGCATAAAGATCTTTTTTACTGGATGATGACAAGAGGTGGCTTAATAATGGGCAACGATGGTGTCTTGTTTAGAGAGTTTATACCAGTAGATGTTGCGGAAGAATTCTTCGCTTCAGTTGATCGGCTAACACAAGGGCTTTAGCCCCCTTGGCTTGTAAGATGTGGAATAGATCTTCTTTGAAATCTGCTATCTGCGCCAACTCCACCACCTTGTCATAGTCGCCAGATAACAGCCATTGATACAGCTCATCTTTCTGATCTTCTATCAAAGCATCTGATATTACTTGGTCCACCACAGCTACCCAAAGCCTTCGGAGGGTGATAAGCTCGGCCTCCGGATCGTTATATTTGTGTGATGGTGATAGAGACTCTGGGATTGTTTCGGTCGAGGTGGTGATAGACATGCTTTTCTTTGATTTGTCTGTCATTCTTGTAGGCAATTCCTTGTAGGCAATCTAGCACTAGGGATTCATCTAGGTCCGGTCTACGGGTTTTGTACCAAATATCCACCACAATCTTCAGGTCACCCTCCAGCAACCTCTTGGCTGGCTTGCATTGTGCTTTTACCTTGCCGGAAAAATCAAGAGCCTTTTGGCTTTTGATAATTCTTGGACGCCTTCCTCTCCACACAATTCGGCTGCTATTGGATTTGCTTGCGGCCTCTCCCAATATGGTATAAGATAAGGATCGCATACGCCATGATACATCTCCTAGGAAAAATATTCAAGATATTTCGACGCAAACCAATGTGCTCTTGCTTGACTGCCCATTTCCACGACAGAACCTATCTTCGTGCCATCATGGTGAATGGGTGGAATGTATGGATCGTGAGCTATTTCATGACCCACGACACATATTCTGCTGTTGTGATATATGGACAAAAAAGAAGCGCCGTCACTTCTAAATCCGGCCATCTCATGGGTGATGATGGCTACGTTGCCACCATGCCACCAATAACCCCGGAGGTAATAAATTAGGTACACCAACAATCATGGTCTGCCAGAAGCTATCGCAAGGGCAGCTGCCTCCGATAAATACAGCCGGGGTAACGCGGATATTTCCGTGACACAACTCATTGACGCGCCTCAGGTCAGGCACCTAAGGGAGAAGCACAAGGACTCCCTATCTGTGGATGTGTCAGAAAGGGTGTGGTCCCTTCTTGGGACCGCAGTTCATAGCCTACTGGAACATGCCAGAGAGGATGTTGTGACAGAAGAGAGGTTATATGCCAGATGTGCTGGGTGGGTTATCAGTGGCGGAGTGGATGTGCAAGATGATGGTGCTATCGAGGATTACAAAGTCACTAGTGTGTGGGCGGCAACTCAAGAGAAACCAGAATGGGAACGGCAACTCAATTGCTATGCTTGGCTTCGCCGCAAAGCAAAGGGCCTACCCACCTCCTCCCTCACGATCTGGGCGATCCTCAGGGACTGGCAGCGCAAGGAGGCCTTAAGAGGCAGTGGATATCCACAATCTCCTGTGATAAAAATCTCTATTCCTCTTTGGGTACCTGAGGTACAAGACGCATATGTGCTTGGCAGGGTGCTGTTGCACAAGAGATCCACCCCACCCCCCTGCAGTGGGGAAGAGAGGTGGGCCGAACCCAGTAAGTGGGGAATTTATAAGGAGAATGGGAAGCGGGCCAAAAAGGTTGTTGACACAAGAGAGGAGGCAGAACAATATGCGAACCAGAATGGATTGCTAGTGAAGGAAAAACATGGAAAATCGAGACGTTGCGCCTCCAACTTCTGCGGGGTTGCCGAATTCTGCCCCCAAAGAAATAGGTCTTTGGAACCTGATCGAGAAGGCGCGAGCACTAACCAAGATTGATATCAATGGCAAGGCCTACGTGGCGGTGAAGGATCGCGTGGCACTGTTCCGTAGCCACTACGGGGAAGCTGCGTCAATTGTGACGGAGGTGTTGGACAGGGCACAGCAAAATGGTCAGAGGGTGATGGTTAAGGCCAGCATTGCTATCAACAATAGGATAGTGAGCACCGGCCACGCCGAAACGATGCGGGGGGATGGTCAGGTTAATTCTCAGGCTGCAATAGAGGCCTGTGAAACAAAGGCAATTGGGAGGGCTCTTGCCGCACTAGGGATTATTGGCGGAGAATATGCGAGCGCGGATGAATTGGAGGGAGTTAAGACAGTGGCGCCTCCGGTAATAACTGAGCCCACTAAAGCGAACCAGCCAGAGACTGATGGTTCATGGGAGGATGTAGCGCAAATGCTAGAGATTGGGGTGGGGTTACAGAATTCTATTGACGATCTAAACTCTTTCTACAAGGCAAACGCTCCCACCATAGAGGAGCTTAAAGATGCATACCCAAAAGGCCATAGCGACCTTCTAAGTGCGTTCACAAATAGGAAGAAGGAACTTATTAATAATGCGTGACAATAACGGGGGCGGTCCTACCAATCCGTGCAGCGGCACACTTAACCAAGCAAAACAAAAGAAGTCAGATAAGTCGCCAGACATGTGGGGATACCTAAAGATTGACAAGCATTTATTGGATTTCATTAAAGAGGAAATGGATAAGGGCAACGATCTTCCTGAGATTCGATTGATTGGGTGGCGAAAAGAGGGTAACTACGGGGTTTATATTTCTCTCCTAGCGGATGTGAAGGATGTGCAAGGAGACCCTAAGGGCAAGTCATTCCAACCCCGCCAGCAACGCTACGGTACTGGGCGGCGCAGTTTTGGAGGGGGCGGTAAACCGAGCGATCCACTGCCATTCTAAAGAAGCCGAGATACAGGTCTAAGACCTACATGAAATGGGTCCGCACTCACGCTTGCCTTGGGTGCGGATCACCCTATTCTGAGGCACATCATTGCAGGGTGTTTGAAACCATAGGGGTTGGGTTGAAGGTGGGGGATGATCAGTGCCTGCCTCTTTGTCATACATGTCACATGGAGCTTCATGCTTATGGCGATGAAAGTTTGTGGTGGTCGATGAAAGGTGTAGATCCGGGGGTGGAGATAGAGAAGCTAAGGAGTGCGTATGGAACTAATCAGACAGAAGATAATGGAGAGGGCTAGAGAGGGGGCATCTATAGACGAACTGTTGGCGGAACACGCTGGCTTCAACAGGATTGTGGCGCTGAAGGTAGTGAAGGAGATGAGGGCTTCCGGTACATTGTATCTAAAGGGATGGAATCGCACAAGTGGTGGGTGGAGGATGCTTTGGCAAAGCAAGGGTTGAGCAGTTGTTTGATTATCAGGGAGATATGCGAGAGCATTGGATACACCCCTCCCCATGTATGGGCCGACAAGAATGCAGGTTGGATGTCTTGTACATATGGTGGTTCTAAGCTATGGGGTAGTAGGGTCGTGAGAAGGTGGTATCCATATAGGGAGATTCTTCGGGAGGAGGTGGAATGACGAGATCGAAGATCGAGCCGAACGCAGTGAGTACCTGCATATTAGCCCGTCGCGCACACCCAGCTTGGCCACATCAAGATGTTGCGAGCAATTGGGGTGATGAGAGGTGGAATTTTGTTGGCCCATATCGTGGGCATATATATTGGGAAGAACCCGGTTTTGAAATGGGTGGTTGTTGGTATGATGTTACATGGGTGGATGAAGACCTTGAGCTGTAGCTGCATAACCCACATATTCAATGGCGACACCAGAAACCATGAGCCACCACATTATTTCCCATCTGGGTGGCATGATTGTTATGTGGCGGTGATGGCTGAAAACCCAGAACACCCTTGTCCTCAAGACACCCACCAAGATCGTATTGTGGATTGTGGGGGTTATAATGACCGTATTTATATGGAGAAAGAAACAATTGACTTGGATACCGATCTCTTCGCGCAAATATAGTTTATTGACTATCACACCCATTCCAGAGTGGAGCGATCAAGAGAACATCGCAAGGCACCGCCAATACGCAGTGATGGGCCTTGGCACAACCACCATTAAGAGAGTTGTTCTGAACAACTATGTAGAAGAAACGCTCCTGTATAAGGAGCGAGATTTTGGTGCGCGGGAGTGTGGGGATTGATTATTTATCTGGCATCAGCCTACACTAGTGGGGATGTGTTTGTGGAACAGCGGCGCTACCGCATAGTGGCGGCGGTGGCAGCAAGGCTGTTCCGTAAGGGGGTTGTGCTGCATTGCCCTATAGCCGCATGGCACAATGTCGCTAGGGAATACAGACTTCCAAGTGACGCCGCATCTTGGTCTCATCTCAATCTTTCGATCTTGGCAACATGTAGTGAACTGTGGATCTTGGACATGGAGGGAATTGCTGACAGCAAGGGAGTGAAAGAGGAACTAGCGTTTGCGAAGCAGAACGATATACCAGTGAAGTGGATCAATGAGGATGGTGAAGAAGCATACCCAAGGTGGGCTGGCGAGTTGTTTGATACCGGCGGTAGGTAACGGAGAGGATTGTGGTGATGGTGATGCATTGCATTGCAAGCATTGTTGCAAAATAGCAGTGGTAAATCCAGCACGTGATAATGACGATGCACCAAATTGGATCACCACCGGCGCCATGACAAGAGAGAGGATTGTGTTGTGAAATGCACTGCCATAATATGGTTAAAGCCAGTACCCCACCAATCCGGGATAATATTGAATGAACCAGACCCACCATTCATGGCGTTTAAATGGATCGAGGGCCACTACTACGGACCAGCAGAAGATTGGCAATGGGATCTTCCCGCAAGAGCAATAGAGGAGAAACCACTATAGATGGTTGGGGAATTGAGAGATGGATTAACAGGTCGTGGACTCTGGTTCTGATCTTTGATCGAAAGGATCAGAATCATTACAGGGGAGTTGAATTAACCACCTTCAAGGAAGACTGGGATGGATGACACCTACAACGTGAAAGAAATTAGCCTTGTGTTGGAGGCTATCAAGATCGGCATAGCCCAATCCATTAAGGATGGGTATGTGCTGAGGTTGGGATTAGAACCATCGTCAGTGCCTGCGGAGATAATGACATCTCCCATTGGCACAAAGTATAAGGTTGTCATGGTGGAGATGGATGACAATGGTAATCCGGTTGCAAGCCCAGATCAGGAAGATGGCATACGTGCTCTGAAGAGGGCTGGACTGGTGTGTAGGGAACCTCGGTTTTGGAAATGGCTTAAGCTGGAGTTTGGCGAGGATGTCGCCAACGAAGATGAGGCAGCTGCAGTGCTTTGTGAGAGGATAGGGGTGGTGAGCAGGAAGGTGCTAGCCAATGATCCGGCAGCCAGAGCGAGGTTCAATTTTCAGATGGAGAAGTTTGGTGAAGCGCACAAAAGAGGGTTCCTTCTGTAGCTGCTTGTTGCACAATACTGTATTGGGTAGATGGAGTACAACTCAACACCCAAATGCAATCATACATGGCCACGCCACGTTTGTGGTGTGGTTTACCAGTGAGGTTCAACGTAGCAAGAATAGGTGGTACAGTGAAATACAAAAACCAAAAGAAGAGCATGTGGTGCTGTAGTTGTTTGATCACAGAACGCCGGATCGGTGGTGTGTATATTGGAACCCCATCATCCTTCCCTAAAAATCTTTGGTGGCCAAGAGATATAAAAAACACAAGCTGTTATCTCAGTATAACCGATATTGAAGCCACCTACCTTACCTCACTGAAGGAGGAAACACCAGATGAACTTGCACAGCCTGAGAAATGAATTCTGGCGCTCTAAGGAATGGGATGCCTTGGCATTCCAAACACAGCGGGCATACAGCCGATATCTTGCATTGCTTCCAAACATTCCTCTTGCCGATCTTGACCAGTCTGTAGTGGCTAAGATCCATGCCTCCCTTGGTGGAGGTGCCGGAAACACATTTGGGGTGGCGGTTAATAGATTTATGACTTGGTGCCAAAATCAAGGCCACACTACCAAACAGTTCAAGTTTGAGAGAAGTGGTTCAACAGCCAGAGAGGCATGGGACATCAAGGAACTAGAGCATTATTTTCCATTGGCGACCACCAGCAACGTGGCGTTGGCGATGGCAATCGGCTTCTTCACAGCTCAACGCCTTAGTGATGTGTTGGATTTGAAATGGGACCAGATTGATAACGGAGTAATCAAGCTCACCCAGCGCAAAACTGGTCGGGAATTGATTATTCCAATCCACCCAGAGCTTCAGGATATTCTTGATAAGATAGAGGTGAGGGGGGAATATGTGGTGGGAGGGCGTCGCATTCATGATTGCAGTTATAGGGTTTTGTACCGAAGACTTGTACCGAAATACAAGCCATCATTCCATGGTATTAGGAAAGCCGCTTGCGTAGCCCTTGCTGAAGGCGGAGCCACCCCCCATGAAATCATGTCAATGAGCGGCCACACCACGGTGGCGATGGTACAGGCCTACACCGATAAGGTGGATCAAGTCAAGATGGCGAAGAATGCTGTACTGAAGATGAAGAGATGATGGATGGACAAGGATAGAGAGCCACCGCTGTGTAGTTGTTTGATGCACAGGCACACCAACTGCACATATTGGGGATATGTGGGACCACCGAGCCTAACCAGAGGATCTATATATTGGGAGCCATTTGAGAAAGAAACTTGGAAAAGTTTTGATTCCAACAAACATTGCAGATACTTGACACAACGCAGGGAGTGGGTACGGTGAGCCCCGAATATCAGGCTTCTGGCGAAGCCTTATGCAGTTGCCTTACCCCCAATCTTGGCTCACCAGCAGAGTGGTCTGATTCATATTATCAGCCATGCGTGGTGTGGATGTGGGGAAGATGGAGAATGGTTTACCAACCATATGCTAGCCCAGATGAAACATGGGCATTTCCTCCATCCTACTACATATGGGAAAACGGCGATGACACAAGATAGCTTTGGAATGAAATCACCACCCGCTTGTAGCTGCCTGATTGAGTCTGTGCACACTAGTTACCCATTAAGTGAGAGCGCGGGTATTGGTCTGTTTAGATCTAAGCGGACCACAGGCCTTTGGTGGACAGTGCAGAACAGTGGTGAGCCATTTGCGTATTGTATGCGCGCTAGATCAGATTGCAGGGAGGAGAGGATAGATGACTTGTAGTTGTCTTATGAGAATATTGCCGAAGGAGGGGTGGTACTCATCATTAGATTGTCCAGAAAAGCACGGCATCCTCTATGTTGGCGATAGCATATCTGGCAGTGGGGGATTTGGGTGGTGGACACATCAATACAGCCCAACCCACGGTAGATGGGATCATTGCTCCAAACTCACCTATACCATGAAAAGAGAGGCAGTGAAATGAGTTGTTCCTGCTTGATACCACGCTATTTCATGGGGTTGCCAGATCAAAGTTTAGAACCCTTTAGAAAATCCAACGCATGGCCCTGTATTCTTTATTGGATTCCCGTCACATATTGTGTGTGGAAGGATGGTCAATCTTGTGACAGCCGTGGTATAGATATGGTAAAATTGGAACAGCCGCACGGCTTGTAACAATGGGGATAGCATGACAATCATTGCTTTTAAGGGGGGTGTGTGTAGCTGGGATTCTCAGGTCACCAACGGAGCGATGAAGAGTGGGCTGAAATTCAAGAAGGTGGTACCAATCACATCCACCTCCGGCATGTTCGCTGGTGGTTGCGGTAGTTGCGGTGAAGTGCAAAAATGGCAGCGCTTCATGAATTCCATGGACTCCGAAACTCTTGCCGAATGGCTTCTGGAACCACACTATCCCAATAAATCTCCTAACACAATCCTTTGGGCATGGAATGGACACACTGGATATCTACTGGAAATCTATAACAAGCCTTGGTCGGCAGCCTCGTTCACGGTGCCTGCCGCCGGTCACGCTATAGGGACCGGCGATGAATACGCGATGGGAGCAATGGCGATGGGCGCTAGCCCTGTCGAGGCTGTTGCATTGGTGTGCAAGAAGTTTGATGGATGTGGACCACCTATCAACAAAGTTGAAGTGCAGCAAGCAGCAAAATCAAGGAAAGGAAAGTGATGTGAAGGGAGAGGATGAATTTGAGGATGTCGTGTGCGCTACTTGTGGCTGCACATTCTACGTGCCAATGCCGTTGTTTGTTGTGGCAATGAGAAATTCTAGCACTGCCTTCTGGTGTCCATATGGACACCAGTTGTATTTCAAAGAGCCCCACGACAAACCGTTACCACCAAAAGAACAAAACAAAGAATCACCAAGCTGTGATGGTAATGTGATACAATTTCCCAACAAATAGGATGATGCGATGAAAAAGAAAGTGGCACCAGACACCCCGATTGTAAAGAATTGGGCAACCTCCACGGCTGTGGATGGACAGATGTCAATCAATCACACCGATAACTGCGGATGTAAATGGCCGGTTGTTTTGGATTCCCCCGCGAAATTTTGCGGCCTTCCAGTCGATGGAAAATCACCGTATTGCGCGGGTCACGCAAGGATTGGACACAATCTTAAACGATAGGAGAGTGGTATGACGAAAGAAGCAGATGCAATATTCTTGTTGTGGTGTTTGCTTATACTGGCAATTGGTTTGTTTATGGCGTCAATGACGCTAGGCATATACGCTTCCTCCACTTCTGCTAGAATAAAGATATTCTGCAACAACTACTACTATTATGTGGACGCTAAGATAGATCCCAAGAATCAATATGCAGAAGAATTCTGTGATCAGGTTGGGTGGCCTCGCTTTAAGCCAACCACGGGCAAGCTGCAATGAGTAGATGGATTGTTGCGGCGATTGCTGCGATGGCAGCGGCATACCTTATTAGCCCAACCCGTGGCTCAATCACCGTGTATGATGATGGTGGCGGGTATGTGTTGGAATATGCCAAGGCCATCAACACAATCATTGATATCGGATATAATGTCAGGATAATGGGGGAGTGTGCTAGCGCCTGCACCCTCTTCCTGTCGGTGCCAAATGATCGGTTGTGTATTGGACCTAATGCTAGGTTCGCGTTCCATTCTGCGTGGGGCTCAACTTCGTTAGGTAACCAACTAGCAAACCGATACATGTTGGCAAGGTACCCAATGTGGGTCAACAATTGGCTGGGTTTCCGCCTTACAAGGGAGTTAAGGTATATGCCTCATCAGGAAGCGGCCAAGTGGATTAAACCATGTAAATAGGAGAGGTCAATTGAACAAGAAGCTTAAGCGTCAGTTGTGGAAAAAAAGACCACGCTTCAAGAAAGAAGCTAAAGAGCTTAGGAAGCGAGTGTTTGCTGATATGTCGCTGCTCATCAAATCTCTTAGGGGGGGTTGATCATGCGCCACCATCCCCTTTGTGCGTTCTTCTTGGAAGAAGATATCGAATGCACTAAGTGCAAGGAATTGCACAAAGATTTCCCACTTGCATTCCCCGATGAGTCTGGTAGGGAAGTGCTGAAAAGAATGTTCCCCAATTTAGAGGAGAGAGCAGATTGAACAGACGTAGTTTTTCTGGATTGCTTGGTGGTCTGTTTGGTGGTGGGGCAGCAGCTAAGGCTGGCATCATCACAGTTGCACCTGCGGTGCCGCCAGCGGCTAGCGTGATTGGATCAGCTGGGGCATTTATCGGTGGCAAGGAAGAAAGTGTGGGGACCGTGAAAGAGCTTTCCAACGCAGCAAAATATTTCTTCAAGAGAAAGAAGGTTCTGGAAAAAGCTTCATTGCATCACACTGTGCTTAAGGCAGTGGGTATCATACCCTCCCATGTTAGAGAGAGAATGTGGGAGCGTGCTGTGCTATACCCAGATAGCACAGACAACGGCCTAGATCTTGATGTGGCTGCGCTGAAGTCTGTGAGTAGGGTTAATAAATACCGCATTCACAGGGAACGCCTCTACAAAAAGAAACAGGAGGAATGGTGGGACTCCCCATCTAAGGCCCTCAAGAACCTCATAATCAAAAAGAACAATCCCCTAGAGAGGGCCTACTGGGATGGTGATAGCCCCTATATGTTCGATGATGATGAATTCTCTTCAGATGAGGGAGCGGATGACTAATCAATATAATCAACAAGCTGGTGGATTGATCTTCACCAATCAAGGGAATGTGGTTGCAAACCTTTCTCATAGGCAGGCCATGAATCCGGCCTTGGTGCAGGCAGCTATTAATCAGCTGACACAACAAGGCTTGCAGAATATGATGCCTCCGCCACATCCCAAGATGTATATCAACTATGCGGCAGAAAGGATGCAAGACTTAATGAATGAAGTTGCTAAGTCGCGCCGCCGCCACGCCCGATTTATGACATGCGTGAAGGTGTATTGGGTTGTTTGGATTGCTCTCCAAGCTTTGATATGGCTACCCAAGCTATTATAAACCAGCGATGGTTACAAACCAGCACTCTCTGCTATCTTGTTAGCCTGCCCCACAATCCTATCCGCCTGTAGCTTTAGAGATTTAATGGCTTGATATTTCTGCCCCTCATCCATCGTACGGGATGATTGTAGCTCGCGTATCTTTTTTGAAATGCTAGAGCGGCGCTTATCAAGATTCTTGAATTGCTCCATCACTGCCAGTTGACGAGCATAGGTGGAGCGAGCTTGGCGAACCGAATTGAAATCTCCGGCCTCACGGGCAGTTTTAAGCTCCTTGTCAATCTGCAACAGATTCTTTCGGTAGTCCATGTACTGGCCAAGATCATTCCGGCTAGTGGTGGCAGAAACAAGCTTGCGAGCCAGTGGTATATCGTTCCAACTTATCTCTTTGGTGGGGTCATTTCCCGCGAGCACATTGTATCCTGTTCCCAGTGTGCGAGTCACAAACACACCCGCCCCACCCAGTAAATAATCAAAGGCATATTCCAATTGGTTGGGGCTAATCTCCAACCAAGGCACCGGGCTTGAGATGTTATCGGTGCTGCCAACAGCAAGCTGATTGGCCGCCCAAACCCATAGAGGGTTGGTGTCATTCCAATATTGCATGTGCATTGGCTTCTCTGCACCAAACCCAGATGCTTCTGGGTAGATCGGCCTATCGGAATAGTCTTTGTTGTTGGCAAGATCCACAAAGGGATCAAACACTGTAGGGGCCAAGAAATTGAAAAAGCTCTGAGAGCCACCCAAAGGATTTAGTGATTCGGCAAGCGTCCATGCCGCGCTTCCCACACCATCCAACGGGGTTTGCTTTCCTCTCATAACCTTGCTTATGGATCTCCCAGTGTTCCAAATGGCGTTGTAGCCATAGGGCATGGGAATCTTGATCATTGTCGAGGTGCCGGGGATCATCACAACTAAGTTGCGTTCCAAGATATAATCTGGAATGCTATCATAGTAGGAGCGGCCTTGGTCATCTTCACCAGACAGGGCGGAGTTCATTAGGTCCATTATCACCCCTCCAGCCAAGATACCACCCACAATCTTACGAGCCTTACCAGACCTACCGAGAGCACCAAGGATACCGAACGTGCCTTGGATAGATGCGTTGAAGAATAGGTAGAGAGCGTTGACTGCGGTGCGAGCTGTACCACCTTCATCAAAGTTCACGGTTAAGTTCTTGGCAGCACCGGCAGCCTCAAGATCGGCATTGTCGCGCATGTCCTGCGCTTGATTTTGATCTATGGCCCCCTTCGCTATGAGGCTATCAATCTCCGCATTGCGAGCTTGTCTCACCATATCAAACACCACCACGCGAGAAGCGTTTTCTGCAGCGGTGTTGTTGTTTTCGATAAACTCACCAAGCTTCTTCACGGCACTCTTCATCTTCGATGGACCGCCCATCAATTCATTGCGAAGCTCTCTGGTGATATCGTCGGTGGTGCGAAGACCAAGAGATTCGGTGGTGCCACCAAGTTCCTGCAGCTTCCTATACAAATCTCCATACTTGCCGCGCGCCTCTCCAGTGCGAAGGGTGTTCCAGATATCCTTCAATGCCGGAGCGAATTCTTTGAGAATAACAGAGTTATCAATTCCCTTAATGCCATAGGAATTGAGGTGAGCATTGATCAAGTCGCGGGGAATATTGGAGAGCAAGAATTCCGGGTTGAGGGAAGTCGCCAAACGCCCGATGTACCTTGTGTACACCGAAAGAGCCTTAATGGCCTTCTCAATATTACCAGCTGGCATACCACTTGTGCCACGCATGGCCATCATTATTTCTTTTGGCCCCTCAAAGATCTGTTCCACCCCTCCTTCCTTTGCTATAAAGATGTCATCCCTGTTCTTATAGCGCGGGTCAACCACCTGCCTGATATATCCGGTGTTATCATCATACACAAATTTCTGTGGCGCTCTATCAAGCTCCCTGATAACCGAGCTTAGCTTCACCCCACCTATTTCAATATCTTTATTCTCCCGGATTAGCTTTGCAAACGCCTGCCCCTCTCTGTTGCGATGTCCTCTCACCACAGCAGCAGTGTGCATAGCCATGATGGATTCTAAAATCTTACCGGCTTGGGTGCTGCGGCCAGTGGCGGACGGAGACTCGCGGCCATAGATGGAGCTACCGCGCCCCATGTAAGCAACCTCATCCTCCTCCCGACCGGCGTCTTCCAAGAACCCACGCAATGGCACATACCATTGATAGCGCGGCTGATCTGCCTCTTCGGCCTCATAATCGGGGGTGGTGCCATACTGAATCTGGACCCTGCGCATATCTTTGATGCCTTCATACCAAAGATCGGCAGCAGCCTGCACCTGATTGAATGTGGGGTGATTAGAGAACCATGATTGGATCTGATTGGCGGCGTCTGTTGTGAGGCCTGAGCCAGCGACAAGGGTTCCTTTGGAGCGCCGTTCCATTTCAGCGTTCCGTTCTGGCGCATGTCTTGAATACAGATACAAAGCCATGGCACCCTGTGACCCAATGGGGTGCATCTCCATGAAGTGCTGTGCTTCCGGGTTAACAGAAGCCAGCGATGTCATATCAGCTTCGGAGAATGGAATGGCTCTGGTGGCCTTGATGGCTGGATCGAAGATCCGTTCCCACGCCCTCTTGATTTCAGTGGATGTGGCGGTGGGAGTGAGGTCCTTCAGCAAATAGGGATTCATGCCGGGGGTTATAAAACCACCGGCTTCTTTCAGGGAATCCAAGAACCTACCAACTGGTAGCTTGCCACTCTGGAATGGTTTCCACACGGACTGGTCTAGCCATTGAGAAATAGCAGAGTCAAGTTCTTTGCCCTGCAATCCAAAGATCTTACCAATCCCAAGCAATCTCGATGGCACAGCCACTGCCTTGGCAATGCTGTCATAGGCAGCGCCATAATATAAACTGTCTCTATAGGAGTCGAAATAGCCCCGCTCTGCTGGGGGAATGCGAGCACCGACTGTGCCAGTAGGATTGACCATGAACTTGGGGACTGAGGGTGGTGGAGCTACCGGGGGCGCCGAAGGCGCACTCGGCACCTTTGTGTCACCAGCCTCAATCTTGGCAAAGATATTCCTCACCCCGCTATCATTGATGGCACCACCCAGAGTTTTGAAAAACTGCACGAGCCTGCTAAAGACACCCCCCACTGTACCGGGGGCCACATTCTTGTGCTTGGTCCAAGCCTTGAATGCATTGGCCACCGCCTCTTCTATGACATTGTCATCAGACAGATTGGGATTTACCCCCACTGCATGATCCCACCAAGTGAAGCTCTTCTCCTTGCCTTTTTCGTCTATGAATTTCTTCTTCTGTACAAACTGGGATAGGAGTTTCCATTCAGATGGAGAGAAGAAGCCGCGCTCCTTTAGGGCATGGGTGGCTTCGTGGTCCACCACCCCACTCAACACATCGGCCAGTTGCTGGTTATTTAGCTTGGGAGAATATGCCCCTGTTGCAATGCTTATCACCTTATCCCTGTACATGCCAAGGATATCTTGCCCGTCAGAGTTCTTGCCCAAACTATCTTGAAGATTAAGGGAGATGTCATCTAGGCCATATCCGGACAGTCTTTTCTGCAAGAGGGCCTTTAGGCTATCTTGAGCGACGGTGGCTTCCTGTTTGGTGGGAGGAGCCACTATCTCAGACTTAACCGAACCACCATCCGGCATCCATGACTTGGCTTCCTGTTCTGTTAAGAACAGCCCAAGGTTCTTGCCATTGCGGTCCTTAGCCACGTAACGCTGGGTGGGTGGCCTTACTAGCTGGATATCTGGATTTACCTGTGTGGTCTGTGTACCGGATAGGGGCGCCTGAACAGGAGTTAGTTGGGTCTTAAGGGCCTCAAGCGGCAAAGCACCATCAATGGCTACCTGATCCCCTATCTCGGTGAGGGGCATTGGCGCCATACCCTTCACATTGGTGAGGGGGTTTGCGGCCATTTTAAGAGGCGCTGTGAGCCTTCCCGTGGCTTCGCCAGTGGTCCACCCCACCGGCTGTCCTTGTGTCTGTAGGACCTCCTTAACGGGCATGGGAGCCTGTTGTGAGGCGGTGGCGGTGCCGGAGGTGCCTTCAATAGGGGTGGATAGGGCTGGGCGTTGGTTGTTTACGAAGTTCCGATAACGATCCTCCACCCCGGAATAGGCTGGCTTAAGAGGAGGGGCCATGCGAGCCGGGTTGTGCACCAATTCGGCACTGGAAGATATATCGGGCTTGATCGCCGGAGGAATGGCAATGCCCCCCTGTTCGGGGGTCAATGCCACGCCCTGAGCTTTTTCAAAACCCCTTGTGCGAGCATAATCCTGCGGCGATGAAAGGCTAGCTATGTGCTGTGACGCCGCCTCCACTGCCGCATTCCTATTGGGGAATGTGCCATAGATCTGACCGGTGTTGGTACCCACAATATTCCACTTAAGACCAATCGGGGAACCATCCGAAGCCATCCCATCGGTGCTTGCCACCACCCTGAAGGGCATTGCAGCAGCTTGGTCATCGGGCGAAAGCTGTAACTGTGCCTGCGGGGGAGGGTTGGGGGGTAGTGCTTGAGAAGCTAGATAGTTCTCAAGGTCCTTATTCACTGTGGCTTCATTGCGGCCAAGGGACGCGCCACCTCCGGCGAGGCCACCTACCCCACCTCCCACCACAGCACCAAGGGTACCACCCTCAAGAGCCGCTTTTGCGACATCCCCCCATGTGCCCTGAGGACCGCCAGCTTTGGCTATATCTTGGCTTGTCACCGCTTGCTCATAGCCACTTTGAATGGCTTCTTCCCCACCCTCCTGTGCGGCGCTTAGGCCAGCCCCTCGAATAGCACCACCAAGCATTGAAGACGCGGTGCCTTTTCCAATATTCCTAAGAAGAGCTGCCTCTATTGCCGCACCCGGCAACGAAGTGATGGCAGCCACAGCGCCGGTTTTGAGAGCTATGCCATTAGCAATCTCATTGGCAGCGGCTTCCGCAGCCTTGCCATAGTCACCGCCCCACTTAGCCAGCATTCTTGAACCAACCTCACTATTCTTGAATTCATTCGGCGCTTCTCTGGCTAGGGTCAGCACTGCTTCTTTAGCCTGCTGTCCATTCATGCCAGCGGACAACAACCCCTCAATACCAGCGCCGCCCAACGCGCCAGCCACCAACTCACCTGCTTTTGCTGCGGCTGTCACGCCTTCTGCGGCGGCGTAGCGTTCAATGGCACCGGTGGCGATGCGAGGAAGAAACCTGAGGATTGCCCCACCGGCAGCAGCCATGGCACCTTCTGGGGCGATAAACGGACTAACCGCTGCGGCAGCTAATGACGGCACAATCTGTGGGGCTGTTTCAGCAGCACCAAGAGCCAGAGCCCTTAATCCACCACCACCGAATATGCCTTTTGCTTGTGCCTGCGTGGAGGCGGGAGACATCTCGCGGGCAGCTTCATCCTGCCTTGCCTTGCCAGCCTGCTCCCAGCTATCAATGCCAGTGAGCCAACCAGCCCCAGCCTGTAATCCACCAACCCCACTCTTTACGGCAGTAGAAAGGTCAGAAAGAAGGCCGTCTCCTTCGGAAGGTGCGAGAGGTGGCAGGCCCATATGACTGCGGGCGCGATCCATTTCTGTGGGAGATGGGGTGTCTCCCTTGATTTTGAAGGTGTAAGATTTTCCCCAAGGGTCATATGCAACATAGGTGCCCATCAACTACTCATCATAGCTTTGCAGGTTCGCCAGAACCGAGACCGCTTGCTGGCTCATTTGTCCGAAATATCCACTGCGGAGGAGTCATCTTCTGCACTAACACCGGTCGAGATATATTGCTGCAGGATTTCTTGTACTTTGTTATTGTAGATCCGGTACATATCTTCCGGAGAGGTGATAGCCCCATTCTCGCGGGCTTCCTTCACAAACTCCAAGGCATCCTTGCGAGCCTTGGCCAATATATCACCCCTCGGTCCCGTCCTAATGCTGGCGACATCCTTCTGAGCGGCCAGTTGAGAAGCGAGAGCATCTTTGTCAGCGGCAATCCTTTGGTTCTGCATGGCAGCAGCCGCCGCAATTGATTTGTCCTGACTTGCCAACTGTGCCGCCCGGTCAGCATTGGACTCATTCCAGCGCTGCGTCATGGCTGCGCTCTGCTGGTCAATCTGCATCACGTCGCCAAGCGCCCTCTGATAATCCGCCATGCGCTTGCCATAGTCGGAAACCCCCGATTGAATGCCAGCCCCCACAGCAGCCCCAACTGATGTTGGGGAAGACATGATAGTGCCGCCTGCTTGCAATAGAGACAGCCACTTGGCATCTTCGCGCTGCTTCTGTGCTTCGGCCAGATATGCAGCACTCAACCCACCCACATTCGGGGCGGGGGGATTCTGTACGCCGCCTTGCATAGCGAGCACATCCTGCATAGTGAGGCCACCGACACCAGCCGGTGCGGCTACTACCGGGGCCGGAACCTGCGCCACCGGCATTTGTGCCGGAAGGGGAGGAGTGAATGACATGCCGCCCATATTCGGGGGCTGCTCTACGGGAGGAGGTGTCAACTCTGGGGCATATGGAGAGCGAGGCATTGGAGGGCCGTTGATGGCTTCATCAAGCCCAGACCTTGGGAACCACTCATGAAGCGCTTCGGTAGCCACCGATCCACCACCCTGTGTGGCGCGGGGGGATTCCTCGAAAGCCTTCTTGCGGTTCTTCCAATAATCATTGACACGCCCATACCACCAATCAGCGAAGTCGGATGGTCCGCCATCAACCAACCCGCCAGAGGCGAAGCCCTGCTGAGCCTCCACTGTGCTGTGTTGTACCGGAACCTGTACCGACGAGCGAAGACGCTGGCGTTGACCCAGCTCATCGATAGCCATCACCGACCCCGGCTTACCGGACATTGCATATTGCTGCAACTGAGGATCGGATAAGGATTTAAATATGCCGGGATTGATCATGAAAGAAATCCAATTAGGTGGTTTGTGTACCGGAGCCCATCAACTGGGACAAAGCATAGGCCGACAATCCCGATCCAAGAAGACTGGACGCCGGGCTAATATTCTGAGTGGTGCTGACGCTCTGGTTCACTGACGTGGGAACGCCCCGCAGTAACCCGGATAGAAACTCAAGGTTCTGACGCGGGTAATCACGCTGGTTCAGGAAGTCCTCAAACTGCAGGTCAAGCCCAGCCTGTGACAACTGTTGCCAATCTTGCCCCACTGCGGCAAGGTCCTTTAGACCACCAGTGGTGATATCATAGCGGGATTTTTCAAGGTCATTTAAGAGACCGGCACCCTGAAGTCCAAGCTGCCCACTCCTAATACCAAGATCGGCGTTGTATTGATTGCTGGCGTCAGTGGCCTGCTGTGCCGTCATGTATTGACCCTGATTGGCAAGCTGTGCCCTCAGGTTCTGGTCGATGTTATATTTCTGTGCATCGATTGCATTAGAGGTGGCGGAGTTCCAAGCATTGTATAGACCCTGAGCCTCAATATCATTCTGCCGATTAAGCATACCCTCTTCGGCCAAATAATTACCCACTGCCTGCCTTGATCCACCAAATGCACCAGCCCTCACTGCGGCACTATTCCGATCAATGCCCTGACGCTGGAAATCTAGAAGCGCCTGCTGCTTCTGCACATCCAGCACATTCTGTGTGTTGGAGTTGTAGAATGTGTTGAAGAGATTCTGGTAATCATCGTATCCAACACGCGCATTTGGATTGGCACTCAGATAGTCATAGGTGTGCGGGTCATAGTTGCCAGTGGCTCCAGCCACCGAGCTATTGACCATTCCTGTGGCAGCATCTATATTGGGAGTGCCATAATCAACAAGGTCACGAACCCCTTGCTGGGCGTTGAGCATGTCTGGCGTGAAGCCAGCCAAGCGCGGGCCTTGATATGCTTGATATGGTTCGTTGGTTAAGGCTTCGCCTTCCGACATAAGCCGTTCAAAATATGGACGGGCATATTCGGGGAGATTGGTCTGGGTGACAGTGGAGGTACCTCCACTGCTTCCTCCGCCCTTACTTGACATTGTTTATTCCTTTAGGTATTTCTCAAATGCTATATATCCCACTCCAAATCCGGCTGGCTCCACATATTTAAGCCAAGCTCTGCGACCGTAGCCTTCAATCATGTCGCAGCCTTCTTTTTTGGCATAATCCTCGAACACCGCAAGAGAGGGCGTGAACCACTCTGTCATGCGATGCGGATCCCCACCAATGAATGGTATGCCAAGTGATTTGCGTTGGGGGTATTTTATGATTTGCGTGACAAAGCTGGCCACCACATTATTGTCGGAAAGCCAAACCCATAGCCCGTAGTCTCCTGATAACAAGCGCTCCAAGATATCCACCGCAATGGCTTTGCCATGGGATTCATCGACTGCCATTTGAAGATGGTCCACCACTTCGGGCCACATCCTTGCCACGTATTCTTTCGGAACTGCGGTGAGTCCGTTAGCCATGCGCCATCTTTTCCATTGCTGCTAATCCGTGTTTACGAACTGCTTTAGCTGGCATAATATATTCGCCATTGCTTACTGCAATAGGTTGACCCGTGTCTTTTATAACACCGGGAATGCTGTCAGAGGTGCCAGTTCCGGGGCCTTGAATGAGGCGCCCGTTGCCAGCAGCTTGCGACATTCCACCACCCATCTTGCCAGCAAGATCCGCCAGCGCCTGTCTACCAAACCTCTGCACAAACCTGCCGATATCTCCCTCAGGGTCGGTGCTACGACCGGCTATAGCCTCCATAGCCATCTTCACAATCTCTCTATCAAACTGCCTTGTGGCGTCTTCTCCACCAACATCTTGCAGAGATCCCATACCCTGAGGTTGATTGATCATGCCGCCTTCGGCATACATAGGCACATATTCAGGCTGACCAAACCACAGGTAGTTACCGCCATCCACATTAGTGTCGCCGGGCTGGTACCGCTTTCTCACCATTTTCATCTCTGGTGCCGGGGTGTATTTGTCCTTATATTTCTTTGGGCTCTGTGCGGTCATGGCATCATAGATACCGCTACCCATCACCATTGTGGGGAGGGGGTTGTTCATCATCCAGTTCCCAATACCACCAGCCACTCCACCAAGGCCCCACGCAGGAGCGGCCATGGCGCCTGCGGCGCCACCTCCCAATGCGCTTGCGGCAGTGCCTAGGCCAGCCACAGATTCAGTTGCAGCGGGGAGAAGTGCGGCTCCACCAAGTGTGGAGGCTAGGCCAGCTTCGCCAGCACCAATGGCACCCAGTCCAGCCAAACCACCCGCAGCTCCAGCAGCGCCAGCGCCTGCAGCGGTGCCGCCAATGCCAAGGGCTCCGGCTGCCGCCGGGAGCATTGCCGGAAGGAACATGGCACCAAGACCGCCTATCGCAAGTCCCGCAAGTACCGGCCACAGGTTGAAGGCTTCTGGGTATCCAGTGTCTGGGTTAGTGGTCAACCCGCCGGGGGCCAAAGAGGCAAGGCCCTGCAATTCTCCCTTGGAGATATGCAGCATGGTGTCGTCACCATTGCGGCCATATAATTCAGGTGGGCCGGTTCTTTTTGGTTTGGTCATCTTATCGCCCTTACGGGATTTCTTGATATTGGCATTATCCACAATGTCCGGAGAGAGGCCGGGATATACTTGAATAGCTGGCTTGTTGTATTGGATAGCTGGCTGATCGAGACCTTGCAAAAAATCTTCTAATGAAAATGGCCCAGTTAGATCATTGATGTTAGTGCTAGCGTTTTCTTTAGAAATATCCATCACACCACCTTCACAGTACCGGTGTCGTTCCAGAGATCCCCAGACCTAAGACCAGCAGAGCTAGTGGGGAGTTGAGATATATTAACCCGCTGCACCTCTATTAAACCGCGCGACCTTAGCCGATTGAATGCCTGCTCAATTGCCTGAACAAGCTGGTTCATATCTGCCTGATTATATTCTTTGCCCGGCTTTGGAAGATTGGGAGTTGGCCATGTGGAGTTCATTCTTGGGCAACCATGTGCACTCTTATTACAAGAAAGATATTAGATGCAACGTAACCCAACATAACAGCCTGATAATACCAAGGCCAATCAAACAATATATCATAACCAAAACTATGGCTTATCAACACAGACACAGTAATAATAGCAAACGTGGAAACACAATACCAAAATATACACAGTTTCACTTTGAACCATCCGGTCTGAATTCTGCCCTGATATCCCCAAGCCGCCACATCGAACCCGTTCCACCGCTATCAGCTCTGATAGCAATGGAACGCCCGCGTAAGCGGACATTCTTCTTATTAGTGTAGGTGGTGGGGCTAACTGTTAAGCGAGTAATGTTCTGGGTTTCTTCATCGAAAGAAGCACCGCCCGGCCAGTTGCGAGCTGATAAGGTAAAGTCCACCGACGGAGTTACGGAGTCTAGAGAACCATCGAAATTAATGTCTGGGATAAATCTATCCACAAACACAAAGTTGTCACCGTTCTCTACTTCAATAGGACCAGACTGTATCCACGCTCCCACATCTCCAGCCGGTGTACTTTCGCCATCGGTTTCAACTCCTTCGTGGGAGTAGATGTAGCCGTCGGTCGCGGCGGCAATCGGATAGACACTAATAGTGTCCTCGATCCAAGCTGTACGGGCAAGACTACCGTAGTACCACACGCCTTCTTGGTAGTTGTAGGAGACATATTTATCTACCTCATCCGTGGCGCTATCGCGGCTCTGGTAGAACCATGTAATTTCATTGCGCAATGTATTGGTACAGGCATATATTTTGTCCCCGTTCGTGGAGTCAATATCCTGTGCCAGATATGCGGATATGGGGCAATCCAAAAACTGCACACGTCCATCATAATAATAGAAGCCAGCAGACCCATACCAATACGCCACGTCACCGATTGTGGCAACGGCATTGAAGCCAGCAACATACACGTTGTTTGCAATCACCGTGAAGCCAAACACGTATTGACCGCCAATATACTGCATCAGGTACATTGATTGGTCTGTGAATATCACAATATCAGACCTCAACTGCACCGCCGTGATGATTTCGCTACCACGGTTAAGGGGATAATCACCAGCAGTGTTGGTGGTTGTGGGGGTCCAATCACCAGCATCCTCACTGGATGACCATCTTACCAACATCTTATCCTGAACGGAAGTGCCAAGAGTGTTGGCACCGAAGGCAATTACATGTCTGGATTGCTGCGCCACCAACACCCGGATAGCGATCTCCGGGGTGTCTGAGGAACCGGACAAACCGCTGATTTCAATAGCGCGGGCGGTGGGGGTGGTTGCGTCCCAATAAAACACCGGGCCATTGCGGGGGTTTAATACCAGATCTTCCCCGAAATTGTCACACGACCAGATACGGAGTGTGTCGGTGGCTATGGTGGAGACATAAGACGATCCCCACGTTCCGCGACCCCAAGTTCCCGTGCCCCAACCCGTACCATAGATGGTGCTATTCACACCAGTGTAATATAAATACTGCACGGAAACACCGGCACCACCGCCAGAGCCTGTGGCCGACGCTGCGTCTCCGGTATCCACCGTGAATGTGTTCGCTGTGGGGACAGTCAGAACCACCATCTCTTGGTTGAGTGCCCCAGAGGCAATACCGTTGAATGCAGTGGCCCCACTCACAATCACATAGTCACCAACATAGGCACCATGCGCCACATCAGTGATGGTGATAATGGAGGACGTGTTGGTTGTGGCTATTGGGTTAGCACCGAGAGCATTGGTGTCTCGGAGGGGAGTGATGTCGGTTAGATCTCCGCCACTCTCAATATAGAATTTCTTAGATGTGCCTATAGCAGTATATATGTTTCCACTATTATCGGCAAATTTATATAGCGTTCGGCAAATTCCAAGAAACGCTTCGTTGGTTGCTTTCTCCCATCCCCTGATGGACTCTGGATAGCCGTTATGGAAGCGGATTCTATTTCCGTCAACCCATCCCCCCATCTGTGCGTAGTCGGTAGTGTCACGAACAATACCGGGCCTAATCTTTAACTTACTTAACACCATAATGGGTCTTAATGGTTTCTAGTCCAATGAACTGTGGATCAAAATAACCATCCTCCACATTCCTTAGTACCGTGATGCCGCGCCACCAGATTGCGTTGGCGTTGCCAGCATAGTCGGGCTCATGATCGAAATAACATCCCACCACTGCTGCGCAGAGCTTCTTGCCCAGAACATTAGTGCGGGTGCTGAAATCGCGAGTGTGGGAATGCCCAACCACTGCGCTGCTCAAACCCTTGAGGATTAGGGAGCGGGCGTGGTTTTCTCCTGCCACCGCCTGTCCTTTTGTGCCAGAGATTAGGAAATGTGAGAAAGCAATATTCTCTATAGCAATAACACCGGGAGTGCTTCCATTGTAGGGCACCACGTCGGTGTAGAAGCGTTCTAGCTCTAGGTCCTTTATGCTTATCAGGCCATCCAATTCTCTCTGCACATTGATGGCTTTTTCAATGCGTTGATCATGGTTGCCCACACAGTAAACCCGCCTAGGTAGGGCTTTCTTCTGAGCCTTCACCGTGGACCACAAGCGATCCTGAAAATCTAGATGGGCGTCTATGTCCGCTTTATATGTGCGGCCCTCAAAGCTCTTGGTGCCTCGGTCATAGGAGGACAGAGATTCCATGTCAGGCCCATCCCCGATATGAACCACCGTGTCTGGCTTAACATCTAAGATCAACCTACCCAACCACTCCGCTCTCTTATTATGGTACCCCGGCTTTGCGTGGGTATCACCTATAACAAGGATGGTGGTCAATGTGCCCCCAAGCTGTTGTTGCTCCTCTCCTATTTTATAGGAGAAATCTCATCTTTGCAAGAAAGATCTTCGATTTCCTGTGCTGGCGTGATATCCACGATAGCAGAATTGCCAAGGAGCTTGGTCAACCGAGACTGAAGCTCGGTCAGGATATCGCCGCTAGCCTTGGTGGCTGCAGCTTCTTCTCCGCTAGTTTCCGCAAACAACTGGATCTTGTCAATCCTGCCAAGTAGTTCTAGTGCCCTAACCCTTGCAGACCCGGAGTTCTTTTGATCGATTGCTTCGAGCTGCAATCTATCCACAACAAACTGCCTTATTCTGGCATAATCATTTACTGCACTAGCTTCGCGTTCCTTCAGAAGGTTATCTATCCTCTCCTTTATTTTATCCTTCTTGCACAGCTTATAGGCCCTCTGATACACGGTATCTTGATTAGATGTCGTGACATTGGGGAAGGCTTTGCGATAGGCTGCGGTGAGGGGGGTGCCATTGGCCACATACCTACAGAAGTCCTCCTGACTAACTGTCAGGCCGCCATTGATCTTGGCGCGGGCTGGGTTCTTCCGAGCCTTGTTTAGGTCGGATTCCCCATTCACATCCAGCCCATATGATGCCGCCACTTCAGCCAATACAGAGTCATAGCCTAGCGTCATTTCCACCACTTGCCCATTATTGATCCAGCAATCTTCTCCAAGCTTCTGCCAGCAATATACCCACCCACACACACCATAGTGAGTTCGAACATATTCTGCAGGCCAATCTCACCAAACTTCACCACAGGCAAGATGTGCCATGCTGCCATGAACGGATACATGATTATTACAAAGAGATAAGAGAACGCAAACGCGAGCGCCACCATCGGGCGCCAATTACGCTGAAGCCAATCCTCCCCTCTTATCTCCGCCAGCACCACATTTGCCTGCTGTTCCGTGACTTCGGAGAAGGCAGTGATAACAGCCTTGGTCACAGATGCCTTGATCATTTCGCGGGTAATCTGATTAGCACCGATTTGTTGCACCAATCCAAACACCCCATTAACCACGCTCTCTATAACACCACCGCCAAGAAGCTTAAAGAGCAGACCCATTATTCCTGCTCCTTAAACCAAGACTTGATCTCATCATCGTATTTGATCAGCATAAAGATGCCCAACACGAGTAGCACAGCTGCGAGTATGGCGACAATCTGCCACGGCATATTAGAGAAGAAGGCAGCAATGGTGGCAAAGCCGGTGGTTATGGTTGCCCAGAGGGTTTTCTTTTTGTGTTTGATTGGCGGGGCTGGAAGCGGCGTTTCTTCCTTCTCTTCCGGCGCGGCGACGGGGGCAATCTCTGGTGCTGGCTTTCTAATAGCCGCATCTACGGCTTCCATCCAAACTTTGGCGTAGCCTGCGATCTTTGTTGCTTGGTCAAGTTTGTTAACAATCTTGCGAGCGTTGATCCAATCTGCTGTGGAAGCGTTGAAATAATCAGACAGCTTCTTACCTGTGAAGGTGCCTTTGGCCATTCCAAACACAAGGATCTTGGCTGCCACTTCTGTTTTAAGTGCCAGATCTGGATCTGCAACAAGATCAATTCCTAAGATCTTCTTAAACTTCTCATAGTTGGCGCGACCGGTCAGTTGCACAAAACCGCGACCAGCGTATTTAATTCCATCTCCATCGGCTTCAGGGGTATTGCCAAGGGCCTTGGCTAATGCTCCTGTGTCGTATTTGGACAGATACTCCTTGCTGCCTTTTTCTTTGATCGGCTTGAACGGCTTCCCAACTTCATGTTGAACAGTTGCCATAATATAAGAAATCTGACGAGCATCTTTTACTCCATACATCAGGCAAGCATTGAGGATCGCGTCAATGCTATCGGTCTGGGTTTGGGAGAGCGGTCCTAGGATTTTCCTAGCACCAGCAAAAAGTTCTGCTCTGTTCATTTTCTTTTCGGCCTAGGTAGATCGGCCCACAAGCCGATTCTCTTGAGAAAATTTATCACACCTTCCACAGGGGATGCTGCCCCTAATCCACCACCACCCCAATTGGTCACACCAATCAACCTTCCATCCATGTTAAGAAGAGCGCCACCAGATTGACCTGGGTACACACACCCCTCCACAATAATCGTGCGCAAATCACCATTGGCACCAACCGGAATTCTGGTATTGACACTCCTCACGCTTGTGAGGCAATACTGAGCCTCAAGCATCTGTGGATTACCAACGGTGATTGCCTGATCTCCCCTCTTCACGCTATATGGCTCCGCAAGATAAACTTGTCTCTTAAACTTATAATCCTTAAGCTGTTCCGGCCTAATCTTCACGACCGCCAAATCACTCACATAGTCCATTCCAACCAATTCAGCATTCCAATACAGTCTACCGGCTGATTCATAGCGGGAGTTGTATTTGGTCTGAGCCAGAAGCATGGTTCGGTACCCAACCTTCCACTTGTATCCCCACGTACCGTCTGGGCGAAGCTCCACAGGTTCTTTGAATTGCTCTTTAAGCGGCTCCACACAATGTGATGCTGTTAAAATAATCCCACGCTTCTTATCAATGAGGGTGGCAGAGCACCAAAACTTATCATCATACCCAACTAAGAAATTGGTAGAGTCTATCTGCCTGTTAAGGCTACCCTGAGACATATCTGCTGACGCAGGAACTCCACCCATTACCCACATAAACATAATGGCCACAAACAGAAACAACCCAACAATATAGCGCATATTATTTATCCTTATTGATCGCCAAGGGCCACAATACAGAAATCTCTATCTTGAAGCGTACCGCTGAGATCCGTGGTTCTAATGGTAGCGCTACCGGTGGCAAATGTGCTAACACAAGCTTGTGTGCTGCTCTGCCCACCAGTCACGATGACCGCATAATTTGCAGTGGAGAAAGAGGTTGTCCAGTTCACAACAACAATACCGGTGCTGCTCCGGCTAACAGAAGTCACCCCGCTGCCAGTAGTGATGCTGGCGGTTCCGTTGTTATTGATGAGTGCCCAAGCCTTGGGATGGAGTGGATGATATTGCTGATTGGACGGAGCGCTATAAACAGAGGATGATGCTGCAGCCTCCATTTGTGCCTGAGATGCAGCGCTCGGCGCGGCTGATGCAAGATTGGAGATCTTCACCTTCTTGGCAGCAGTGGCGGAGGCATCATAGCTCAGCACAAAGTCGTTGGAAGAATCGGGCGTGGTGTCTTCTGTTAAGGTTGAGACAGCCTTAAATAACTGAGCCACTGTGGCAGAATCTGCGGTGGCGGCACTCGTGTCGTAGAGGGGCAGCACGTCTGCACTGTCAACGGCAGTTTCGGCAGTGAACGAACTGACCGCTTTGAATAGCTCATTAACCGTGCAGCGGAGTGCGCTCGTGGCCGATGTGTCGTAGATAAAGAGGGAGTCAGCTGTGTCCACAGCAGTGAGGGCCGTGAAGGTGCTAACTCCCTTAAATAGGTTGTTAACTGTGGCCTTATCAGCAGTAGTGGCAGAAGTGTCATATAGATAAAGCACATCAGCAGTGTCAACAGCAGTTTCTGCTGTGAATGTGTTAACTGCTTTAAACAATTCATTGACAGTTGCCTTGTCTGCGGTGGATGCGCTGGAATCATACAACAGCACCGAGTCGGCAGTGTCCACGCCGGTCTCAGCAGAAAGCGTGTTGATCGCCTTCATCAACTCCCCGAAGCTCACCTGCTTGTTGCTGGTGGCTGAAGTGTCGTAGATTGGAATGGTGTCAGCGGTGTCGGCGCCTGTTAGGGAGGTGGCCCCAGAAATGCTTAGATTGCTGAGAGCAATGGCCGTTTCTGCATTCAACACATTTGTGCCATCACAATACACCCAACGCCTTGCACCATTGGAGATGTCAACTCCGGTACCGCCAGAGGTTTTGAATGTGATTGCGTTCCCGCCACTTGTATTGTTGAATACAAGATAGATCTTTTGAACAGACGGACACACCACGTTCCTCTGCGCAGTGAGAGTACCGCCCACCTTAATGATCATACAGCGGGCTTCATCAGAAGCTGCGTTGTTGGACGTGAGGGTGTATGACGCAGCATCAGAGTGCGTCACGGACGCCATACCGGCAATGGCCTCCTCGATCAGGGTGCCAATGTTGTTGTTTGTGCTATCACCCCATGTACCGCTTTGATCGCCAGTGGCAATATTCTCAAATCTTAAACGAGTGGAGTATGTCGAGGGCATTAATTAAGACCAATTTGGTGTTTGAGTGTCATCTACCGGGGTCCAAGCTGGTGTTTGGGTATCGGAATCATTGGACCATGCTGGTGTCTGTGAGTCTGTGGCTGGTGTCCATCTATCGGTGATAAACGAATCTGCGTCAGAGCCAGTCAGTGTGTACATAATGGAGTCAACCGTTAGGATTTTGCTATACACTGCGGTGGCAGCAGATCCGGTTAGTGAATATGAACCAGACCCAGCCGACGGTAACCATCCGTGAAGCAGGGATGCCGAACTGCCCGTTAGTGAATACGAGCCAGCATCGGCTATTATCTTTTTGGTTGTGTCGTAGGTTGGAGTTGCAGCTGTGCCGGTGAGAGCATAAGATCCAGAGGCAGCACCCAACACAAACCCATGAAGTGGTGTGGAGGCTGTTCCAGTTAATGAATATGAACCGGCAGCAGCAGACAGCACTATGCCACTGAAACTCACCACTGCAGCTTGTTTACTGCCGCTCAGGCTGGCGGTTAGGGTGAAGTCCCCGGTGGTGCTAGATTGCGTGGTGGAGGCAATTAAATAACCACCATATATCGAGGTGCCCTCTAACTCAGAATCCACGTTCTCTGTGATTGAATCTGTGCCAGACCATGATCCAGATAGTGTTGATCCAGATGTATTAAACTGCGTCCCAACGGCACACAAAAACCCCCCCGGAGCTACCTCAATATCACTCACAACTGCACTGGAAGTGGTGCCTGCATTTGTGGCTCCACTATCCAAGCCAGTGGCGATATCCGATGTGTAACCAACCCACACCGGAAGCGCTATTCTGGAACAAGACGCGCTCGCTACCGTCACGATGATATCAGCAGTGGCTCCCGACGCTACCTTAGCTGCATACAGGGAAGCGGCACCGTTCTTGACAATTAGTGTACAGCTAGTTCCACCAACCGTGATGGTGTTGTTGGTGCCGGAGGGGGCCACCTGCCCAACCACTACAACCCTGTTTGCGGAAGCTGTTCCAATATCGACAGCAGTGAAGGTATAGGTTCCGCCTATGCTGACATTAGTGGTGTCAGTGAGGGTTGTTTTATAGCTGGCCACTTACCTAATATCCCAGAATGGCCTCTTCTCTTGACGGTCGGGGTCATTCGGAACCCCCTGCCCCACACATAAACGGCGATGCTTTCGCCCGCATGTGCAAAAGAATATATACACATCCGGTGCTGATTGGCTTGGCTCGGAATAGAACGCCGCTATTTCATGGTTCTCTGGATGACGGCAGCAAGAGGATATTTGCTGGTTGTGCTCCAGTGTCTCTATATATTTTATAGGCAAGAGATGCTGCACCTTTGTAACGGGGGTGCGATTGCAAGCCAACAGATGGCCGGGATCTCCCCCCGCCTTCTCTCCAGCTTTTCTTAGGGCGGCAATAAGATCTTCATCCATTGTTAGGATAAGGTAAATAGGCTGGCGCCAAAATCCAAAGTCATGGTTTCTCCCGATGCAACCGTGAAGGTGGTAGAGTAATCATAGGAACACAGCACGTTGTCAGCTGCAGAGGTGTCATCGTAGATGGTGAAGTAGCGGCCTGTGGTGGAGGCACCCAAGTTACCACCAGATGCAGTCCACACCACGTCAGTGGCGGTGGCTGTTACTGTACCGCCAGAGCGGGTTGAGTTATAGGAGATGGAGGTGCCACCAGTGGTGTAGCCATTGGAACCAGAAATCTGGGTAAGGTCAGACACCGCATTGTCTGTGGCAACAACCGGAGCATCCGTGTGAATTATGGCCTTCCATGTGTCCGTGGAGCCAAATGCGTCAATCAGCTTGTTGCAGAGGTTTTCCACAAATGTTTCGTATTTGGTGAAGGTGGCCATGTTATATACCTATAGGGAAATAATCTCCGCCCATCTTTAACACCATCACAGCGTTGGGTGGGGCGGGAAACACAATAGAGAATGTTGAGGTTGAGGTTTTATCTGTGCCAAAATCCAGCACCATAATGGAGCGATTGGCTTTTGAACTATTATACACCAAGGCACCCCTTGCGGTCAAGGAAGCACTCCACGTCACATCGGAAAAGTCCATATAAGCCGTGTTGTTGGAGTTGGCTAATGTGGCAGTTAAAGATGCACCACCTGCGGTGTAACCACTAGCAACCACCTCACCAGTGGTGGTGTAGGCCGTGGTGGAGAGACCCAAATCAGCACTTGAGCTATATAGGGCTATCTTAAGAGAATCCGCATCTAGATCATGGATGCCTTGGATCAACTCTAATAGGAATGAATTGGTTGGTCCTTGGTATATCATCTATAGGTACAATGTACCGGAACTACGCCGGTACCCTTCTTTCACCGTGGCGATAAGAATCCTTCTTCTTCAAGCCCTCACCCAAACCACTCAGCGAATCGATGGCGTTGCTATACGCAGTAGCGTAGACACCCATTAAATCCGGGGAGCCCTTTAAGAATCCGTAGGCTTGAACAACGGTGCCAAAGAGCAGGGCGTTTGTGGCATTCTCGGACACCCATGTACCGTCAGTGTCGGTGACGAGACTTGCTGGTTGTCTAAAATAGTCCAGCGTAACTGTGTATCCGCTTGCTGGGGTGGGAGCCAAGATAAGGGTGTCTTCGTCAAAGAGCCCATAATATTTAGGAGTGCCAGTTGTTGATGTTGGGTAGGCTTCTGCAATGTATGAGACATCCTTTCGCAGAAGGGTTGTTTGTGTGCCAGACACCGTGACCATCAGTTCATACACAGACAGGAAATCGGTGGGGGTTGTCAGGTATGGGCTGCTGGCTGTGAGGGTACCGGTGCTGCGCTCCCTAAAGGCCGGTAGCTGCACCTTTCGAGCAATGTCTTCCTCTGCAAGCTTGATAAATAGATCTATATTATCATTGAACGTGGTTTCATCGGTCTCAAGATAATCCTTTACCGCCTGAACCAATTCATCGTATGTCATGGCAAGAAGTTACCGAAATACTGCGTGGGGCCATAAGGACCAATGCCGGTTAGATCACCGGGCTTCCAAGTCCACATTCCAACATTGGTGCCCGTTCCGGGGCCACCACCTGTGCCTCCTCCGCCCGTTCCACCGCCACCTCCAGTACCCCCTCCGCCCGTTCCACCGCCACCACCTCCATCTGGTGGTGTTCCGGATCCGGGACCGGGATTGCGTAGAAAGCCATTCAACATAGCTAACCGCCATGGATGGCTTGGCACCTGATCATTGGTCATATTAAGATGATCATTGGTGGCTGATGGTCCCATCGGGACTAAACGCCGTTCGGGGCGGCCAATTGGACCACCATTAGAAAAGCCCGGCACAGAGCCTGCACCGGGCCGATTAAAACCCGGCGCCCCCTTGCCGAGCATGTTGCGCCAAGTGCCGATGCGATCCCCCATATCTGGCCTTCCAACCATTCCGCCGTTGGCAAATGCTCCACCCCATCCACCCGGTTCTCCGGAATTACCGCCGGGGTTTGTGCCTTGGCCTGTGGGGACCTGAGAACCGTTGCCATTGCCAGTTAGGTTTTGCCAAACAGGATTGACCGCTGGCATTCTCACCGTCCAAGGAAGCGGGGCTCTCACTGGCATCGGTACCCCAGCACCCTGCCTATTAACCATCATTGGCTGGTTTCTAACCATGCCGCCGTTGGCGTAGCCCCTCACCAATCCACCACAAGCGAACCCACCCAATCCACCCGGCATACCACCCATCGATCCACCAATAGATCCTTGGTTGCCATAGGCACCATTGAAATTCTGATAGCCATCATGTGGAACGTCGTTGATACCGGCGGGGATTCCCGTACCACTACCCACACCAGCACTAGGCCACTGCGTTGAATTATAGTTGCCGGTATAGGTTGGGCTATCGAAATCCGGAGTTGCTCCGGGAAAGCCAAGGACAGTGCCGTGGACCCAGTTGTTGTAGTTGAAGGCGGGGGGCGCTGTAGGGAGCGTTTGAGGGGGCGGCGGGGTAGGTGGAAGACCCGGCACCTTTTTGGGCGGTGTGGCCGATGTCGGAGTTACGGAGCCATAGCCGCGCATATTTCCAACACCCGGCCAACCTGTCCCCATCGACGGAGCGCCCGGACGACCATACATGGAACCATTACCAAGGCCGTTGGGGTTCATGCCGCCAGCGCCTGTTAATCCAGAGGTGAAGCCACCTGCACCGAACTGGCCACCCCAGCCGCCTGTCCCGCCATAGCCTCCGGAGCCAGATTGGTTAGACGCACCACCATAGCCACCAAAATTACCGCCATAGCCGCCCGTCCCGGCAAAATTTCCACCCGGATCACCTGCTGGCATTTTAATTATTCCTTAAGAAGTTGTGATAGATATATTGTTGATATAGATTGAAATGCCGGTCAGTTGATTGCCTACCGGGTTCCAGCCAAAATATGACGTTGAAGATAACCTATCCTTATCAGGGCGCGGGTCTTGTAGAGATATAGCATCTGATGTATCGAGCTTATCAATGTCATCTTGTGGATGCTCTGGATCAAAACACTCCCTGCACACCTTTAGGCCAGTGCTAACGCCATTAGATGTTTCATACTTCAGGCTATTAAGTAGCACCCTCCAGCCACACCTATCGCACTCGCCCCAAGCCTCTTTACCGCTTGCAAATGCTTGGGCCATTAAAACCTCGATATCCCCGGCACCAATCTCACAGTGCTACGATCTCTATCCTCACCAGCCGCCAACTCCCATTGCCGGTCATATTCACTCTGCAAGAATGGAATTCTTGGAGCGCTTTCTGCGTAAGACTGCGCCACATGAAACGCCAACCCACTAGTGAGAGCAGGAATAAAGCGAGCCGGAATGTCAGGGCTGGTACCTGAACCGTTGCCAGAAGCAAGGGCATCAATAGCAATGAGGTTCCAACTAATCAATTCATAGGAAGAAGAGCTTGGTACCGGCCAGAGTGTGGCGATAGTGGAGGATGCAAGTCTCTGCACATAAACCTGAGAAGGACGCCCTTCCATGTCCTTGTCATTCTTAGATGCATATTCTGATAGTTTTATGCGCGTGATGCGATAATCAGATCCGTTGTCCCGAAGCACATGATCAATCAAGTCAACGGTGTCGGAGGAGAATGTGTAGGAGGCGGTACCGGCCACAAGGGATGTGGTGTTTTCCTCCACTGTCCAAAGATTAAATCCCCGATTAGCCCATTCAAGGGTCAAAAGGTTAAAACATCTACGAGCTTTACGAAGGTCATAACCAGACCTAATCTCAACCCCAGCCCGCTCGAAAGCCTCTTCCATTATTTCAGATAAATCAAAGCTTGCCACTGACATCTTTTAACAAGCCAATCTTTTGAAAGAAATCTAATCTACATTTATGATGAAGCCAGTGGTGTGGCCCAATTCCCCACGGAACCACAGGATCTCCGTCCAAACCGCAATGTTCGCAGGATGGAAGATCTTGTGTATTTTTCTTGGTCATGTGGAAATCCATCCAACGATTGTTTTCCAGCTGCCTACCACAAAACCAATAACCCCAGCAACCCCCACCACAAACCATGTGATGCCTTCAGCCTTGGTAAGGATGTTGTAGATCTTATCAAGTTTCTCTGACATTTCGTCAATTGTGGATTCTAGATGCTCTTGTTTTGTTTCTAGCCGAGTTATTCGTTCACCAGTATCGGTCATTGTCAAGAAACCCTAGGGATTGTAGTAAGCCCAAGCATAATCGCTCGGCGGAAGGTCGAATCTCCGCCGGGCCGCTCTCGTTGACTTAGGGACTCGTTTGTGATTACGTCGCGCCCATGGGAAGTAATCATGCGGTGAAAGTAGCGGCCCCTTGTCCGACGATGGAAACGTAGCACTTGTTCCAATTGTTACCGTCGCCACGGATACTCGCCAAAGGCCCTAACAGCCCCATGGGGAAATCACCAACCTTTGTGAAGGTCACGCCAGCATCGATGCTGCGATAAATCCCGTATACGTTACTAATCCAACCGACCATCCATAGCGTGGGATATGATGCGCCGGATTTGGTTGCCCCAAAGCCAAAACAATGAACTTCATTGACGACCGGGCTGGTAGAATAAGCTCCATGGGAGAGATAATCCCAAGACACACCGCCATCCGTGCTGCGCCAGAATGCAACACCTGACGGGTTCGCCTGATCAGCCGTGCCTACATTTCCGGTGGCGTACCAAAGATGGCCCGTCTTTCCGGGCGCGCATTCGAAATAGCTTCCTGCACCCGTAGTGGTCGAGAACTGACCCGCATAGACACGAGTCCAGTTCACGCCTGCGTCAGTTGATTTCCAGACGCCGCCCCCGTCGCCAGCGTCCAGATGATTGAACATGTAGTAGGTATCGGAAACGGACGTATCGACCGTGACGATGAACCGGCTATAGTAGTACGCCTGCCCCCAGCCCGTGATGACAGAGCCATCATCGACAGCGGCCGGAACGCCGGATAGCGAAAGCTTCGTCCATGTCGCGCCGCGATCCAATGTGTAATACGGGTCGGCATTATTCGAAGGAACCCAGACTATCTTGTCGATAGAGCAGCACGCAATGCAACCGCCTTTCTTGGCAGCAGCATTCGGCGGAACCTTGGCGGGCTTTGTTGCGAATTCCGTCCACGTCAAGCCGCCGTCGGTCGAGTAGCAACTTTCATCGACAGCAGACCAATTCACAATAGCAACGATATGGTTGGGATTTAATGGCGAGACCGCCATGTCCCAGCACATGATGATTTGATTGTCGTGGTTCGGGCCGTAGTTGGATGGATAGTTGGTCTGATCGGTTAGAGTAAATATAGGCCGATCCCAGCCGCCAATGAGTGTATAAGACCCGCCGATAGGGCTCAGTATCTTGTTGACCGGAAGTTCCTCGATGCCGAGCGTCTGCGAAGTCCAGGTAACAGTCGCGGCAGAAGTCGGATGCGTGCAGTAGAAAACGCCGATGCCTTCGCCTGCATAAATGCGGCCATTCGTCTTGTCGAATTTTGTATTGCCTTGCGCGAAGTACGTATCGCCGTTCACGCTCGATGCGAGCCAGGGAATGTCTGAAGCAGTCAGGGCATGGGTGCCATAAGGCCCAACCCAAGTCGTCCCGCCATCGGTTGAGGAAAAGCTGTTTATGAGGCCCGCAGAGAACGTGAACAGCTTGTTGTTATCGTTCGGGTCACAGGCTACCGACCAGCACGCCGAAGGCCCACCAGATGTTACATTGGTCCATGTTCCCGAAACGCATTTCCAGAGATTTGTGCCTGTGGTTGGGACCGCACAAGCCCAGACCTCGCCGTTTGGCTTCTTGTCCCAATTGGAAATCTGCGTTGGGTCGCCTGTCATTGCTGAGAATGACGTGCCCGTGTTTGTCGAGCGATACATCCCATTGCCGGGGGAGCAAACTATAATCTCGCTTGAGGAAACGAAGATCGCCTGACCGCCAGCCGGGTAGCCGGACTCCGTGTAAGTCGCAGCCGGGATGTCCCCGATAGCGGACCATGATGTCCCGCCGTTGAATGTCTGGAAGGTGCCATTGGACGGCGTACAAAGGACAACATGATTGGCGTCGGACGGGTTGACCGCCATATGCCCATCCCAAGCCCGCACGGAGGCATCTGATCCGGACGGCATTTCGACGGTCGAGAAATTCGTGCGCACCATCGAGGCGCCACGGTTTGTTGTCTTGTAGACGTAGTTCCCATAGACGGCATAGAAAATGTTCGTATCAGATGGCGCGATGGCGATGGCATAACAGCCATAGATCGCAGCGATGTAGTAGTCGCTCGATGACATCGTATCGGAGCGGAAAAGCTGAACCCAACGCCCCGAGGAGGCGTTGTAATAATACGCCCCGCCCACGTCGGTTCGGCACACCTTCGTGCCATCGGCGGCAATATCGAGCCCCGTGACCCATCCGCCACCACCGATCTTGGTGGACTGCCAGCCGCTGTTGACGACGCCTGCGCGAAACTGAAGGGTCATAGGCCCCACTTCGATTTGAAGTAATTATCCATATTTGTGATGGTGGTGGCGTCGACGGCAGTGTTGGTTATCAGCACCTCGCAGACCTTTCCGTCCCAGCCGGTGGGGCCGCCATTTTCGTTGCCAATTGTGAGCGCGCCCGTGCCGAGCGTATTGGACATGGCGGCCCCGGCCGTTCCCGATGCCGATCCGTTTAAATAGCCAGCGACTGCCGAACCACTGCAAACCCAACCAAAGCGAGAATTGGCGGCGGCAGTAATTGGCAGAGTGAATTTAATACTGCCGTTACTGAAGAACAGTAGTTCGTCGGCGACGTTATTGCGCGTGATGCAAAATGCGCTTGTGGCCCCGTTGTCACCGCTGCCCGTATTGAATGAGACAATGCGGCCATAGGCTTGTGTACTTGTCGTCATCGTGCCGACGACAAAGACTGACATTGTGGCCACGCCAAAGGCTAGCGCATTAGACGCGCTGTCGAGCGCATGTTGCTGGCTCGCCGTGTAAACAGCGGTTGGGTAGGAGCTGTTAAACCCCGTTGCCTGGTAGTCAGGTTGGTTAGGACCGCTCGCCTGCGAAAGATTTATGCCATTTCCCGACTGATCGGCAAGCGCCGATATGGGATCGCCCGTCACGCCATCGGTAAGTTTTACCCAGAACTTAAGCGCTGACCCAAGGCTGGCCGGAGTCCACGAAGCAGTTACGGCGGGCCTGGACGACGGGATAAAAAGTTGAGGTGCGGCAAACATCAGGCCGCCCTCGCCTGCCAGCCCCTAGCCGTTGCAATGATCGTGGTGGAGTTGGCAGACGGCGTGAACGCTTCTTCTGCCACATATTGGATGTAAAGCGTGCGGGCGCCGGAAGTCGGGACCGTCAAAATAAAGCCGCCAGCTGGCGTATAATTCGTGTCGCGGAAGGACGGTATCAAACGGCCCACCGTACCATCGCTAAAGCCGGTTTCGAGCGTACCGACAAATGTACCGATATAGCCTGCTTTCTTCTGGCTATAAGCGGCGTTATCACCACCACCAACACCGGACGAAGAGGTTGGATTAGAGTTGAAAACATTGGCACGTAGTTTCTTACCAGCAAGACCTGTGTCAGTTGAGTTGATGAGAATATCAGCAATGAAGATCGGATCGTCGTTGACATCAGACACAGTTGCTGAAAGCGCCGTGACAGAGCCCGCCGTGGCATTGTCGGAGATGCTGTCACCCGCCGAATAAGCCGTGGTATTGGCCGGGCGAGTTAGGGTGGTGAATGCCGCACTCACATTCTTGTTGTAAAGGCCTTGTTTGAGGCGCGTATCGTCGGTTGCGAGCGTGACGGGGACGGAGCCAGACATTGTGGCCGTGCCAGCTGCAACGGGATCTACAACAGTGCCGTCGGCTTTGGTGACCGATGTCCTGAGAGAGCCAAGAGCGGTTGTGGTGAGTGGAATGTAATCACCAGTGGTGCCAGCGAGAGCAGCAGCAGAGTCTTGCCTAACAGCAAGGATCATGACACCAGTGTCGCCAGACGAATGCGCGGCATCTTCCGCCTTGCCGAGATTGGTGGCGCCAGTGCCAGCAATCACGCTGGTAACATCGACATCACCAATGTCAACACCAGAGTTGGCTGCCAGTTTACCAATAGCATTAGTGCCTGCTGGTAGGGCTGGAATGACCTGTACCGCCAAACCATTAGTGGCGTCCACCGGAGCCACGCCTGCGTTGGTGGCTGGGTCACCAATCACAATCACCTGACGATGATTGCCGTTGGTACCTTCGGTGCGAGTATCTACGTTAGTGCCTGTACCGGCAGTGATTGCAATAGCTGTATCAGCCATATAGGTGGTGCCTTATTATGAGGAATATGTGAGGGTTAGGAGAAGGCCCATTGGGCTACCAGCACCACCGGTGCCGGGAGAACTACCTGTCGTGGTGGTACGGTTGCGCCTTCTCACAATGGCGGCAATAGCTCGCATAGCAGCAGCCATTAGCGTTGGCCTCTCAAGACCACTCTGATTGTAAGGGAGTCGCCAGTACCACCAGAGATGCCGGGGCGGATATAAAGACAGGCGGTAGAAAAATCTACCATACCATCACTTGTTACAGAGATGGCTGTACCTGTGGTGTCTTTGAGGGTGACCCAGTTGGAGGCGTCGTTGGAGCCCTGCAACACCACTGTCGCGGACCCAAACGTGCCGGTCACCTGAACGCATCCCATGATACCAGATATGGTTTCAAGCTTTGCGTTGTTGATCGTGTCGCCGGTGGCAGCGCCAGACCACACAATAGTTTCGGTTTGATTAACCCCCTCCGAAGAGCGGGTCGGAGTGATGGTGGCCATTATTTTCGTTCCTTAAACAATGGCAGCTTCTTAGAAGCTTTGGCCATTAATAAAAAAACTCCCACCAAGCCTGTAAGCCTGATGGGAGCACAAAGAGGTGAGGGAGGAAATAGAGTAGAGCTAATTAGCTCCAGCTAAAGTCGTTGCGAGCCTGTGCAGCCCAGATCCAATCGACCGTGAGGACCTTTGCGACTGCTTCACCGTTCTGGATGCCGAAGCTTACGGTCAGGTCTTCATCATCAACTGCGTTTGTGGCTACAGACGTTGCGACCTCGACATCGTTCCAGAAGATGTGGAACAGTCCGTCGAGCGGGTTATAAAAGAACCCAACTGTGACAAAGGTGTTGTCGGCAAGGGTGCCTGCGGCTGTGGTCGTGGCGGTGTTGTTCTTCTCGACCAAGAAATTCATCGTGGTAGAGCCGTCGGCCTTAATGAAGGTGAATCCGTCGGTGACATCGAGGGGAGATGTGTCGGTTATCTGGAGACCAAACACAACATCTGACTGTGTGGCGTCACTCACCTTGAAGCGGGCGCCAAACCACATCGGGGTGGTCGATGACCAACGGAAAGCCTCGCCAACAAGCTGGAAGAAGTCGTTGTCGTCGTCGGCGGCGTCGTTGGTAACGACTAGCCATCCGCCAGCGGCCCCAGCTGAGGAGCTTAGAGCCTCGGTAGCGTCGCCAGCACCCGCCTCGGTCGTGGTGATAGTCCAATCACCAGCCGAGTAGGTCATAAAGTCGTTGAAGTATTCGATAACAGCAGGACGCCAAGGGGCCGGGAAAGCGCCAGCAAGGGTGTCTTTGCTTACGTTCGTGATACCACGAGGAAAATGTGTGGGCATGTGTGTCTTTCAGGTAATGATCCGCCCAACAGCTACCTGCTGCCACCTTTCGGCATTAGGCGGAGATGAGAAAAAGGAAGCAGGGGCCGAAGCCCCTGCCTGTCGGGCCTAAAATTAGGCGCCGGGAGAACCATACATGGCGAGATAATCCGATACGCCGAAGCTGTAGCGTTCACGCGCCTTATAGCGGAAGTTGCCAGTGTCAAAGTCGCCCTCATTCGAGGTCGAAATCGGCACACGCACAAAGTGCTTGAAGCCGTTGGTGACAGAGGTTTTGATGAACCATGCGTCAGTGTCGGTCAAGAAGTTGTTGACACGATAGCCTTCAGGAATTACCCCGTTGGTCTTGATCGCATTGATGTCATTGTCCGCCGTGCCGACACGCTTCTCAGTTTCGAGAAGTCGCGTAGCCACAAACTGCAACGCAGGCGGGATGATCAACTTGCGCGGCTGCTCTGCGATTAGCAATCCACGTTCGTCAACCCACGCCTGAATAGCAATCACAGCTGCTTCCAGCGAGGTTTCGTTGAGGTCCACTGCGGTGGACGGGCGATTGGCAATCTGCGTCCCACCCACAGTTACGTGGTCGGTGTCGAAGATGTTGTTGCCTTCACCAGTCAGGTAGGTGGAGCCAGAGAAGCCATTGTTAAGCCACGCCGCTGCCTTCACCTGCTTGGTGTAGGCCATCGACTTCGCCATCGCCTTGGTGTAGCGAGCAGACAGTTTCTCATAGAGATTGTCTTCCATCGCCTCTTCGGTGATAGCAAAGGCCATCGCAATAGTTTCGTGGGTGTAGCGGGCAGTGAACGACTCTTGTGCGGTGTCATACACAACCGAATTGCCTTCCTGCTTGACTGGAGCAGCAGTGAAGCCAGACAGCTTCACCTCTTCTTCAAACGAGCGATCAGACGATTCCACCGAATAGATCTCGGTGTGCTGGTTTTCGTAGCCATCGTACTCAAGCCCGAAGAGAGCGTTGAGGCCGGGCAAAAGCTCCTTAAGAGCTTGGGACCTTGAGATAGCGGTCATTGCAAGCTCCTATTAGACGCCTGTTGCCACACGCAGCCACGGCGTATTCCAGATGCAAAGAACATCGCAATACGTGTCGCCGGGGGCGTTGAGAGGGGACTCACTGAAACCGATGATTCGGACAGGGAGGGTGGAACTCGTGTTGAGCGACCCAATGGTGACAGCCGACTTGCCGGTGGCGGTGGAACCGGAACCCTGTACAAGGGCGGCGTTCTGGCCAAGATCAGCCTGCGCAACAGCGCTGGCGGACTGGACCATAAACACCATATCCGGGTCGTCTGCAACAAACGCGATTGCGTCGGCTGCAACGGTGGAGGCTGGCCAATACTGGCGCGAAATGAAACCAAGGGTCGAATCGGTGTACTGGCATCCAAGAAAGATACCAAGCGGAGTGGCGGTCGAGGTGCCGGTATCCTTCTGGCACGTGCCGTCAGATCCCAACTTGACTACATCCCCGTAAAAAATCGAGGTCGTGTAGCCATTGAGAATCTTATACGGCGTGCGTTGAATACGAGCGCCACCACCCAGCGTCTTCACGGGCAGGCACCCGTAAGGAGCAGCGGTTGAGGGCATATTATATTACCTTATTTAGAGGAGGACATCTTGGAGGACCGCTCGATGCTCTTCGGCATACGAGGATCTTGATCCTTCAAGAACGATTGATCAAATGATTCCAACTGCTTGACAGCCACACCCTGATAATGTGCATTGCGCTCTGCTGCGAATTCTCTGGGGATTCTGCAAAGAATAAGGCCACCAATCTCGATTGTACCGGCTCTTGCCGGTTTATCGGTCTGGACCATATAGATATGCTGTGCGACCGGATCATCCGGACTCACAAATTCCCATCCTTCACGCAGCTTGGCATTCACATTGGTGGGATCACTCACACCAAGGGTGGAAGCCCGTACCCACTTGTAGGTCCATGCTGGATCTTCAGGGGGATCGGGTAGCAAGGTCGGACGCTGCCAGCCTTTCCGACGTTGTGTTAGGTCGCGGGTTTCCGCAATACGGGGTGCGCGGTTCAACTTTTCTTCAACCACGAGTTTTTTCCTTGAGCACTTGACGAGCATATTGCTCTGGTGTGATTCCTAGCTTCTTCGCTACCTGTACCTGTGACGAGGTTAGCGTGACGCGGGTGGGACCGGTGCCTGTCGGGCGCGCTGCAGGCGCGACAATTGACGGGCGCCGTTCCCTAGGCTGAGCATCATCAGCCCGATAATCTCTGAATTGTTCGGGGAATTCCTTTCGCATGGCCTCATCAATCCTCTTATAATAGAGGTCTGAGGTTGGAAGGATTCCCTCCTTCTCCTGAAGGCGCGCGTCTAATGCCATTGCATAATTGGTCATATGACGGTCGCGCTGAAACCACGGGTTATCAGAGACCCATTTGAGAAGCTTGGGATCATGCACTGGGGCCTGATTAATAACAGGCGGAGGTGCAGGCTGAAATGGACGGGGTTGATAATTCTCAATATCCCGTTCTTCAGAGGCAAGTTTGCTCAACCGCTCCACAGCAGCGGCCATTGCCGCCGGATCGCCAGCCTCAGAAGCTTTCTGATACTGGTCTTTTGCAGAGGCCTTTTCAGCAGCCACGCGGGCTACGGCCTGTTCCTTTAGAAGCTGCTCTCCACCCGAAAGGGTTTCTGAGAGTCTTTTATTGTCGTGGGAGACCTTCTTAGCCCAGTCGATTGCAGCATTAAGCTGACGCTC
Source organism: Cyclobacteriaceae bacterium (assembly GCA_044223085.1). GTDB lineage: Bacteria > Bacteroidota > Bacteroidia > Cytophagales > Cyclobacteriaceae > ELB16-189. Next base: position 58,353 of record JBGAMI010000020.1, read on the forward strand.
CCTTTCCTCTTTCGCCCTACGCTCTTCATGAAACTCCCAACGGAGCTTTTTGATTCGCGCCTGCACCCCAGCAGAATAGGTCTTAAGCTCATCATCATCTGGAATATCAGCTTCCACACCTTCGGGACGCCGGGGGCGTCCTTGATCAGCGGGAGGAGTGTCGTCTACAACCTCAATTTCAGGAGCTTCCGGTGTGGTTAAGGGCTTATCCACATTTGTGCCTTCAAGCACAACGGGTTGGTCCTTAATCTCCACCTCAATCTCTGGTTCGGCCATTAAATGCGCTCCACAATGGAGGGATCGGCAACGACTGATTCAATGGTGTCGTCGTTGGTGACACGGTATTCAACCTCACCAACCTTAAATCGCACCCCAGAATAGGAGCGGAACATTACCCAATCGCCCGGTTTACACCAAGGCCCATCGGGGAATCTTGTGGTATCTTTGTAGCAAGACGGACCCATCTTAACCACCCGCCCCATAATAGAGGCGGTTGTTTCACGTTCGCGGGTCTTTTCGGGGATAAAAATAGAGCCCTTCTTTTCTTCAAAGGGCTTAAGTTCAATCAGAATATGGTAGCCAGTTGGTTCTGGGAGGTTTGCCATTGCATCCTTGCGGAAGATGTGTATAATGAATAATAACACATATTGACCACAAAAGTCAAGTGGCAAGGAAAAAAAATCCCCAGCTTACGCCGGGGATTAAGTTGGAAGCACCCAAAGTTGAAGCAACCTCTACGGCTCTTATTATAATCAGTCGGCCTTAAAAATTCAAGTTATTGAATCAGGGTGTGGAAAAAGTCGGAAAATACAGCCCAAGCACCTGTACCCAAAGCCACGATAGCTGCAAGGCCTTCCTTCCAACCAACCTTCCACCAGATAAACCCACCAGCCGCCAACACTACCAAAGCTAAAAACCAGAACATTATTCCTCTTCCTTCTTGCTAAGTTTGTCAATTTCCTCCAACACCATGCGGTGGGAATAAATCTTACCGCATATAAGCTTGTATTCCTCCATGGAGGTGGCTTTGCCGCTCACTAAATATTCATAGAGAAGAGCCAACTCCTTGTTGCAATAACGAGATATTTGTGCAAAATCATCCATCCAAACCCTCCTCACTTACCAGCACCCTGTGAAACCACCATATGTTGTGGTCTGTGCCACACAATACCCCATAATCCCCCACGTTCTCCTCCCTCACAAACCCAACGTGGCTCATATCAAACCAATCTTGCACCTCAGCAAGACAGCTGCACTCCTTATTGTCCATCACCATCTCCTATGGCGATTTCCTTCTCGGCAGCAGCTTTGGCCCTTTGGGCTTCAGCCCTATCTTTCTGTTGCACATTGGCATCATTCACCGCCAATTGCACAGCCATCTGAGCGGCGGCGGTATCTTCGGCGGACTCAATCTTGGCAAAATCCTTAACTGTGTCAGCAAGGGCCTTCCTCTTTTCAAGCTCAAACCTCTGGGCATCAAGTTGTGCCTTGGCCAATTTGGTTTGAGCATCAATCATTTGAGCCACAAGAACAGGATCTTTGGCGTTTTCCATCGCCTGCTTCTGTGCCTGTTCATTCTGGTTCTGCGCCTGTACCATGGCTGCTGCCTGAGCAATCGGGCGCGACATCTGCACCTCTGCTTCGGGGGGCAGCGGCTGGCTAGGATCTGGCAACGGAGAGCCCAGCGACTGCTCAACCTGCTTCCTATAGGCATAGGCCACATGCTCCATGATATGAGCATTGGCACTACTCATCACACTCTGCGCCGAAGGCGACATCTGTAGAATCTGCCCAAGCTTTGGATCATTAACCGCAGCCATGTGAACCTGAATATGGGCCTCATGATCCTGATGGTAAAACACCTTCACGGGTTTCCCCATGATAATGTTCATGTTTTCGGTGGCGGGATCTTGGGGCTTTTGCTCATCATCAAGCGGGATAACCTTATCGATCTCAGGCACATCCATGGATTCTAGTGCCTGACGCATGAGGAGCTTCTTATTCACATTCACTGGATCGGAAGCGCCGATGGTCAAGGCAGCCTGCATCTTCACAACCCGCTGACTCATGGTCGAGGCATTAGGATCAGACACCGGTATCACATCAACAGGATCGCCAAAATCCTCTTGCCTGTTGTAGGGACCGNNGACCCATGCTATTCTTGATAATGCGGGAGATAATGCGCAGTTCGCTCTTTAATGCCCAATGAACGCGGGCCTGTACTGCGCTCATCACCTTGAGCGACCTTTCTAATAGAGCTAAGGTCGTGCCAACTGGAGTGTTCTGTGACATCTCCCCAACCTGTAGATCGGCAATAGACCCCACCCTTCGACCCTCATCAATGATCCCCTTGAGAAGATCATTAAGCACCAATGACGGTTCCTTGTAGGGCATTGGGAATAATGAATCTCGGAGGGCACCGCTCGGAACATCCGCATCTCGCCACTCACCCGGAAGGATCGGGGTGTCGTCACCCTTGATCCTCAATCCTTTGGTTTTGAGTCCGCCGGGTAGATTGGAGAGGGTACCAGCGTCAATGAGCTGGCGTAGGATGGATGTAGCAGATTTAGTGAGGCCACCCATGAGATGGGTAAGCCCAAGGCCATAGAATCCAAGGCCAGGCATGTATGGATAGTGAGCAAAATGCATCACCTTTCGCTTGAGGGGATCGGTCTCTTCCCAGTTGCGATAGATCGAAAGAATCTTGGTGGAGGCTTTCTCGATTGTCACCACGTAGGGCCAGCCATAACCGTCGGGGTTATTATACGGCTCAGGCAAATCCAAATCAACATGCACCTCATAAAGGGTGTGGTCGGGATCGGCAATCCCCTGCACCACCCCAATCTGCTTGTCGGTTTCCTTTTGAATCTCGGAAATATCCGGGGCCGGGTCTGCAATCTTAATATCCCTGTACAACCCAACCGACTGCAGCTTTTTCAATTCATTCGGGGAGGCTTTGAATCGGTAGGTGTAGCGCCCGCAGGTTTCAAGATCGGATGCACCATAAGATATGATGAAATCCTCCGCAGGCACGAACATACTCACTGGCCTGTCGCGCGTCACATCATAATAGATCTTCTTAAACGCAGATCCGGCCAGCGGCAATCGGAACAGCATCTGCTCCATCTCGCCGCGAAACTCGGTCATGACCTCGGTCAAGAGATAGTTAAGTTCCTGTTCAACCCTCTTTGCCCTCTTCACGATATCAGCGGTTTCCTCACCCACAATCTTGGTACGGGCTGGGCCTGATGCAGGAAAGATTTCGGTGATTGTTTGGGCCTGAAATCTAACCACCGCCTCGGTCATCAAGGGATGAAACACGCCAGAAGCACCCGGCCATGGCTCAGACCGATCTTCGATCTTCAGCCCAAGCAAGCTCATGCCGTCGATATAGGCTTTCTCCCAGTCTTTCCGGCTGTTGATATCACATTCAATCAGCCACATTAGATCTTTGGAGATTTTGGATAGTTCGCTTTCTGGCAAGGTATCGGCCAGATTATCGCCATGGGCTGCTGGGGAGGCTGGCTCTGGAGCCTCAGGACCCAGCTGAATCTCCATCGATCCATCTGGATTGGTGATGGAAGAAGAGCTGTCTTCCGGTGGAAGCTCAAAGTCCAGAGATTCATCCCCCATAACTGTGGGGCTATTGTAGGTGTTTTCAATGGGCATGGCTTCGCATCCAAGGCGAAGTCATCGCCTTTTCTAGGGGTTGCATATTAATAGTAGGCCGCTTTCTTCTTGATTTGCTGTGGCTCTCCCCAATCATCCTGTGCACTGGTGATAAGACCACCCTGCCTAAACCTGAGTAGTGCCTGTGTTAAGGTATCTACGTAGTCGTCGTGGTCGCCGCGCGGGAAGGACGCAGCTTCCTCTATAACCTCATCTGCCCAAGGCTCATCGGGAGCCCACACCCTCTTGGACTGAAACAAATCAGCCACGGCGTTGGCTCTCACAATCTTGTCGTTGCCCTTGGTGGGGGTGTATTCAGATACTGGAATCCCAGCGGCGCGAAGCTCATATATGAGCGGAGCACCCACTGCCTTGGCTTCAATGATTAAGGTGTCTACGTGGTGTTCCTTCCACATATCCTTGACCTTGGCCTTAAGAGCTGGAAACTCTAATTTATCCCGCCAAGCATGAAGCAGAATAAGGTGATTCACCTTCTTATCCTGCTCAAACCTTTCAAATACCCCCCATGTGGTGCAGGCTGAATAGTCGGAGCGCTGCTTGGCTTCGTAGGCCGTGTCCCAACTCTGCAGCACCATGGTGATTTTTGGAAGCGGACCCTCCCATCTCTGCCACATGCTGCGCTTGATGATGGCCCCCTCTTCTGAGGTGGGGTTCTGTTGATATTGCGCCTGCCACCTTGAGTTGGGAATATCGGCCTTAACCTTGGCCAACTCTTCCAGCGACCAATATTCTGGCCAGAGAGGATTGCCAGAAGGCATGATGGCGGGAAACTCAATCACCTTCCACTCAGACCCAGCCCCTGTTTTAGCTGCCTGATTTATCACCTTGCCGGTGAGATCCTGCTTGCTCCACCGAGTCATCACAATACAAATGCGACCACCCGGCTGCAAACGCTGACGGGGACCGGTGTTAAACCAATCGAAGGCGTTGTCCCAGATTTCTGGGTTAAACTCCCCGGACATCGCGTCCTGTTCGGAGTGGGCATCATCGATGATGGCCAAATCAGCACCGCGACCAGCAAGCGCACCACCCACACCCACGGCATAGAATTCCCCACCCTTATTGGTGGACCACCTGCCAGCAGCTTTGGCATCCGCTTTCAGGCTGAC
>JBGAMI010000079.1:0-10727 GCA_044223085.1 Cyclobacteriaceae bacterium
GATTCTTATTGTAGACGATGATCCGGATATATTGGAACTGCTGTTCTACAACCTGGAGAAGCAAGGGTATGAGGTGAGGATCATCGATAATCCCCGGTATGCCCTGACTGCCTGCTTATCTTTTCTCCCGGATCTCATCATCCTTGATGTGATGATGCCCGAAATCAATGGGCTGTCCTTATGCCAGGAGATAAGGCGTCGTGAGACATTCAAAAAGACACATATATTCTTCTTGTCATCAAGATCTGAGACATTCATCAAAGATGCGGCTATGCGCTCAGGAGGAGATGAGTATATCGAGAAGTTGTCCGGGATACGATCCCTCAGTCAAAAGATAGCAAGTCATTTGGGCATTTGATTTACCAGGACTTTGCGGCTCGACGGGGCATTTCATGCCATGTCATACAATTCAATCACTTCAGGATTAGAGCCCTAGGGTTGGGGTCGGGATTGCAAATCCCGACCAGCATGAATAGCAGCACAACTGGGGCAAGTATGTTTGGGTTTACACTTTAATCCTCTAGTGCTTCAAGGATCAGGGCCAGATGATCGTAGTCTTTAAGTCCGGGTGCCACCTCGCTGCTGCCTTGCAACGCCAGGCCTGCCGCACCAGTACGGTGTAACAACTCCTGGCTATTGATATTGCCCGGAATAGAAAGCAGTACCGGCAGTTTAGTGGCGTCAGGAATAGTTTGAACGCTCAACCCGTCGCGGATGATCAGGTGGGTAATGTTTGGGTTAGACTTTAATGACGGCAATTCAGATGCATCGATTTCCACCATCAACGGAAGGGCAGGAGCCGTCGCCATCCCCTGTAAGGGAAGGTGAATAAGATCGGGCTTATACGCGTCGAGCAACTCATCCCAATCGGGTGAGGAAGCGGAAGGCCATTCGATCACGCGCTTCGGACCCGATATCCAACCAATCATATCCTGGTACAGTTTGGGAGTTACGTAGTCCGGATCGGACGGATCAACCACAAACCCCAGCATATCCACACCCATGCCGGCGCAATAGCGGGCATCGCTAAGGTTTGTAATCCGGTGGACGTAGATGAGTGGGCGTTGATTCATGGCCAAATATCAAAAAGAAAAAATAACTTTGTACACTAACCCAGTCGTGTGCGGTTGAATCTTCTCATTTCGTGGCTCTTACTGGCACTGGTCGCCTGTGAATCGCACACTTCATTCCCAAAAATCGACAGCAGTGGCTATTACCCGATTCAAAAGGGGAGTCAATGGACGTATACCGTTGTGGAGACGCAGTTCTCGCCTGTCATCGGACAAACCATATCCTCATATGACCTGAAGGTGCTGGTCTCCGATACGCTGGTGGCTTCCGATGAGGTAGTCTATACGCTCCAGCGTTTCCGCCGTACGGATGACACGCAGCCCTATACAGCTACCGATACATGGTCCGTTCGCAAGAGCGATTTTGCGATAGTGGTTCAACAAGGCAACATACCCTATCTGAAACTTTCGCTGCCACTCAGTGCAGGCAAGACCTGGAATGGCAATGCGTACAACAGCCAGGGTGGCAAAGACCGGTGTACCGATGGCACCCTGGCTTGCGATAACTATACCGTGAAGGGGTTGGCGCAAGGTTTCCAATTGGGAACGCTATCCTACAAGAATACGGTCACGATTGAAGAAAATAATGCAGTGGACCCCATCGTTGGACAAGACGTGCGTACTGCAATATATGCCTTTGGCGTTGGTTTGGTCTATTATGAGAGCAATGTGTTTTCATATTGCACCGTTGGCGCATGCATCGGCAAGCAGATCGTTGAATCTGGTGTTGCGTACAAGCAGACCCTGAAAGACTATGTGGCGCGCTAGTGTTCTTCTTGTCGGCCTGCTTTGCGCGGTTTCCACCATGGCGCAAACTAATCGGTACATGGTATTCTTCAGGGATAAATCGAACACGCCATTTTCGATTGCTCAGCCCCAGTCGTTTCTTTCGGCGAAAGCCATCGCCCGCAGGAATCACAGCGGTGTCTCCGTCAATGCAGATGACCTGCCTGTCAATCCCGCCTATGTAGCCCAGGTGAAGGCGACCGGCGCAAAAACCTTTTTTACCAGCAAATGGTTTAACGGAGTTTTGGTGGAGGCTACTCCCGGCATGATCGCAACGATAGCTGCATTGCCCTTTGTGAGCAGAACCGAACTGGTAGCACCGGGTCACAAACTGGTGGGAGGCAGGAAATCAAATAAGTTCACACAACTCAATGCGTCAGCCGGGGAAGCTGCTGAGGCACAGTTCACATTGGCCGGAATCGTTGACATGCAAACCGATGGCTTTAAAGGAAAGGGCATCATGATAAGTATCCTTGATGCAGGATTTCCTGGTATCAACAATGGACAATTGGCCTTTCAGCCCGTGGTAGCTGATGGACGGGTTTTAACTACCAAAGACTTTATCGGCAACTCAGGAAATGTCTATCAGTATGATGCCCATGGCACAGAAGTCTTTTCGGTGATTGGCGCCAGACAAGGTTACTGGCAGTGCGATGTGAATTGTGGTCCGTACAACTATGTGGGGGCTGCACCGGAGGCAACCTTTAATTTTTTCGTCACCGAGGATGTGTCTTCGGAGTACCGCATTGAGGAATACAACTGGACGTTTGCTGCCGAGAAAGCGGACAGTGCCGGCACGGATATTATCCAGTCGTCGTTGGGATATAACACCTTTGATGACCCTTCGATGGACTACAAGATCACACAGCTGGATGGAAAGACCGCGGTGATAACGCGGGCAGCCGGTATGGCGCGTGACCGTGGAATCATTGTTGTGGTGAGCGCCGGCAATGAAGGACAGTCGACGTGGCGGTACATTACTTCACCGGCAGATGCGGATGGCATTCTCGCGGTCGGCGCCGTAAATACACTGGGTGCCAAAGCGGGTTTCTCCTCGGTCGGTCCTAGTGCTGATGGGCGCGTCAAACCGGATGTAATGGCCATGGGCGTCAATACGCAGGTGATCCTGCCCAATGCCCAGCCGGGGGTCAATAACGGGACATCCCTGGCCTCACCGATTGTAGCCGGATTGATGGCGGGGATGCTGCAGGCGTTCCCGGAACGCAAACCTGCTGAACTTATTGAGGCGGTGAAGATATCCGCAAGGCAGGGGAGTAAGCCCGACAACAATTTCGGATTTGGAATTGCCAGCTACACCGCCGCACGTAACTATTTGAAGAGCAAGTCAGCCTATACCGAAATCCTGCTGTATCCCAATGCAGTCAGGAACGCCTTCCAATTGTCCTTTAGGGATTTGCCTGAAGGAACAATTGTACTTTCCTTCTTTGATATGGCAGGTCGTCAGCTAACTACTAAAACAACCACCCTGACCTGGGAGTTGGATCCGTTGCCAATTGACGTCGCCGAGCTTTTACCGGGTTCATACATCCTGAAGGTCCAAGCCGGAGGGAAGACATTCAGTCTTCGATTTATGAAGCTTTAATATGCTATTTTTAGGGCCATGAAACCCATCATTGCACCCTCCATCCTGGCCGCGGATTTCGCTAACCTGCAACGCGAAATCGAAATGATCAACAGCAGTGCGGCCGACTGGATACACGTCGATATCATGGATGGTGTTTTTGTACCCAATATCTCGATGGGTGTGCCGGTGGTCGAGGCCGTCAACCGGCACGCCAAAAAGCCTTTGGATGTACACCTGATGATTGTGCATCCGGAGAACTATGTGGAGGCCTTTCGCAAGGCAGGTGCGGCTACCATCTCTGTGCACCTGGAAGCTTGTCCACACTTGCACAGGAACATCCAACAAATCAAAAGCCTTGGCGCGCAGGCGGGAGTAGCGATCAATCCTCACACACCGGTTCAGCACCTCGAAAGTATCATTCGTGATATTGACCTGGTTTGCATGATGTCCGTGAATCCAGGATTTGGCGCACAGAAATTCATTGAGCACACGTATGAGAAGGTAAAGGCCCTGCGGTCAATGATTACGGCTTCGGGTTCCAGGGCATTGATAGAAATTGATGGCGGCGTAAACCTCACCAACGCCCGCCCGTTAATGGATGCCGGAGCCAACGTGCTGGTGGCCGGGAACCTGGTGTTCTCTGCCAAAGACCAGGCCGGGGTGATCCAGCAGTTAACGCAGGTGTGACCACTGGCAAGGATTTTGATCTAATCTGTTGAATTCAGACTACATGAGAACTGTTGCCCTGATTGCATTGCTGTTGCTGGGCTCCTGCGCCCGCACTGTCACCCGCATCGATCCTGCTACTTCCACCGACCTCAGCGGGAGATGGAATGATACCGACAGCCGTGAAGTGGCTACGAGCATGATCAACGACCTGCTGAACAGCGAGAAGTTCAAGGAGTATGCCAAGACCCTGGGTCGAAAGCCTGCCATCCTGGTGGGAGAGGTCAAGAACAAGACTACAGAACACATCGATGCGGAGAACTACATCAAGAAGATGGAACTGGCCATCTACAATTCCAATCTCGCCGACCTGATTGAGTCGGCGGCCTTCCGCGACAAACTCCGGCTGGAGCGCATCCAGCAGCAGGACTTCGCAGATCCGGCTACCGTTGCAAAATGGGGCAAGGAGGTGGGGGCTAACCTCATGCTGTTTGGCGAGATGACATCAGAAATTGACACCTACCAGAAGCGCCGTACCGTGAACTACATCACGACCTTGTTTCTGACCGATATGGAGACCAACCGGCGTGTGTGGTACAGCCAAAAAGAGATCAAGAAATACGTGAGAAACTAAACGACCATGCGTCGCATTTTACTCATCCTTTCTCTTGCCTGGCTAACGGGTTGTGCCACGTATTATCAGGCCAACTTTAGCTTCAATGAGCAATTCGAGAAGGGTGATCTGCAGAAGGCACTGTCCACCCTGCGTGCCAAACCATCGGAGGGTGCAGGCAAGAGGCAGTTTCTGTACGATGTTAACAACGGGTTGCTGTTGGCCCTGATGGGCAACTACGAAGAGAGCAATACCTGGTTTGAGAAGGCCTATCTGTTTGGGGAAGACTACCGCGTCAATTACCTCAATGAGGCCGTTTCCTACCTTACCAATCCGAACTTCACCGTTTATGCAGGGGAGGATCACGAGCACCTTATCTTGCTGTATTTCAAGGCATTAAACTACTTGAAGCTGGGTAATTATGACGATGCTTTGGTTGAATGCCGGCGGCTGAATGTGCGACTGCAACAGCTTTCCGACCGGTATTCATCTGATGATAAATACAAGCGGGATGCGTTCATTAATACCCTCATGGGCATTATCTACGATGCAGATCACGATTACAACAATGCCTTTATTGCCTATCGCAATGCTGTCGAGATTTATGACACGGACTACAGCAGGATGTTTGGGCTGACAGCGCCGGAGCAACTTAAGAAAGACCTGCTGCGGACCGCAAAACTCAGCTCCATGGATGAAGAGTTTGAAAGCTATAAGGAGAAGTTTGGGATGACAGATTACACGGTGCAACCGGCTGATGGCGACCTGGTGTTTTTCTGGCACAATGGCCTGAGTCCGGTGAAGTCGGAGTGGGGGATTAGTTTCTTCATCGTTCGTCAAGGCAACCAACTCATCTTCACCAACACCGATCTGGGAATCAGTTTCCCATTCGATATGTCAGGCTATGACGAGAAAGACCGATCCGGACTTGCCAGAATGGAGGCATTTCGGGTGGCATTTCCCAAATACATTGAGCGCACGGAAGTTTATACATCAGCCACCCTTGAGATCGGGGATCAGACCATCCCTTTAGCCATGCTGGAGGATGTGAACAAGGTCGCGTTCAAGTGTCTTAATGAGCGCATGATGCTGGAGTTGAGCAAGGCCCTTGTGCGTGTGGCGCTGAAGAAGGTGGAGGAATATGAAGTCAGGAAAAGCGACCGCAATCTGGCATCCATTCTGAGCGTTGTGAATGCTATCACGGAGAAGGCCGACACCCGGAATTGGCAAACGCTACCCCACAGCATCTACTATGCCCGCGTACCCTTGCAGGAAGGACAAAACCAGGTGGTATTCAGCACCCGCGACCGGCGCGGGCAGTCGCAAACCCATGACTTCACCTATATGGTCAGGAAAGGGCAAACGCTTTTTCATACCTTTAGCAGCCCTGAAAGTGGCTATCCGGCTTACGGATATTATTAACATTAGTAAAGTTAATTACTTTTTGACCCTGAAATTGACCATTTCCAGTTCAAGCGAGCTGACCCGATTATGGCGGGCAGGGTTGGTCTTAACGGCCCTTTGGGTGGCTATTCCATCCACGGTCTGGGCACAGGAAGAGGATGAATCCACCACCTTTCCGCTCAAGAACTTCTATGCCGAGATCAAGAAGCGCCCCCAGTCCATCTTCCGCAACTTTCGGTTTGGAGCGAGTGTCGGCTATGGCCAGACCTTTTTCAGTCACAACCTGAACGGCTATGTGATCTACCAACCTACAGCGGGTGCCCCTGAGTTGTTTGGGGTCAAAGACACGGGTGCCAGCCGGTATTCGAATTGGGTCAATCAGTCGGCGGTGGACAACAGCGCGCTGGTGCCTGGCAGTTTCCGGGTGTCGTCGGACACGGCCAAGCTTGGTTTCCGGGGCAAGGCATTTAATATCCCGTTAAGGCTTACCATCCATTACGAGTTTTTGAAACGCTATCGGATCGGTGCCGGCTATAGCTATGATCTGATGAGTATTGGTGCGCTGCAGCCTTACAGTTATGGTGACAAGATCAAATCCTTTCAGCCGCCCAATGCATCGGGTTGGATGAGCAAGTACTTTGGGTATGCTGGTGTATCTTTCTATCGCACCGGCAATTATCTGTTTACAGGTGATCTGCAGGTTGGGAGCTATAACCCAGGCAGCAACTTTGATGCAGGTATCCAGAAGGGCGTGTTTTTCAATGTTGGCGTTACTGTTGAACGTGAGTTGTCGGAGTACCTGCGCGTGTTTGTGCGGCCGTCTTTTGAGATCAAGAGCTATACCCTGAATTTGCCGGCGGGCCCGGCACCGATATCACACTCCATGAATGCGGCCTACCTCAACATTGGATTTACCTACAGCATCCCCGATTTGCCCAAGTGCAAGAAGCACGACTGTAAGATCCAGATGAACCATGCACACGGTGACAGGGAGTACCGGAGCCGGGTGCATCCCATCTACAAAAAGCAGAATCCGCTCTACGGCGAAAACCACCCCAAACTGTTCCGGTACAAGGGCAAAAACAAGAAGAAACTCAACCCATATTGACGGGCCGATAAATCTTGTTTTTTGTGGCTGAATTCGCCCATTTTTCACCCATTTTGCGTACTCAGAATCGGCCCTTTTTACCTATCTTCGCACGTTTATTTACGGACCTATAATCGAACCCAAACGTGGCAGAAGAAGCGACCGGCCTACCCCCCAGGCAGAACATCATTCCGATTAACATTGAAGATGAGATGAGAGGTGCCTACATCGATTATTCGATGTCGGTAATTGTCTCCCGTGCGCTCCCGGATGTGCGCGATGGATTGAAGCCAGTACACCGGCGCGTGCTGTTTGGCATGCAGGAATTGGGGGTTAATTACAACAAAGCCTACAAGAAATCAGCCCGTATCGTCGGGGAAGTGTTGGGTAAGTACCACCCGCACGGCGACGCTTCGGTCTATGATACCATGGTGCGCATGGCCCAGGATTGGTCGCTGCGCTACACGCTGGTGGACGGCCAGGGAAACTTTGGTTCTGTTGATGGTGACTCGCCCGCGGCCATGCGTTATACAGAGGCCCGCCTGCGCCGCATAGCAGAAGAGATGCTGGCCGACATCAACAAAGACACGGTCGACTTCCAGCCTAACTTTGACGACTCCCTCACCGAGCCAACGGTTCTTCCGGCCAAGATCCCGAACCTGCTTATCAATGGATCTTCCGGGATTGCGGTAGGGATGGCCACCAACATGGCGCCCCACAACCTCAGCGAGGTGGTGGATGGTATAATCGCTTACATCGACAATCATGAGATTACCATACAGGAGTTGATGAAGTATATCTCAGCCCCTGACTTTCCTACCGGAGGTATCATCTATGGTTTGTCGGGCGTGCAGGAATCCTACCTTACCGGCCGAGGCCGTGTGGTGGTTCGCGCTAAAGCGGAGATCGTCACCAACGCCAAAGGCAAGGATCAGATCATCGTTACCGAAATTCCCTATCAGGTAAATAAGGCGGTGATGATTGAGAAGACCGCTGCCTTGATTAATGAAAAGAAACTCGAAGGCATTACTGACCTGCGCGACGAATCAGACCGCGACGGCTATCGCGTGGTGTATGACCTGAAGAAGGATGCCATTCCGAATATTGTACTGAACAACCTGTTCAAGTATACCCAATTACAGTCTTCATTTGGGGTGAACAATGTGGCCCTGGTGAAAGGCCGGCCGCAGACGCTGAACCTCAAGGATCAGATTGTGTATTTTGTGGAGCACCGCCACGAGGTGGTCATCCGCCGCGCCAAGTTTGATCTGGCCGAGGCAGAGAAAAGGGCGCATATTCTCGAAGGTTATCTGATCGCACTCGATCACCTCGATGAAGTAATTGCCTTGATCCGTAGCTCCAAAGACCCGGACGTAGCCAAGGTCGGCTTGATGGAGAAATTCAGCCTGTCCGAGATTCAGGCGAAAGCCATCCTGGAAATGCGACTTCAGCGCCTTACCGGTCTGGAGCGCGAGAAGATCCAGAACGAGTACAAGGAAGTGATGGCCCTCATTGCCGAATTGAAGGAAGTATTGGCGAGCGAGGCCAAGCGGATGGGTATCATCAAGACCGAGCTGCTTGAAATGAAAGAGCGTTATGGCGATGCACGCCGTACGCTGGTGGTGGCCAGTGAAGATGATATTACGGTGGAAGACATGATTCCCAACGAGGAGATGGTGATCACCATTTCCAATCAGGGATATATCAAGCGCACCCTGTTGTCTGAATACCGCACGCAAGGTCGTGGCGGAGTTGGATCCAAGGGCGTGTCCACGAAGGAAGATGATTTTACCGAGCACTTGTTTATCGCCCATGCACACCATTACCTGCTGATCTTTACGGCACAGGGCAAGGTGTTCTGGAAGAAGGTGTATGAGATTCCCGAGGGCACCAAGACATCCAAAGGGCGCGCCATCCAGAACCTCCTGAATATTGAATCGGGTGACTCCGTGCGGGCTGTATTGAACGTACAGAACCTGGAGGATGAGAAGTATGTGAATGAGAATTTTGTGATCCTGTGTACCGAGCAGGGCACGATTAAGAAGACTGCCCTGGAGGCATATAGCCGTCCCCGCGCCAATGGTATTACCGCAATTACCGTACATGAAGGTGACCGCCTGCTGAATGCAGCCCTGACCAATGGTAAGAACCACATTGTGATTGCCAAGCGTGGTGGCAAGGCAGTTCACTTTGATGAAGCCGATGTACGGCCCATGGGTCGCACCGCCGCCGGTGTGCGCGCCGTGACACTGGAAGGCGCCGACGACCGGGTAATTGGCATGGTGTGCATTACCGGTGCAGATGCTAACTTACTGGTCGTATCCGAACTGGGTTACGGCAAACGTTCTTCGATCGACGACTACCGGATCACCCGCAGGGGTGGAAAAGGCGTAAAAACGATCAATATCACAGAAAAAACTGGCAAGCTTGTTGCAATTAAGCAGGTAGGAGACAAGGATGAATTGATGATCATTAACCGTTCCGGCCTCAGCATTCGCATCCGCGTGGAGGAACTTCGCGTGATGGGCAGGGCAACGCAGGGCGTGCGGGTGATCAGGCTTAATGAAGACGATAGTATATCTTCGGTAGAGAAAATTCAGAACATTGAAGCAGTAGATAACGGAAACCTTAACCAAAACGAAAAATAAACAGTCCAATGAAAAAGTTAGTCGCAGTACTTTTCCTGGTGATCCCGGCCCTGGCCTTCGCACAAGTGAAGCCCAGCCTGGTTAAATCCGATAAGTTATTCCGTGAAGGAAAACTGGATGAAGCCAAGACATTGATCGATGTCACCACCGCCAGCCAGGATTTTATGGTCGATAAGAAAGGCCAGCCTTCCAAAGATGCTGCCAAAGCCTGGTACCTGAAGGGTATGATTTATATGGGCATCGACACCACGAAAAAGGCACAGTTCAAGGCCCTGGATGCAAATCCTTATGCAACTGCCAAGCAGGCATTCGACAAGGCCAAGGAACTGGACCCCAAGGCAACTTCCTTCACCAAGGATGCCACCGGTTTCCCTTTGATGAACTTCCAGTTGGAGCAGGTTTATGCCAACGTGTACTTCAACCGGGCCATCAATGCTTTTAATGATAAGACGGAAGACAAAGACAAGAAAGAAGCCAACAATCAGACTGCGTTTGAGAGCATCAGCCGTACCCTGTACTTCACGCCCAAAGACACGGCCGCTTTATTGTATGGAGGTGGCTTGTTTGCACCGGCCGTAAAGGCTTATGATAAAGGTATCGAATGGTTGCAGGGATATATCGCTGAAGGCGGTAAAGACCCTCAAGGCTACGCGTTGCTCGCGAACATCCACACAGCGTACAAGAAGGATAATGTGACCGGACTGAAGGTGATTCAGGAAGCACATGCCAAGTTCCCGAACTACAAAGACTTCATGGCGATGGAACTGAATATCTACCTGACTGAGAAGAAATATGACCTGGCCAAAACCATGGTTGAGAATGAAATGGCTGCTGATCCTACCAATACCAACAACATCTTCCTGCTGGG
>JBGAMI010000002.1:0-257643 GCA_044223085.1 Cyclobacteriaceae bacterium
CTACCCTTTTCGGATATCTGGTTTATAGGTCCGGGCCTTACGAAATTATCGAAGAAGGCGTTAAGCAGGTCACTTCAGGCACGGATGCCGCCATTGAGTATTTCTCCGCATACCTTACTGAGTATGCCCTTTCTGTAGATAACATTTTTGTTATCCTGCTTATTTTGAAATACTTCAAAGTAAAGGAAGAGTACTATCACAAAACCTTGTTTTGGGGCATACTTGGTGCCGTTTTATTCCGTGGCATATTCATTTTCGTGGGGGCGTTGCTCATTCACAAATTCAAATGGATCCTGTACGTGTTCGGCGTGTTCCTGATATACTCGGGTATTAAGATCTATTTCGAAGATAGCGACGAAAAGATTGATCCGGAGAAGAACCCGATCATGCGTTTCTGCCAAAAGTACCTGCCCATCAGTAACGATGATGCCAGCGGAAATTTCTGGGTAATTCAGTCAGGTAAGTTTCTTTTCACACCCCTGTTCCTGGTCATTGTCCTCATCGAGACTACGGACCTTATTTTCGCGGTTGACTCCATCCCTGCTGCGTTTGCCATCACGCAAAACGAATTCCTGATTTATACTTCCAACATCTTTGCCGTACTTGGCCTTCGCGCCATGTTCTTCATGCTGGCTGGTATCATTGACAAATTTTACCTCCTTCAGAAGGGACTTTCTATTATCCTATTCTTCATTGGCGCTAAAATGTTGCTTGAGATCTGGGACATCGAAATACCCGTTATGATGTCTTTCGGGGTCATCATTGCAACCCTTACCCTGTCGATTGTGTTCTCCATTCTTGTCCCCAAGAAGGAAGAAACCTCGAAGGAGCTCTAATGATTCAGCGTATCACTGATAAAATTCTTAGGCAGTATTTGCATCAGAATCGGCAAGGTCAGGAACCGCTGAGGCAGTGATATGATCACGAACGTCGGTATGGATTTGAGCATATCGATCAGTAAGACCCGGAGTTTTTTCTTTTCGTCTTCACTCAATTCATGCGATTTGGCCCGCGTTAGCAGTGCCATCAACTCATCTGACCCCTTTGCTTCATTCATCAGGCGTCCGCGGTGCTTGTCAGTAACCCTTGACATGCGCTGCATAAAGATTTTAGTGACCTCCTCATAGTCTTTCTTGTCCTGGAGGTACATCAGATCATCCCAATGTTCAAGCACAAATCCCTCAATGGCCATCATGCTGTTCTCGAGGTCATCATCGGAGAAGCCAATAGAATCAGCCAGCCTTTTTAAAAAATCCAGCTCAAGTTGTTCTACCTTTTTATCAGCCCAGATAGTCAGGATAGCCATCTCCAGGAAGTACTTCTTCAGAATCCACGAATTGTTTGTGGGCAAGTTGATTTCTTCGACGGAAATACCGCGTTCAAAAATATCCTGACATTCCTTTTTCTTCTCCGGAGAGAGATTCGCCGTTTGGAGAAAATATTCCAGCAGCTTCCTTTCTTCAAACTCTACAACATGATTGGCATGGGCAGCTGCTGCCATGATGCGTACCAGAGAGGTGCGCAATTCCTCACGCTCATACTTGAAGAAATCCGCAACAATCTTGTCAGCATTGGTGTGTATCCATTGACCAAAAATGAAAATGTCGAGGAAGAGCAGGCTGTTGTGGAAAAACTGTACCCAGAAATTTCCTTTTACGGTCCGGGCATGCTCAATGCGGCGATCCAAAATTCGCTCAGCCAGCTCCATCGAGGTTTTCTTCCTGCCAAACAGGGTCTTGGTGGGTGTGGCCAACTCCGGAAACACATGAGCATAGAAGTTCGTGATACTATCCAGCGTCTTCAATGTCACAGCTGACATTTCATCTGCTGACTGGATTGGTTTATCGTGAAAGAGCAGTGAACTGCTGATCAGGCTTTCCGCCAGAAGAACTTTCATCCTGTCCTTTTCATCCCACCCTGCCGAATCCGGATGATCAAATGAATTAACCGGCTGACCGTACATCAGGCCGGTAGGTTGCACGATGCGGTATAAGGAATGATCTGGAAGCGATAGTTTTTGCCGGTGTGCTGTTATATCCTGAAGCAATTCCTGCCTGAACTCAAGATATTCTTTCAGCCAACCTTTAGACCCGGGATCCATGCGCCAATAACAAGGGCAGAAGATACAAAAATATTCGAGCCTTCAAAGTCGCATGTAAGTTTAGGATGACTTCCACCCTTTTTTGAGAATGTTCTGCACTGACTCTTCAACCTTGCTCTGCAATTCTTCCTTGTATTTATCCAACTTGCCTGCCAACGCATCATCGGAAGTACCCAAAATCTGTGCGGCCAAAATGCCTGCATTCTTTGCGCCGTCGAGTGCCACCGTAGCCACTGGCACTCCACCGGGCATTTGAAGGATAGAAAGCACTGAATCCCATCCATCAATGGAATTTGAGGACTTTATGGGCACCCCAATAACAGGCAGGGAGGTCATGGATGCAACCATTCCTGGCAGGTGGGCAGCCCCGCCTGCACCGGCAATTATCACCCTTAGGCCGCGTCCACGGGCCTTCGTGGCATATTCCACCAGTCGGGCCGGCGTGCGATGGGCCGATACCACGGTCACTTCAAAGGGTACTTTTACGGATTCCAGAAATTCGGCCGCTTCTTTCATGATGCGCAAATCCGACTGACTTCCCATGATAATACCTACCACTGGCTTCTTCATGATTTTACTTTCAATGTTGACTTTACAACCTCTACTTTTTTCCGGAGTAATGCTATATCATCATCAACGATAGTGACATGCCCCATCTTCCGGAAGGGCTTGGTCACCGACTTGCCATACAAATGAACATAAACGCCAGGCATGGCCAGGACCTGTTCCAAACCTTCATAGCGCGCCACACCCGTATAACCGTCCTCACCCAGCAAATTAACCATGGCGGCTGCCGACGTTGCCTTCGTTTCACCAAGTTGCAAATTCAAAATAGCTCGCCAGTGTTGCTCATATTGTGAGGTGCGGTTGGCTTCAATCGTATGATGACCACTGTTGTGGGGCCTTGGCGCAACTTCATTCACCAGCACTTTTCCTTCACGGGTAACAAACATTTCAACAGCCAACAACCCTACCAGCCCCAACTGATCAATTACCCGTCGTGCCAATGCGTCTGCTTCGATAGCTATGGCATTTGATATGGCCGCTGGTGCAAAAAGATATTCAACCAGGTTGGCCTCAGGATGAAATACCATCTCAACTGCCGGAAAAGATGCTACCTCTCCCCGATGATTGCGGGCAACAATCACAGAGATCTCCTTTTCAAACGGAATTAACTTCTCCAGCACGCCGGGCGCATCAAAGGCGCGCGGCAAGTCCTGGACAGTGCGGATAATCTGCACGCCACGGCCATCATATCCTTCCCGGGAAAGCTTGTGAACTGCCGGAAGCCAATCCTGGTATTGCGAAACGTCTGCCCGGTTCGTGGTCAATACAAAATCAGCAGTAGGTATTTGGTGATCTTTATAAAACTGTTTCTGCCGGCTCTTGTCCTGAATCAACTCCAACAGATGCGGCTGTGGAAAAACATGCTTCCCGGATTTTTCAAGCGCTGCAAGAGCCCGGGTACTGACATTCTCGATCTCTACTGTGATCAAATCGCAGTTCGCCCCAAACTGCATCACCGTTTCATAGTCGGTTAGCTTTCCGATAGTGAATGAAGCCAGCTGGGAGCACGGTGCCTGTGGGTCCGGATCGAGTACCGATACCGGTAAATTCCAGCTAAGGCCGTGCTGAATCAGCATCCGACCCAGTTGGCCGCCCCCCAGCATTCCGATGCGGCTGGGCAGTAGAAATGGCGAATTTTGGGGTTCTGGCATTATTTATTTACACGAGTAACTGATTCAATGATGTCGCCAACCTGTAGTTTGTCGGCCACTTGCTGCCCGGAAACAACTTCTCCAAAGATGGTATAGCCACCATCGAGGTGCGGGGTGGGCGAATGGGTAATAAACCACTGGGTTCCTTCTGTATCCTTGCCGGCAGAAGCCATTCCCAGCGACCCTGTGGTGTAGCGGCGGCGCGAAAACTCCGACCGGATACTGTAGTCCTCGCTACCATAGCCGTCGCCACGGTTACAACCAGTTTGCATGACAAAATTAGGGACCACCCGGTGAACAAAACGTTTGTCGAAGTAGTGTTGATCAGTTAGGGCAACAAAATTCGATACAGCACCTGGTGACTCCTCCACGTAGAGCACGACTACGATCGTGCCCCGGCTGGTTTTAATCTCCATTCGCTGCTCCCGTTGAATGGAGCCGATCAACTTCCAGTCGATAGGGTGGTTGTAAGTGTTTTTAATTGGCGCCGGCTTCTCTTTTCCTGTCAGATAAGCGAGCGCTATCTCTATCGGTTGCAATATTTCAAGGTCTTTGGGCAGGGTGAATCGCTGACGGGCCATTTCGAGGAAAGAGACATCTGAAATGTCCTTTCTAAAATCGAGTGTCGGATCCGACAGGGCGGAAGCAGCTATTCCGGCTGCAGCAAGATCACCTCCTGTAATCAATTGTTGATATAAACCTGCAAATTCCCGGTTCGGGATCTCAGCATGTGCATTTCTGTTGAGTTGCGTCAGTGCTGAAGCTATAGCAGTTTGAACAACAGGAAGCTCTTTTGTATTCATGGCCTCGCGTGATAGCAACTCAAATGCTTTTCGATAGAATGCCTTTCCGGATTTTCCTATAGCATTGGCGATTGCGGCCTTTTCATAACCTGCACTTTGTCGATACTGGGCCTCTGCCTGTTGCCAAATTTTTTGATCTGATGAAGCAGCCAGGAAGGCAGCCAACAGATTGGCTTTGGTCCGGAATGATGTCTTGATGGGAGTATCTTTCAGATTGTCGTACAACGAAGCATCCATGCGTTGAATGATAACTTCCGATGCAGCCACGGCTACCGACTCAACCGAATCAATGAGTCCGTCATATACCAGGGGGAAGCAATCTTTCAATGGATAATTCTGACAAACACGTATCGCGCTGATCCTGATGCGCGGATCCGTTGCCGCTTTAAAAATTCCACTCAAGATCGCTACAGAGCGCTCGGGTGTGAAGGAACGGAACCCATTGATAGCTGCCATTCTCACTTCGCTTCGGGTGTCTCCTTTGGCGGCAGCGATGAGGTTTTCTTCATACCCGTTTCCCTGTAATTGCTGTGTTCGGCTAAAGTAGTGGGCTGCAGCCAACCTGGTTTGGTAGGAATATTCTGGAAGAAGGTATTCTGCCATTCTTGCCGTCACCGTGCTGTCTGCCATTTTCCGGAGCGTGAGCCTGTAGAATGCCCAGGCCAGGCCTTCCTGCAAGAGGGTGTCTTTGGCCTCAAATGAAAGTAAAATGCGCAAATCTGACTTGGAAACGGACTTACCCAAGGCCTCAAGTACCTCCCGGGTCACGTGCGGAGGACTGGTGGTTAAGGCCGGCAAGAGCGCATTCACAGCCTGGTAGCCGCCGGTCTGCCCCAGTGCAAAAGCAGCATTCACCCTCACCGCTTCATCAGGATCCTCCAGCAATGCTGTTCCCAGGCGATTGCTGGCCAGGGAATCCTGTACCGAAGCAAGGGCCATCGCCGCCTCGTTCCGGATCTGGGCACTGATATCACCGAGTAATACAAGGAGGGTATCCGTACTCCGACGATCCTTCAGGTCATAGATTTCGCGGATGCGTTCGTCATGAAATTTATTAGTGGGCGGTGTGCATCCCACCCATACCGTCAATAGCAGAATCCATGAAGCGTAACGCATCGCATATCTTTTTCGAAAGATAGGAAGAATCAGGAGAGGACCTGATAGACAATAAGTGCCGAAGTATATGCCAGGACAGTCATATAAGCCAATTGCAAGAGCGGCCATTTCCATCCTTTGGTTTCCCGATAGACAACCGCCAATGTACTCATACACTGCATGGCAAAGAGATAAAATACGAGTAGCGAAAATCCGACAGCGGGCGTATATCGGGGACCGCCTGTTTCAGGGTTGATTTCATCCTTCATCCGATCCTTTATCGTGGCACTGTCATCATTGCTGCCCAGGCTGTAGATGGTAGCGATGGTACTCACAAACACTTCGCGGGCAGCAAAAGAAGTGACGAGGGCAATTCCGATTTTCCAGTCAAAACCCAATGGTCGAATGGCGGGTTCCATGGCTTTGCCTATGGTGCCCGCGTATGAATGCTCCAGCTTATAGGCGGCTACGCGATTTTCAAATTCGTTTTCTGAAAGGTTCAGGTCCTTCGTTTGTTCCTTCACTACCTGACGTGCCTGTTCCATGACTTCTTTGGGACCGTAACTTGCCAGCACCCAGAGGATAATCGATATCGCGATGATAATCTTTCCTGCCTGCAATACGAATGTTTTGGTCTTTTCCAGAATGGTCAATCCCACATTAGACCACTTGGGCATCCGGTAAGTAGGCATCTCCATGATGAGGTAGCTGCGTTCAGTGGACTTTACAATGGCCTTCATCAGCAAAGCCGATAACAGCGCCATGACAAACCCGATTACATACAGCCCCATCAATGCTACCCCCTGCAAACTGATAAGTCCGAGCACCTGCCTGTGCGGAACGATCAATGCCACAAGAATGGTAAACACCGGCAATCTTGCCGAGCAACTCATTAAAGGAGTAACGAATATGGTAATGAGGCGATCTTTCCAGTTGTCGATAGTGCGGGTAGCCATGATGGCAGGTATCGCGCAAGCAAGTCCTGACATTAACGGAACAACGCTGCGGCCACTCATGCCTACCGTACGCATCACTTTGTCCATCAGAAAAACAACACGCGACATATATCCGGATTCCTCCAAAATGGCAATGAAGGCAAACAAAATGGCGATTTGGGGTATGAAAATGATGATTCCACCGATGCCCGGCACAATTCCGCTGTGGAACAATTCAAACAATGGACCTTCCGGGAGCCGCTTGCTCAGGTAGGTGCTCAACCCGGCAAAGCCCCGGTCGATGGCATCCATGGGAATTTGGGCCAGGGCAAATACCGACTGGAAAATGAGAAAGAGAACCGTGAAGAAAATCAGGTATCCCCAGACCCGATGCGTGAGCACGCGATCTATTCCGTTGGACACACCTTTCCAGTCCTGACGGGCTGATTTGATGATGACTGCATCCAGCACCGATTGAATAAATCCATATCGGTGTATGGTTTCGGCGCCCTGGTATTTATGAGGGAAGAATTGATGGCGGGTGGCCACCTCCCTGAGGTACGTGCGATCTTCTGGTTTAAGAAAGGGAAGGTTGTCTGGTTGCTGCAGGTATTGAAATGCTTCATACTCGGTGGCCAGCCCAAAGTGTTTTCGGATTTCATCCAATGCCGCTACGACGCCTGACTCGGGTTGGAATACTTTTTTGTCGGAAGCATGACCCACTTTAAGAAGTTGCTTCTTGAAGTCCTCCACACCAAGCCCTTGTCTTGCATTGATCATGACTACCGGTACATCGAGTTGGCTGGCAAGCTTCTTGATATCCAATCCCAGTCCTGACTTCGCAGCGAGGTCCATCATGTTCAGTGCAAGAATAACCGGATGCCCCAGGTCCATCAGCTGGGTAAGCAGCAACAAACAATTCTTGAGGTTGGTCGCGTCTGCAATGACTGCTACGAGGTCTGGAAAATTCTCACCTTTTTTGTCAGTGAGCACATCGACTACAATCTTTTCATCCAGTGTTCTCGGATATAAGCTGTAGATGCCGGGCAAATCAATGATCTCTGCTGAAGTGGTTTCATTCAGTTGACAAAATCCAACCCGCTTGTCGACCGTGATGCCCGGAAAATTCCCAATCTTCTGGTTCAATCCGGTAAGTCGGTTGAACAGCGAGGATTTCCCCGCATTGGGTTTGCCTACGAGGGCGATCTTGAGTTTCCGCGGCTGTGCCATTTAGTCAAGAATAGAAATCGTGGCTGCTTCATCCAGGCGGAGGGAAATATCCATGCCCGACAGGTTAACACAAATGGGATCACCAAATGGGGCGGAAAAATTAAACCGTATGGGCGTGCCCGGTAGGAATCCCATTTCAAGCAACTTAATGGACAATTGCTCATCCGTGAAGCCCGAAATCACTGCGGATTCGCCCGCTTTCATCATGGCAACCGTTTTGGGTGTGGTGTCCAACCTTATTTAGATTAATTTTAAACAGGCGAATATAGAATGGTAAGGATAATAATTACCTATCCACAGCGCTTTTTACAACGAGCAATAAAATTCCCCGGATATGAAGGAAGAAACAAAGAAGAAAAGACCAAGGCCTAAGGCAAAAATACCTGCAAAGAAACGGGAGGATTCCACCGAGGAAAAGACCTTTGATTTTGGTGGGTTACCAGAGCGCAACCTGAAGAAGAACCTGGGTTGTTAAGGCAAATGCCGTTTTGAAGAGGGGCAAAAAAACCTTTCAGGCCTGTCGGCTGGCCTGTTTCTAAGGTTACCGCGGTGAAATCAGACTTTCACCTTTTCATTCCTTTCCGCGACCAGGGCCTTACGGATTTGCTCCATAGCCTGTTGGCGGAAACGAACACTGTCGACGGTACCCTGTTGCCTGAGAATGCCCTTGATGTACTGCAGGACCTTCTCCATCTGGACGCTGTCCATCGCATCGAGGGACTCCAGGATGGCAAGTTTGCTCATCGTTTTCATAGGACGTAGTGGTTGATACAAATAACGTAAATCAAACCCCTGTGGTTCAAGGGGTAATACCACAATTAATACGTGAACAACAAATAGGTAATGTTTTCCGTGAAAATGAATTTTCGACCCTTGAAATCAGGTTGAAATACTTAAAGTGAAACTTTATGTCAGGAGTAAAAATCTTGTAAGGCAGCAAAATAAGTCTGGTCCCAACCCTCCGCAATGTCTGCAAAATCATCATCCGGGATATTTGTATGCACTAACTCGACTGATGTCCCTTGCTTATGCGGGTGGAGGGAGATGGAAACAATCGATTCGGCCGGCTGATCGCCAAAGTACCATTGCTGAACAATTTTTCTTCCGGGTTCAAAGGAGATATTCTTACCAACAATACTCCCGTCCCACATTGAAAATTCGGAACCCGGAACCTCCGACATCTCAGCGGGTTCACCTGTCCATAACTCCATGGTAGTGGGAATGGTAAGTGCCTTGTATACTTCGTCGGGGGTTGCTGGTATGATGTAGTATTTCTTGTACTCTTTCATGTGCATTTGGCTGGTGAGAACGATGTGCTTTATCAAAGGTACAAAGGGAGCGGCTTTTGACAGTTACTGTTGACAGCCTGTCAAATTTTCGTATCTTATCCTACTAATATACCCACCCGGCTATGAAAGGAAAGATATATCCGCTTTGTCTGGTCTGGACAATACTGATGGCAGTTTCCTGCACAAGTGATAAAAGGCAAGGTGCCCATGCAGATGATTCAACTGCCTTTGATTCTGTTCAGTTACCTGCCTACTCGGGATATACGGCCGTCGCTGTAACGCACTCAGTTAAAGATTTTGATTCCTGGTTAAAGGCCTACACCGATGCATCTGAGCCTGCCTCCAGACTGAGCATATATGCCAGCCCTGATGATCCAAATCTGATTACCGTTTTTGAGCTTACCAAAAGTCATGAAGACGCAAAAAACAACTTCACCTCAGACAAACTGAAAGAAGTGATGCGTAATGCCGGTGTGTTGGGCGAGCCCAAATACCAATACTTCGACGTCCGGTATCGCGCCACAAATCCGACAAACAAAGTGTACAGGCTGGGAGTTACTCACCGGGTAGAAAGTTATGAGCGTTGGAAAAAGATTTTTGATGAGGATGAAGTGATCCGTGCAGAGGCCCAACTCGAGCTACGCGCCATTTCAACAAATGCCGATGATCCGCTGGTCATCAATGTTATGTTCGCCACAGACGACATTGAGAAAGCCAAGAATGTGATCAATTCCGGAGAACTGAAAAAGCGCATGAAGGAAGCGGGTGTTCTTACAGAGCCTGACCTTTCTGTCTTCCGCGTACCGGGCAAGTAACCGGTGAGCTTCTATCCCTTAGTTTTTTGATTACCTGGCTGACCGGGTTTTTGTGCACCTTTGCTTTTTGATCGATCATGAGCAGTCACGCACCGGTTGTTACTGGCCTTCTTTCGTACGGTATGTCCGGGGAAGTATTTCATGCGCCCCTGCTCAATGATCATCCTGGTTTTGAATTGCGTACAATCGTACAACGCTCCAAAGATACAAGTGCCGCGCGTTACCCTTCCATTCAAATTGCACGCTCAGTTGACGATGTTCTGGAGGACAAACACATTGAGTTGGTAATTGTCAATACACCCAATAACACGCATGCTGAGTACGCCCGGCAAGCGCTTAAAGCCGGAAAGCATGTCGTCATTGAGAAACCATTTACCATTACCCGACGTGAGGCGGCGCAGTTGATTGCGCTGGCAAGAACACAAAAGAAAGTGCTCTCTGTTTTTCACAATCGTCGGTGGGATGGGTCGTTTCTTACCGTACAACATGTGCTCCGTTCCGGCGTGTTGGGTAAGGTGGTAGAGTTTGAATCTCATTATGATCGCTTTCGGAACACAATCACGGCCGGATCGTGGAAGGAACAAGTGGGTCCCGGTACCGGCATCCTGTATAACCTGGGTTCGCATATGCTGGATCAGGTATTGGTGCTCTTTGGCAAACCAAAATATGTGACTGCCCGTGTTGGTGTGCAACGACCCGGCGGAAAGGCAGATGATTTCTACGACATCCGGCTTGAATACCCAGGCATGCAGGTAATCGTCAAGTCAAGCTATCTTGTCCGGGAACCAAGTCCCATTTTCAGAATCAACGGTGTTCAGGGGTCATTTGTCAAGTATGGTCAGGATCCCCAGGAAGAAGCCTTAAAGCAAGGAATCACTCCTGGATCAGCGGGATGGGGAACAGAAACTGAATCCTGGTGGGGCAAGTTGAATATCGACATGGGCGGAATTCCCGTCGAGGGAAAAATTGAAACGGTGCCCGGCAATTATCAGGCGTATTATGATAACCTGTTTGATGCTGTTCGCAAAAGCAAAGCCTTAATTGTAAAACCTGAACAGGCCATGATGGTGATTCAATTGATTGAGGCAGCCATGAAGAGCAGCCAGACCAGACGTTCCATAAAATTCTGACCCGGATTGCGGGGTTGAAACCTGATCATTTTTGGGGATATTCACTCCATGATACAACGGCAACTGTTCTTCGCCGGTATTTTCATGCTTTGCGTGATTGCTTCAAGGGCCAACTCGCTGTTAATTGTTATGGATGGTGCCCAGCAGAATCACCTGAAGGCGTATGGTGTTGCCTTTGCTTTATTACAAAAAGACCTTGAGGTCGATTGGTTGTTGAACTACCGCGGTGGTAGTTTTCTGATTGACTATTCACCCTGGCTGGAAAGCGAATGCGTGGTGCGTGGCGTTACATTCGAAAGATTAAATGATGGCACTGTCAACATGCTGCTGAAGGATATTGCCCAGCCCAATAACAACCTGAACCTTGCACGGCTGTCCAAGTCACCACGCATAGCGGTCTATTCTCCCAAAAATGACCTTGTGGCTGATGAAACCGATGCCGTGATCACCGCGCTTGACTACGCCGAGATTCCGTACACCATCATTTATGATGAAGAAATTCTCAAGGACCAACTTGCTCGATATGATTGGTTGCATTTGCATCATGAAGACTTCACCGGACAGCATGGTCGCTTCATGAGACGTGAATCGGCTGTCATTGAATCCAAGTTGCAGGAAGCCACTGCCCTTCAAATGGGGTTTGCCAACGTAGCAGCCATGAAGTTAGCCGTTGCCAAACGCATCAAAGCCTTTTGCGCGGGTGGTGGATATCTTTTTGCCATGTGCTCCGGGGCCGAGACGTTTGACATCGCCTTGACGGCTGAAGGCATTGACATTGTGGGAAGTGAATACGATGGTGATGATTCCGACACAGACGCTCAGGATAAGCTTGACTACTCCAGGTCACTGGCCTTTGAAAATTTTCAGCTGGAGGATGGTCGAAAATTCTCAGACATTAATACCGGAAAGCCCGACTTCTTCGAGGTAAGCCGGGAGTATTTTCAGGTTTTTCGGTTCTCCGCCAAATGGGATTTGATACCAACTTTACTCACCCAAAATCACGAATACGTAATCAAGGAATTCACAGGTCAAACGTCAGGATTTAATCCGGCGACCATCAAGCCATCGGTGACGATTCTCGCGGAAAACAAAACGTCTCAAAATGTGCGATACCTTTATGGTGAAATGGGAAAGGGACACTGGACCTATTACAGCGGTCATGATCCGGAAGGCTCACCCGGGCGAAGGAGAAAGTCTACTGATTTGTCTTTGTATCCGCACTCTCCAGGATACCGATTGATTCTGAACAATGTCCTATTTCCTTCAGCGCGCAAGAAGAAGCAGAAAACGTAACCAGGTATCTATATTTAAGCTTATGAGTCATGCCTTTATGCGGGAGGGAGATGCCGAATCCCTCGACGAAATCCGCCCGTCGGTTCATGCATTATGCATGTTCCTGACCCGCGAAAACAATGGCGTTGCTATTGTGGAAAGGAGGCAAATAAATGATGGCCAGGGGCGGACACTCCATGTGATGAGCAATGGACTTACCTACACGAAGGATGATCGCGGCCGTTGGATGGTGTATTCAGAATAAGCGGGAAGCAATCAGGTAGACAAAGATCACGAGCAGCAGGACCGCCAGCCATCTCCAGCCCGCTGGTGCAGATGGGAATTCATAACCACAAATCGGGCAGACCTTTTCACCGGCTCCGATTTGCATGGCACAAGAGGGGCATTCCTTCTTTTTCATGGCTCAAAGATGCCATTTCATCGGGAAATTAGTACACTTCCTTTTCCGGGTTGCCGATCCATGCAATGCTTGTTTATCTTTGAACAAACAATTCCCTTATGAAACGCTTGTCTGTCCTTCTTTGTGTGTTGGCCTCTCTCTCCGCTTCAGGGCAGGTGGCTTCTTACCTGAAATTTAAACTGGTGGACCAGGAAATTATCTATCAGCAAGTCTTCATGCAGGACTCCGTGAAGGTTTCCGAGGTAGAGGCCTTTTACAAGACCAAAAACTATTGCAGCAACATCACAGCCTCGGCGGATGCCGTTGATTTCGATGTAACCGATCTGACGGTTGACTACAAAAAATTTCAATTCACCCAGGTTGCAACGCCCATCATTATGCAAACCGGGAAATTCAGCGGGCATGTAACGGTTGGTGTTAAGGACGGCCGGTACCGGATCACCTTTAAGGGAATTGTACTCACCGGAGATATCGGATACAAGAAGATTACCGATAAAGAAAGCCTGACCAACTATGCAGCCAAAAACAGCGGAACGATCCTCGCTCAGGATTGGTGCCGTCCAAACATGTTGGGATTACTGGACCAGGCCTTCACCGACAAATTGCAATACAAGAAAATAAAAGACGACTGGTAGTCGTCAGTTCTCCTCCAACATCTGATTTTCCAACTCAATCACCCGCAGCGAATCGGAGTGTTGTTGGGCGCGCTGCAATTTTTGTTTGCGTAAGTAAAGAAATTGGAGAAATGTTTCAGGCACCGTGGCAGCCGTGTCCGCACGAAGTATAGAGTCCCGACTGGCGAGCGTGCGCAGTATTTTCAGTTGCAAGGAATCGCTCAGCTCATATAAGTCACAATCCAATTTCTCTTCCAGCAACGCGGAAAGGGCATTGAATCTGGAATTTGTCCATTGCCGGAAGGCCGGTAGCGCGTTGATCTCCTGCAGGAAATAACCTGTGATGGGCAATGCCGTGTTTGCGCCCTGTCCCAATTCCGTTTTGCGGAAACGGATTCGGGGATCATCAGCACCTACCCAGGCACCCATAACCAGGTGCGGTGAATAAGACATGAACCATCCATCTGCATTGGATTGGGTGGTGCCGGTTTTTCCGGCCAGATCATTATACACGTTATACTTCCACCGGATGCGTGAGGCTGTACCTTCTGTCACTACCGTGCGCAACATGCTATTCACCAGTTGGGCTGTCTCCTTTTTCATGGCGCGTTCAGTCAGTTGCACGGGCTTAAAGTCCTGAAACTCGTTTCCATCCAGATCGCGAATGGAAGAAATGTAATACGGGGCTATGGGCATACCTTCATTAGCGAGGCAGGCATATGCGGTCGTCATCTCCATCAACGAAATTGAAGAAGAGCCTAGTGAAATGGACGGCACATCCGGCAATTCACTGGTTATTCCCATGCGCCTGGCCATGTCCATGGTACGCTGAACGCCGGCCCGGCCAATAAATTTTGCAGCTACCGTGTTCACGGAGTAAGCAAGTGCACCCCGCATGGTGTACGCCACTTCATAATCCTGATTGCTGTTCCGGGGTGTCCACAGCTTACCTTCTTCATCGGTATAGGTTTGTTGCGAGGCCGATACCAATTCGCAGGGCTGGGCTCCTTGTTCAATCGCCGTGGCATATACAATGGGCTTGAACACGGATCCTACCTGTCGCTTTGTGCTTACTTTGACATGATCAAACTGAAAAAAGTCGTGATTGATCCCGCCGACCCATGCTTTAATCTCTCCGGTTCGTGGTTCCATCGCAAGGAATCCCCCATGCAGAAACTGCAAATGGTGAATGATTGAGTCAATAGGACTAACCATTGCTTCGCGGGGACCTTGCCAGGTAAACAACAACATGGGTTGCGGCTTGGTCATTTCAGCCAGCACTTCGTCTTCGGTCAACCCTTGTGCGATTAATTGCTGGTAGCGGGGTGAGTGCTGAATGGCTTGTTCCAGCACTTCTTCTTTTCCCTTCCAGGGCTTTTCATTGCCCCAGTGCTGATCGAAGATGGATTGAATTTCTGCCATTTGCCGGTTCATGGCTTTCTCTGCTGCGCCTTGTAGTCGGCTATCGATGGTGGTGTAAATTTTTAATCCATCCGCAAACAGGTTATAGGGTGTACCATCCTCTTTTTCGTGCGTTTCACACCACTCCAGGACCTGCATTTTCACCTGTTCACGAAAGTAAGGCGCTAATCCTTCGTGATGGGAGGTTCGATTGTACCGCAGGCCGAGGGGAAGCTGTTTCAACGAGTCAGTTGTTTTGCGGGGAAGCTTGTTGTACTTGGCCATCTGGCTGAGCACCACATTGCGACGGGTCAGGGCCCGATCCGGATACAGCCTTGGATTGTAGCTGGTAGTGGCTTTCAACATTCCTACGAGCAGGGCAGCCTGTGCCGCATCGAGTGACTTTGCGCTGGTGGAAAAAAACCTGTCCGCAGCGGCCTCAATCCCGAAGACATTGTCCGCAAAAGGAACTGTGTTCAGGTACAAAGTCAGAAGCTCTTCTTTAGTATACAGGTCTTCCAACTTGCCAGCAATTCTATACTCGCGCATTTTGTTTAACAGAATGGGCAGTATCCAATAGTGCCGGCGGGGATAAAGATTTTTTGCCAACTGTTGGGTTAGGGTACTTCCGCCACCGGCAGACTCATCCTGTTGCAAAATCGACTTAACCAATACCCGGCCGAGGCTGCGGTAGTCAATTCCTTCATGGGTATAGAATCGGTTGTCCTCTGTGGCAATCAGTGCATCGATAACCGCTGGGGAAATGTTTTCATAGCTCACTTCTGTTCTATCCTGAACAAAGTACCGTCCAATCAATACACTGTCGGCAGTGTATACTTCAGACGCTACCTGGTTCTGTATGTTGCGTAAGGCACGGTTACCCGGGGTTTCAATCCAGACAATGAACATTAAAAACAACAAGAAGAAGCCGGGCGGTCCGACGATCCAGGATGCCAGTCTTGCTTTAGGGTGTGTTTTAAAATAAATGCGAAGGTTGTGGGCATGTTTGCGAATCCACACCAATGCCGGACGAAGTTTCGGATAACGCCACAGTCGTTCATGGAGCGAACGCATCCACAGGATGAAGTTGCGCTCGCACCAAACAGCCGCCTGACGAATCTTTTCCTTCACGACACTCAATCTACCCGAAATACGCATAACAATTGTGATGGATGTCCTACCTCTGGGTTCAATTACGACTACGTATATCGCGTATTCTTCGGATGATTTTTGTCATCGCCCTTGTTTTTGCTTCGTTTTACAACCGTGGTCAGGGTTGAAAAAGCCTCATTCTGTTGCATTTGGGGGATATTCAAATACATTTGTAACGTAATTAAGGGTAGCACTTTAACTCTTGCAACCATGAAAGGTTATCCCATCATCCGGTTTCTTGCCATCGCGATTATTATCAGTGTATCGATGGTGTGGGGATGCCAGCCTATTGATTTCACCGATGCGGTTGTTGCCCATATTCAATCAGAGACCGTCACCGATTCTTATCAGAGTGAACCCATCGATTTGTCATCCATCGCGGTAAGCAATACTACGGAAACCCTGACCGGAGGTCGATATTCAGATCCTTCAAGAATGATCATGGGTTTAGGAAACATAGACGATCGGTTTAAGTGCGCCGTTGTAACACACACCCCTGATCCTTCCACAAGTTCGACCAAACCAATGGGTACGATCACCATTGATTTTGGCACGGGCTGTGCTGATAACCATGGTAAGACTCGCAAAGGCATGATCATTGTTCAATATGCCGGCAAGCGGTTCTGGCCCGGTTCTACCGTAGTCATCACCTCCAAAGATTTCTATAAAAATGATGTACGCGTAGACGGCAAGCTCACCTTAACCAATGTCACTGCATCACAAGCTGATTTCCCAAAATTTCAAATTGTACTTTCCGGTGGTAAACTCACCTTTACTGACGGTCGCACCGCCACCCGTGAGCATAGCATGACGAGGGAATGGCAGCGCGGCACCACACCGGATCTCGACAAGTGGATTGAAGAGGGTACCAGTAGCGGAACCAACAAGAATGGAAAGTCTTATCAGATGACAATTACCAACCGCTTGGTTTATGCCAGGAGTTGCGAATTGAACAACAAAGTTTTTATACCTGTGAGTGGCACCAAACACCTGTTGGTAGATAAGAAAGAAGTGATCATTGATTATGGTGACGGCACTTGCGACAACATCATCAATGTCACCATCAACGGGAAAACCAAAACTGAAATCCTTTCAGATAAAGGAAATTGATAAACCACACCTGACCTCCAAAAAAAGAGACCCTCGGCTTCGAGGGTCTTTTGTTTTATCCACGGTGTCCTCGGCCATGCCGGTGACGGCCCTTGCCACCGCTGCGATGATTTTCCTTGCCAGATGTCCATTGAGTCCACTGTGCCTCCGTAAGCACTTGCTTGATAGAGGCCCGGTGATCCACTTTTAGTTTGGTCATCCGGTTGTGCCATGTGCCCACCGAAAGGGCGGTATCAGCCTTTAACTTGGCGTGTGCCGCCGCGAATTGCTCGTCGATCGCCTTGATTTTCGTTTCCTGATCAGCTGTAAGTGTCAGCGATTTCTTCATCCGGTCAAGGTGGCTGACGCCCCGGTTACTCTTTGCATATCCCTGGTGTTGAGCAAAAGCTGTACTTCCCACCAACAAGCATACCGCCATCATTATTCCTGCTTTCATAAGATTTTGTTTTGTTATGGATTAGACCACCACGTGCCCGGGTCTATTCCCTTCCGGAAAATAATTTCATCTATTCCTGCCAGCCGCTGCGGCGCTGCTTCTTTTCAGAGGCCCGCTTCTTGCTTTCAAGCCGGCGTTGAGAGGATGCCTTGGTGGGTTTTGTCTTCTTGCGCCTTTTCACGGTTGCAAATGCCTTCTGCAACAATTCATCCAGTTTCAACATCACCAGATCCCGATTCTGCAGTTGGGAACGACTCTCCTGGGATACAATTGTCAATATACCTGTTGAAGACAATCGTGATTGGAGTTTGTCGAGTATGCGGGCCTTCTGTTCAGGAGTTAAACGCGCGCTATTAGCAACATCCCATTGCAGGGTAACCTTGGAATTGACCTTGTTGATATTTTGTCCACCGGCTCCACTACTGCGGGAGGTCAGAAACTCCAATTCGGGTCTGACCTCCTGGGCAGTGGGCACAGGGATTGGCTCCATGAATTACTTGCTGGTCGGCAAAGAAACTTTATCTACACCCTTTTGCCGACACAAGGTGTTGAGGTTGACAACGTCTTTCTGAACAATTTCCTCATACTCCGCTTTGTAGGTCTTCCAAAGACTATTCAAAGCATCCAATTGCTCTCTTGCGCCTTGCGATACCATGGGTGTGTTTGAATCCAATTCGCCTTTAAGAAAGATGTAATCCGCACTGATCTTGTTGACAAAATTGATAATGTCATCATTGCTTTCGGATTTACGTTGCACCACCTTCTCATCCCAGGTCGTAATTTTCTTCACCAATGCCTCTGCAGCGTCTTTGATCTCTTTGCGTGACGCATCGGTATCCAGCACTTTGATCAGGTCCTCCGTCTGACGTTTTGCCTCCTTGAGTTGGTTAACCGCACGATGAATTTCTGTAATAGCGGCTTCAACCTTACTCTGGAATTCATGGCTCTCCTGGTATTCGGCGGCGGTCGCCTGAATTCCTGGGTTCGGCAAAATGGAAAACGTGGTTGTCTTCTCTTCGGAACCGTATTTCAAGATGGCTGTATAGACTCCGGGAGAAGCTTTATGGCCGCGGTAGCTTCCCTCAATGAAAACATTAGGAGCCCCCTCCACCGAAGGATATCGCATGTTCCAAACAAATCGATTGAACCCGCTCTTCTTGGATAAAGTCGGATCAGGATTGGGTCCTCCAGGAAATGAAATAAATTTTTTATCCGCCTCTGATGAATAGGCGTGCACCACCGCACCTTGTGCATCTTTGATCTGCAAGGTGAGACTGGCTGTAGAATCTACTTTTTCCGGGAGCACATAATAGAACACCACACCTGTTGGTGCGTTGGTGCCTATGGGTGCCGAAGGTCCTCTCTCTTCGCTATCGTTGGCTGGTCCATCCATCGGACTAAATCCGGAAACGCGCACGGCATCCTCAGGGCGCAACAATTGAAATCCCTTGGCTGCCGCATCATATTGACGAAATAGAGACAGGTCATCAAAAATCCAAAACGCACGACCCTGCGTTGATGCCACGAGGTCGCCCTGGCGGATCATAAGGTCTGTGATGGCCACCACAGGAAGGTTCAGCTGGCATGCTGACCAGTTCTTTCCTCCATTGTAAGAAATATAAAATCCTGTTTCTGTTCCCGCATATAACAGGTCTTTGCGCACATCATCTTCACGTACCACGCGGGTGAAGGCCCCATAGGGGATGCCCTCATTTATTTTTACCCATGTCTTCCCATAGTCAGTAGTTTTGAATAGCCCAGGCGTGAAGTCATTGAATTTATAACGCGTGGTGGCGATATAGGCGGTGGCGTTATCGTGTGGAGACACCTCAATGCTGTTAATCAGACATTCCTGTAAACCTGCAGGGGTGACATTTGTCCAGGTCTTACCGCCGTCACGGGTCACGTGCACAAAACCGTCATCGCTCCCGGTCCAGATCACGCCCTTTTCATTGGGCGAATCTCTCACATAGGACAGCGTACCATAATTTTCTCCGCCGGCACCTTCGTTCGTATAAGGGACGCCACTAATTCCCAATTTTGATTCATCATTGCGGGTAAGATCGGGTGATATCACTTCCCAACTCTTGCCCAAATTGGTTGTCCTAAATAGTTTGTTTCCGCCATGGTAAAAGGCGTTGTCATGTTTCGACCAGATAATCGGTGCATTCCAGTTGAACCGGTATTTCATGTTCTTGGGTTGCAGCGCCTGATATTGGATGGGCGAAATCATAACCCCTTTGCCTTCATTGGTTTTTTGATCCAGCAACTCTATGGTACCCTGATAGCTCCCACCCATGGTATAGCGGGGGTCATCCGGATTAAATGCGATAAACGCACTCTCTCCGCCAGCTGATGAGTTCCAATTGTGATCGCTGATGGCCCAACCGGATGGATTGCGGCTTTCAATCATCACTGAAGTATTGTCTTGCTGACCACCATACACCCGATATGGGAAGAGGTTGTCGGTGTTGACACGGTAAAACTGGGCCGTTGGCTGATTATTTTGAGAAGACCAGGTCAGGCCGTTGTTGACGGTGATGGTCGCACCGCCGTCATCGGAAATGATAATATTTTTATTGTTGCGTGGATTGATCCACAACTGATGGTAATCTCCGTGACCTGTGCGCAGGTATTCCCACGACTTGCCGCCATCTACTGATTTCAAGCCTGGTGAATTGAGGACGTATACGATCTCTTCATTTTGCGGATCAGCGAATACTTCGATGTAATACCAGGCGCGTTGCACCAGGCGGTGATCTTTGCTGATACGATCCCAGCTCTTGCCGCCATTATTGGATACAAACAAACCGCCTTGTTCCTTTTGCGTATCACTCTCTACCAGTGCATATACCTTTTCGGGATTGGAACGGCATACCGAAACGCTCATTTTTCCCAACTCTTTGGGAAGTCCTTCCTGAATTTTGCTCCATGTTTCGCCGCCATCTACTGATTTATACAGGCCGCTGCCTTTACCTCCACTGATTACCTGCCATGGCAAACGACGGTGATCCCACATAGCTGCATAGAGTATCCGCGGATTGGTCATGTCCATGCTGAGGTCTGCACAACCCGTGTTCTCATCAACATATAGTGTCTTCTTCCAGGTGGTGCCACCATCCGTTGATTTAAAAACACCGCGGTCAGGTGCAGGGCCATGTAACGCACCCTGTGCCGCAACATAAACCACATCCGGGTTGGCAGGATGTATCCGGATGTAAGCGATGTGGCGAGTGAGGTCGAGGCCCACCTTTACCCAGGTCTTTCCTGCATCGGTAGACTTATATACACCATCGCCATAGGAAGTCGTAACTCC
Source organism: Cyclobacteriaceae bacterium (assembly GCA_044223085.1). GTDB lineage: Bacteria > Bacteroidota > Bacteroidia > Cytophagales > Cyclobacteriaceae > ELB16-189. Next base: position 20,839 of record JBGAMI010000002.1, read on the forward strand.
ACGGGGTGCATGCTCACCCATGCCGACATAAATAACATTGGGATCACTTTCGGCCACCGCAACGGCTCCCACGGATCCCGTCTTGAAATAGCCATCAGAGATATTGAACCAGGACATCCCTGCATCATTGGTTTTCCAAAGTCCACCACCCGTGCTGCCCATGTAATACGTAAGTGGATCGCCCACCACTCCGGTTGAGGTTACCGACCGGCCACCCCTAAAGGGACCAATGTTGCGCCATCGCGCTGCTTTAAAGGCAGCATCAAGGTTGGCAACCGTTGTTTGCGCCGGCTGAACGGGGGATTTTTTCTGAGCTGACGTTGTCAGAACGCCCAGACAAATTGAAATGAGTAACAGGTATTTCATGGGGAAAGATTTTGGAACAATATAAATCTTCCCCGTCTCATTTCTCGATCAAAGAAGATGAGTGGATTGATGCGTGTGTGGACCTATTTTATTTCTTCATGGCCGTCGGCATAGCGGGCAAAGCGCCCGCGTTCACGGGGATGTGTATGATCGTGTGCGGGCCAGGGCCAGCCTCCAAACTGTGTGCGCTGATACTCCCTGATCACGTCTTGTATTTCATGCTGGCTATTCATCACAAATGGACCATAGTGTGTTACCGGTTCTCCGATTGGTTTGCCTTGCAGCAGTAGCAATCTCGTTTCATCCGGACCATTAATCAGTGTCACCGCTTCTTTGCTCTTCAATTCCACACCATGACCGCGTTGAATTTCCTGTGTATGTACTCGGAGGGTTGATCCTTTATAATGGTACAGCATACGGTTTACCTCCTGCCTTGAAGAAGGCAATGTCCATTCCGCATACGGCTCCATATGAATGATCCAGATGGCCACCTCATGGGATGGATTTGCGGCCCAGGAGTCTGGTGCCGGTGCGGGTGCCTTATTGTCTTGAAGGTCACCAGCCACAATCTTAATTTGAGTGGCCTTTGGGTTTTGGTCTTTAGCATGAACAATCGGTATGGTGTCCGACCAGAGCATGGAAAAATAGGGCTCAGCCGATTTTTTTGATTTGGGCAAGTTGAGCCACAATTGAAAAAGTTCCAGGGGGTTATCACCTTCCCGGTTGAGCAACGGGAACATCTCAGAATGTTGAACCCCTTTTCCGGCGGTCATCCATTGCACATCGCCGTTGCCAAATCTCCCTGCCGCACCCAATGAATCCGAGTGATCAATCAGGCCCCTGGTAACCACCGTAACCGTTTCAAATCCACAGTGCGGGTGAGCCGGAAATCCCGGTACGGTATCGCCATGATACATGCGCCACTTTTGGCGGGGATCAAAATCATTTCCGATGTTGCGGCCTGTCAGCGATTCTACCGGACCGAGGTTTTCATTTCCTGCCGGGTAAAAATCCTGGTGGTGGACGCAGAACAAAAACGGATCGCGTGTTTCCCACGGAAATCCAAGGCGTATAATCTGTTGAATGGGATTCATGCCGTTAATTTAGTCATTAACCACCGTTGGTGACTTTTGGTCGCGCTGCGTTGAATATTCTCCTTCCGATAGCGAACTTCACATCGACTATGATTCGATTTCACGCGCGCATCCTCAAGTTTGCCAAGAAAGGAGAGAAGACCGGATGGTCCTATATCGTTATTTCCAGGGCTAAGGCAAGCCAATTGAAAGCCGAAAAAACATCTTTCCGGGTGAAGGGAAAACTGGATCAACTGGAAATTGAGCGAACAGCACTTATCCCCATGGGTGATGGTGATTTCATTCTTCCTATTAATGGGCAACTGCGGAAAAAACTGGGCAAGCAGGCTGGCGACACGTTGCTGGTTGAAGTACAACCTGATGATCGTCCGTTGCAAATTTCGTCGGACTTTATGAAGTGTCTCAGGGATGATCCCCGGGCGCTGGCCCACTTCAAGACATTGCCCAAGTCGCATCAAAACTATTTCAGTAAGTGGATTGAGAGCGCAAAGACCATCCAGACAAAAACACGTCGTATCACCATGGCCGTCATTGCGCTTGGCGCTGAACAAGGTTACGGAGAAATGATCCGTGCTAACAAAAGCAAGCCGGCATAGCTGTTGGCCTATTCCAGCAGGCGGGCCCGCAATGCTTCATAGGCCATTTCCACTTCCAGGTAAACCGGGGCATCATTGATGCTGTGGTAATTCAGTTCGACGATGCTCTTCTTGGTGCTTTGAGGATTCGGGTATATACGGCCGATGCTGGCGACGTTCACCAGCACCATTCGGGTTTCATCATCTTCAGCAACAGGTAATTCTAAGAATGCTTGCATGGCTTGTGGTTCAAAAGGAGGTTACTGCATGAAGTCGGTCCTGCAGGGCGATGGTTTTGTTGTCTCTTGCAGCGGGAATCTGGTCCATAGCGTATTCACTGAGTGCCGTAATGGTGAGCGACGGGTTAACGCCCAAATTACATGGCATGATGCTGCCATCGAGGATATAAAAGTTTTTGTATCCATGTACCCGGAATGATTCATCAACGACTCCTTCGGCAGCTGTTTTCCCCATCGGGCATCCGCCGAGGATGTGTGCCGTTGACGACAACCCAAACATCACTTCACTGAAGGCATTGTGAGGTACACCATTCACCTTCTTCGCATACCGGTACAAGGCATCCTGGCCTATAGGGATGAAGCTTGGTACTTTTTGGCCAAGGTTATTGCTCATGATCAGGCGCGTTCCGAGCAAACCCCGCCGGAGCCGCAACTGCATGGCGTTGGGCAGGGACTGCATAATGAGAAAAATAATGCTGGTCTCTGCTAGTTTCCAATTGAAAATCGAACGCATTAAGTTCCAGGGCTGCGTAATCATATTACCTATCATTTTTAAGGTGCGCACCGGAGGCGTTCCGTTCCCGGCAGCCATCACCGCCAGGCGTGTCATGGCACCGGAACCATCCGGAAATTTGCACAACTCAATATGGGTATTGTCGTCAGGTTCAAAAACAGAGCTGATGGCAACCCCGTGATTCAGTTTCCTGTCGGCACTTACCACCCCGGAAAGCATTTCAGAATTCGTAAGGATGTTCTCTCCTAATTTATCCGACAACCGGGTAAGTGTTTTGTCTATGTGTTTTTGCCGAAGCAACAAATCAAGTGTACCCAAGACTCCACCACTCATGACGAGGCCACGGGCACGATAGGTGGTTGATTTCTTTCCAAACCAGGAAGTGCTCTGTTCGGTTTGAATCCGATACTCCTCTTCTGTGTTTTCTATTTTCGTTACACGGGTTTCGGCCAAAATGCGAGCGCCAAACATATTTTCGGCAAACCACAGATAATTCTTGTCCAGTGTATTCTTGGCGCCATGCCGGCAGCCGACCATACAACCTGCGCACTCTGTGCAGCCTGTGCGCAACGGGCCCAGTCCTTTGAAGTAAGGGTCTTTGGGCTTTTGGGTATCGCCCAGGTAAACACCCACGTAATCAACCCTTGAATACGTGTCCCCCCGGCCCATGTCCTGTGCCACTTCTCGAAGCACCCGATCTTCTTCGTACTCTTTCGTGAATTTCTCACTGCCCAGCATGAACCGCGCTTTGTCAAAATAGGGAGCCAGTACCGACTTCCAGTCTTTAAGGTGGGACCATATTGGATTGGCATAAAAACTTTCCCTGGGCATCATGTGTGTATTCGCATATACCAGAGAACCCCCACCCACACCAACGCCAGAGATGATAAATACTTCTTTAAAAAAGGTGAGTTTTTGAAAGCCGAAACACCGCAGCAACGGAAGCCACAAGTACTTGCGCGTATTCCAGTTTGATGTCGGAAAATCCTTTGCCTTCCAGCGTTTGCCCTTTTCGATTACCAATACCGAATAGCCCTTTTCGGCAAGGCGCATGGCAGAAACGGAGCCGCCAAAACCGGAGCCAACAACGATATAATCATATACCTGATCGGGATTGGGTGCGGAGGATTCGCCAGTCATAGCGTTCGAAGGTCCCCATTTTGACGGGCAACTACAAGCGTATCGCCTGAATCCGTATCTTCCTGATCATCTCATTGAATATGTTTATCGTCGACCTGCAGTATGTTACGGCCTTGGAGAAACTGGATCAGCATATGACTGACCACGTTCGTTTTCTCCAGAAGTATTATAAACTCAACGTGTTTCTCACTTCCGGCAGGAAGGTGCCTCGCACCGGTGGGATTATCCTGGCCGCAGCGCCATCCCGTAAAGACCTGGAAGACATCATGGCCGAGGATCCATTTTGTCAACATGGCTTGGCAACAGTCACCATTACCGAGTTTCTTAACTCACAAATGCATCCGGCATTCAAAAAAATGATGACCGGGCTTAATTAAGTGATGCTCTCCCAACCAAGTTCATCCGGTTTTTTACCTTGCGTAGCATCTGTGGAAGCACTTGTTCAAGTATCAATGCGGATTGTAATTTATCAACCATGATCATTCGTGAGGCTACTCTCCAGGACGTTCCCTGGATTATTGATTTTCAGCTTAAAATGGCGCTGGAGACAGAAAATATCCAATTGGAATTCAGCACGCTGTCCCAGGGCATTAATCGGTTGATGAAAGACCCCACCAAGGGGAAGTACTATGTTGCGCAGGAAGGAACGGATATTATCGGATGCCTGATGACTACCTATGAATGGAGTGACTGGCGCTGTGGCACAGTACTTTGGATCCAATCCGTTTACGTTGCAGAAACAGCGCGGGGCAAAGGAGTTTACAAAAGCATGTATGAACACGTTCAGTCGATCGTGAAACAGGATCCAGACCTGAAGGGTATTAGGTTATACGTTGATCGCACCAATGTCAGTGCTCAGGATGTCTATACCCGACTCGGCATGAATGGCGAGCATTACGGCGTCTTCGAATGGATGAAGCCGTCCTGACTATGCTCCTTTTGCGATATCGATAAAGTCGCGTGCCTTCAGGGAAGCACCTCCGACCAATCCTCCATCGACATCAGGGCAGGAAAACAATTCCTTGGCATTGTCCGGCTTTACACTGCCGCCGTATAGAATGATGATTTGCTGTGCGGTGGCATCGCCATATTTTGTTGCCAATTGCTTACGGATCACGGCGTGCATATCCTGCGCTTGTTGTGAACTGGCTGTCTTGCCTGTTCCGATGGCCCAAACCGGTTCATAGGCAATCATTACCTGCTTGATCTGGTCAGCGCCAAGGTGGAAAAGGCCCTCCTCAATCTGTTGACGTACAAGGGCCTCATGGGTACCCTTTTCGCGTATCTCCAGAGGCTCACCACAGCAGAAGATCGGTTTTAAACCATGTGACAAGGCTTTGTCTGTTTTGGCCGCAAGCAGTTTCCCATGCTCCCCAAAGTATTGGCGGCGCTCACTGTGGCCGAGGATCACATAGGGAATGTTTATCGATTTAAGCATCGCTGCCGACACTTCACCGGTATATGCACCTGATTCGTGTTCGCTGCAATTCTGTGCGCCTACGCGAACAGCCGATGAGCGGGTAAGTTCCTCAGAGGAAACGAGGTAAGGAAAGGGAACACATAATATGAGTGACGCATGGGCAGGCACTTCGCCAGCCAGGGCGAGTACTTCCCGTGTAAGGGCAGTGGCTTCAGCGAAATTCTTGTTCATTTTCCAGTTTCCGGCGATAATCTTCTTGCGCATAGTTGGGTGATTAGTGTTTACTATTTGGTTTCGGCCCGATATACCTCCGTTGGCTTTTCACGGGTGAGGCGGTAACTTTTTACCGGAGACCGGTACGTGATGTGCACGAGGTTGTATTGGTCAGCATGAACCTCATGAATAACATCATCTGTCACCTCCAGGGTTTTCAACTTCTTGATGTTTTCTATTTCGAGATAACAGATGATGGCGGCATCATCGAGTTCGTGAGCAATGTAGTTTATCTTCGCTGGCTTGCCATCCACTTTGATGCGCAAATGGTCTGCCAGGTAATTACGGACCAATTGATCAAGTGACTGCGAAGTAGGAAGATTCAAAAGGTCGAGCGATTCCTGTTTGGTTTTGGTGCGAATAGCGGTCTCCAGATCGTCAATGAAAATCCGGGAAGTAATTTGCAATGATTTGTTCTTCTCGCTGTACTCAATCTCTGTCACGGAAACGTGAATTGGGTGAGGGAGCAGAAAAATCAGCCAAATCAGCAGTTTCATAGGTCCCAAAAATAGTCAGTTGACACCTTTCTTTCCTATTTTTCACAACCTTTACCGTACAATCATCCGCTTATGTCGGAATTTGAAGTCTACTTTGCCATGGGGCGCGAACATATTCTCGATTATGCCAATGGGTATGATCACATCCTGTTCGTTGTGGCCCTTTGTGCCGTATATGTGGTGAAGGATTGGAAGCGCATTCTCATACTTATCACTTCTTTTACCGTCGGTCACTCGATTACCCTGGCGCTGGCCACCCTGGACGTAATCACTATAGACGCCGGCCTGATCGAATTTCTGATCCCACTTACCATTTTTCTGACGGCAGTGGCCAATCTTTTCGGTCATGATGAAACCCTGCCAGGCCAGAAATTGCAGGCCAATTATTTCCTGGCGCTGCTGTTTGGGTTGATTCATGGCATGGGCTTCTCCAACTACCTGAAAGCTCTTTTGGGAAAAGATGAGCGGATTTTCACCCAATTGCTTGCCTTTAACCTTGGATTGGAATTCGGCCAAATAATTATCGTTGGGATATTTCTCGCAGTATGTTTTATTGCTATTGATCTGCTCCACCTCAACCGGCGCGACTGGAAAATGGTTATCTCTTCAGCCATTGCCGGCATTGCCCTGGTTCTCATGAAAGACCGATTTTAACTAACCTTCACTTGTAAATTCTGTTCTCCACTATGAAACACCTACTAATTCTCATCGGCTTCTTCACCGGCATTACCCTGTTTGCACAGGAAAAGGCCGAAAGCCCCAAATGGAAAGGCAAATTCGAACAACTCGATCAATTGTTGCCTACCCCGAACGAGTACCGCACCGGCTCTGGCGCTCCCGGACCCAAGTATTGGCAACAACGCGCAGACTATGCCATCAATGCCGAGTTGAATGACGACAACCAGAGCATTACCGGAAGTGAGACCATCCGGTACTACAACAACTCCCCGGATGCACTTAAATACCTTTGGCTGCAACTCGACCAAAACATCAACGCCAAAGACAACAACTCACAGAAACTGAAGACCAATGCTGTAAAAGATTCTGTGAATACCAAAACCATGGCAAGTGATCTTGCCCTGTATGACTTTGATGGTGGATATAAAATCAAGTCCGTGAAAGATGCCAGCGGCAAGGCCCTGCCATTTACAATCAATCAGACCATGATGCGGATAGACCTTCCCCAGGCCATTGCGGCCGGGCAGCAGTATTCCTTCTCAGTTGAATGGAGCTTCAACATCAACGACCGCATGAAAGGAATGACCAACAACGATGCGCGCAGTGGTCTTGAGTATTTTCCGGAAGACGGCAATTACTCCTATATCATTGGTCAATGGTTCCCCCGCATGTGTGTATATGATGATGTGGTGGGATGGCAGAACAAACAGTTCCTTGGCCAGGGAGAGTTTACCCTTACGTTTGGTGACTATGCCGTAAACCTTACCGTGCCGGCTGATCACATCGTGGCCGCCACCGGCATGATCCAGAACCCGAATGAAGTTCTCACCGCCGAACAGCGTCAGCGATTTGAGCAGGCCAAGACTTCCTTTGACAAGCCCGTCATAATTGCCACCCAGGCTGAAGCCATCGTGCGCGAAAAAACAAAATCAAAAGAAAAGAAGACCTGGAAGTTCAAGGCTGAAAACGTGCGTGATTTTGCGTTCGCCACCTCACGTAAATTTATCTGGGATGCACAAGCCGTAAAAATCGGAGACAAGACACCGCTCGCCATGTCCTATTATCCTAAAGAAGGCAATCCCCTGTGGGAAAAAGAATCAACGAAAGCAGTGAAAGCAGCGATCACAACCTACTCCAAATACACCGTGGATTATCCTTATCCACACGCTACTTCTGTGCACCACGCTTCGATTGGTATGGAATACCCGATGATTTGCTTCAATGGAGCCCGCCCTGCCAAGGATGGTACATTTACTGATCGCACGAAATGGGGATTGGTCGGTGTGGTCATCCATGAAGTGGGTCACAACTTCTTCCCGATGATCATCAACAACGACGAGCGTCAATGGACCTGGATGGATGAAGGGTTGAACACCTTTGTACAATTCCGCACGCAGGTAGAAAACTATCCCGACATGCCTCAGCGGCGCGGACCTGCATCAGGCATTGTGCCTTATATGAAAGGTGACCCCGCCACCAAGCGGCCGTTGATGATCAACTCTGAGCAGGTGATTCAGTTCGGCTCAGAGCAATATGCAAAGTGTGCCACCGGATTGAACATGTTGCGTGAAACCATTATGGGTCCTGAACTTTTCGACAAGGCTTTCAAGGAGTATGCCCAGCGTTGGGCCTTCCGTCACCCCAAACCTGCCGATTTCTTCCGCACCCTTGAAGATGCATCAGCCGTAGACCTGGACTGGTTTTGGCGCGGCTGGTTCTACACTACCGATGTTTGCGATCAGTCGATCGATAAAGTACGTTGGTTCCGCGTTCGGAAAGACCAAAACAGTGTCGAAAACAAAGGAAAATCCGTGAAAAGCGGGGATTTAGCATCTGCCGGCGGCAACAATGCCAACCCGGACGATTTTAGCGGAGGCCCCCAACCCTTCTCCGTAATACCCACCGATAACCGGTTTTACGGCGACTTCCAGAACCGCGTTGACGACAAGGCGCTGATCTCCAAAATGGAAGACAAAAACTTCTACGAGATCACTTTTACCAACAAAGGTGAATTAGTGATGCCCATCATTATTGAGTGGACATTTAAGGATGGATCGAAAGAAATCGAAAGAATTCCCGCCGAGATTTGGCGCAATAACGAGAAGACCATAACCAAAGTCTTCCTCAAAGACAAAGAAGTAACGGATATCAAACTCGATCCAAGAGAAGAAACTTCTGATATTAAAACCGATGATAACGTATTCCCGCGCAGTGCAAACGGAAACAAATTTGACGCCATCAAAAAGAAAAACTGATTTGACCGCCATGAAAAAAACAATCCTATTACTTCTCTTGCTGTTGCCAATCCTTGGCACGGCCCAACAAGGCTCCTGGCAGGGTAAGTTTGAGCAACTAGATCAGATGTTGCCCACACCGAACAGCTATCGCAGCAGCAGTGGTGCGCCCGGAGTTAACTACTGGCAACAGCGCGCCGACTATATAATCAATGTGGAGCTCAACGACGAGAAGCAGTCAATTACAGGGTCAGAAACCATAACGTATTACAACAATGCTCCCGAAGATCTGAAGTACCTGTGGGTTCAGTTAGACCAAAACCTGTATGCCGATGGCAGCATGACGCGCATGACCCAGGGAAGTGCTGTGCGCGACTCTGTTCCTGCCAAAGCCATGGCCACCACCGCTGGTGTGCTCGACTATAAAGGTGGATATAACATTCAGTCTGTTCGCGATGCGAATGACAAGAGCCTGAATTACATCATTAACTATACCATGATGCGCGTTGATCTTCCACAACCCTTGAAGAAGGGCGAGAAATTCACCTTCAAAGTGGATTGGTCATACAACGTGAACGACATGATGATGGTGGGGGGGCGCGGTGGCATGGAGTACTTCCCGGAGGACGGGAACTACATTTATTTCATTGCACAATGGTTCCCACGCATGTGTGTGTTCGATGATTATGAAGGATGGCAGAACAAACAATTTCTCGGCGCTGGTGAGTTTGCCCTCACCTTTGGCAATTACCGGGTTCGTATCACTGTGCCCTCCGATCATATTGTTGGTGCGACAGGCTGGCTTCAAAATCCCAAAGAAGTGCTTACGCCTGAACAGATCAATCGATTTGAAAAAGCAAGAAAAACTTTTGATCAACCTGTATTTATTGTAACCCAGGAAGAAGCGATCAGAAAAGAAAAGGAGAAGTCCACCCGGAAGAGCACCTGGGAATTCTATGCTGAGAATGTTCGCGATTTTGCCTTCTCTTCATCCAGAAAATATGTCTGGGATGCCATGGCCGTAAAGAATGGCAATGGCACACCATTGGCTCAATCGCTGTATCCCAAAGAGGGTTATGCTTTGTGGTCCAAGGAATCCACCAAGGCCATCAAGAACACCCTTGATGTATACTCCGCTCGCACGGTTGATTATCCCTATCCAACCGCCTACTCCTGTAACTGGGTCGGCGGCGGAATGGAATATCCGATGATTTCATTTAACGGGGGCCGGCCCGCCAAAGACGGTGCCATCTCAGAACGCACCCTCACCCGCACGGTGAGTGTGATCGTTCACGAAGTGGGCCACAACTACTTCCCGATGATCATAAACTCAGATGAGCGCCAAACCACCTGGATGGATGAGGGTTTGAATTCCTTCCTGGAAAAGGAGACAATGCGCGAACGGTATCCGACCCTTGACCATACGGGCAATACCCCTAAGGGAATAGTGCCTTTTATGAAAGGTGACAAGAGCATGATGCGCCCTGTCATGGCTACGTCCGACAACCAGGGTCGCAGTTTTGGGCCCAATGGGTACAGCAAACCGGCGGCCGCCCTCACGGTGCTTCGCGAAACAGTTATGGGACCTGAACTCTTCGACAAAGCCTTCAAAGAATATGCCCTGCGCTGGGCATTCAAACATCCGAAACCTGCCGACTTCTTCCGCACCATGGAAGATGCATCCGCTGTTGACCTTGACTGGTTTTGGAGGGGATGGTTTTATACCACCGACCATGTTGACCTCACTGTTGACGATGTGAAGTGGTTCAAGGTAAAATCCACGCAGATGGACCCGGAAAGCAAGAATGTTAAAGTAAAACAAGGTGACCTGGCGCAGGGAAAGAAAGACAAAGCTATCGACTTCAGCGGCGGTGCCCAGGAACTTACCGTGACCAATACCCCAGATGAAGCTTATCGCGATTTTCGTAACAAACTTGATGACAATGCCATCCGCGCTAAACTCGCCGACAAGAACATCTATGAAGTGACCCTGAAAAATTCCGGTGGGTTGGTGTCCCCGGTCATCATTCAGTGGACCTTTAAGGATGGCTCCAAAGAGATTGAGCGCATCCCGGCTGAAATCTGGCGCAACAATGAAAGCGAAGTGAAAAAAGTCTTCATCAAGGATAAAGAAGTGACCAGTATCGTAATTGACCCAAATCTGGAAACCGCTGACATCAATGTTAATGACAACGTGTTCCCCAAAAAACCAACAGAGTCAAAATTTGATGCTTTGAAGAAAGGAAACAATTAGAGCTTATCCTGATCCAGGTGGTGCTTGTGAAGAAAACGATGCACCACCGGGGTCAGGAAAACAGCTACCGTACTCAAAAACGCAACGCCACTGAAGATGGCATAAAACGATGCAAACCACTTGGATGCATCGTTTTTTAATGCGTCAACCGGACCCATTCCCGTAAGAATCATAGAGGCATTCACGAGGCTGTCCAGCCACGGCAAGTCGTTCAGGTAGTGATACCCCGCCATACCAATGCCCAGCGAACAACCGATGAGCAAGAGCGAGAAGATGAGGTAGCGCAACCAACGCAGCAAGAACAGGTGAAACGGCAATAATGGTTTGCTGCGGTGTTCGAGCATTAGACAAAGAGTTTACCAACCTTATTCAGGTCTACATTTCCACCCGTTAGGATTATACCAACCTTCTTGCCGGCAAATTGATGCTTGTTCCTTAACAAAGCTGCAAACGGTACGGCACAGGATGTCTCTACTACAATTTTCAGTCGTTCCCAGATGATCCGCATGGCGGCAATAATTTCTTCTTCGGATACGGTGATCACCCCCTGCACATGTTCTTTGATCACAGGAAAGGTTTTGTCACCCAGAGAAGTCAAGAGGCCATCAGCAATGCTGGTTGGGGTGGAAGCTGGCTCAATCCTACCACTTTGCATCGAACGGTAAGCATCATCGGCGAGGGCCGGCTCGCCAGCAAATACTTTGGTTGTTGGCGAAAAGTAATGAGTGGCTAATGCGGTACCACTCAGAAGTCCACCGCCACCAACCGGTGCAATGAGATAGTCGAGGGCACCCGTCTCTTCAAATAGTTCCTTCGCACACGTGCCTTGTCCCTCCATCACATCATAGTTGTTGAAGGGATGAATTTCAAAAGCGCCTGTCTTGCGAATTACTTCGGCCAACGTGGACTCCCGCGCTTCCAGCGTGGGTTCACATTCAAAAATTTCGCCGCCATATCCACGTACGCCCCGTTTTTTTATTTCGGGAGCCGTCCGAGGCATAACGATATACGATTTCATGCCCAGGATTTTTGCTGCGCGGGCTAACGCTTGCGCATGGTTGCCGGAAGAATGCGTAGCCACTCCCTTGCGTTGCTGTTCGGGCGTCAGTTTCAGCGCAGCGTTCATTGCACCCCTTGATTTGAAGGCTCCTACCTTTTGAAAATTCTCACACTTAAAAAACACGTGACATCCTGCCATTTCATCAATGGACGCACTGGTCATGACTGGTGTATGGTGGATATAATTTTTAATGCGTTCGTGGGCTTCGGCAATGGAGGCCCTGGTAGGTAGTGTGTTCATGGCTTAATCAATATTCCAGGTGGTAAATTCATCAACCAATTTTCGTTTGCCCTGCGCCGGCCAACGGGCGGGCATTCCGACATGCAGAAAGCCAACCAGTTTGTCCTCGGGTCCCCATCCAAAAAATGATTTGGCTTCCTCCATATAGGTTATCCCTCCGGTGCTCAGGTAGCATCCCGCTCCGCACGCGGTAGCTGTTAGATACATATTCTGAATGGCGCAAAACACGGCGCCCAACTCTTCTGCTTCAGGGATGCCCTTGCCTGAATCGCGCTTCATGCCAATGGCCAATATATGCGAAGATTGCATGGGCTTCGTCTTCAGGGCCTCATAACGATCTTCCCGGAATGAGCCCTTGGCTGTGGTGACGGTTCGATAGCACTCTGACTGAAATTCGGCGAGGCGTTTAAGGCCAGGGCCGGCAAAAACCACCACGCGCCAGGGTTCCGTGAATTTATGGGTTGGTGCCCATCGCGCGTTTTCCAGCATTTGCCGGATCACATTTTCAGGCACGCTTTCACCGGTATAGTCACGTGGAAATACCGACCTCCGGGTTTGCATCAGCCTGTTAATCTCTTCTATGGGGAAATTCATCCTGATTTCTTTTCCCGGCTAAGGTAAGTTTTATACCTTTTGTGCATGCGATACCTATTCATTTTGCTTGTGCTGTCGTCCTGCTCGACGTCGTTGTACACCCCCAATACCAGAAATGCACCCCTTTTTCGTGAGCAAGGCGAGGCTCAGGTGTCCGGATATCTGACATCCGGTGGCTTCGAAGGTCAGGCAGCTTATGCCCTGACTGACCATATCGCTATCACGGGAGGCTACTCTTTCATGAATTCAAAAGAATCAGCACCTATTTCCTACACCCGAAAAAATAGCTACGGCGAAATCGGCCTCGGACTGTACGACAGAACCCGTTCTTTCCGCTATGAGATAATCGCCGGTTACGGCTTTGGACAAGCCACCACCGCGGCCGCTTACTCCTTTTTTGGGGTTAACAACGTGAATGAGACTACTGGAAAACTCTCCCAACTGATTTTCTTGCAACCAACTATCGGCACCAACAGTCAAAACTTCAACCTGCTGTTCACACCACGCGTGTCGCTCGTTAATTACTCGCAGTTTGAGGCGAACGGCCTGGTAAAAACACCGACCAACAAGAATACCAATATCTTTATTGAACCAACGGTTACCGCCAAATTCAAACTGGTTGGTAATATCCACGGCATTTTTCAATTGGGTCTGACGATCCCCGGTGGTTCTGATGTGTATTTTCAATACAATACCACCAGCACCTCCCTTGGCATACAAATTGATACCGGTGGCATGAAGACACGGGTATTCAGAAACTGACATAAGTCATCGGACATCTCATGATAAAAAACGGGGCCAATGGTCCCGTCAATTGCCTATTTAGTATCTTTAATACTTCAAACACCTACATTATGAAATTCTCCCATGGATGTGCTACCCTGGCCATACTGTTTGGCTTGGGGACATCAACGCAGGCTCAATTTCTTAACAAGCTCAAGCAAAAAGCAGAGAGCAAGCTTGAAAATGCGGTTGACAAGAAGGTTGACCAAAAACTGGATCAAGCCCTTGGCACTGGCGGTAACCAGAATCAAGGCAATTCCAACAACGGTAATTCTAACGGGACTGGTGGAAACAGCAGCAATTCCGGCGGCAATAACAACGGAGGTGGCTTGAGTCAGAATCAGGGTGGTGGTTTGATCACTACACCACCTGATGTAAAATCCAACCTCGCTGACGCTGAGTCCGCTTATAAGGCAGGCAAATATGGTGACTCGCGCTATTCACTCCAGCAAGCCATGCTGGGCGTTGAGTTAGAGATTGGTAACAAAATTCTCAAGTCGCTGCCAGAATCCATCAGCGGATTAAACAAAGATGCTTCTGCTGATCAGGTCACCAGCACCGGATTTGGCTGGGCCGGACTTACGATACAACGGAAATTCACCAACAACAATGGAAAGGATCTCGAGGTAACTGTCGCCAACAACGCAGCCTGGATGTCCGCAGTCAACATGTACATGAATGCCGGCGGGTATGCGCAGCAGACCGGTGGACAGCAGAACTGGAAACAGGTAAAGGTGAAAGGCAACCGTGCCATCATTGAATTCAGCCAGGGCAGCGGTTACAAACTAAGTGTACCCATCGGTCAATCTTCCCTGATTGTTTATGAGGCTGTCAATTTCGCCAATGAAAATGAAGTGATGACCGCCGCCAATGCGATTGATATTGATGGCATCAAGAAGATGTTGGGCGAACAATAATTCCAATTACTAATTAAGGATATCACTATGAAAACCAAACCATATATCATTCTTTTCGCATTGATCGGTTCCTTCTTTACCGTCAGCGCACAGGAGTTTGACAAGAATCTGGCCTCTGCGCGCTCGGCATATAGTGCCGGGAACCTCGGCGATGCGCGGTTTGCCATGGAGCAAATGCTCAATGACCTCGACGCCGCTATTGGCAAGGAAATCCTCAAGCTCCTGCCTGCGCAGGTTGGATCCCTGAAGATCAATACCAAGGAGGACCGCGTTACCGGAAGTTCAGCGGGTTACACTACCGGACTCTACGTGCATCGCGAATACAATCAGGATTTGCGCAAAGCGGAATTGGAGATAATCAACAACTCTCCTTTGATGAATTCCATCGGTGCCATTCTCAATTCGCCTATGGCAGGAATGATGCGCGATGAAAATCAAAAAACCATCAAGGTGCAAGGCTATAAATCACTCCTGACCAAACATGTTGACAGCGATACCGGAAAAACAGACTACGAGTTGCAGATTCCGATGAACAATACCCTGCTCACCATCAAGGCCAATGACTCGAACGAGGGTGAAATCACCGCATACGCTAATGCCATCCCCTTGGCAAAAATTGCTCAAATCGCTCAGTAAGACTAATTCCCATAACCAACGGTGATGGTGCTGATCATAGTACTGTTTCTAGTACTGGCGGCCTTTATCACCGTTGGTTATTTTCTATCCGGACCTGTTCACCAGGGGCCTGCGACCGATCACTTTGATGGGAAAAAGTTTTTCACGCCCGGCGGTAAGCCCGCCAACGGTTTCGGTGATGTGCTGAAGTGGATGCTCCGACGCAAACAAGGTCCGTGGAAAGCAATCACCACAGCGCCTACAGGAAATAAGCCGGCGCTCCGGGTTGAAGGTGGCTTTTGCATCACTTTCGTCAACCACTCCACGTTTCTTATTCAAACCGATGGATTGAATTTACTCACAGATCCCGTCTGGAGTGAACGCACAAGTCCATTTCAATGGGCAGGGCCTAAGCGTATGCGGCCACCCGGGCTCAGGCTGGAAGACCTGCCTCCCATCGATGTGGTATTATTAAGCCATAATCATTACGATCACCTGGACCTCGCCACACTTCAACAGATCGAAAGGCAACACCATCCCCAGTTTATTACTTCTCTCGGTGTTAAGGCATTTCTTGATCAACATGGGTTTGTCAAGACCCATGATCTTGATTGGTGGCAATCGCTCAGCATTGGATCTATGGTAGTTGAGGCCGTGCCGGCTCAGCATTTTTCCGGCCGAGGATTATTCGACCGGGATGGCACACTATGGTGCGGTTATGTGATTCGAAGAAGAGACGGAAACATTTACTTTGCCGGTGACACCGGTTACCATCCAGGTTTCTTCAGGGAGATTGGTTCGCGGTGTGCTCCAATTGATGTAGCCCTGATTCCAATTGGGGCCTTTAAGCCCGAATGGTTTATGTCACCCATTCATTGTACACCAGAAGAAGCTGTGCAGATTCACCGTGAAAGCAAGGCCCGAAAGAGTATCGCCACCCACTTCGGCACTTTCCCCCTCGCAGACGATGGACAGCAGGAACCTGCCGCCCGTCTCCTTCAGGCCTTGCAAACCCAGCAACTTTCCGAATCGGATTTCATCATCCTTCCGGAAGGTGAAGCATTTCGCAGTTGAACTATCGGCTGGCCACCACGGTGCGCAGCAAATCCTTAATGGTTGAGTCCGGTGTAATGCCCTGCTCCGGGAGCTGAACATGGAGCCGTTGCTCTGTCTCAAATAAAACCCAGTTCAATTCAGCGGGGGTTGCCCCCAATGACTTAAAATTGGTACGACTGGTAAGCTCGCGTTGATGAACATCCAACACGTTGTGCAATACCGATAAGACCACTTTGTTGTACATAACCTTGATTCTAATCCTTAGACGCAATAACCTGCCGTTTAGTTTACCCGGGCTTCAATTCTTGGTGGAATTAATTTGTAAACCACTGGTGTGACAACCCGCGAAAGAAGGGTTGAACTGATCAATCCACCAATCAAAACGATGGCCAGGGGCGAAATAAGCGGGTTTGTCGATATGGCTATGGGCATAAGTCCCCCGATGGCCGTGAGAGAAGTGAGGATGATCGGCAGGAAACGCACTTCACCCGCCTCGCGGATAGCTACGTCCAGGGGCTTTCCTTGTTCCCGAAGCTGATTCGTAAAATCAACCAGCAAAATGGTATTCTTAACTTCAATTCCCGCCAAGGCAATCATACCCACAATTGCTACAAATGATAAAGAATTGCCTGTAACGAGCAGTGCCAATACCGCTCCGACAATGCCGAGCGGAATAACGGACAATACGATCAATGTGCTTTTGAACGTCCCGAACTCAAGAATCAAAACTGCAATGAACAGAAATACAGTGATGATGATTACTTTGGCAAATCCACCAAAAGATTCATTGCGACTCTCCAATTCACCGCCCATTTCATAGGTATAGCCTTCGGGAAGGTTCATTTGGTTCATCTGTGCAATCACGTCTTTGGTTACATTATCACTCAGGTATCCCTTCCTGATAAAGGCATTAACAGAAACTACCCGCGATTTATCGCGGTGGTTGATTTTTACCGGCGATGATTCCAGTTTTAACTGCGCTACTTGCTTCAAGGGTATCGCCTGGCCCATGGTATTGTTCACATAGAGGTTATTGAGTACGTCCAGGGTTGGATGCTCCTCCTTTGATTTAGTGATCACGATGTCATAGTCCTGTCCATCTTCATCTGAAAATTCCCCAACGTTAAGTCCCGCTACAGCCAGGCGCACCGTGCGATCGATGTTCACAGTTGGGATACCCAGCATCCTCGCCTTTTCTTTGTTTATACTGAGCCGTATGTCAGATTTCAGGTGATTGACAGGGTTTTTGATATAGATAGTGCCTGCCGTTTGTTCCAACAGCCGCTCGACCTGTGAGGCCAGGAACCGCAGGGTATCAAGGTTCTCACCATATAACCTGACTTCTACCGGCGCTACAATGGGTGGACCTTGCTCAAAATTCTTTACCTCGACTTTAGCGCCTGGATACGGAGTCCACTTATTTCGCAGTTCCTCAATGATGCCCAGCTTTTTGTGTGGAGGAATGTTGTCATTCAACTGAACAAAAATCTGAGCAAAGTCGGTCCGCTCATTTTCGGGAATCACATTGTAGTAGATTCGGGGGTTTCCCTTTCCCACATTGGTTGCGAAATATTCTACTTCCGGGTGGATCTTAAGCTCCTGTTCGATCTTTCTGGCAACTGAATCTGTATAGGTCAGGTTGGATTGCAATGGCGTCGTGATCTCCACCAGGAACTGCGGCTTTTCGGAAGATGGGAACAAACTAAATCCGACGACCGGGAATAACTGCAATGATCCGATAAAAATGACAAACGCCACCGCCAGCGTAATAAAAGGGCGATTGAGCGCATGCTCTAACAACGGTGCATAAGAACGATGAATGATCTTCTTCAAGGAACGCATAAACATGTTCCCATCCGGGTGACCTACATGTTCCTTTAATAACCGGCTCGACAGAAAAGGAATAATTGTCAGTGATACCAATAAAGAAGCAAGGACACAGGTAATTACTCCCATCGGAAGGCTGCGGATAAACTCACCAGCAGCTTCAGGAAGAAAAACCAATGGCATGAATGAAATAATGAGTGTAACGGTGCAGCCCAATACCGCCATCCCAATCTGCTGTGTTCCGCGTAACGTCGCTTCCATCCGGGTATGACCTTCCCGCATCCATCTTTCAATGTTTTCAACTACGACGATGCTGTCGTCCACCAACAAGCCAAGGGCCACAACAAGACCAACAATGCTCAGCTGGTTCAGATTATAGCCGAGCGCATTCATCAGCGTAATGCCCACCGCCAGCGAGAGGGGAATGGAGATCATCACAATGAGCGCCGCCCGCTGTCCGAGGGGCAACAAGGTGATCGCCACGAGCAGAATGGCAATGAGAAAGTCTGTTCCTAATCCGCCGAGACGCCGATTTACATTGTCTGCCTGATCAAAGTGATGAACCAGATCAATGTTGGTTGGCAATGTGCTCTTAAACTTTTCTATTACCGGACGATAGGCTTCGCTGGTTTTTGAAATATTCTCTCCCGGTTTCTGGGCTGCTACCACAAACACACACCGATGACCATTTAACCGGGTAATGTGCTTTTCTTCGGAGTAATCCATGTACACCTGGGCGATGTTTTCCAATGTAACATTGCGTCCATTGGCGGAGTACACTATCGTATTCTTGATTTCCTGTAGGTCGGCATAGTTGCCGCTGGTTTTGATGTTAAACGATTTGTTTCCCGCGTCTACACTACCGCCAGGAATATTTGCGATCTCACTTTGTACGGTGCCCACTACTGCTTCCAGGGGAATTCGCTGTGAGGCCATGCGCTCCAGTTGCAGGTCAATCCGGATAATCGGGTCTGGCAGCCCGTGAATGTCCACCTTCTTCAGGGTTTTGATTTTCTCCAGTTCGTCCTGAAGTCGTTCCGCATTCTTGCGCAGGGCTTCACGTGTTGCATTTTCCGATACCAAAGCAATTTGAACCACATTTACATCGGACGGCATCACTTTGCGAACTTCAATGCTGGTCAGGTCACGAGGAAGTTCATCCCGCAACGAATTCACTTCACGCACCAATTCCTGATACTTTTCTTCCAGGACGCTTTCGTATTTGTATTCCACAAAAACGACCGCAACCCCGTCACCAATGTTAGTTTCTATACTCTTGATCCCCTCCAGGCTGGACACTTTACGCTCAATGGGCTCAACCACGAGTTCTTCCATGTCTTTTGGGCTCGTGCCTGCATACACCACCACGATCGGGAACTGGGGTGCATGGATTTCGGGGTCCTCCGAACGCGGCATGTTGAGGATGGTGGTTATCCCCAGGGCTATAATCATCAAAAATATCACCAGGGTAAACTGGTAATTCTTTACAGCATAGTCTGAAATCTTCATAACAATCAGGGCTTATTGATGATACGAATGGCGGCTTTGTCGACCAGGTAAGCACTCCCCGACACGATGAGTGAAGTGGCATTCTCAAGGCCGCTCGTTACCTCAATAAATTCTTTGTTTATGCCGGCTATGTTCACCTCCACCTTAAGCGCAGTTTGGTTGTCGTTGGTAACAAACACATATCCATGGGTGGCATCTCCATCGAGTAGCGCATCATAAGGAATACGCCAGGCAAGAACCGACTTGGATGGACGAAGCAAGGCTTTACCAAACATGCCTGCCGCCAATGCAGTCCTGGGGATATCACTCGTGCTCACCTCTACCAGAAAAGAGCCTGTCGAGGGATCAGCCCCTTCCGATTTTCGGGTCACCACACCTGCAAATACTTTGTCAGGTACTGCATCAATTCTGACTTCAGCACTATCACCGATGGTCACCATCGACCATTCCCTGTCGCTCAACCCGGCGCGAAGGAGCCACTGGCTTTTGTGGGCTCCGTTGGTCAGCAGGATGGGTGTACCGGGTGTCACCACCTGACCCTCACTAACATACTTTCTGAGCACAAAACCGTCGCTGATGGCCCTTATCTCCGAAAAGGTTAGATTGAATTCAGCTGCTTCCAATTGACGACGTGCTATCTCCAGTCCGGTCTGACTATTTTGATACTGCTCCAGGGTAGCAACGCTGTCACGGTGAAGTCGCGCTACCCGGTTGGCATCGCGTTGCGCTTTTTCGAACGCCAAACGTGCCTGACTTACCTGGGCCTGTATCTCCGTGAGATCAAGTGCTGCCAGGAGTTGTCCTTTTCGGATCACGTCGCCTTCTTTCACCGTCACACGCTTTACCAGGCCGCCTGTCTTAAATGACAACGGCGTCTCATCATCTGTAGTTAATTGACCGGCAACAGGAATGAGGGGTCGAATGGCGGTGCGTGATAGCTTCATTATCGTGACCGGAACCAATTCCGAAGGCGTCTCGGTGTTCGTGACTTCAGCTTTAGGACCGCAGGCTTGCAGAAGCACAACAAGGCCTGAAAGAAAAACAAGGATAATTTTATTCATGGCTGATTCAATTTGCGGTGGATGATGATGGTAATTCATAGGTTGCTGTTTCTCGCTCATAATTGGCGAGCGCCGACAGGACTTTAAATCGATTAATGCTAACCTGCAATTGCGATTGGGTGAGTTGATTACGCGCATCAACAGCTTCAATGAAAGTGTTAACACCTTCCTGGTAGCCTTTTTCGATCAATCGATGATAACTGGACGCTGCCTCCTGTTGCTTCTGGGCTGATTGAAAATTCTGATAGGCCGTGAGCAAATTGTTATGGGCTGCCTGTGCGCTAAGATCGATTTGCCTGCGGCTGTTGTCATAACCCAGGATGACCGTGCGTTGGTCCAGGCTTGCGAGTGCTGTTTTGTTTCGGTTGCGAAATGCGGCGAACAGGGGAACATCCAATTGCACCCCCAGCAGATAATATCGTGTATTATTGTTCACCTTCCAGTCCTGCGCCTGTGAACCCAGATCCAAAAAACCATTAACCCTGGGAACCCAATAGAGCTTATTCATGCGAACCACATTCTTGCTCAAGGCAACCTGCTCACGCAAAAGCTTGAGCTCCTCGCGATGGCTCGTGATGACACTGTCACCAACATTCAAATCAAGTGTAAGCCAGTTGATGGCCTCCGCTTCAATGGGGGCATCCGCCGGGCGATTCAGGAGGAAGTTGAAATAAAGGGATGCATTCTCAACCTGACGCAGGGCATCATCATGCAGCGCACGGGTACTTTCAATCTCACTGTTCGACCGTAATACATATGCCGGCAACCCTTTTCCGTTGGCCAACAAGGATTCATTCACCCGCTTGCCTTCTTCGCTGCGAGCCCGGGCACTGGCAAATATTCCAACTGCTTCGGTCGCACTGAGGTAATTGAAATACGCCACCTTGATGGTCCGTATTAATTCCCGTCGGTAGATGTCTACCTCAAAGGCCTGCAACTCCACCTGTTGTTGCGAAATCTTTCGATTGTAAATCAAGTCTGTATTTACAATCGGTACGGTGGTGTGGACCTTTGCATCGTAAAAGTTGTAAGGAAAGAAGGTCGTATTTACGTTTTCAATCTTCGGAAAATTGCTGGTGCCGGTAAGTTGGTTTAGGGTTGAATACACCGGGTTCAGCATATCGCCTACCGGGAAAGAAATACTTCGACCACCACGGCCTGAGGTATAATTCCCCTGAATGCCAACGGAAGGCATGAAGTAGCTGTTGGCGATCCGCAGAGACACCATCGCCTTTTCCAACCCTATGCTTCTTTGTTGTAAGACCAGATTGTTTTTCAGGCCTTCATCGATATATCGTTGGAGAACCTCCTGCGCTCTCGATGGTGCGGAGTAGATCAGCAGCCAGAAGAGTAAGCTGAGGCTGAATGGTGTTTTCATTGTGAACACTGTTTAGTCGTAGGGTAAATTTTTTTATTTCATCCGTTCAAGAACACTGATATAGGTCTGCAGGGTGTAGTTGGTGACCGTATCCAGATCTGCCATATTGGTTTTGACCTGCCTTACATGTTCAAGGTGCCCGCTGGTGCGCAGGGTAGCCAAGCCATGCACAGTGCACCAGATAGTGAAGGAAAAGCCATTGGGTTCCAATCCCCTGAAATATCCTTTCGCCTGACATTCCATTACCGTATTCTGGAGAAACAGAAATGCATCTTGTCCTTCATCCCAGGATTTCGCAATGTCAAGGTCCAATACGGACATTGGCTCGCTCATGACGAACATTAATTGGTAAAAATCAGGGTTTTCGATAGCAAAATTGATGTATGTATACCCCATGGCCTTGAGTCGTTCGAATGGATCAGAGACCGAGCTTAGGGTTTTGAACGAATTCACCAAGAGCTTGAATCCTTCCTGATGAAGGGCATAGAATATTTCATTCTTGTCCTTATAGTGCAGATAAATTGTTGCCGGGCTATACTCTATTTTCTCAGCAATATTTCTCATGGAAGTACGGTCGAACCCCTTCTCCAGAAACAATTCCTTCGCTGCTCGGAGAATTGTTGCCTTCAGGTCCTCTTTATGTCGCTGCTTTCGGTCTTCTATACCCATGTCGGTCAGTTGAACGCAAATCTACTGAACAGTGTTCAGTAGATCATGTGATTTTTTTTAAAAAAGTGAAATCCCCGTTGGAAATGCCATTTAAGGGCTTATTCCTAAAACCCCTAAAGAGAATTTATTCTGATTTCGATAGGGGGCGACCCGCTATGGGTTGTCATAACCCCGGAGGCTCAAACACGTAAATTGCACCGGGCACAACTCCGAACGGTGGATTTACAGGAACAAAACGTTTTGTCAGCACTCCGCAATAACCAGGAATCTGCGTTGGAAATGCTTTTCAGAACATACTATACTTCCCTGTGCCGGTATGCTTACACGTTTCTGCACGACAAAGATGAAGCCGAAGAAGTGGTGCAGCAGACGTTTCTTGGTATATGGGACAGGCGCCAAGGTCTGACCATTCAGACTTCCATCAAAGCATATCTCTACACGATGGTCAGGAACGGCTGCCTCAATGTCATTAAACACGAGCGGGTGAAGCAGGTACATGAAGTATTTGCGAAAGCACAAGGGGAGCCGGTTTCAGGTCCGCCAAGTGAAACGATGATGGCGACCGAACTGGAGTCCAGGATCTACGAGTCCATGAAAGCATTACCGGAACAGTGCCGGATTGTGTTTCAACTAAGTCGTTTTGAGCAACTCAGTTATGCGGAGATAGCTGAACAACTTAACATCTCCGTGAAGACGGTTGAAAATCAGATTGGTAAAGCACTTAAGATAATGCGTACCCAACTGAAAGAATACCTTCCGCTCCTCCTTATTTTTTTTAAAGAATGGTTTTAGCGTGGAACATCTGACAGACGATATCGACGATTTGATTGGCAAAGTTCTCACGGGAGAGGCTTCGCCGGAGGAACAAATGCGCCTGGAGCGATGGGAGCAGCAGCACCCAGAGAACCGCGCTTATGTCGTTGGCCTGCGAACAATTTTCGAACAGGCAGGAAGTATCAGGGTACAACACCAGTTTGACACAGACGCCGCCTGGTTGAAAGTAAAAGGAAGGTTACGTCGAGACAATGAGCGGTTTCTCTTCTTTACGCCGCGCAGGATCGCAGCTGCAATTGCGGCCCTCATGGGTGTAGGTATTATCCTGTTTCAGGTGAACAAACCTCAGCCCGCAGCGATAGTTCGGGCAGAACAGCGAACTGTACTTGATACGCTGCCTGATGGGAGCAAAGCGTTTCTTAACAAAAACACCACGCTCGCCTACACCTACGACAGTCGTAAGAAAGTGCGGGTCGTGAAATTATCCGGTGAGAGTTTCTTTGAAGTCAAGCATGAAATTGATCGTCACTTCGTGATTGAAGCTTCGGATCTCCGCATCGAAGACATCGGTACATCATTCAATGTAAAAGCGTATCCGGAAAGCGATACCGTGGAAGTTGCTGTACAGGAAGGTGAAGTCCATATGTACATTCCGGGCCAGGACGGTCTTCATTTGGTCGCCGGAGAGGCGGCGATTTACACACATTCCGATCAACTGTTCCGCCGATTGGAAAAAGCCGATACAAATGTGCTGGCGTACAAAACCGGAATCCTGAGTTTCAGAAATACCTATCTGAAATCAATCGTAGATAAAATAAATGACCTGTACGATGCCCGGATCAGGCTTGATAACCCCGATATCGCCTCGTGCCGAATGACCGTGAACTTCCAGGGTGAAAATGTCGATACCATGGTTGACATCATTGCGGAAACGCTGAACCTCACGGTTACACGCAGACAAGGCGAGATCATTTTGTCCGGCATCGGTTGTCCCTAGTACACGTATATGAACCGATTCATAGCCATCCTTTCACTGTTTCTGGCATTGCCGCTATTTTCCCGGGCCCAGGGCACACCCATCCTGGAACGTCGGATTACCCTGCAGGCTACCAATGAAAAAATTCCTGTGGTGCTCAATCGCATGGGTGTTGAGGGCCGATTCTCATTCTCATACAATGCAGCCCTGATCGATGAGTCACAACTGATAAGTTTACAGGCGTCTAATAAAACTGTTCGTGAAATTCTGCATGAACTTTTCCATGACTCCTTTGACTTCAAAGAGAAAGGCAATCACTTAATTCTACAGAAGGCTTCGGTCAAGAACCCCACACCCGCCACCTTGATCATTTCGGGTTACGTTGAGGATGGTGCCACCCATGCACGGTTGACGGACGCCAGTATTTATGACAAAAAATCGATCACATCCGTAATCACCGATGAGTATGGTTATTTCCGGATGAAGGTTTCCCTGCACCAACAGACAGCTGCCATTTCAGTAAGTAAACGAAATTACCGGGATACCCTCGTTACCATAACCCCTGGCACGCCATATATCACGATTGTGCTTATGCCCATCGTTCGCGATTCAGTCGTCTCAGTGCCGGACAAGCGGGATTCCGTGCGTGAAGAATTGCCCATGCCTTATCAGGAGGAGCCCAACGTGCGCAACATCCGCGACACCTTATACAGAGATATTCAGGTTTCGTTATTGCCCTTCCTCGGAAGCAACTCGAGGCTGAGCGGCAATACCATTAACAATTATTCCATCAATATGCTGGGAGGCTATTCGCTGGGCACTCGGAATATTGAGTTAGGATTCTTTGTAAACATGGATCGCGGCGATGTAAGCTGGCTTCAAATCGCAGGCATTGGCAATATGGTTGGCGGACGCATGTACGGCATACAGCTTTCCGGATTTTATAACATTAACGGTGGAGAGACAAAGGCTGTACAGGTGAGCGGTTTTACCAATGTTAACCTAAGTGAGGTACAAGGCTTTCAAATTGCCGGCTTTAGTAATGTAAACCTAAAAGCGTCCGAGGGGCTTCAGGTGGCGGGATTCACGAATGTGGGTGTCGGTAGGTCACTTGGTGCTCAGATTGCTGGCGCTGCCAATATCCAAATAGGAATGCTAAAGGGATCTCAGTTTGCCGGTGTAACTAATATCGCAACAGACCATGTCCGGGGTTCACAGGTAGCAGGATTATTCAATTACGGCCATGTCGTACACGGCACCCAAATCGGGTTAGTCAATGTTTCTGATACACTAGGCGGTGTACCCATTGGTCTCATTAGTTATGTTCGCTCCGGCTACCACAAACTTGAATTTTCTGCTGACGAAGTATTTCATGCCAACGTCGCCTTCAGAACAGGCGTGTCGAAATTCTACAACATCATCCTGGCTGGTGTGAAGCCAGATCATGATTTTCCTTCCAATCCAGTGTGGACATTCGGATATGGTTTGGGCACAGCGCCGCGACTTACACGATGGCTGGACCTCAACCTGGATGCAACAGCACAGCATGTAAATCAGGGGGCATTCACCCAGGAGTTGAGTCTTCTCAACAAAATACACGTTGGCCTTGATTTCAAACTGGCCAGAAAGTTTTCGCTATATGGAGGGGTAACATTGAATGGCTACCTCACCCACAACGGATATGCAGGTTATCCGGTATTGTTTACTGATTACCAGCCAACGGTTACGCACGAGCAGAATTGGGGGCAGTCCAACTTAAAAATGTGGTGGGGGGCTAAGGTAGGGTTGCGATTTTTGTGATAGCATTGCAGCATGAAGGTGCTTTGCCTGTTGCTGCTTTCCGTTCATGTTGCCTGGGCGCAGTCAGCAGACACGCTTTTTCGGGAAGGGCTTAGGCTGGAAAAAGCCTTCCACACCGACGAAGCCCTCGCCCGATATTCCCGTGCCATCCAATTAAATCCTGAGCATGTAGGGGCACTTATTCACACCAGCAGAATGCTCTCTAACCGGGCCGGACACAATCCTAATCATGAGCAGAAGATCAAGGACCTTCATGAGGCAGAAGAATTATCCCGTCGGGCCATCGCATTGAAATCCAGGGCTGCAGATGCCCATTTCAGCCTGATCGTTACGCTGGGTCTCCAGGCTGAGGCCGCAGGAAACCCAAGGGAAAAAATCAAGAACGCCAAAATCATCCGAGAAGAAGCTGAAACTATCCTCCGTCTGGATTCAACATATGCCTTAGCCTGGTTTGTTCTTGGTAAATGGCACCATGAGTTGTCACGGCTCAACTGGTATGAACGCCTTGCTTGTGAATGGTTTTTTGGCGGTCTGCCAAAGGAGATATCCATGGACAAAGCCGTACTTTACTTCAATCGAGCATTACAGCTTGAACCCGATAGCATACTTTTTCTCTATGGGCAGGCCATTTCATTACATTATCTTGGCCGGGACGAGCAGGCGCGCGCGATACTCAAACATGCGCTTCAACTACCATTAAAAGATCCAGACGATTCAATCCGTAAAGAAAAGTGTTCCGCCCTGTTACGAGAGATCACCTGATTTTCTTTCTTTTCTTACCAAACTCCTGATCGATCAGGTCGGCCTCGTAGAGCCACGCCCGTACCTGGTCTTCATCTATTTCAGCGAGCGACTGATAGTAAATACAGTACATCTGTTTTCTGCCTTCCTTGAGTAAAAGTTTATGTTCATTCATCATGCGATTGCCCTGACAAAATCCGAGGGTAACGCCACGTTGCTGCAGTGTTCTGTTCTTAGAACCCCAATAGAGGGATGGCGGCCAAACAAAACAGATCATTTTGTTTCGGGTGTAAAACGGGGCGCCGTACGAGTTCTTCTCCAACACATGGGGTAAACATTCATGGATCAGCGCACGCAACCGGCGCACGATCTTCTGTTCCTCGGCAGGAACCTGATCGATAATTTCATCTACCGATCTGCCTTTGTTGTGAAGCATTTTCGCCATGGCCACAAGTTCCGGAAAGTCGGTGACAACAGTGTGTCAGGAGCTCTGAGGCAAGGTTTCCCTCCTCCACTTTCTCCTATAATAATCGCAAAAATATGAGCACTTTCGCACCGGAAACCATCATAATCAGGTGTATGCTTCTCGTATTTGACATTGGTAATAGCGACGTGACCATGGGACTGTGGAAGGATTCGGCCTGGCAAGTATGGCGGATACCCTCCCGGCTTGATCAACCGGAATTATTTTATGGTATCAAGGTGCGCGACCATTTTCAGGAAGCCTCTTTGCCAATCGAAAAAGTGGACACGGTGGTAATCAGCAGTGTAGTGCCCGGACTCACCGATAAAGTGAGAAATGTGGTTCGCTCACTCTTTCATCGCGAACCCATCATGCTCGGTCCTGGGGTTTATGAAAAGCTCCCGCTGGAGGTGCTCAACCCCTATGAAATTGGTTCCGATCTGGTGGCCAATGCAACCGCCGCCTACTACAAATTCAAGCAGACATGCATCGTTGTTGATTTTGGAACAGCACTAACATTCACTACGGTCTCTGGCAAGGGAAAAATTCTTGGTGTTTCCATTGTTCCTGGATTGCGCACTGCCGTACGTGCCCTTTCACAGAATACTGCCAAACTTTTCGACGTTCCGCTCTTAATGCCTTCATCCTCCTTGGGTATCAACACGGTGACCGCTATTCAATCAGGCATTGTGATTGGTTATGAAGGACTGGTGAAAAATGTGGTACAGAGTATACGTGGTGAACTCGGTGTGGAGTGCCCCGCCATCGCTACCGGTGGCTTGTCGTTTGTGATTACCTCCCTCAAAGGCTTCTTTCACACGGTAGATCCCTTGCTAACCCTGGATGGTCTCCGGATCATTGGCGAGGTAATTACCGAACAGAAAAAATAGGCTAGAAAGTATACCTCACATACGGCACCGGAAAGAACGCCTGCTGGTATTGCGTCACGATTGAATTGGTTCTTGGATTATAACTCTGAAAGAACACGTTCTGATGATTTGTTACATTCTGAAAATCAATCGCTGACTCCAACGTGCTGTGTTTGTATTCCTTTCGGTACGCCACTTTCAGGTCCATTCGAAAATAGGCAGGCTGTCGAACGGTGTAGGCCAGGCTCTCCTGATAGATAGCTTGTCCATACAGTTGGGATTTTTGCGCATCAATCGGTGTCAGGTATTTGCCTCCGATGGTGGTGAACTTCAGGTTAACCACCAGAAAATCCTTATCACGCCCTACCCGCCACTCCCGGCCGGCGAGTGCATTGATCACGTAATGGGTGTTGTATGCCGTGTTGCGCCATACGCCATCACTGCCCTGGTAGCGAGAATCAAAATAAGACTGCGTCAGCAGGAAATAGAATCCTTTGCTGAAGAAACGCTCCAGGGTGAGCTCGATGCCATAATTGCGACCCACGCCTCGATTGACCAGGTTTGCATGGCCATCCGGAGCAAAACTGGCGCCAATATTTAGTGCTGAGTACGGAGATGGGGTTGATTCCACCGGCACCTGGGTAAGGTATTGGTAATATCCCTCTGCCTTCAGACGTAAGTGCTCCGAAATATTCCAGTCATACGTCAACACCGTATGCTGGCTTGCGGTAAAGTCAAGTTTCCGGTTGGAAAGTACCAGGCCTTGTGGCGTATTTGTTTGAACAGCGGTAGTATACAAGTTCTGCGTCTGATGATGCACGCCATACCCCAGACTCAAAGCATGGTTACCATCCCATTGATACTGCAGGCTCAGGCGCGGTTCAGCAACTGCCTGATTATTCATGGAATAATACTGTCCATGGACGCCGGCCAGAAATGACCATTGATTATCAAATCGATGTTTCCATGTTGAGTAAGCCTGCACAAGATGGGTGGTGGCTTGCTGGTCAACCTGAACTGTATCCTTATTAACGTTGGGATAAAATTGCTGATTGAACAGTCGGTAGTCAATCGCATCCAGAAAGGCTCCGGAGGTAAGGCTGTTGTGTTTATCAAATTTGGTTCTGGTATACAGCACCAGGGATTTCTTCTCTGTGCGGAATGAGCTGCTGATTTTGAGATATTTTGCGGCGACTTCTTGTTGCGCATTCCGCACCAGCGAATCCGCAGCATAGCCTTCGTTTGTGTAAGTAAGGCCCCCGGTTAATTTCATAAATGTCTTTGCCGACAGGGTGTGTTCATAGCTGATGCCGGCAATCCCCGTCTTATATCGCGGATACTGATCCGAATTCTCGGAACCATACAAGTCGCTGGTATTGCCCAGATCAGCCTTACTTCCTAACAAGTCGATAGAACTTTTGCCCCCCAGCGCAAACAAAGTCCATTTGCCCCGGTTAGTCGGCACGGATACTTTAAGATTCAGGTCTTGATAGAAGGGCGTGTTAGATCCTGTTCCAAATTCAATGCCTAATGCCTTGAAGACACCCAATGTCGAGTAACGGTAGTTGACGATGAAAGATGCTTTGCTTGTTTTCGAAAACGGACCTTCCGCCCCAAATTCAAAACCATTGAATCCGATTTGACCGAGGTATTCATGCTTCCGGGTGTTGCCATCACGCAACTTCAGGTCAAAAACTCCTGCAGTAGCGTTGCCGTATTGTGCCGGAAAAGCACTGGTGAGAAAATCCGACTTGTCGAGGTTGTTATTGTTAAGCATACTCACCGGACCGCCGGTGCTAACCAGCGCACCAAAGTGATTCGGATTCGGAATATTCATCCCTTCAAGCTGCCAAAGCATGCCCAGCGGTGAATTTCCACGCACTACTATATCGTTGCGGCTGTCATTGCCTCCCACTACACCGGCAAAGTTGGCTGCCATTCTTGAAGGATCGCCCAATGCTCCTGCATATCGTTTAGTATCATCCACATTAAACGACCGTGCGCTCACCACAGCCAGGTCATTGTTCGTAGCCGTCTTATCCTCTTTTCCCGTACCAGTTACCACAACAGCATCAAGCACCAAAACACTTTCCGTAAGGCTCACATTTATAATAGCTTCTTTTCCCGCCGTCAGGATAAAATCAGGTACAATAACATCTTCGAATCCTACGTAGGTAAATTTTATAGTCTGCCTGCCAACAGGCACACCTGCGATGGTGTAGTATCCTTCAAGGTCAGTTACCGCCCCGAGCACCTCCGTCACAGAGGTAACCCGAACGTTCACACCAATCAATGGAGACTTGCTTACATCATCTACAACCCGGCCACGAATATTCTGAGTTGTTTGGGCGTGGCCGGGCACCGACAAAGCAAGTATGCATAAAATAAGAATCAACCGTAAGTTCATGGTCTATCTGGGGTTTATGTTTGCAAAATTCTGAAAGGCAATGGTCTTTCAAGCGTCTACTAACGACGATCCGGACCAATCGTTGATTCTATGGGGCGAACTGTAAACGGTTCCGGACGGAATGACGTCAATGGTTCGCCTTCCGGGGTGAACTGCAATGAATTCGGTGAAAAATCATGACAACCCCATCAAGGTGAATCCCGTTTCGGGAGGTTATGCACAAACAGTCAGTCTGGCTTATACTCTTTTGGTCGTGCCTGTTGTACTCCTGTCACGAAGTGACATACCGCGAACCTCAGCCCGTCGGGCAAGTCGCCCTGAAGGAGGTGCCGCCTGCCCTACGTGGTTACTATGTGGGAGAAACCCGCGAGGGAGAGGTTACAGACACCCTGATCATCACATCATCGGGCTATCAAATTTCAGATCCAGCCGGTCGCGATTGGCTGGGTCGAGGAGTAATCAGTGATTCGCTTGTTATTAAATACTATGCAAACTATTACTTCGTGAACTTCCGATCCGGAGACCATTGGGTGCTGCGCCTGGTGAAACAAAAGTCTTCCGGCGCAATAGAACTGCTCTCCATCAACCTCGAGGATGAGCAAATGAGAAAACAGATCTTGAAAAAACTCGGAGGTCAACTAAAGATCAAAGAAGTAAAGAAAGACCAACACACTTTCTATCAGATCAATCCCACCCGGGAGCAATTGATTCGCCTGATTCGTGAAGGTTACTTCACCGGGAGCGAACTCTCCCGGGTGAAGTAATGTCCTTAGTTTTTCTTCTTCTTTAGCAGGTTCTGCAACTTCATGAGTTGATTTACTGGCTCAGCCTTAGTGCTGTCCGTTTTCACGGAGTCGGGTTTGGTGGTCCCTTTCAGTAAATTATTCACAACATCCGCAGGCTTATCACCCTTAAGCACCTGTTGTACTGCCTCCTGGCCTTTTTGCTGAACAACTTCTTTCACCGCCTCCTTGACCTGTTCTTTTTGCTCTGCCGCCATTAATTGTGTTTTTGGATCCTTAAAGGTTCCTCCCACGCCGATCGTTACGGGAATCTTGTCGGTGGGCTTGGCTCCTGTGTACTGACCCACCAGACCCTGGAGTTGCGCCCCCAATTGACCGGCCGGTACCATCATTTTCATGGAATAATCCAACGATTGATCAAGACCTGAACTGCCACTGATGGTCGTACTGATATCCCCAAACTTAACATCAAACGGTTTTACACTTAGTCGTCCGTTACTAATGGTGGCCGACATCAACACGTCCTTCAGGTTGACGGTGCTTGTATTCGGAAGGTTGGCCAACGAGGAAATGCCGGAAACAAGTTTTGATTGCGTCACCGAAGCCTGAGCGAGTTTAACAAGGCCAGCTCCAGTTACTGTCCCGAGATTTGGCATCATCTTCTGGGTTAATTCACCGGTGAGTTTAAAATCCGTAGAGAAGTTACCATTTACCAAACCAGCCACAGGTGCATAGGTTCGCACCATGGAGAATGAGTGTGCTGCTTCCTGCACCGAAAGGTTTTCAATCCTGATACTCATGTCATATTTGGGATGCTTCACGTCAATGGCATTGTATGAACCATTTAACCCAAATGCCCCACCCAACATGTTAAACTTAAGGCCCGAGAGACTTGCAATTCCATTCTTAAGGGTAACATCACCAGCTGCCTGTGTCATCGTATAGTCCATCATCTTCACCGTGGCTACAGATGAGTGTAGCAGAAAATCTATATTGGCCGGAATGGGGATCACACCGAATGAAGTGGTATCCGCCTGAGACGCCGGAGCGTCAGTCATAAATTCATTCAGGTCCAGTAATGTGGAGGAAAAGCTGACGTTACCACGAATCGTTTCATTCTTGAGCACGTACCCGATGTAATTCGAAACCACTCCTTTTACGCTAAAGTCACTCTTGCCAACTGTGCCATTCAGCTGGGATAATTCTATCTTTTGAGGATCAAACGATGCGTCGGCCACTGAGAGCGTTACAACGGGCAAATCTTTACCTTCAAATTTAAAGTCCCGCAAAGAAGCTGATCCACGCGTAGGCAACTTGTCATAGCGCTTGGCTGTTACGTCCGACATCTTGCCGCTCGTTTCCAGGTTGGCTTTTACTTTGCCAGCGAGTGTCATATCTTTCAAAGGAAAAATCTTCGTCATTTTTTCGAGATCAATACCGCCCTTGGCCTTCACGTCCCAGGTATAATCATCCAGATTTTTCAACAACATCGACGCCTCCAATTTTTCACCATCCAGCATCATCGTAAAGGTCTCTACCGCCACTGTTGTTTCGGCCATCTTGCCTGATGAGTTGCGGATCGTGGTTACGGTGTGCATGTCCTGCAGCGGAATGGGCAGCTGGGGAGATTTAACATAACCGTCGGCCAGCGTCATGGTTACATCCACCGCGGGAATGATTTTCCTGAGGCTGTCATAGACCCCCTGCGCTTTGGCCTTTACGGTAAATAGTCCCTTCATTTCCATACCATCCATGGGGAACATTTTGCTGAGTTCAGCCAGGTCCAGTTTCGCAGCCACATCTGCATTCATCTGATAATCACGAAGGTTCTCAATGCGCATTTTTGCAGCTACCGGATTGGAGCCAAAGTCCAGGTGCAGATTTTTCAAATCCACCATGGTATTGGCCATGTTTCCATCAGCATTTTCAATCAGCAGATCTACGTTGATATTATTTACGGCCGTAGGTAACGCAGGATACTTGAACATAGCATCCTTCACCTGTAACTCAACTTTGAATGCCGGCATCTGCTTGTCGCTGTAGGCGCCCTTCACGGTGCCTGCAAATGAAAGGTCACCTTTGGTTTCAAGATTGTTAAAGTCTTTGGTATACATCCCGGGGACAATCGACAACAAACTCTTAAAAGAATTTTCCGGGCTTTTAAAGGTAATGTCCATCTCATAGCTGTCAGGATTCATTTTAAACCACCCATCAAAGCTCATGGCAAAGTCATTTACTTTGGCTTTGTTGTCTTTGAAGGTAAACTTGCTGATGTTTTCACTGATGCTGATCACGGCATCAACCTCTGCGCGTTTGTTAGTCAAAAATTCCAGACTACCCATCGCGGTGCTTACTGAGTCAGCCACGGTATGTGTCTTAAGATCAAACTGGTCCTGGGTAAAGTCCCCGCTTCCTGTATGATTCAGCCCTTTCAGGGAAAGTGAGTACGGAATCGATTTGTCGTCATAGACCAATTCACCGTCGACAATCTCCCAATGATCAATTCCAATGGAGAATTTTCCGGGCTCTTCGGTCACCTTTACTGTATCCCTGGAGGGGACCGCGATATCGTAGTTGGCGCGTCCATCGGCCAATACCTTTACATTGATCTGGGGCCTTACCAGGGTTATGCCCTTGATCCTGATTTTATCACCAAAGAGAGCATCCATGAGGTTGATCTCTACATCAATCTGATGCGCAACGAACAGGTGTTCTCCTTCAAAGGGCGCCCGGTTAAATACACCCAACTCCCTGATCTCGGCAGTAATGCTTGGGAAATGGCTGAAAATCGAGAGGCTGAAATTATTTACGTCAAAAACCACATCCGCATTCACATTTTCTGCCAAGGACTTATCTATGGCCGCTTTAATGTCGTCCTTGAACACGACGGGCAGGATAAAGCCAGCCGCAATCAGCACAGCCAAAAAAATAGCGAAACCGATAAGGGTCCTTTTGATGATTTTCATAAACAAAGCGATTAGTAAGAGTGCAAAATTACAACGAATTGGCGGTACCTGATCGCCATTCGACTGACTCCATTTTAAAAATAACGGAGCAATAGATCAACGATCCGTTTCATCCCCTTCGTATAGGGAGGATGCAACAAGTAGGGGCCAGCCCAGCCGCTTTTTTGTCTTAATACGGGCTTTTCATTGGAAAAGGCAAGAAATCCAAAATAACCATGTGATTTCCCTTGTCCACTGTTGTTAACGCCCCCAAAAGGCAGGTTTGGATGGGTGAATTGCAATAAGCACTCATTAATACAAACGCCCCCGGCACTGGTTCTGCTCAGGATAAACTCTCTGAATTCCTTTCGCTCACTAAAAATATACAAGGCCAGCGGCTTCGGGCGGCGACATACAAAATTCACCACCTCATCACGATTCGAAAATGTAAGTATAGGCAACACCGGACCAAAGATCTCCTCTTCCAGAACGGCCGCATCGGCTGGTACATTGGTAAGCAACATGGGCGCCATAAAGCAAGTCGCATCGTTTTTTGATCCCAACGCCATTTCAGTAGCCCCGTGCCTGATGGCATCATTCAATAATCGTTCCAGGCGGTCGTAGTGCTTTCGATTCACCACCCGGGAATAAGAAGGGGACTGTTCATCAATCGTATTCCCATTTCCAAACAACCGGAGGATTTCAGCTTTCAGGAGTGGGAGAAACTTATCTATGATTGCATTGTCCACAAGCAGATAATCTGGAGCAATACAGGTTTGACCATTATTCATGAATTTCCCGAATGCAATTCTTCGGGCAGCGTCAGAGAGATTGGCAGAGGCGTCAATGATAGCAGGCGATTTGCCTCCAAGCTCCAGCGTAACCGAGCTCAGATGATCGCTGGCAGCCCGCATTACGACTTTGCCGACCGCAGGACTTCCCGTGAAAAATATGTGGTCGAATGGCAACCGAAGTAATTCCTGTGATACTTCAACTCCACCCTCGGCCACTGCCACAAGATCATCAGGAAAGATTTCCTTCATCATCGATGAAACCAACGTCGCTGTGGATGGGGTCATTTCCGATGGTTTGATAATCGCCGTATTCCCCGCTGCCAAACAGGAAACCAATGGACCCACGCACAAGTTGAATGGAAAATTCCAGGGTGCGAGAATCAGACAAACTCCTTTCGGCTCATACCGTATCTCCGAACGGGTGCCCAGATAGCTGACCGTTGCGTCCACCTTGGTGGGCGTTGACCAACGATGAAGGTGCTGCACGGCATGTCTCAGTTCGGTAAGTACCGGATAGATCTCAGAGGTGTCTACTTCCAGTGGTGGCTTCCTGAAATCTGCATGGACCGCCGACTTGATTTTCTCTCGGTTTGCTTCAATCCATACTTCGAGTTTTCGCAGGCGTGCGATGCGATCCTTAATGCGCTCAGCACGAAGTATTGCGCTGCGTTTTTGTTGTCGCTCAAATACATCAGACCAGGCGGGGTGTGGCAGGGTGTTCATGGAATCACTAAAAATATGCCTTTCAGCAGGACCAGCCTAATGTTAAGTTAATGTTAAGAACATTTGAATTATGTTACGCGAATGTTAGGTTTATTACTAGGATGTTACTGAAAGGGTTCATAAATGGCGTTTTTGGGCTGATTTTAATGGTCGGGGGTAATGCCTATGCCCAGTCGGGCCTTTCTGAGCTGCTGGCAACGACCCCTGCGACGATAGAAAATCAGGTGTACATAACCGGTAAAGTGAATCAGTTTGTATCGTCGCTAAGGGCCTTGGATCAAAGCAAGTCTTCATCACTCAGGACCCTATTTCGTAAGACACAAAAAGCATTTCTAAAGTCATATAAGCCTTACTCGGGCATCGACGAGCTTTTTTCAACAGGCTACTATGATTGTCTCAGCGCAACAGCATTGTTTTCACACATTTTGGATGAGACGGGATATGATTACAGCGTCATGGAAACAAATTACCATGTGTTCCTGCTGGTTCACACCCGTCAGGGGGATGTATTACTAGAATCAACAGATCGCTATGATGGCCTGATCACCGATGCGGCTTCTATTGCTGATCGGATCCAAAGCTATCGGAATCAAGCTCCGGTAACGTCTTCAAATTATGGCCAGGCATACTATCAATATAGTTGTAATTTGTATCGGGCTATTAACCGGGAAGAGTTGATCGGGCTTATCTACTTCAACAAGGCAGTGGTGG
The DNA here is from genome assembly GCA_044223085.1 of Cyclobacteriaceae bacterium. Lineage (GTDB taxonomy): Bacteria > Bacteroidota > Bacteroidia > Cytophagales > Cyclobacteriaceae > ELB16-189. Next base: position 57,778 of record JBGAMI010000002.1, read on the forward strand.
CCTTTAACAACAGCAATTGGTATCAGAGCAGGGAGTTCATTACCAAAGCCCGTCAGCGTTACGCATCGCCCCGTTGCAAGGAACTTGATATGCTGTTGCAGGTACAAATTTCGGCTACAGCGCAGGAAACCTCAGCGCCAACCGGCAACACCGCCGGAATGCATCACAACCGATAGACAGGATTAGTTCTCGAGGATACGGGCCTCAACACGGCGATTGAGTTTGTGTGCTTCTTCTGTGTTCTCACGACTCAGCGGCATACTGCCGCCAAAAGCCTTTGTCTTTACCCTTGCTTTCGGAACTCCACGGGATATCAGGTAATCACGGACAGCAATCACGCGGTCTTCAGAGAGTTTGAGATTCAATTTTGCATCCCCCCGGGTATCCGTGTGTCCTTCAAGCTGAATCACCATCTTCGGGTTGTTGTGCAGCATCTTGGCTACTGTATTTAGTTCCGGATAGGACTCCGGACTGATAATAGCAGAACGCTGTTGAAAAATCAATGCATCCAAACGCATAACATGACCAACCGTATGGGCTGTCTCAGCAGTGGTTGCCGCTGCAGCAGGAACGGCCAATTCAATGTCCTGAATTACCTTTCTTTCTCCATTGGCGGCAGCTGGATCCAGCAGGTATTTAGAAGGTGCAAAGCCAGGCGCTTCGACGACAATAGAATACTTCTCATTGTCAAATAGCGGAATGGAGAATGTACTTCCCTTCAACTCTCCCACCACATTGCCATAGGGCTCACTTTGGTAAGAGATTTTCGCCACGACAGCCTCTTTGGTGGCCTTGCTAAAAACTTTTCCCTCCGCATAAACCGGAGCATCCTGTGCGCGAACACCGAATGAGATTAGCGCACCGAAAAGCAGCAGCACGTTAATTTTATTCATGGTCATCAAAGTTTAATAATCGTGAATTCAACGCGACGATTCTTTGCCCTACCAGCACTGGTGTCGTTGGATTCCTTGGGTTTCGTCTCACCAAAGAACACGGTGGTAATACGCTCTGCACTGATTCCTCTTTCAGTCAGGTATTTGGTTACGGTCTTGGCTCTCCACTCAGACAACATCATGTTATAGTCATCAGGGCCAGTAGCATCCGTATGTCCTGCAATTTCCACTGTCATGCCCGTACGCTCCTTCATGAGGTCGGCAATTCGGTTCAATTCAGAATATGAATCCGGATGAAGGACGGCCTTATTAAATGCGAAGAAGATATTGTTCAGGGTAATTTTCGCATTCTCTTCGATCGGCGTCACGGCGATGGTATTCAGTTCAACCGGTGCCAGTTTAATATCGTGAATTTCAGTAGCGTCCTTGGTATCTGCTGTGAGATCGAGACTCTGGCTTTCGGAAATATGGCCTTCTGCGGAAGCACGGACGCCATATTTCACGCCACCGGGAAGAAGGATTTCATATTCTCCGGTTTCGGGATTGGAGTTTGCAATGCCTACTTCTTTGCCATCGGACAAGCGCTCATAAATAATCTTTGCTCCAATGGGTTTGCCGGTCTTACTATCGATGAGTTTACCCTTCACAACCACAACTGGATCTGGTGCGCGATAGATGGGCAGCTTAACCCGGAAGATATCGGCATTGTCTTCGGTCACTCCCCGTGAATAGTAAGCGAATTCGCTTGTCGATGGGATATTGAAAAACAAATCATCAAGTTTCGAGTTGATATCAGGTCCCATGTTTTGGGGTTCAGACCAATTGGTCCAGGTGTCATCAAGTCGTTTGGTCATGTATACATCTGATCCACCATAACCGCTGAATCCATTGGAAGAGAAGTATAGTGTCTTGTCATCAGAAGCAAGAAATGGTGCTGACTCGTCACCTGCGGTATTAACGATGCTTCCCAGGTTAATCGGTTCCTTCCAGGTGCTGTCGTTCTTCTGAAAACTCACATACAGGTCGCGACCGCCGCGGGAGTCTTCTCTTTCAATTGACATCAGCAGGGTCTTCCGTGTATTGGCCAGGAAGTAATTGGCCTTTTCATTAAAGTTGTAGTCGTTCTCTATGGTGAGGGGCATGGGGGGAGTCCACCGGCCATTAATCTGAGTCGTCATAGACACACCCGCCAGCATTTTCCCATTGGGAAGATATTTATTGCCAAGGACCAAAACGGCATTGCCATCGGGTGTTGATGCAATGGCGTTTACAAAGTTGGGACCTGCGTTGTTGACCATCGGGCCCATATTTTTGGCTTCGCTCCATTTTCCGTTTGAGTCGAGCTCAGAATACCAGATGTCTTCCTGGTCTTTAACACCCCCAATATTGCCTGGGTGATTCTTGCGTGAGAAATAAAGCGTCTTGCCATCTGGTGACAGCAATGGGTTATACTCACTAACGTCTGAGTTTACCTTGGTGTCCAGTTGCTCAACCAATAAACCTTTGCTGATCAGTTCAGGGATAGATATATCGGCAATGATTGGGATGTTTGCATCTGAAATGGCTACGGCATCAATGGAGAAATAGTCATTAACGGCTTCGCCATCAAACTCAAGTTTAACGGCACTTACTTTAAAGGTTGTTTTTTCAAAGATCACATTGAGCATCCTACCCTTCAGGGATACGGGCTTAGGGTTGAAACTACGAATCAAGTGCTCAACTCCTTTTTCATCATAGACATACACCTTGAACAGCGCTGAAGGATTGTGAGACTCGGCAATAGCGATTTGTTGAATCTGAATTGGGTTGGCATAACCGAGTTTTAGAAATTCCTGTCGCTTGGGCTTATCAGGTGTCCACGCATTAGGATTTTGACCACCGGAGGCCTGACCTTTGGCAAGCACATTGGGCTTACCCAATGCCTGGTTTGCCGAGTACTGGATGGGCGTCAGTTCGGAAGAAAAGTCGATGACTTTGGTTGCCCATTGTACTACCTGGCCATTAGCCGAATAGCCAAACAAGAGTGACAGGCAAAGAGGCGCTAGGTATCGCTTCATGCGGAAGTAATTGGGGTGTTAATTAAGGGGTAAACATAAGAAAAAAATACCCTTTGCCGCTCATTATGGCTCAAAAGGCTCCCGAATTCGGGAATTTTACTCGAGGGAAGATTTGTTAAACAGGAGAAAACCGACGTGGAGCAAAACGCCCAACTGGTTTTTCTTGTCGTCATAGTAGTTCAAACTGAGACTTACGGGGCCGATGGTGGAGTGCATAACGATGCCTGCAGTGCCCGCGAAATAGATTTTAGTCAATTCTTCTTCGAGGATCGGTTCCTGCTTTGACCCCTCTCGTATGGCCTGGAAGGGTTTGAAAATGTAGCCCTCCAGTCTGAAATCAACGTTTTTGCGCAGGTTGAAGACATTTCTCCAGCCCCCGGCCACAAAATTGAAGCTTCTGAAGTTGGGCAGAAACAGGGTGCGGGAGTCTTGAATGGGGTTAAACGCTGGGGCATTAATCAGTGTACCGGTGAAATTCGCAAAAAGTGGCTGATTGGATAGTGATCCGTGTAGATAATATCCTGAACTGTATATACCACTCCTGAAGTATTGCTCCAGAATCATAGATCCCCGGATCCAATTGCGGTGTCCTTTCTCAATTTGCGTGTTCCGGTATACCGAAGTAGTGCCCGGCACCAGGTCTTCATCCAAATCAAAATAATCGAAGGTCACCAGGAAGGCCTTGCCTGCATTGGCGTATTGTTTCCGGTTAAGCGTGTTCGTCTCCAGCTTGAATCCATAACGGCCGCCGGTGAGCACCAGGTTGTCCAGGGTATCTGTAGATACCAGTACATCGCTGTTAATGTAATTGTCACGGTTGCTGATGAAGTGCGCATGGACCGAAGCCTTGAAGCTTGACCCTACCGGCCGGCCGATATTAACGCCCACCCGCCGGTCAATGCGATCCAATACCGTAGAGTTTGCCTTCTTTACGACGATATCATTCCCCTCCACAAAATTCCAGCTATTGAAAGTGGCTTCAGGTTCAATATAGAATTGACCCAGGGATGGAAAGTCCAGGCGTGCTTTTACCTGCGCAGACTTATAAAAACTTCCGGTAAAGAAATTTGCACTGACATGGTTCAGTATCCGGTTGAAGTAATAATAGTTAATGCCCAGGAAAATATTACTGATGTTTCGCGAGGCGATTACACCTCCAAAGTCTACCTGAAAATTATTGCTGGGACGTCGGGTCAATTCAAAACCAAACATCTTAATATCCGGGTTGTATGAAAACCCCGGGTAAACATTCTTGAAATAATTGTCCGACACCAACCGGTAGTAACCTGATTTTACATCGTGCAGGTAGAGTGGACGACGGCCACTGTTAAAAAACTTGTTGATGTATCGCTGCTGATTATCTGTGAATCCATTCATGGTAATCCGGTCCACCTGCAACGGACTCGTCCTGTTGTTAAACTGGTTCCGCCGAAAGGCAACGTCTTCACAAGTTCTTTTGCCAGCCACCTTTGCCTTGATCTCAGGCATCATGCGTATGGTTTGCGCATAACCACTATCGATCAGGGCCTTGGCTTTCGCAAAATCAAATCCGGTGAAGTCTGACAGATTAGGCTGAATATAAACGCCCGTTGCCGGCACATCCTGCGGATCTGATTTGTCGAGCAGGAGGTAAAGGAGTGATTTAGAAATCAACTTATCGTCTTCGTTCTTGGGGTATTCAGAATACACTTTGCTGGAAACGTTGCAGCCTATAATTACGTCTGGATGAAATTCCTGTTGGGCCACATCGATGGGGAAGTTGTTGTAGACGCCACCATCAAACAGGTATTGACCATCTACCCGGATGGGGTCATAAAAGAACGGGACCGTCTGGGTTGCCCGTAAGGCTGCTGCCAGTGATCCCTTTTTCAGGATGACAGATTTTTGCGTAAAGATCTCTGCTGCCACAACCCGCAAGGGCACAAAGAGGCTATCGAAATTGCCTTTCGCTATGGCACCGGGTTGGGCCATGTATTCTGCCATGGCAAAGTTGAGTGAAAGGTCATTAGCAATGCTGCCACTGAAGTTAACATTGCGCGTTGAATCAAGTGAAAGGTTCAGCCGGACAAAAGACGGATGGGTATCGTCCTTGTTATAGTAGTAGTTGTATCCATCTTCGAGTTGCCCGTTGATCCACCGAAGCAGGTTTTCCTTCAGCATCAACTCCTCAATTTGTTCGGGGCTCATTCCGGCAGCATAACATCCAGCGACAATTCCACCCATGGAAGTGCCCACCACATAATCAACGGGAATTTCATTCTCTTCAAGGGCTTTCAATACACCAATATGCGCAATGCCTTTGGCCGCGCCTCCACTCAACACAATTGCAACCTTCTGTGCGTTGAGTTGCGCACATACCAAAAGTCCCGACAGGATCATGATCACCCGCATGTGTTGCCCGATCTGCTATGAATTATGCTGTAAATTAACTGATCGCCCTGAATGTTGCCTTTCAGTACACCGGCAACTGTGGGGGTTCAGGGAGGAGAATCTGGTCAAGCCGTCCGATCACCTGTTTCTTTTTCAAGGCAAATGACACCAGCCATTCCTCCTTCACGGGTTGGGAGGGGGGAAGTTCTACCTGCAAGGCATCCACCTGAACACCATTCTTCCAAAAACGATAACAGAGATGAGGTCCCGTGGATAATCCTGTACTGCCTACAAATCCAATGGTCTCTCCTTGCCTTACTCTTGCGCCGGGTACAATGCCCGCCGCAATTCTCGACATATGTAAATACTGTGTGCTGTAGGTGGCATTATGTCTGATCTTAACATAGTTGCCATTGTTACCCTTGTACTGGGCTTCGAGCACAATGCCATCGCCTACGGTTCGTATTGGAGTGCCCATAGGCGCCGCAAAGTCAGTGCCGAGGTGCGGACGAAAGATCTTCTCTACGGGATGATAGCGGCGATACGTATAACGGGAACTAATACGGGTAAATTCTATAGGGTACTTGAGCAAGGCCTTTCTCAAACTCTGACCGCGTTCATCGAAGTAATCCAGTCCTTCACCCTGATCAAATGGTATGGCGTAGTACGGATGTCCAAAATGCTCGAAGTAGATGCCTTTGATACTGCCGATCCCTATTGGCTGATTGTCGACCAACTGCTCTTCATAAATAATTTTAAAGCGATCTCCTTTCTGGAGTCGTTGAAAATCCACTTGCCAGGCAAAAATGTCTACAAAGCGGTTCGTCAGTTCAGGCGAAGTCCCATTGTTCTCGATGGTTTCAGATAAACTTGATCCAATTACCCCGATGATGACCTTTTCTTCGGTAACTACTGCCCGCTGAAGAGCCTCCACAGTCAGGCTATCGCCAAAATGAAAGATCACATAATCGATTGCATTCGGCTCATACACCACCGCCTCGAGGGCACGCGCTGAATCTTTGTGGACCAACAAGGTGTATTTTTTTCCCGCAGACATCTTTCTAAAATCAAATTGCTCGCGGGGCAAGGTCGCCAACTGTTGTTTGGCACGGTTGGTGATTTGATAGCCTTCGAGCAAATCTGCAAAACGCTGGTTGCGACGAACAACATCGGTAATGATGTGCAGGTGATTTACCTTCATACCAAAGAGAAGCACGGGCTTATCGATCTCAGATTCTGTGCGACGCACCGTGTCCGCACTGAAATCAGCCGGGCGATGGTACAGTGACGAGAGGGGATCAATCAAGAAATAAACGGCGGCCAAAACCAATATTCCTGCTGCAATTCCCCAAACCGTTCGAGATCCAAAAACTTTCATGTTACATTATCTGGCGTACAGTTCCCGGTATTTGCTTTTACCAGACTCCAGAAATTGAACAAATTTTTCAGGACTGCGGTCATAGCCATAAGGCCACGCCAATACGCGTTCATCCGGTCCCACCAGCACATAAAATGGTTGGGCATTATTTTCCAGGTTGGTGATCTGGAGATCGGCGTTTTGTTTTCCAATGGTCTTCTTCACTTTGTTGTCATATTTGGAGGTGTACCATTGGGATTCGGGTAGTTCGGTCTTGTCGTCCACATACAACGCCACAACTACAAAATCATTTTGCAGTCGCTGCAATACTTGCGGCTCACTCCAGACGACGGCTTCCATTTCACGGCAGTTGGTGCACCCATGTCCTGTGAAGTCAATAAACAACGGTTTGTTTTGTTGACGGGCGCACGCCAGGGCTTGCTGGTAATCAAAGTATCCGTGCAGTCCATGTGGTAAATGGAAATTATCGGCATACTTTGGTTCATCGCAGGTCTCCTTGCTGTTCAAACTCCGTGTCATGGCTACCAGGTCAAAGTCCAGGGTGGAGGTAGGGGGGAGATATCCGGCGAGCATCTTCAGCGGCGCGCCCCACATGCCCGGTATCAGGTATACCACAAAGGCAAAAACAGGAATAGCGAGCATCAGCCTCGGAACCGTGACCGTGGGCACTTCAGCATCTCCCTTCATGCGAATCTTTCCAAGGAAGTAAACTCCCAGTAAGGTGAAGATGACAATCCAGAGAGCTATGTTGACATCCCGGTCCAGAATCCCCCAATGGTAAGCCTGATCAGCAATACTGAAAAATTTCCAGCACAGGGCGAGCTCGAGAAATCCCAACGTCACCTTGACGGAATTGAGCCATCCGCCTGACTTAGGCAGCCCTTTGATCCACTCCGGGAAAATGGCAAACAAGGTGAACGGTATTGCAAAGGCCAGCGAGTACGAAAACATCGCCAGGACCGGTTTGATGATCTGACCGCCTGCTGACATCACCACTACATTGCCCACGATCGGAATGGTACAGGAAAACGAAACCAGCACCAGCGTAGCAGCCATGAAGAATATGCCTGTCCAACCACCCTTTTCTGCTTTCCGGTCTGCTGCATTCACCAACTGATAAGGCGCATTGATTTCGAACAATCCGAAGAATGACAGGGCAAAAATGATGAAGATGACGAAGATGAATAGGTTGGGCGCCCAATGGGTGGCCAGGGCATTCAGGCCTTCAGCTCCAAGCAGTACCGCAAAGAGCGTTCCTGCCAACGTATAGATTGTTACAATAGATATCCCAAATCCTAAAGCTTTTCGAATACCCTCACGGCGTGTCTGGTTGTCTTTGAGGAAGAAGGTTACCGTCATAGGCACCATTGGAAAAACACAAGGTGTTATAAGCGATGCCAATCCCAACACGAAAGCAAATAACAAATAGCCCAGAAACGACTCTTGCTCCAGGGCTGGTGTGCCCTCCAGAATAGATTTGTCCAGGGTGGGTCCGTGAACCTCTGTATCCGTCGGAGTAGTCGTTGTTAAAGGAATGGGATTTTGTCCGGATGACTGAAAGCCATTGCCCTGTGTTGCCGATCCGGAGGCGGTAATTGAATCGAAGGAAAAATCCTCATCAAACGGAATGCATCTTCCATCGACATCGGTGCATACCTGATAGTCTGTATTTCCCTGAATAACCGGCTTGTTCTGAAGAACTTTTATGGTTTGCCTGAACTCCGCCACACCGCGGTAGATCATCACATCACAGTCGAAAATTTTGTCGTGTTTCTTTTGCGGCTTAATGTCCCGGATCTTGCCCACCAGCTCAAAAGAGGGGTGAGCCTTGAAGGTCATTGTGGTGTGATTGGGTCCATCTTCACAGACAAACTCATTGGCATACAAATACCAATCCTTATCAATTTCAGCCGAGAAAATGAGGTCAATCTCTTCACCCACCTTTGGGTTTGGATTGGACACTGAATAGCTCCAATGGGCTGGCATAAGAACCTGACCGGTTGCCGAAAGGGCCACCAAAAGAAGGGGCAAAAGAAATAGTTGACGCATTTTTAATGGTGTAAAGCGCTAAGTTAACGCAGGTCTGGCCAAAAAAGGTCAAAACAGCTCAAATCGTGTAATTCTGGCCGGTCTTTTGTAACAAATTGTTAAGATATGCGTGAGAAGGTGAGGCATTGGAGGCTACGGCCCAAAACTCCTACCTTCATACCCGCGAACCCCACACATAAACAAAATCCCACACTTTTATGAAGATCAAATCATTACTGACTGCCCTGTTGTTGCTCTGTTTTGTTGCAGCTCAGGCCCAGACGCCTACTGCAGACGAGATTCTGGCCAACTATTTCAAAGCGACCGGAGGTCTTGAAAAATGGAAGGCTCTCAAGTCACGTACGTCCACCGGCAAGGCCTTTATGGGTCAGGAGTTCCCGGTTGAAATGTATGAGAAAGCACCGAACAAAGTAAAGATGGTTATTACCGTACAGGGCACACAATTAATTCCTCAGGCATATGATGGCGTTGATGCCTGGGCATTAAATCCGTTCGCCGGCGGAAAGGACCCGGTAAAACTGGACGAAGAGCAATCCAAAGAACTCCGCGATGAGGATTTCGAGGACGACTTTATTGACTACAAGAAAAAAGGTCATGAAGTAACTTTTGAAGGAACGGAAGAAATTGACGGTGTGAAGTGTTATAAGTTGAAACTGGTTCGCAATAAGAACAACCCCAAAGAAGACATCACTGAGATTCATTACTTTGATGCAGAGAACTTTGTTCCGATTGTACAGGCAACTTATATCCGTACTGGTCCCGCCAAAGGGCAGGAGGTACGCACCTACCTCAGCGACTATCAGGAAGTAGAGGGTCTGATGTTCCCATTTTCTATGGAGCAAAAGGTGAATGGACAGACCGCGATGAAGATCACATTGGAGAAAATCCAATTGAATGGCATTTCGGACGATTCCATTTTTGCCTTCCCCAAAAAATAATCCCGCAAGAATTACAAAAGAGACTGCCACCGGTAGTCTCTTTTTCATTTTAAACCTCTCTCTATGAAAAAATCAATACTCTCTCTTCTCTGCCTGATGGCTGCCTTTAGCGGTCAGGCACAAACCGAGCTGTCGGGCAAGTCCCTGCTTGGTGGTCTTCGCGCCCGGCATATTGGCCCCGCCACAATGAGCGGACGCATTGCCGATATTGAAGTGGTCAATCGCAAGCCGACCATTATCTACGTGGGTTCCGCCAGTGGCGGTGTATGGAAATCTGTAAGCGCTGGCGCCAGCTTCAGGCCTATTTTTGATGACTACACCATGTCTATTGGTAAAGTAACCCTAGACCAGAATCACCCTGACACGGTATGGGTGGGCACGGGCGAGCCATGGGTTCGCAACAGTACCAGCGTTGGCACCGGGGTCTATAAGTCTGTGAACGGCGGAACATCCTGGGAATTTGTAGGACTCAAAGATTCCGAGCGCATCAGCGACATACTCATCAATCCGAAAGAACCCAATACAGTTTACGTTGGTGTGCAGGGTCACCTCTGGAATGCCAACACCGAGCGTGGGGTGTACAAAACCACCGATGGTGGCAAGACCTGGAATCGCATTCTATATATCGATGAGAACACCGGTTGTGCCGACATGGAAATGGATCCCAAGAATCCTGATATCCTCTATGCAGCTATGTGGAGTCATCGTCGTTATCCAGATTTCTTCGACTCTGGTTTTACCGGTACCAGCGGACTTTTCAAGAGCACAAACGGTGGAAAGACCTGGAACAAGATTCACAATGGATTACCCACCACAACCCTGGGTCGCATCGGTATTGCAGCAGCTCCTTCAAACGGGAACATTTTGTATGCCAGTGTTGAATCCAAAGACATCAAAGGAATGTATCGCTCTACAGACGCTGGTGCTAACTGGAAACTGGTAAATACCGACTTCAACAACGGTGTTCGTCCTTTTTATTTCTCCCGCATCACGGTAGACCCCAAGCACGACAGCATCCTCGTTAAGTGTGCGTTTACGCCGATCATCAGCACCGATGGTGGTAAGAAGTTTCGTCCGATCCAAAGTGTTCACTCTGATGTACACGCAGCGTGGATTGATCCCAACAACACCAATCACATCCTCCTTGGTACTGATGGGGGTGTATATGAATCCCTCGATCAGGGATATACTTTCAAAATGTGGATGAACCTCCCGGTAGGTCAGTTCTATCATGTTGCCGCTGACAACGAAACACCTTACAATTTGTATGGTGGACTACAGGATAATGGTTCCTGGTATGGTCCGTCACAGAAGCCTGGTGGCGTGGGCAACAGCGATTGGCATGTAACCTATGGAGGAGATGGCTTCTGGTCATCACCACACCCGACTGACAATGATGTGCTTTACGCTGAAGCACAAGGCGGACAAGCCGGACGCTACAATAAGAAGACGGGTATTGCGAAGGACATCAAACCTTATCAGGAAAAGAACGGACCTAAACTCCGTTTCAACTGGAACACCCCTATCGTACAAAGCCCGAACAAAGCTGACCGGATTTACATGGGCTCTCAATTTGTTCACATGTCCGATGACCGTGGTGATACCTGGAAACGCATTTCTCCCGATTTGAGTACCAACGACCCAAAGCGTCAACGCCAGGGACTTGACGGGAAGCCAAGCCGCACCGGTGGTTTGTCCATCGACAACTCCTCGGCTGAAAACAATACGATTGTTTACTACATCGCTGAGTCTCCTAAAGATGAAAAGGTAATTTGGGCTGGCACAGATGATGGCAATCTTCAGGTTACCGAAAATCAAGGCGGCAACTGGTCTAATGTAACAAAGAACATGATTGGCCTTGCCCCCGGCAACTGGTGTTCATCCATTGAAGCCGGACACTTTGATCGCGCCACGGCGTATGTGACTTTCGACAACCACCGCAATGGTGATATGAAGCCATATATCTACAAGACCACGGATATGGGCAAGACGTTTACATCGCTGGTGACCCCGGACATCGAAGGCTATGTGTGGATTATCCGTGAAGATCGCGTAAATCCAAATCTGTTATATGCCGGAACAGAGTTCGGCTTATACATTTCTGTAGACGGCGGTAAGAAATGGTACCGTTTTGAGAACAATGTTCCGAAGGTGGCCGTTCACGACATCCTGGTTCATCCAAAAGAGGATGCCGTTATTCTTGCAACGCATGGTCGTGCCCTGATGATCATTGATGATATTTCACCGCTGCGTCAATTCACACCTGAAGTAATGGCCAAACCCATTCACTTCTTCACCACCCAACCGACAGTGCTTAACGACCCTGGTGCGGGCGGCAACTGGTTTGGCGGCGATGGCAACTACACGGGTGAAAATCCAAGCTCATTGGCCAAGATTGTGTATTGGATGAGCAAGCGACATACATTTGGCAAGATGACAATCGAAGTTTACGGACAAGATGGTCAGTTGATTCGTGAAGTGCCGGCCGGAAAGAGTGCTGGTATCAACGTAGTGGAAATGACGGCAACTATGGAGAAGCCCAAAGCTGCTCCCTCCGAAAATCCCCAGGCTATGTTTGGCACATTGTTCGGACCCAATCTTCCAGCCGGAACCTACAAGGTGAAGGTGATTAAGGGCAAAGAGGAATACTGGACAAGCTTTACCCTGAAGTATCCTGACTCATCACCGTATACAGCTGAGGATCGCAAGGTGCAGGCTGAAACTACGATGCGCCTCTATAAGCAGATCGAGCACATTGGTTATTTGTATAGCGCGCAGGATGGTATCATTAAGCAAGCCAAGGCCGTTGCACAAAAGAATCCTAAGATGGGCAAACTGGTGGACCCTTTGATTAAGGCGCTGCAGTCACGTAACGATTCATTGGTTTTCCGTGGAGGTGACTTCTACATCAATACGGAAGAAAAACTCGCTGAGGAGGTTTCCGGATTGTATGGTCAGGTTACCAGTTATCCGGGACGACCCGGCGCTACACAGGTCGAGCGCGTCGGAAGTCTTGACGAGGAACTGAAGAAAGCAGATCAGAAGTTTGAAAAAATCAAGAAAGACAAATTGAAGAAGGTCAATGACAAATTGACTTCAGACAAATTGTTTGAACCTATCAAAGTTCAAACCGAGGAGGAATTCAAGAAAGGTGAAGCCGGGGGCGGAGGCATCAAGCAGAATCCATTCAACTGGTATTACCTGTTCCGTCATTGATCATTGCGGTCAGCAAACAAAAAAGCCCCGGCCATATGGTCGGGGCTTTTTATTTGTACTGATCACTTCAGGCTAAATTCTTTTTTGGTTGTACCTCCCTTTTCAGAAATAATTGTCACTACGGCTCTCGGGTTGCTGCCCGTGGCGCGTATAACATAAACTACTTCTGCCCGGGAGGCGGATGTTTCACCATCGCGACGACCCGTAAGATGTCCAAGGTCTGTGCGTGGACGTCCGGTTACCAACTCGGCGTCAAAGAGGTTGATCGAAGCCCGCACGGGTGCAGCAAACTGTGCTTCCATTGCGCGCTTGGTAATGTTCGTCGGCAGGTGTCCCTCGTTTTCAATTGAAATGGCTAGTCGGAAGAGCTTTCCTTTGTCCAGGGGTGTAAGCTGGCTGTCGCGGATCACTACGCGTGGACTGGTCTCGGCCAACCACAACATCCACGGGACATACATTTCAATTTCTCCTTTGATAAAAGCCGGTGGGGGATTTTGCCGGATGTATCGTGTGTTCCATCCGCCAATTTCCACCGGACCCAACTGCGGATGATTATAAGGTTGCCATTTGATGAAGTACTTGCCCTCCAGCTTTTCATCATTCCATTGCAACAATTCCTCATCGGTCACCTTTCCATCTTTGTTTGCATCTGCTGGAAAGGCCCCCCAGAATTCCGGAACAAATCCAACCACGCCATAATCCCAATAAGCCCAGGAAATAAGTGTACCATGCCGATGAAGGCGCGGATTGCTATAGCTGGGCACCACTTTCTGGCCCGTAGTGGTCGCATACTTGTCGGAGAGCTCGAGAATAAGTTGCTGATCTTCCATTCCAAAATTATCCCATGAAGATGTAGAGGGCAGTCTGAACAAATACCCGGCTGCCGTGTGGCCATGAAAGATGCCCGTAATATTTCTATGGGTATGCAGAAATTCAATCGTGGCTTTTGTTTCTGGTTCCGAGAGTGGATAGGGACCGGCCCCATTTTGTTCAAACTCCATACCCCACTCGCGTGGGAAATTTCGGTTCATATCAATACCACCAATGCCATCTTCATTATACTTTCCATCCTTGTCATCATCGATGCCCTCATCGTATACATCGTAAAAGGTGCCCTCAGTTTCATTGGCTTCGCGCTTTACCATAAGCCTGGCATCTTTAGAACTGATCTTCCATTGACCAGATGGATTCTTTACCCGCATATCAGCGATCACGCCGTCCTTGTCCAGGTCATTGCCTGGATCTTCATCCAGCAAACCATCCAGGTCTTCATCATAAGGGCGTGGAGTGCTGCGCAATGGAAACGGAGTGGTTAAAGCCATGTCGGCCCCGTCAGGATTAAATTTTGGACGGATATATATGGTGCGCGTATCAAGCAGCCTGTGTACCCGGGGGTTCTTTTCATAGTTGGTCAGCAGGTACCACGCAAAATGCAGGGCTACCTCTGCACCCGTCAATTCGCCAGCATGGATATTGCCATCATAGTAGTAAGCTGGCTTGTCTTCCGGGGTGCCGGTTTGCTTGTTGGTTATCTCCAACATCATCAACGGACTGCCCTTCAGCGTCTGACCAACAGAATAAACCTTGGTGAGGCCGGGAAATGCCTTAGACCAGGCGTTGAGCAGGTCATTGGCTTCTTTTGAAGAATGCAATTTATTCCATGACGGATTCAATGCCTCCTCCTGTGCTCGGGTGGTGATTACCGAAAGACAGAGTATGCATGTGATAATGATACGTAGCATAGCAAATGGGTTTGATAGTTGGTGAATCTATCAAACCCATTGGGATCATCTTAAGAATTGTGATGACGCGGAGTTGCTGTGGATGAATGGAAAATTCCCTTTCTCCTGCTTTCAGGATTTGCCAAAATGCTGATGAAAGGCAACAATCGTTTCAATACCAATCAGGAAATTCTTAATGCCGTAATGTTCATTGGGTGAATGCAAGGCATCCGTATCCAAACCAAATCCCATGAGTACGGTGTCCAGGCCCAGTTCCTTTTTGAACAACGCTACGATAGGGATGCTTCCTCCGTCTCGCGTTGGGATGGGCTTCTTTCCCCACACTTCCTCAAAAGCTTTGCTGGCGGCGCGAAAGGCTACCGAGTCGGTTGGGGTAACCGCGGGCTCACCTCCATGATGAGCAATTACTTTCACTGACACAGTCTTAGGAGCAATTGACGCAAAGTGCTTTGCAAACAATGTTGATATCTCCTGGGGGTCCTGATTCGGAACCAGTCGCATGGAAATCTTGGCGTGAGCCTTGGCCGGAAGTACGGTCTTGGCTCCTTCACCGGTATAGCCACCCCAAATGCCATTGACATCCAGTGTCGGACGGATTCCGGTTCGCTCCAGGGTTGTATATCCCTGCTCGCCGGTTACTTCCTGTATGCCGAGCTCCTTTTTGTATTCGTTCAGATCAAAAGGTGCTTCATTGAGTGCTTTGCGTTCAGCTGGTGTAAGTTGGGCTACTCTGTCATAAAATCCCGGAATGTTTACGCGTCCATCCTGATCGTGTAAGCTGGCAATCATGCGGCTCAAAACATTGACAGGGTTTGCCACGGCACCACCATACACACCCGAGTGCAAATCGCGATTCGGGCCAGTCACTTCGACTTCCATATAACTGAGTCCCCGAAGACCTGCGGTGATGGACGGTTGATCGAGCGAAATCAGGGACGTATCTGAAATCAGAATTAAATCCGCTTTTAGTCGTGATTTATTTTCTTTAACGAACGTTCCCAGATTTTCTGATCCTACTTCCTCCTCGCCTTCAATCATAAACTTAACATTGCAAGCCAGCTTGTTCTGTTTCATCATGATTTCAAATGCTTTTACATGCATGTAAACTTGGCCCTTGTCATCACAGGCACCACGTGCATAAATTTTGCCATCGCGAACCGTTGGTTCGAAAGGCGGTGAGTTCCATAGATTGAGCGGATCCGGTGGCTGGACATCGTAGTGGCCGTACACCAATACAGTTGGTTTACCTGGATCAATCATCTTTTCACCATAAACAATAGGATGCCCCTTTGTTTCCATCAATTGGACATTATCTGCTCCAGCCTCCTTCAGCTTATGGGCTACAAATTCTGCTGCTTTGCGCACATCATCTTTATGACGCGAGTCCGCACTCACCGAAGGGATTCGAAGCCAGTCAAAAAGTTCGCTGAGAAACCGGTCCTGGTTGGATTCAATGTATTGATGGATCATGGCGCATGTTTTTGGTGGACAAATTTACTGGTTGGCGGGTACACCCCACGCTAAAAAATGACCGAAATTGAACAATTAAGCGATGCTGGCAACCTCGGAGTAATATATTACGTCCTTCCTCAGGAGATGCTGACTTGACTAAACTTTTACCGGTGTCTGCACATCTCCACATAACCCAGAAATCCCGACCCTATGTTGTTCAATTACCTTCTTTTGGCTGTGCGGAATATCACCAAACAGCGTGGATATGCAATGGTGAATACGCTGGGTCTTGCTATCGGTCTTGCATCAGCCTTATTCATCCTGCTGTATGTTCGGGATGAACTCACTTTTGACACGATGCATCCGAAGGCGAACCAAACCTATCGGATGGGCTATTCCCTGAAATTGCCAAATGGAGAAAAGGAAGCTGGTCCATACGCACCTGCCGGTTGGGACAACTACATCATGGCGAACTACGGAGGTATCGAAGGCATCACAAGTTATACCTCCTGGGGTATGCCGGCGAGCATTCGATATGAACCCAAAGACCGCATTGTACTTTCAGAAGACATTATCTGGGCGGAGCCTTCCATAACCGATGTGCTCTACCTGCCGATTGTAAAGGGGACCCCTGATCGCCCGCTAAAGGAATTGAACACCATCATCATGACGGAATCGGCCGCCCGCGAATTGTTTGGTGACGAAGATCCGATTAACAAGAGTGTAACTGTATCCCACCAATGGGCCACGCAGAATAAGGTGATTGATTTGATGGTCACAGGCATTATCAGGGATTTGCCGAGCAACTCACATGTCAAGCCAAAGTACATCGTCAACATTTTCGTGTTGAAGGCGGCCATGCCGGAAATTGAAAACCTGATCAATACATCAATGGGTGAGGGCATGTTCACCCAATCCTATTTTATCTGCAATGATGAGTCTAAACTCGCTCAGATTCAGGATGATCTTCAGAAGAAGTCCAACGAACTGGTTGCCAAGAATCATTGGGAGTTTACCCTCACGCCTGTGATCCGAAAAATTACAGACATCCACTTTGACAACGAGATGGATTGGACCATCGATCACAAGACTGCTGATGTACGATACATGTATGTATTCATCACCATTGCATTTTTGATTCTGCTGGTCGCCTGTATTAATTATATCAATCTGGCAACAGCCCGATCTGCTGGTCGTGCCCGCGAAATCGGCCTGAGAAAAACATTTGGGGGAATTCGTCAGCAGCTCTTCTTTCAGTTCATGCTCGAATCCTTCGTTCTCGTTATCCTCTCGTCGCTCATTGCATTGCTGCTGGTGGTATTCTTCCTGCCCGGCTTCAATGACCTTACTGGCAAGGAGTTTTCCCTAAGTCACCTATTCAATACGTCCATGCTTTCCATTCTGTTCGGGGTGGTTTTATTGGTTACGTTATTGGCTGGAAGCTATCCGGCACTGTTCGTTTCCGGATTTGAGCCTGCCACAGTTCTTAAAGGGAAGTTTGCCTTTCGCAGGGGCTCCACCATTTTCAGGCAATTCCTCACCACCCTGCAGTTTGTGGTTGCCCTTGCATTACTCATTGGCACAGTTGTCATTATGGGTCAGATGGATCTGATGCGCAATTCAAAGCTGAATGAGGCCGGAAAACAAATAGTTTCGATTCGTTTTGGCGGGTTCACAGGACCTACACCTAACGACAAATACCTGTTGTTTAAGAACACGGTACTGGCCGATCCGGAAATTGAACACATGACGTTGGCCAACCACCTTCCCCGTCTTGATTTCTTTGGGCCCATCAACATGGAAATGCGATTCCCGGATATCAATGAAGACAAACATGAATGGTTTCAGCTTAATGGCGATTACGACTTCCCGCGCACATTCGGGCTAAAGATCATTGCCGGACGCGACTTCGATCCGGCTAACGTGGCGGACTCGACGTCCATTCTACTCAACATGGCTGCGGTTTCTGCGCTGCATCTCACACCGGCAGAAATTGTTGGAAAGACTGTCGTCCGCCCTGACTACGTGATGGGGTATTCCCCACCCGATTCAACCAAGGCCCCGGTCTCCGGAACCGTGATTGGTGTTGTGGAAGACTTCCCTTACCGATCGCTTCGAAAAAAGATTGATCCGCTCGCCATTGCTCCCAAGCCGCACACGGTGGATCGAATTATCCATGTGCGGTTGCCCGCTGGTAAAATGCAGGAAAAGATTCAGGCCATGGAAGAGTCCTGGAAAAAAGTCTTTCCCGGTTATGGGTTTGACTATTGGTTTATTGACGATGAGTTTGGAAGGATGTATGAGAATGAAATAAAAGTGGCCGCTCTCACCGAAAACTTTTCATGGCTGGCAATTCTTATCACCTGTGTGGGATTGTATGGCCTCGCTTCTTTCATGTCGCAACAACGCACCAAAGAAATTGGTGTTCGCAAAACCATGGGTGCGAGCAACAGTCAGATTCTTATTCTCCTGTTGAGCGTGTTTGGCAAGTTATTGATGCTGGCTACACTGGTTGCTGTTCCGGTTGCATACTACGTTGCTGACCAATGGCTGAACAGTTTCGAATATCGCACACCTTTGTCACTATGGGTTTTTGGTAGCGCCTTGGGGTTGATTGCGACGATCACATTGTTCACAGTCGGTTACGAATCACTTAAGGCATCCCGATCGAACCCGGTTAAAGCGCTGCGTCACGAGTAAGCGTCAGGTCAATGGCTATTACAATCGTTTCCGCTACTTAGTGTTAGGTAGCCCGAGTGGTTTTTTTTGAGATTCTTCCCTTGTTATTCGTGTATGGGAATCTTGCGGTGTAAATTTCTTGTTCACCTTGCCCTCATTGCCCGTGAACGAGAACAACCAGGGACTTTATCATCCCTCCTTTGAGCACGATTCCTGTGGAGTTGGTTTTATAGCCAACATAAAATCACGCAAGTCGCATCAATTGGTGATGGACGCCATTACCATGTTGGAACGGATGAGTCATCGCGGAGCCTGTGGCTGTGAAGCCAACACCGGTGACGGCGCCGGCATCCTTATCCAGATACCGCACGAGTTCTTTACCAACGAATGCAATAAGCTGGGGATCAAACTTCCTGCCTATGGTCAGTACGCCGTAGGGCTGGTGTTTTTCCCGCGTGATCCTAAAGCCCGTGAAGAATGCCGCACGGTGCTCAACCGGCAGATTAAAAAGATGAAAATGTCGCTGTTGGGCTATCGGCTGCTCCCCACGCGCAACGACGAAATCGGCGAAACAGCGCTGCGTGCAGAGCCGGTCATGGAGCAAATCTTTATTAAGCGTCCAGAATCCATTACGGACCCTGATGCCTTTGAGCGCAAACTCTTTGTGCTGAGAAAATACACAACCCGCATCGTTACCGAATCCGTTCAAGGCGTCAACAACCAATTCTACTTCTCTTCCCTTTCGTATAAGACCATCGCCTATAAGGGGATGTTGACTTCGCGTCAGTTGAAACACTATTTCGCCGACCTGGAACACGAAGAAGTGGTGTCATCCCTGGCGGTAATTCACTCCCGATTCAGCACCAACACCTTTCCTTCCTGGCGATTGGCGCAACCTTTCCGGTTTATTGCTCACAATGGTGAAATCAACACCGTGCAAGGCAATATCAATTGGCTCAAATCCAAAGAGGCATTCTTTTCGTCATCCTACTTCAGCCGCGAAGAACTCGACATGATTCTGCCGATCTGCAACCCGGCGCAATCTGATTCATCCAACCTCGACAACGTTGTTGAGTTATTGTTGCACTCCGGCCGGTCGCTTCCTCATGTCATGATGATGCTGATCCCGGAAGCGTGGGACGGTAACGATCAGATGAGCCAGGAGAAGAAAGACTTCTATGAGTACCATGCCAACCTCATGGAACCCTGGGATGGTCCGGCTTCCATCACTTTCACGGACGGACGAATCGTTGGCGCCACCCTGGATCGGAATGGTTTGCGGCCATCTCGCTATGTTGTCACTGACGACGATCGCGTAATTATGGCCTCTGAGGTGGGCGTGCTGGACATCGATCCTGCACGCGTAGTGATGAAAGGCCGGCTTCAACCAGGTAAAATGTTTGTCGTGGACCTGGAGCAGGGACGTATCATAAGCGACGACGAATTGAAAAAGGAAATCTGCACCCGACAGCCTTACGGCGAATGGGTGCGCGCCAATAAAGTACGTTTACAGGACCTGCCCGAGCCCGGAGGCAGCTTTCATAAATATGATCCCCGGACATTTATCAAACGTCAGATATCATTTGGATATACTACTGAAGATGTCCGGGTTGTGCTTGCCCAGATGTGTGAAACCGGCAAAGAAGCGCTGGGCTCGATGGGAAGTGACATTCCGTTGGCAGTACTTTCCAACCAATCACAACACCTGTCCAGCTACTTTAAACAATTGTTTGCCCAAGTAACCAATCCGCCGATCGATTCGATTCGTGAACGGCTGGTGATGTCGCTCGCTACCCATGTAGGTGGTTCGCTCAACCTGCTGGAAGAAACTCCTGAGCATTGCATTACGCTTGAGCTGCCTGTGCCAATACTCTCCAACAGTGATCTTGAGAAGATACGGTACATTGATCACCGTCATCTGCAAACAAAAACGATCTATACGTACTTCCGCGCCGACGGCAAGCCTGGTTCGTTGGAGCGAGGTCTGAACCGCGTATGCGAATATGTTACAGACGCAATCGAAGATGGCTTCACGATTATCCTGCTTTCAGACCGCAGCTTTGACAGTGGTCATGCTCAGATTCCCAGTCTGCTGGCCGTGGCCGCGGTACATCACGACCTCATCCGAAAAGGATTACGCGGCAAAATCGGATTGTTGGTAGAAGCTGGCGACGTATGGGAGACGCATCATTTTGCAACCCTGCTCGGTTATGGTGCATCGGGTGTTAACCCTTATCTCGTTTACCAAACCATTCACGACATGAAGAAGCGCAATCTGCTTCGAGAAGATCTGTCGGAGGAACAGGCGGTATACAATTACAAGAAAGCTATGTGCGGAGAGTTGCTCAAGATCATGAGCAAAATGGGTATCAGTACACTGCAATCTTATCATGGCGCGCAGATTTTCGAAGCCCTGGGGATCAGCCGTGAAGTAGTGGATACATACTTCAATGGTACCGTGTCGCGTATTGGCGGACTTACCCTGGACGACATTGCGCGCGAGGCACTGGTAAAACATCACCTGGCATTCCCCAAGAATAACAACGGCACCAACTTGCTTGAAGTGGGTGGTGTGTACCAATGGAAACAACGCGGTGAAGCACACCTGTTTAATCCACAAACCATTCACCTGTTGCAGCAGGCCACCCGAACGAACGATTTCAGTGTGTTTCGTAAGTACTCTTCATTGATCAATGAGCAGAGCAACAAAGCCATTACGTTACGTAGTCTGTTCCGTTTTAGAAAAGGTAAGAGCATTCCTCTCAGTGAGGTGGAGCCGGCAACATCCATTTTCAAACGTTTTGCCACAGGGGCGATGTCCTTTGGATCGATCTCTCATGAGGCACACAGTACCCTGGCCATTGCGATGAACCGCATTGGAGGCAAAAGCAATTGCGGAGAAGGCGGAGAAGATGAAATTCGATTCCACAAGAAAGAAAATGGGGATTGGGAAAACTCCGCCATCAAACAAGTGGCCTCGGGTCGGTTTGGCGTCACCAGCTATTACCTCACCAATGCACGCGAGCTGCAGATCAAAATCGCGCAAGGGGCCAAGCCTGGAGAAGGTGGTCAGTTGCCGGGGCACAAAGTAGATGACTGGATCGGTCGGGTACGCCATTCCACGCCCGGTGTTGGTTTGATCTCTCCACCACCACACCATGATATCTATTCCATTGAAGACCTCGCTCAACTTATTTATGATCTCAAGAATGCCAACCGCGAGGCGAGGATCAGCGTGAAACTGGTCTCTGAAGCCGGGGTTGGAACCGTGGCCTCCGGAGTAGCCAAAGCCCATGCTGATGTGATTCTCATCTCGGGACATGATGGTGGCACGGGTGCTTCACCCCTCAGCTCCATTCGACATGCAGGTTTGCCCTGGGAACTGGGTTTGGCCGAAGCACACCAAACGCTGGTGCGCAACAAACTTCGTGGAAGGGTCGTGCTTCAAACCGATGGACAAATTCGCACAGGAAGAGACCTCGCCATCGCAGCCCTGCTGGGTGCAGAAGAATGGGGCGTTGCAACAGCAGCCCTGGTGACAACGGGCTGTATCATGATGCGTAAGTGCCACTTGAATACATGCCCGGTCGGTGTAGCCACACAAAATCAGGAACTCCGCGCCCTGTTTACCGGTAAACCTGAACATGTGGTGAACCTGTTCTCATTCCTGGCCGAAGAACTGCGCGAAATTATGGCTGAGCTGGGCTTCCGGACTGTAAATGATATGGTAGGGCAAAGCGACTACCTCGAGGTTACAGACACCGAAAACCGTTGGAAACTCGCCAACCTCGACCTTTCAACTATATTATATAAGGAGCCCATCAGCCTGGAGACAGCCCGCTATCACCAGGAAGATCAGGATCACGACATCAATCAAGTGCTCGACCGGAAGTTGATCAAAAATGCCGCCACCTACTTGTCTGATCGGACACCGGTTCAAGGCGTATTCTCTATCACCAACGAAGATCGTGCTGTGGGTGCGATGCTTTCTAATGAAATCTCAAAACGCTACGCCCCTCAGGCAGGAACGTCCTCCGACGGCATTCATTACAAGTTTCATGGTACCGCCGGTCAAAGCTTTGGGGCTTTTGCCACACAAGGTATCACCTTCGAACTCGAAGGCGATAGCAACGATTATTTTGGCAAAGGTCTCTCAGGCGCTCGGCTTATAGTTTATCCGGACAAGCGTTCGACTTATGATCCCACACGAAATATCATTGTCGGCAACGTTGCATTGTATGGCGGCACTTCGGGGGAAGTGTATATTCATGGACGATCTGGCGAACGTTTTGCTGTAAGAAACTCCGGTGTCCATGCTGTTGTAGAGGGCGTTGGAGACCACGGTTGTGAATACATGACGGGTGGTGTTGTCGTGGTGCTTGGCGAAACCGGGCGAAACTTTGCCGCCGGAATGAGTGGGGGCGTAGCTTATGTCTACGATCCTGCCAAAACATTTATACAAAACATCAATATGGATATGGTGATGCTGGATTTGATCGATGCGGATGACGATGTGCTGATCCAGAACATGGTCATCCGCCACCAGCAGTTTACCCGCAGCAAAATGGCCAGCGATATTTTAAGCGATTGGTCCACCAGTAAAATTCATTTTGTAAAAGTCATGCCGGTGGAGTACAAAGAGGTCCTCAGGAAGCGCACAGCCGAAAAATCCAAACTCGTAAAAGCATAAGCCATGGGAAAACCAACCGGATTTCTGGAAACACCGCGCGAACTTCCTGCTAAACGTGCGGTGAAGGAAAGACTCAAGGACTATCAGGAAGTGGATGGCGCCCTGGATGAGTCACTTACCAAGAAACAGGCTGCGCGATGCATGGATTGCGGAACCCCTTTTTGTCATCAAGGTTGCCCCCTGGGCAATAACATTCCTGAATTCAATGATGCTGCGTACCAGGGCAACTGGAAACTTGCTTATGAAATACTTTCCTCCACCAACAATTTTCCGGAATTCACCGGACGCATTTGTCCCGCTCCCTGTGAAGCCTCGTGTGTGCTGGGCATCAACAAACCTGCCATTGCTATTGAGTATATAGAAAAGTCAATCATTGAAGTTGCCTTCAGTCAAGGTTTGGTAAAACCCAGGATCCCTGTTTCGCGATCCGGAAAGAAGGTTGCGGTGATCGGGTCTGGTCCTGCCGGTCTCGCTGCAGCTGCACAACTAAACTATGCCGGCCATTCCGTAACGGTATATGAACGTGCCGATGTAATTGGTGGATTATTGCGATACGGTATCCCCGACTTTAAACTTGACAAGCAAGTGGTCGATCGCCGCGTAACTTTGCTGGAGCAGGAAGGTGTTGTATTCAAAACCAGTGTGGAGGTTGGTGTAACGATACCCGCCAAACAATTACAACAAGAGTATGACGCGGTATTGCTATGCGGTGGATCAACCATCCCGCGAGATTTGGCTATACCTGGGCGTCAACTGCGTGGTATCCATTTTGCGATGGATTTTCTCACCCAGCAGAATCGTCGTGTAGCTGGACGAACCGTGACCCATGAAGCCATCCAAGCCGGCGGAAAAAATGTTGTCGTGCTCGGCGGTGGTGATACCGGATCAGATTGTGTTGGGACTTCAAACAGGCATGGTGCCCGTAGCGTTACACAAATTGAAATTCTCAACCGTCCTCCGGAAGAACGCACCGATGCAACGCCCTGGCCCAACTGGCCCCTTATTCTGCGCACTTCTACTTCCCACGAAGAAGGTTGTGATCGAAAATGGAGCTTGGTGACCAAAGAATTTATCGGCGATGAACAAGGTGCACTCAAGGCATTGCGTGTAGCTGAAGTGGTGTGGAAATCAGTTCCCGGGAAAGCACCCGTGTTAGAAGAAATCAAGGGTACTGAAAAAGTTATCCCTTGTGAATTGGCATTGCTGGCATTGGGGTTTGTTCACCCACAACGCGAAGGGTTGATTGAACAATTGGGTGTTGATTTGGATGAACGCGGCAATGTTCATTGTCAACACTTTCACACCTCCGTTGAAGGTGTTTTCGCCGCCGGTGATATGCGCCGCGGACAAAGTCTTGTGGTGTGGGCGATTCATGAAGGCCGGGAGGCCGCTCGTGCCGTTGATGTCTGGCTGATGGGCGAATCAGCACTGGAGGCCAAAGAAACAGGCATCCTGAGCCTCGCCTGACCAAAAATCCCACCTGACAATTGAAAGCCCCACATTGATGGGGCTTTCTTATTTTTGTTACCTAAACAAGATTGTATGAGCTACCGCATTGAAAAAGATACCATGGGCGAGGTGCAGGTTCCTGCCGATAAATACTGGGGTGCCCAAACCGAACGTTCACGCAACAACTTTAAGATCGGCCCCGAGTCAAGCATGCCGAAGGAAATCATCTATGCGTTTGGCTATCTGAAAAAGGCGGCGGCCATGGCCAACCATGAACTGGGCGTATTGCCTGCCGATAAAAAGGACCTCATTGCCAGGGTCTGTGATGAAATTCTTGATAAGAAACTTGACGATCAGTTTCCTTTGGTCATCTGGCAGACTGGCTCAGGCACCCAAAGCAACATGAACGCCAACGAGGTGATCGCTTACCGCGCACACGTATTGCAGGGTGGCAAACTCACGGATGAGAAAAAAGTGCTTCACCCCAATGACGATGTGAACAAATCACAATCGTCCAACGATACTTTTCCTACTGCTATGCACATTGCGGCTTACAAGCAGGTGATGGAGATTACGCTGCCGGGTATGCAAAAGCTACGCGATACGCTGGCGAAGAAAGCTGAAACATTTAAATCCATTGTGAAGACCGGACGCACCCACTTTATGGATGCCACGCCCCTTACGCTGGGTCAGGAGTTTTCGGGTTATGTTCAGCAGATCGACAACAGCATGCGGGCCATCAAAAATGCATTGCAGGCTGTAAGTGAACTCGCTTTGGGTGGCACAGCGGTGGGCACGGGCCTCAACACGCCAAAAGGTTATGATGTATTAGTGGCTAAAAAGATCGCCGAACTTACCGGTTACCCTTTTGTAACCGCCCCCAATAAGTTTGAAGCGCTTGCTGCACATGATGCCATGGTTGAATTATCGGGTGCACTTAAGCGTGCAGCTGTCTCCTTCATGAAAATCGGAAATGATATACGCATGTTGAGCTCTGGCCCACGGTCGGGCATTGGCGAAATCATCATTCCGGACAATGAGCCGGGTTCATCTATCATGCCTGGTAAGGTTAATCCAACACAACCCGAAGCGTTGACGATGGTGTGTGCGCAAGTTATGGGGAATGATGTGGCCGTTTCTGTGGGTGGTGCAACCGGGCATTTCGAACTCAACGTTTTCAAACCGGTTATCGCGGCCAATGTATTGCAATCAGCACGACTGATTGGTGATGCATGCGTTTCATTCAATGATAAGTGTGCGGTGGGCATTGAGCCTAACCTGCCTATAATCAAACAGCACATGGAAAATTCGCTGATGCTGGTGACGTCACTGAATACCCATATTGGCTACGAAAACGCGGCCAAAATTGCCAAAAAGGCCCACAAGGAAAACAAGACCCTGCGTGAAGCAGCGGTAGAATTAGGGCTCCTGACATCAGAGCAGTTTGATCAATGGGTAAGGCCTGAAAAAATGGTCTGAGGGCCTGATTGGTAGTTTTTTGCTATTTTTAACAATCACTTAACCCCCAAATGATGAAAACTAGACTCCTTTTTGTCTGCCTGGCGTTGATTTTTTCCGGCTCTCAGGTTTTCGCGCAGCTCTCCAAACAGGAGAAAAAAGAATGGAAGAAGAAGGCCAAAGAGTATGCCCGGAATCCAGCCAATCTGAAAGATTTCACGGAAGCAAAATCCAAGGCAGACAACAGCGTTACCTTGCTCAACGGACAGGTAAAGCAATTACAATCATCCCTCAGCGACAAGAATGCTCGGGTCGCAGAACTGGAAGATCAGATTGCACGCATGCGTAGTGAATTGACCGCCGCTAAGACGGAATTGGCACAACTTAAGGAAGCACCTGTGATCAATCCGATGGACTTTTCAAAAGGTGTAATTTTCAAGGTACAGGTAGGGGCTTTCAAGAATAAGAACCTTGCCAAGTATTTTGAAAACAACCCCAATTTCGGAGGCGAAGCCGGAAAAGACCCTAATGATCCACAGCGTATAACAATCGGAATCTTCCGTGATTATTGGGAAGCAGACACATTTAAAAAATATATGCGTGATATGGGCGTTCGCGATGCCTGGATCTCTCCTTATAAAGATGGCGCCCGCGTTGAGCTAAAAGACGTGATGGATGCCGTTGAGGCTGAAAAGGCCGAAAAAGCGCAAAAGAATTAGTCACATAAACAGAAGGCTAATAAAAGGCAGTGTCCATCGACACTGCTTTTTTGTTTCACTACTTTTACCACATGCGAATAATCGTCCTCCTGTTAGTGCTTGTGATCCCCGGTCTGATGATGGGCCAGGTTCGTCTTGCCCGACTTGAACTGAAAAAAAAAGAGGTCTACGAAATCAGGAAAGCTGATATTCTTGTTGTTGATACGCTGATCATGAACGACTCATCCAGGTTGGTATTTGATCATCAGGTTCCGGAGAATTTTTTACACGTTAAGAAATGGATCGTACATGGTGTTGCCTTTGTTGATGGGCACGGTATTTACGGACTTCGCGGCCGGAATGGAAGAACAGGCTCATCTCCATCAACTCCATGTACTCCCGGTAGTGTGGGGCTCGCTGGTACCGAAGGAACTAATGGTGCAAACGGACTGACTATTTCATTGTACTTGTCCGATATAGAAATCAAAGGCAAGTTAGTGATTGATGTGTCGGGTGGAGATGCTGGCGACGGTGGTAATGGAGGCCGTGGCGGTGGTGGTGGGCCCGGCACCCGTCTTTGTGCGGGAGGTAATGGCGGTAATGGCGGGCCCGGATCAAAAGGTGGTAATGGTGGTAATGCTGGCACCGTGAATCTAATTGCCCCCCGCATTCCTGAACTGCGAAGTATGCTTGATCAAACCATAATAATAAGGACCTATGGAGGCAATCATGGCCTTGGGGGAAATGGCGGTGCCGGTGGCGATGCTGGATTAAGTCCAACCGGAAACACCAAGATGGACGGCAGAACGGGACGCAAAGGCCAGCGGGGACCAGACGGTATTGCGGGTAAACCCGGCACAATAAATTTTCCGGATAAATGAACCGTCGCTGGATATATAAACCTATACCCGAAAAGGAACAGATTCAGCAGCTTGGCGAACAACTGAACATCAACCCGTTTCTTACGGCGATTTTACTCCAACGCGGAATCAATACGTTTGAATCGGCACGGTTGTTCTTTCGCCCATCCCTTGAGGATCTTCACGATCCATTTCTGATGAAGGACATGGCTGCGGCCGTCGATCGGCTAAAAAAAGCCATTGACACCGGCGAGAAAATTCTGATCTATGGCGATTACGATGTTGACGGCACCACCGCTGTCTCGTTGGTATTCAGCTATCTCCGTGAATTTTATCCCCATTGCGATTTCTACATACCCGACCGATATGCGGAAGGCTATGGTGTATCCGAGGCGGGTATACAATGGGCCGAAGCCAATGGCTTTTCGCTGATCATTGCGCTTGACCTTGGTATCAAAGCGTCGGATATGGTGGTGTTAGCCAACCACAAAGGAATAGACTTCATTATTTGCGATCATCACCTACCGGACAAACGCATTCCACAAGCCGTAGCCGTGCTTGACCCCAAACAGGACGATTGCAATTATCCGTTTAATGAACTCAGCGGATGTGGCATTGGCTTTAAGTTAATCCAGGCGTTTGCCCGCAAATACAGAGATGAGTCCGCATTGTATGATTACCTCGATCTCGTTGTGGTGAGTATTGCATCTGATATTGTTCCCATCAACGGAGAGAACCGGATTCTGGCTCACTATGGACTCAGGAAATTGAATGAGAATCCCCGGCCCGGGCTTAAGGCATTGAAAGATATCGCCGCTATTAAGAATGATCTTGAAATAAACGGCATTGTGTTTACCCTGGGCCCAAGGATCAATGCAGCGGGACGTGTTGCCCATGCTCGTGGTGCGGTGGAGCTGCTCATCTCTCGCAGTGAAGAGGAGGCCAACGGATTTGCGGAGAAGATTAACGTCAAGAATGACCTCCGCAGGGAGTTCGATACCAGTATAACTGAAGAGGCCCTGGCCCTCATCCGTAGCGATGAACGGCTTCAAAAAGCCAAAACAACGGTATTATTCAAAAATACCTGGCACAAGGGAGTAATTGGCATAGTTGCTGCTCGGTGTATCGAGCACTATTACCGACCCACCGTGATCCTCACCGAAAGCAACGAAAAAATCACAGGCAGCGCCCGCAGCGTGCATGGCTTTGACCTCTATCAGGCCATTGAACAATGTGGTGATCTGCTCGAAAAATTCGGTGGGCATAAATACGCAGCCGGGCTTACCCTTGCACCGGAAAACCTCCCCGCCTTTCAACAGCGCTTTGAAGAGGTGGTTTCTGCAACCATTACTGAAGAGATGCTCACGCCCATGGTTGAGATTGACCTTCCCATCCACTTCGATGCCATTACCCCCAAGTTCATGTCAATTCTCAAACAAATGGCTCCGTTTGGTCCCGACAACCAGCGCCCTGTGTTTGAGGCCAGCGATGTATACGTGGTCAATTCTTTGGCCACCTTCAAAGACCGTCACCTGCGATTTATTGCCGGTCAGGAAGGCCGACAATTGGTGTTTAGTGCGGTTGGTTTTGACCTGATCGCCCAATATGAAAAACTAAAGGAGGGAAGATCGTTTCAAATGGCCTTCACTATTGAAGAAAATACGTTCAATGGAAATACATCCATTCAACTCCGTATCAAAGACATTAAATTTGCCTGATCATGATTCTCCGCGCCGAACACCTGCTCAAGAAATACAAGAAACGCACCGTCGTGAACGATGTGTCGGTGCATGTGGAGCAGGGTGAAATCGTCGGTTTACTGGGACCTAACGGAGCCGGAAAAACCACCAGCTTTTACATGATTGTGGGTTTGATAAAACCCAACGGAGGTGAAATCTTCCTCAACGATCAAAACATCACCCAGCTTCCTATGTTCCAGCGCGCCAAGCTCGGCATCGGATACCTGGCTCAGGAGGCCTCCGTGTTTCGCGGTCTCACGGTAGAAGAAAATATCATGGCTCCGCTGGAAATGCGCGAAATGTCGAAACAGGCACGCAAAGAAAAAGTAGACAGCCTGTTGGAAGAATTCAGCCTGACCCATGTGCGCAAAAATCTGGGTATGGTACTCTCGGGAGGTGAACGCCGCCGCACAGAGATTGCACGCGCGCTGGCCGTTGACCCACATTTTGTTTTACTTGATGAGCCCTTCGCCGGCGTTGACCCAATCGCCGTGGAAGAAATTCAATCAATCGTTTCCAGGTTGAAGAAGAAGAACATCGGGATATTGATCACTGATCACAACGTGGACGAAACCCTCACCATCACGGACCGTGCCTACCTGATGGTAGAAGGGAAGCTATTCCGGTCGGGGTCAGCAGAAGACCTCGCGAATGACCCGATGGTACGAAAAGTCTATCTGGGTCAGAATTTCCAGTTACGCAAACGCGCCGCAACGCCGGAAACAAACGCTCATTAGAACTTCACCTTTTCCCGGTATTCCATGGGAAAGTGAACGGGGAACCCATTCACGATTACCTTCATACTTCCACTGAATTGTATGTCGTGGCTGCTCTTGCCAAATAAGCTGAAGAGTGTATCAAGCAGGCCCGCTTCCTTCATATGCAGTTGTATTTCAAGGGGCACTGTAAATTCTGCATTGGCTTTGATGAGGGTGTTCAGGTGCTGATCAACACGAGCTGTCTTCTTTCCATCCAGCAAGACATCCACGCTGATGCGCTTGAGCCGCATCCGCGAGGTATTGGGGTTAAAAAAAACGGCATCGGCGTGAAGCACCGGATTTCCATCCGTTCCGGTTGTAACTTCCTTTATGTTGATTGTGCGCAGAACCACCTGCTGTTTTGGTACACAGCTCGTCAACAAGCTGATCAGTACCACCATCATTATCGCTGCGACCTTCATGCTCAATCGGAATATTCTAATTTTGTCCCATGCAAACTACCCTGGAATTTCAACTCGCCCAAATAGCGGATGGCCTGTCCGGGCCAGGGTATGCCATTGTGGATCACTTCCTCAATCCTAACGAAATTCATGCCATCATCCATACAGACGAATTCCGGCAACGGATGTTACAATTCCACAAGGCCGGCATTGGCAAAGAAGCTACCAAACAAATCAACGAGGGCGTTCGAAGCGATCGCATTCAGTGGCTTGACCCCGTCATTGCCTCACCTCCACTCAAACTATACCTGGAGCGTATCCAGTCGCTGATCCGCTATGTAAATCAGGAGCTTTTCCTTAGCCTCAAAGATGCCGAGATTCACATGACTTCGTACCCGGTAGGATCATTCTATAAACGACACCTGGATCAGTTTCGTGCAGACGGACATCGTAAACTGTCTGTGATCTGCTACCTCAACGAGCGCTGGACCAACGATGATGGTGGTCAATTGCGGTTATATCTTCCCGAAGGCGATCGCGATGTGCTGCCCGAAGCCGGTCGATTGGTTTGCTTCCGCAGTGACCTGATCGAACATGAAGTGTTGCCAGCTCACCGCGAACGTTTAAGCCTTACAGGCTGGCTTACAGATCGCGCTGTAATCTAAATACCCACCCTACTTAGGGAACTGCTTCTCATCCAGTCCCGGCATGAGTTTGAGCGCATTCTTATAGTAGATTTTCTTGAGCACATCATCCGGCAACCCGATACCATACATTCGCCAAAAAGCATGGTAGCGTTTGTGGTAAGGAAAATATTCATCCTCCGTCTCCAGTACGCGGAAATAGGTTTCATATTCTTCCGGCACCCAGCTGTCCTTTCCAAACAAAACGCGATCCTGGTATTTGGTTAGAAACGCCTTAGCCGCACGTGGCTGACGTCCCAACTCAGCAATAACGGCTCCAATCTCTGTATACATGTTCGGAAACTGATCCAGGAGACCTCCCAACTTCTTTAAATCACTGCCATACCAGCCGAGGTGCGCATTGATGAATTTGGTTTTCGGGTGCTTGCGGAACAGGTTGTGTTGCTGCGCTATGATGGTCTCCCACTTTACCGTATCCGTATCATGACGACGGCCAGGGTGCAACTTCAATTCAAGCCAACGCTCATTCTTTTCATCAATGGGTTGCCAGAATTGTTTTGGGTCAGCTGCGTGAATCAGCACAGGAATTCCTAACTCACCGCATTTGGCCCACACCGGGTCAATCCGTGGATCGTCAATAGGAATTACCTTGCCGCTCTTATCCTTGGAGAACATTCCAAGGCTCTTGTATATTTTTAATCCCTTTGCGCCACGCTTGACATCATCTTCGATCTGCTTTGTCATTCTCGCGGCCCACTCCGGATGATCAATATCCGTAAAGTCAACATTGGTGAATAATACGAACCGGTTGGGGTAGCGTTTGTTGATATTTTCAATTGACTTCTCGAGGTGATCTCCGCTGCTTCGGAAACCACGACCAGACAGGTTGACCATGATGGCCATATTGAGTTTATCCATCTTGGCAATCAGATCCGAAAAATCGGATGTGTTCATATTGCCCTGGTGATTGTGGATATCAATAAAAGGAAACTTGGAGCGGGTGAGTCTATGCTCCTCCACCACGAGGGAGGAAGGCGGATCATAGGCCTCAAAATCCATCTTCATATCCAACGGTTTTTCCTGGCCCAGCAGGATCCCAGCATACAGCATTATGGCGGTAAAGAGACCTTTTTTCATGTTTTGGGGATTATGACCGAAAGAAACGCAATTCCGGTCCAGGATGTTCGTGTTTTTTATGTTAGCGGCCTGATAATATTTTCTGCTAAAAATTAAACCTCAAGCGGACCGATGAATCTAAACTAGCAGAATACACCATAAACAGCGACTGTATGAAAAAGCTCATTTCGATTTCGCTCCTTGCCATGACCATTGCCTTAGTGTCATCTCCATCTACAGCCGAGGCAAAAGTCATGATCCGTGGCGGCGCCACGGTGTTCGTATCTCCTATCGGTGGCCATTGCCGGGTACGTGCCCATCGGATATGGCGGCATCACCGGGCAGTCGTGGTCGCCCGCCCCATCGTGCGCACGCACCGGAATCGCTGGTAATTTATTGTATAAGACACAGGGTTAAGATGAGTGGGGAGCGGGGAAACCCGCTCCTCTTTTGTGTTCGAGCAGGTGATAATTTCTTCCTAACTTGCTTTCATGCTAACCCGTATTGCCCTTGTCTGTTGCCTCATCACCAATGTGGTGCTGGCTCAAACTACCGATCCAAAACAGGAAGCGCTGTTTGAAGCAGCCCGCAAAAAATTTGCAGCCAAAGACTATCCTGGTGCCAGGACAGATGTCTCTCAGTACCTCACTTCCAACCCACGCAATAAAGTTGCCTATGACCTTCGCGGGCAAATTAGGATGTCACAGGAAGACTGGTACGGAGCCATCAGCGATTTCACCGCAGCGATAGAATTGGACAGCACATATGCTGATGCCCTCAACCATCGCGGCGCATCCAAAACAAACCTGGGCGATGATGAAAGCGCCATTGATGATCTTGACCGGGCCATACGCCATAATCCCAAAATGGCTGAAGCCTACACCAACCGGGGCTTTGCCTTCTATAACCTCGAAGATCTTCAATCAGCATACTTTGATTTCTCCAAAGCCCTGGAGCTTGGCCCCGCAGACGCTGACAAGTATTTCAATCGCGGTGTGGTCAAAGCCGAAATGGGCGAGTACGTGAGCGCTATCGATGACTACTCGAAGGCCATCGAAACCGAAAAGACAGATCCCAGCCTGTTCAACTACCGCGGGGTTGCCCGGTATCAAACCGGTAACTATGAAGAAGCCATTTTGGATTATGATCAGGCCATCAAGCTTGATCCAAAAGATCCGCTGAAATTCGAAAACCGTGCTTTGGCTCGAACCGCGAAAGAAGATTTTAAAGGCGCGCTGGAAGACTATAACAAATCCATTGAACTGAATGCGGAAGATCCTGAAACATACAATCTCCGCGGTGTGCTCAAACATACCCTGCAGGACTTCGATGGGGCTATTGTGGATTTTGGAAAAGCAATCGAACTGGATGAAACCAATCCAACCTATTTCGACAACCGCGCCCTTAGCCGTACGGAAAAAGAAGACTATGCTGGTGCTGTGGATGACTATTCTTCATCCCTAATGTTGTTCCCGAATGACCCTGAAACCTATTACCAACGCGGTCTGGTGAAGTTGCAGATGAATAACAACTATGACGGTTGTCTTGACTTAAAACGAGCTGATGAACTCGGCAGTACTGAGGCCAAAGCCGCGATCAAGAAAAACTGCAAGTGAAGGTTGCCGTCATCCTTAACGGGGTCTCACGCAAGAAAAAGAAATTTTACAAAGAGATCCTTCCCGCTCTCAAGCGTCATGTTGATGTCGTGGTTGCGGAGACCCAATGGTCTGGTCACGCGGAGGAACTCGCCCGCACCCTTGGGAAAGAATATTCCATCGTTATTTCAGCCGGTGGCGATGGCACTCTTCATCAAATCATCAACGGAATTATTCGATCGGAACTTAATGAGGTGCAACTGGGAATTATCCCGTTGGGTACCGGTAATGATTTTGCCAGAATCTGTGGATATCGCGCAGACGGAGACCATTTGGGGCAGCAAATTCTTCGTCGCGAAAAGCGGCTTGTGGATGTAGGTGTGATTCACTGCACGGGGCTTCAGGGCGAACCGGTTACCGAGTACTTTATTAACGCCAGTAGTGTTGGGCTCGGTCCGGTTGTGGTTGAACAACTTCAACACAGCAGCCGTTGGATGGGGCCGCAACTTACGTACCTCAGTAGTATCCTGATTGCCTTTTTCAAGCAACGGGCTGTATTTCTAAAGTGCGTTGCCGATGGCTGGTCGTGGGAAGGGAAGGCGCGTGTTGTTGCCTTTGCGAACAGCCCGGCCTTTGGTCATGCCATATACATTGCTCCGCGTGCCCAAATCAATGATGGTCGCCTCAATGCATTTATTGCTACAGACATGGCGTTACCCAACTTTCTGGTTTGCCTTCAGCGCATCAAAGGCGGGCGTGAATTAAAACACCCGAACATTCATTATCGGGAATTCACTTCGGCCATGCTGACAAGCGATGTGCCTGTATTACTGGAAGCAGAAGGCGAGTTGGTCGGACACCTTCCCGCCACAGTTGATACCGTGGCGGGAAAAATCCGGTTGGTGTAAATAGTTCTTACTGCGCTTTCTTCACCACAAGCGTACCTGCGATAATGTCATGCAACGCTTGCTTCTTTTCTGTAAAGGCAGCGATGATATAACCAATCAACATGGTAAGGTTTGAGAGAATGCGGCTGATGTTACGAACAAAGGCTTTTGACAAAGTGAGTTTGGCGCCGTTCATATCCGTCACAATAATTCCCAGGGCCATTTTGCCGATGGTAGCTTGCATGTTTGATGACTCCATAAAGGAATAGTAGAGCACCTGAATGGTAAGGGAAACGAGCCAAATTGCGCCAGCGGCCGCCATGATCGCACCAATCATGCCTATGGCAGCATCAGGATCGCCTGAAGCCTCCATGGCTGAAGCCGAACTGAACATACCGAAACCTAAAGCAGCCAAAATTGGAACAATAACGAAGGTTTGAAGGCAACCTATAATTATAATGTCGACAACAAGGGCCGCAAACCGGCGGAGAAACGAAGCGTAATTGGTATTCATATGATGGGGGTTAGGTTATCAAATCAATATACAAAACCTTACCCGAAACATTTCTATTTTTGACTAAAGCCCAGCCTATGCACGCTGCCCTGCACAAAATTTTCACGGAAATGGAAGTCCAACGACTTGCACTTTTGGGCCAACTCAAAGGTCTTTCAACAGAGTCCCTGAATCAAAGCCCGTCTCCAGGCGCCTGGTCACTGGCTCAGGTATTCAGTCACATCATTACCAGCGAACGCCTGACACTTAACTATGTCAGCAAGAAAATTCAGGCAGTCGAAACACTCGAGGATACTGGGGTCTGGGAAGAAATAAAATCCATCCTGCTAACGATCACCCAACGATCTCCTGGCGTAAAATTCAGGGCGCCCAAGGCGATTGTAGAGAAAACTGTTCCATACGCTACTTATCAGGAAATTGAGCACGCCTGGGCCGACGTACGTACACAATTGCAATCATTTCTGGACAAGTACCCAGACAAATACATACGCCGCAAGGTGGCCCGTCATCCGTTTGCCGGATACCTGAACATTACGCAGGGTGTGACCTTTCTCCGGGAACATATCACACACCATACACCACAAATCAGGAAGTTGCTTGCCTATAGACCAACCCTGTAATTTGAGCATCCATCGCCATAACATTTCAGTAGCTTCGTCCCCATTAATTAAATCACATTTCATGCATCGCATTTTATTGCTTCTTGTATTGGCCGCCACTACAGCAGTTGGTCAGCCTGCTCTTCAATCTCCGGCCGAATTCCTCGGGTATGAGTTAGGTGACCGGTTTACCCGTCACGACCGCGTGGTTGCTTACTACCGCCACGTTGATGAAGCGATGCCCAACGTGCAAGTGACTCAGTATGGTGAAACGTTTGAGCACCGACCGCTGGTGTATGCCATTGTGGCCTCTTCCGAAAACTTTCAACGCCTCGACCAAATACGAACCGATAACCTGAAGCGTGCCGGTATTATCGAGGGGACACCATCAGCAAACAAAGTGGCCATCGTTTGGCTGAGTTACAACGTGCACGGCAATGAGGCTAATTCAATGGAGGCATCCATGAAAACCTTATATGAGTTAGTGAATCCAGCCAACGAAAAGACCAAGGCATTTCTAAAGAACACCATCGTCATTATGGATCCTTGTATTAACCCTGACGGCAGGGATCGTTATGCCAACTTCTATAATCAATATGGCAACAATCCACCCAACCCCTCTTTCGATGCCAAAGAACACCGTGAACCGTGGCCGGGCGGACGCACCAATCACTATTACTTCGACCTTAACCGCGACTGGGCGTGGCAAACACAAGCTGAGTCGAAGGCACGTGTAGCTGTTTATAATCAGTGGCTTCCCCATGTTCATGTGGACTTTCACGAGCAGGGATATAATAATCCCTATTACTTCGCCCCAGCCGCAGAGCCGTACCACGACATCATCACACCCTGGCAGCGCGAATTCCAGACCATGATCGGAAAGAACAACGCCCGCTACTTCGATGCTCAAGGCTGGTTGTACTTTACCAAAGAAGTCTTTGACCTCTATTATCCCAGCTATGGAGACACATACCCAACCTACAGCGGCGCTATCGGAATGACCTATGAACAAGGTGGTGGTGGCGCTGGTGGCCTCTCCATCACCACACGCGAAGGTGATCTCCTGACCTTGAAAGACCGCCTTACCCATCATTTCACCGCCGGCATTTCTACCGTTGAAGTTACCAGCCAGCAGGCTGGCCGCGTCGTGGACGAATTTGAAAAATACTATCGGGATAATGTTACCAATCCTGCTGCTCCCTATAAGTCGTACGTGATCAAAGCAGATAATAATCCGGATAAAGTAAATCAACTCACCCGTTGGCTGGATATTCATGGTATCCGGTACGGCAGGTCCGGCGCTGCAAGATCACCCTTGCGCGGATATGACTATCAAACCCAAGCAGTCACCAACGTTAGCCTGGGCGCTGAAGACCTCATTATCCCCGTACACCAACCCAAATCACGATTTATTACCGCCGTATTTGAGCCCACTTCCCATTTATCGGATTCTGCGACATACGATATTACGGCCTGGAACCTGATGTACAGCTACAACCTGAAAGCATTTGCTACCAGCGAACGCCTCGCTGTGAACAAACCTTTTGTTCCTGCGCAGGCTGAGAATAGTTCCATACCCGATGCACCCTATGCCTACTTGTTCCGATACCAGGGGATTCAGGATGCGGTTTTTCTGGCTGCCTTGCACAAGCAAAACATCAAAGTGCGATCAGCACAGTTGGCCTTCACCGCCCATGGACAATCCTATGAACCCGGCACGCTGATCGTAACGCGTCGCAACAATGAAGCCGTTACAGACTTTGATCAGACCGTCATCAAACTGGCAAAAGCACATGGAAGAAAAATAAACACCACGACCACCGGGTTTGTCGAAAAAGGCAAGGACTTTGGATCTGGCTATGTCAATTACCTGAAGGCACCCCGGGTTGCCATGTTGTTTGGAGAACAGACCGCGTCCAACAATGCGGGTGAAATCTGGCATTTCTTCGAACAACAGCTGCACTATCCCATTACTCAATTGGGTCCCGACTACCTGCGCAGCATTGACCTGAAGAAATACGATGTGCTTATCGTTCCCGAAGGAAATTATCGGGTCTTTGACGACAGTATGCTGGACCAACTAAATACCTGGATCAGTGGCGGAGGGCGCCTGGTCGTATTGGCCAATGCGCTTCCTTCATTTGCTGAGAAGAAGGGCTTTGCGTTGAAAGGGTACGCTTCTGACAGCGAAAAAAGCGATGCGGAGAAGAAAATGAAAGAGGCACGTGAGCAGGAT
This sequence comes from Cyclobacteriaceae bacterium, assembly GCA_044223085.1. Taxonomy (GTDB): domain Bacteria; phylum Bacteroidota; class Bacteroidia; order Cytophagales; family Cyclobacteriaceae; genus ELB16-189. The sequence continues at coordinate 96,196 of JBGAMI010000002.1, forward strand.
GTCCTCATGCATTATGAGGACGCCCAAAGAAAACAATTGTCTGAATCCATCTCTGGCGCAATCTATAAGGTGGTGATTGACAAGTCACACCCATTGGCGTTTGGATTAGACGGCACGTACTACACGCTTAAGACAAATGAATTGCGTTACGGCTATCTGGAGAATGGTTGGAACGTCGGCACTTTACCCGCCGGCGCCAGGCCAGTGCAGGGTTTTGCCGGCTTCAGCATTAATAAAAAAATGGGAAAGAGCCTTGTCCTTGGCGTAGAGGACAGGGGTCAGGGGAATATCATTTACATTGTTGACAATCCCCTTTTCCGCAGTTTCTGGGAAGGCGGAAAAATGGTGTTTGCCAATGCTGTATTCATGGTTGGCCAGTAATATCCCGAATAATCGGTAACAGGGCATTGGTCTCAATTCATTAACTTGAATAGCATAAACACACCATCATGAAAGTACTCCTGCTGCTGTCTGGACTCATTCTTTGTCATATTACACGCGCTCAACAGCCTCCGGACACAGAGATCTATGTCTTTGATCTGTCAGTAAAAAAAGACAAGGTTGTGATCAGTCATCCGGTTAATATCACCGCACATCCGGGTTATGACAACCAGCCATTCTTTCATCCCTCCAAGCCACTGATTTACTATACATCGGCCCGGGAAGATGGGCGCACCGATCTGATGTGTTATAATTTTAAAGACAGGCAAACTACGCCTGTTACCAACACAACGGAGCGCGAATATTCCCCAACAGTAACCCTGGATGAGCAGTTTCTATCCTGCATCATTCAACGGGACAATGATGCCCAAGACCTGGGGAAGTACGACCTGGAAGGAGGTCCGGCATTCGTAATCATTGATCACCTGAAAGTTGGCTATCATGTCTGGGTCGATAACAGTCATCTGGGACTGTTTGTCCTCGGTAGTAATGGGAGCCCCAGTACACTACATTATTTGTTGCTCCCCATTAAACGCGACACTATTCTTGCGGAAAACATAGGCCGGTCGCTTCATCGGGTACCGGGTGAAGCGGCTTTTAGCTTTGTACAAAAAGCGGCTGAGGGACCGTGGCAAATTAAAAAATATAATGCTGGTTCCCGGCGGGTAACCGTCCTCGGTAACACCCTGCCATCATCCGAAGACTTGTGCTGGACTTCTGATGGAAAAATTATCATGGGAGACGGCAAGTCTCTCTTCTTTCTGGCGCCCGGCAAAGCCGATTGGCAAAACGTACGTGTGGAGTCAGGCAGCGAAGTTTTGAAAAAAATTACACGCCTTGCCGTAAGTGCGGATGGAAAAAGACTCGCTGTTGTCGTTACGCCCTGATTATTTCTCGCAAAAAGATCCCTTGGCGATGTACAGGCTCTTGTGAGTAGCGGTTAGTGCCTTGGACTTTACCAAAGGGTCGGCCTCTACTTCACTGTCTTCCGGTTTGCCTTTTACAATCATCAACGAAAGGCCGGCCGATCCCAGTTTCCCGGCTAGCAGAACGTCTGATCGAAAATTCCTCATAAACATCACGTGTGATTGCAGATCCGCGATCATCCCTGACGTCGGATCAAAGCGAACAAATGAGTACATGGTCATTTCAAAGGGCTCTGCTGCCTTGCAAAGACTGCCATGAACCACTTCAAATGGAAATATCTCAAGGTTCCAGCGTTTGGCTTTTACGGCAGGATCCGTTTCTACCCAAGACGAGACTTCAGCTACAGACCCGGAATTAAAAACAAAAATACCGCCACCTCCTTCAAACGGGCCTGCGATCAGAAGTTTCCCCTCCTGCCCCAGCCGCTTCATGTTATTCATGTGTCCCTCCATCAATTTGTCTTCTTCCTCCTTGGCCAGCACAGCTTTATCTATCTTCTTATTCAAAAAGACAAAAACATAGGGTTGCGCAACAGCTTCGGTGGTGAACAACAACAGGCATAACAAGAGCTTATTCATTTTATTTTCGTTTAGCATCGATTACTACTTCCACCAGGCGGCTGAGATCCGCGGTTGTATTGTATACATGTGGCGATACCCGCATGGCATTACCCCTGAAAGAAACTGAAATTTTCCTCCTTTTGATGTTCTCCTTGAGTCTGGGAATATCCAGCGTGGCGGGGAATCTCACACCAAATAAATGGCTGCCCCTGAAGGATTCATCTTCCACCCAGCATCCCTGCGTGCGTAACTGAGCAATCGCCTTCGTTGAAATGGATGCCGTATAATCCTGAATAGATTCCGGTTTCCATCGATTCACTTGCCTGATGGCTTCCAGCAACATCGGCACATGAATAAAATTACTGTGCTCGCCAACCTCATAGCGAAGCGCGCCGGGCTGATAGTCTTTTTCGTATTGCACTAAACCGGTAAAGTCTTCACTGTTCTTCCGGTTGATCCAATTATCCTCAATAGGCCTTCCATCATCAAATGCAGGTCCATAGTAAGCGAGGCCCAACGCGTAGGGACCCATCAACCATTTATAACCTGCACATATCAACGCATCCGGTTCAATATCTTTAACCTGAAAAGGCATTGCCCCAACAGATTGTGTCCCATCGATAATTAACCATGCACCTACTTCGCGTGTACGCTTGCGAATGGCCTGCAGATCAAATCGGGTGCCGTCAGCCCAGTGCACATGTCCCAACGCCACCACTCGTGTCCGATTATCGATAGCTTCCAGAATGCGTAGGTTCCATTCCCTGCCCCTGTGCTTCAATTGATCCGGTGCAGGCACTGCCACAAGCGTTCCATGCTGATCGGCACACAGTCGTTGCCAGGAATAATAGTTACTTGGGAATTGTTCGGATGCAACAATAACCTTGTCGCCGGCAGACAATCGCACGTTGGCCATGGCATTGGCAATGCCATATGAGACGGCCGGTATTAACGCGATCCGATTCGGTTGCGATACACCAATCAATCGGGCAAACTCAGCACGTAAAAGTTCTGAGGTCATGAAGAAATCCGAAGGGCTTACTTGCATCGGGTTTCTTTTGGCGCGCATGCCAACGAGTCCCGCTGACTCAACCGATTTCAGTAAAGGTGACATGTAAGCGCAATTCAGGTAGGTGGCTGAAGCCGGTAGACGAAACAGTTGACGCTGGGATTTCATGGATTGATAGTTACAGAAAAAATCAGACTTGTCTTCCCGCATGGCGGGTGAGTATTACCGTTTAATAGAATTTATTTAGGGCACAAAAACAGGCAAAGAACGATTTTTTGAATGACTTCATACTTCCAAAGTAGCAGTCCCGGGCCAAATATGCCCATGGACACGGACGGTTACCTGTGATAAGGTCGGACCGATTAACACAGGATTTTGCACTGAGCGTATGAATCTACTTCCAGAAGTTTATCGCGGCATAGAATACATTCGGATATCTTCTCTTCCTAAAGAGCAGAAAGAAATGATTTGGTCAACGTTTCCACACGACAAAATCATCAAAATTGTTAAGGACAAGGCCCTGCTTAACGACTGCATTCTCTATCATGATTTTGTGGCCTGGGCTGCTGTACCCCACAAAGCCAAATCAATGGTTGCGGCTCCCTCAAATGGGTCAGCCCTTGAAGGCGTCTTTGTTAAGCTCGCCTTTAAATAATCCTGATCCCCGTCAGGCTTTTTCAGCTCTATTCAATAGTTACTCACAATTCTATCTAATTGTCTGATAATCAAATGCCGTGTTGGTAAGTCAGTAATCGCGCACGGTTTGACCTGTTTTTTCATCCAAATTTGAGCCCCTAGCTTACTGACTATTAACCAATTAGAAAATCCTGACGCCGGGATGGTCACTGGAGATATCCACAAACTTTTGATTGACAGGGTGGCTCATAAGACTCAGTAAATCAGAACGTTAAGACTTAACCGCCCGATAATGTGGACAAATGGGCTCAATTGTGGATTTCTTTTTACCCTACTTTTAGGGGGTTTCCAAGTGCCTGAATTTGAGCACTTTTGTAATTGCAATCCAACAGTATAATGTCCGGAAAAACTGACATCATTAAATCATCCAGATCGCTAATGGCCGGGCCGCTGTTGTTCACGCTCCTGGTGTTGCTATCGGTATCTTCACTGGCCCAGGAGGCCCGACTTATTCACCTGAGCCAATTTCAAGAAGACATCAAATCGGAAAAGGGCAAAATTCAGGTAATCAATTTTTGGGCGACGTGGTGTGCCCCGTGTCTGAAGGAATTGCCTCTTTTCGAAAAGCTCAAAGCGGATCGCCCGGATATCCATATACGGTTGGTTAGCATGGATATGGATCTGGACCCTAATCCGGACAAGGTGCGGCGTTTTGTTGCCCGTAAAAAGCTGACTTCGGAAGTTATTATTCTGGATGAACGCAATCCTAACAAATGGATTGATCAGGTGGAAAAGAAATGGAGTGGTGCGCTGCCAGCCACACTCATCATCAACAACCAGAATGGCAAGCGGGTGTTTGTGGAACGCGAATTACACGCCGGTGAACTCGAGAAACTGATCTCAGAAGTAAGTCAATAAATTTTTCATTATGAAAAGAATAATCTTCTCCGTGTTAATGGTATTAGCCCTGATGGCTGCAACTCCCGAACTCCCGGGCTACGAGGTTGGAGACAAAGCGATTGATTTCAAACTTAAGAATGTTGACGGCCAATTGGTTTCATTAGCAGATTGGAAAGATGCCCGCGGATACATCATCATATTTGATTGCAATACCTGCCCTTATTCCAAAGCCTACAACGAGCGGATTATCGCGCTTCACGCCAAATATGCTGCCATTGGGTTTCCGCTAGTGGCGATCAACGCCAATGATCCGGAGTCGTCAAAGGGAGATAGCTACGCGAACATGATTTCCTACGCCAGGAAGCATGGTTATAAGTTTCCCTATCTCATAGATGAAACGCAGGAGATTGCGCGCGCCTACGGAGCTACCAATACACCACACGTCTACGTGCTTCAGCGGCAGGGATCCGATCTGCAGGTAGCCTATATCGGCGCCATTGATGATAATGCAAGGGATGCGAAAGCTGTAACTCGAAGATATGTGGAAGAGGCCATAGATGCATTACTGGCTGGCAAGCCCGTGGTGACCACCCGGACCAAAGCCATCGGTTGTGGAATCAAATGGAAGAATTCCTGATCAGGGGAGTTGGGCGATGATGTCGTCGACATAATCGCGGGAATTGCTAAGTCGCGGCACCTTGTTTTGACCACCCAGTTTACCACGGCTCTTCATCCAGTTATAAAACGTGCCTTCAGGTACTGATCTGATTTTGGGTGCTACCAGGGCCATGTCGCGAAAGCGTTTGGCGTCATAGTCAGAATTTATTTTTCGAAGGGTTTCATCCAGAATCTTCGTGAATTCCGCTATATCATCTGGCGCACGGTGAAATTCAATGAGCCATTCATGCCCCCCACGGGTCTTCTCATCCAGATATATAGGGGCCGCCGTGAAGTTGTTGATAACGCTTCCTGTCATCTCACAGGCGCGGGTGATCGCCGCTTCAGCATTTTCAATGATCACCTCCTCACCAAAGGCATTGATGAAGTGTTTCGTTCGACCTGATATCCGAATTCGATATGGTGCCTTGCTGGTGAATTTGACTGTGTCTCCTATGTTATAGCGCCACAATCCTGAGTTGGTGGTGATCACCATGGCATAGTTTTTCCCCAATTCTACTTCACTTAGCGGAATGGCGGCAGGGGTCTCCTCCTCAGAGTCTTCGATGGGAACAAACTCATAGAAAATCCCGTAGTCCAGCATCAGCAACATGTCTTCCGATCCCGACTGGTCTTGAATCCCAAAAAAACCTTCGCTGGCGGTGTAGGTCTCCCAGTAATTCATGCCCGCATTAGGAATGAGGCTCTTGAATAAGTTGCGGTACGGTGCAAATGATACAGCACCATGAAAGAAGACTTCCAGGTTGGGCCACACTTCCTGGATGGGCTTTTTCTCCATTTCCATGATGCGCTGCAGCAGCAGCACGGTCCATGTTGGTACGCCGGCCAGGTGTGTTACGTCTTCTTTGGATGTATCACGGGCAAGCTTTTCAATCTTCTCTTCCCAATTGCTCATCAAGGCTACCTCCAGACTCGGTGTACGCAGCACCTGCGCCCAAATCGGAAGATTCTGCATAATCACTGCCGAAACATCACCATAAAAGGAAGTGGCGGATGGATCCAGCTCATTCAATTGATGACTTCCACCGATCGCAAGTCCACGGCCAGAGAATATTTTGGTTTGCGGATAGTTATTGACGTAGATGCAATAAAGATCCTTACCTCCCTTGAAGTGACATTCCTCCAACGACTCCGATGAAACAGGAATAAACTTGCTCCGCGCATTGGTTGTGCCCGAAGATTTTGAAAACCATTTGATCTCCGTGGGCCAAAGTATATTCTGCTCTCCCTTCATCATGCGATCAACATAAGGAAACAATCGCTCGTACGAATGAATGGGTACCTGACGGGCAAAGTCATTGTAAGTTAGGATCTCGTCGAATCCATACTTTCGGCCGAATTCAGTCGGTCGGGCAGTCATCAAAAGCCGATGCAGCAACTCATCCTGAACATCATGCGGATACTTCATGAATAGCTCCATCTGATGGATCCGTTTCTTCATGACCCAGGTAAGAATGGAGTTAATGAGTTGCATAGTAGGTTGCCAAAAGTAAAGGCTCTGATCAATCCCTCAAAATGGTGCAGCGCTTCAGCCGCATGAATCTTTGCCTAAATAGACAAATATTAGTCTATTATTTTAGTAGAGTTTATTACCTTTGCTTATGGACTTTCTTGTTGCACCCTGGCCCTGGTACGTATCCGGGCCAATAATTGGCATTAGTGTTCCCTTGTTGCTTTTATTGGGAAACAAGCGACTTGGAGTGTCCAGCACCTTACGGCACATCTGCGCAGCAACAATCCCGGGAAAAATTCCTCTTTTTCAATATCGCTGGAAAAATGAAATCTGGAGTCTCATCTTCATTACTGGCATCGCCCTGGGTGGCTTCATTGGTGGATACCTGTTTGCCAACCCCGTACCAGTAAATATTTCATTTGAAACCCAACAACATTTGCAGTCGATGGGTATCACTGATTTTCATGGTTACCTCCCCGCTCATTTGTTTAATGCTGAAGGGCTGCTTACCCTGAAAGGGCTGCTGCTGATGGTAGCTGGCGGATTTCTGGTGGGGTTTGGAACCCGGTATGCTCGGGGCTGCACATCGGGCCACGGCATTCTTGGTTTGTCTGCCCTTCAATGGCCTTCTCTTATCGCAACCGCCAGCTTTTTTCTGGGCGGAATTATTTTCAGTTATCTCGTATTGCCCTGGGTGCTATCGCTATGAGAAATCTTGGTTATCTGTTGGTGGGAGTGATGTTTGGTCTTGCTCTGACAAAAGGAGAAGCCATCTCCTGGTTTCGGATTCAGGAGATGTTTCGTTTCGAAAGTTTTCACATGTATGGCATTTTTATGACCGCGGTGCCAACCGGCGCCTTGTCATTGTATCTGATCCGTCGGTTCGGCTTAAAATCCAGTAATGGTGATCCTATTACACCTATCGAAAAGACTTATCACCATGGTATAATCATTGGAGGCATGTTATTCGGCTTTGGGTGGGCGCTGACCGGTGCATGTCCGGGACCCATTTATGCGCAAATCGGCACTGGCAGCCTCGTCACGGGTGTAACGCTGTTGAGTGCGCTTGCGGGTACCTGGACGTATGGTAAGTTACAGGCTTACTTGCCTGACTGATGCTGCAAAAAGCGAAGGGTTTCCTCTATTCCTTTGCGCACCGGGGTAGGTGGCATCGAGAATTGCTTTTCAAACCGCGTGCTGTCGAATACATAGTCTTGTTCAAACTGATACATCATTTCAACAAATTCCCGCAGTACTGGTATGAACAATCCAAGCATTCTCACGCCCCATTTGGGCATGGCCTGAATTCTATATTTCTGATTCATGATTTCACAGGCCATCCTGACATAATCCGCACCCGTGATCATCTCCTGGCTGGTAAGTGCATGCCAGGTTTGGTTGAACGCAGATGGTGTTGTCCCCAGACGGGCGACACATTGTCCTGCATCGGGAGTATAGGTGAAGGTGTGAATCTTCATTGGGTCACCAATCCATTGAGGACCCTTACCTGCAATGAGTCGTTCAGAAACGGTAGCATGGGTGAGGCTTAGAGTTGCGCCGGGTCCATAGAAGTCAGCGCCACGCACAATCATGGCTGAAAGATTTTTTGCCTTTACTTCCTCGAGCAATTGCGTTGCAATCTTCGCGCGCACTTCCCCTTTTTTGCTGATGGGGTTATACGGCGTGTCCTCAGTCATCTTACCACTAACCAAACCATAGGCATATACATTATCAAAGAACACCAGTTTTGCCTGGTGCTTCTTACAGGCATCGATGGTATGCTGCATTACCCGTGGCCAATCGCGCTGCCACACTGCTGTTTCATATGGTAACCCGGCCAGCAGGTAGACCACTTCACTGCCTGCAACGGCTTTTTCGGTCTCTGCATAATTCAGCAAGTCGGCCGACACCAGTTCGTCAGTTTCATTGACCTTCCGGGGATTTCGACTTACCTGTCTGATTTGCACTTGGTAGGCAGGAAGTGCTTTTGATACTTCGCGGCCAATGACTCCGTTAGCGCCGAGGATGGTGTGCATAAAAAATTGCTTATAGGTATTTGACGAAGACTCATCAAATATAGTGCATCCGGGGGGCTGATTTCTGCGGAAGTTATTTGGCCTCAATTCTTTTTGGTTTCTTCGCACCTAATTACCTCACATGGACTTAAGGCTGGACACGGGTTATCGTCAAATACTTCGGATGGCACTGCCCATTTCGCTGGCGATGATCGTACCCCAGATTAACTTTATAACCAACAATATCTTTCTGAGTGGGTTGGGGGAGATGGAGTTGGCATCTGCTGGGATTACAGGTGTCTATTACCTGATTTTTGCAGTCATCGGCAACGGGCTCAACAATGGGCTGCAGTCACTTATTGCCCGCCGGGCGGGTCAGAACCTTCCCCAGCAGATTGGCTCACTGTTCTATCATGGGGTCTGGGTAGCGTTGGCTTTTGCGGCTTCAGGGATATTGATCACCTACCTGCTGGCGCCCGTCATCCTTCGCGCTACCATTCACTCCCCGCAGGTGGCAGATACGGTTATTAATTTTCTTTTAATCCGGATTTGGGGCTTGCCTTTTTTATATCTGTATGTGATGCGCAATGCGTTGTTGGTCGGTACCAATCAGACTCGACTGCTGGTATGGGGTACCCTGGCAGAAGCCCTGACCAACATCCTCCTGGATTATGCGCTGATCTACGGACACTTCGGACTTCCTGCGCTCGGGTTTGATGGAGCAGCGTATGCATCGATCATTGCAGAAGCCACGGGGTTATTGGTAATATATGCTGTTATTCACAAGAAGGGTATTCATAAGACATTTTCCTTCTACAACGAAACCACTGTTAATTGGACAACCTTCAGACTCATTCTGGTTCAATCGGCTCCGTTAATCGCACAGTTTGCCATCAGTATTATTACCTGGGAGTATTTTTATATCCTCGTTGAGCACCACGGTGCACGGGCCCTGGCCATTTCAAATACCATGCGAAACGTTTTTGGTTTCGCAGGCATTTTTTCGTGGGCCTTTGCCGCCACTACCAACACCATGGTGAGTAATATTCTGGGGCAAGGCCGGGAAGATGAAGTACTTCCTTTAATTAGGCGCATTGTGCGGCTGAGTGTGGGTTGCTCGCTTATCATTATGCTGCTGCTCAATCTCTTCCCTACCGTTTTTTTGTCATTCTATGGCCAAGGGCCAGAGTTTGTTAAAGAAGCGATTCCGGTGATGCAGGTAGTTACCTCCGCTTTATTAATGATGTCCTTTGGTGTGGTTTGGCTCAATGCTGTTACCGGAACAGGAAACACAACGATCAACCTGTTGATTGAACTCGTTACGATTGTCCTATACATCATTTATGTATATGTAGTGTTGGAATATTATTTCCTTCCCATTACCTGGGGTTGGGGCAGCGAATGGGTATACTGGCTCAGCATGTTTTCAATGGCCTTTCTGTATATGCGATCCGGTCGCTGGAAAGGAAAAGTGATTTAGTCAGGCAGACTTCTTAATAGCCTTGGCCAGCACGCCATTCGCGAATGCGCAGATGTCTCCTTTTTCATTCATAACCCAGACCTGACCAAACACCCGATTACCGATCACTTGAGTTTCCTTTGCTTCAAGGCGTACGGATGTTGCGATAAGTGGCTTTACAAAATGGATAGACAGGTGTTGGGTAGCCGTCGGACCTTCATGGTAGTAGTTTACTCCAAGGAGACCGATGGCGAGATCTACGAGCATGGATATAATCCCGCCATTGACGGCTGTTGTCCCTAATCCACCCAGATGGAGCGGTAATACTTCCGGTATCATCACAGCGGGCGAGTTCAGATCCGATAGATCAACTTGTGCCGCCACCGACTTCATTTGAGGGGAATCATTAAACAGCCGCTGAAGGTCATTGACTTTGCCTTCCTTGGGCCAATGCAAAACCTGATGAAGCTTACTTAAGTCCATGGGTATACTGGTTATTGAGCTTATTCTTTGGCGATTTATGCCTAAAGGTAGCCGGCGAGCCTTGTTTCCCAATCAATTCCCCATGACGTCTTGTTATCATCTGATAGTTTCTGATATGGTTATCACCACATATTGCTAAATTTGAACTGGTTTTTTCGATTCTATTCCTTTCAAACGAATTACCAGCCATCCCTGAAACATTATGTCCATTAAGAACCGATTTACTGCACAGGACCTTGATCGGATCAAGGCTGCCGTGAAACAAGCCGAAGAAAAGATTTCCGGTGAAATTGTCCCGGTCTTTGTTGAGCGCAGCGATGCCTATGTCATTGCCAATTACATAGGTGCGTTAATCATGGCCGCATTGGTATTTGTCGTGATCATCATCCTTGACCGATATGCCCCTACAGAACTGGCTGTGTATGACCCCATATTCATTTTTGTGTTTGTTTGCGCAGGAGGTTTGCTTGGGGTAATACTTGCCAGTGTGTTTTCCCCATTCAAGAGATTACTTCTGGGGCAGTCGCACCTGGATGCCGCCACCCGACGCCGTGCTGAAAATGCCTTCCTAGAAGAAGAGGTCTTTAATACCCGTCATCGCACCGGAATCATGATTTTTATTTCATTTTTTGAACGGGAAGTTATCGTCATGGCCGACCGGGGGATCAGTAAGGTCGTAGATCAAAAGGAATGGGACGCGCTCGTTCGGAACATCATTGACAACGTGCGCAAAGACAAGGTTACCGATGGAATCGTATCAGCAATTTTACGTTGTGGTGAAATCCTGCTTGAAAAAGGTTTTCTCATCACCCCCGACGACATTAATGAACTGCGCGACGATCTCCGTATGGAAGATTAACGCACATCCAGCCTTAACATGAAACAACGGATACTATTTTTTCTCTTGCTGCTCGCGGTATTTCCGCTGGTGGCTCATGCACAAAAGGAAGTTCCCGAACTGTGGGGACATCGGCTTCATGATGAAGCGGGGGTACTCTCACCCACTACGGTAGACATGCTGGAGCGCAAGCTCAAGGTGTTTGAAGACTCCACGTCTAATCAAATGGCCATTCTTATCGTCAACACACTCGATGGCGAGAGCATTGAACAGTTCGGGATTCGGGTCGCCGACAAATGGAAATTGGGTACCAAAGACCGGGACAACGGGATCATTCTTTTGTTCGCCATAAATGATCGCAAGGCCCGCATCGAAGTTGGGCAGGGACTCGAAGGTCCATTGCCTGACATCCTTTGCAACCAAATCATCCGCAATGAGGTTGCTCCAAATTTCAGACGAAACGACTATGATGCCGGCGTAACTGCTGCTGTGGATGCCATTGCTGCGGCCATCAAAGGTGAATACAAATCCGAGGCACGGCCTGGCAGAACACGCGGTAGCGGTAGAAGTGCTGGAATTATTGTTATTCTGATTCTTATTGTTCTGTTCCGTTTGTTTGCCAACCGTGGTGGTCGCAGCGGAGGATGGTCATCAGGTGGTGGTTGGTATTACGGTGGCGGCGGAGGTAGTTGGGGTGGCGGTGGTGGTGGAGGCGGATTCTCCGGTGGTGGCGGAAGTTTCGGCGGTGGTGGCAGCAGCGGAAGCTGGTAGTCAAATTCCTCCCATCCCTTCTATTCCTGTCAATGAAGGCTTACTTTTGCGGGTATTCATAACGAGCATATGGCCATGAAAAAAGATAAAGTTGTTTTCGATCTCATCGAAAAGGAAAAATATCGTCAACAAAGCGGCATTGAATTGATTGCCTCCGAGAACTTTGTCTCCGAGCAAGTCATGAAGGCACAAGGCACAGTGCTCACTAACAAATACGCCGAAGGCCTTCCTGGGAAGCGGTACTATGGTGGTTGCGAAGTAGTGGATGAAATTGAACAACTGGCCATCGACCGTGTAAAGGCACTTTTCGGCGCATCCTGGGCTAACGTACAGCCTCATTCAGGCGCTCAGGCAAATGCTGCCGTCATGCTGGCTTGCCTCAAACCCGGTGACAAAATCCTGGGCTTTGATTTGTCTCATGGTGGCCACCTCACCCACGGATCGCCGGTAAACTTTAGCGGTAAATTGTACCAGCCCAGCTTCTATGGCGTCGAGCAGGAAACTGGTTTAATTAATTTTGACAAGGTTATTGAAACGGCCCAACGCGAAAAGCCCAAAATGATCATATGCGGTGCTTCAGCCTACAGCCGCGATTGGGATTACAAAAAACTTCGTCAGGCCGCTGATGCGGTGGGTGCCTTGTTGATGGCCGACATTTCGCACCCATCGGGTCTGATTGCACGCGGATTGTTGAATGATCCCATGGAGCATTGTCATATCGTGACCACCACCACGCACAAAACTTTGCGCGGGCCAAGAGGTGGATTGATCATGATAGGCAAGAATTTTGACAACCCCTGGGGACTCAAAACCCCTAAGGGTGAACTTAGAAAGATCTCATCCATATTGGATTCTGGCGTTTTTCCCGGGACGCAGGGCGGACCCCTGGAGCATGTGATCGCTGCCAAGGCTGTTGCCTTTCAGGAAGCGCTTTCTGATGAATACATGAACTACGTAGTACAAGTGGCCAAGAATGCCAAAGTCATGGCCGCTGAATTTACCCGCCGTGGGTACAAGATCATTTCAGGGGGAACAGATAATCACCTGATGTTGATCGACCTGAGATCAAAAAACCTCACCGGTAAGCTGGCCGAGGAAACCCTGATTAAAGCCGATATCACGATCAATAAAAACATGGTGCCTTTTGATACCCAGTCGCCCATGGTAACCTCTGGTATGCGTATTGGTACACCCGCCATCACCTCACGTGGGTTCAAAGAAAAAGACATACTAAAAGTGGTTGACTTAATCGACGAGGCACTGAAAAAGCCTTCGGATGAAAAACACCTGAAGGCTGTGAAGCGGAAAGTCAATACATTGATGAAGCGATTCCCGCTGTACGGCCGATAGTCTATTTTAAAATACACCGGCCATTAAGCCAAGAAGAGGAGTAAACTATGAGTGAAGAAAAGGAAATGTCGTTCCTCGACCACCTGGAGGAATTACGTTGGCATATTGTTCGGTCAGTGACGGCCATTATGGTGTTCATGATCATTGCTTTTATTGCTGCGCCCTGGATTTTTGATCACATCATTTTTGCGCCAGCTGATGTTAGCTTCCCCACTTTCAAATGGCTCTGCAAACTCGGCGAACTAACCGGTGCGCAGGACCAGTTATGTGCACAACCTTTTCATTTCAAGATTCAGAGCCGTTATGTCACCGGTCAATTTACCATGCAAGTGCTCTCCGCTTTTGTCATGGGATTCATTATCGCCTTCCCCTACGTCTTCTGGGAAATCTGGCGCTTTGTAAAGCCAGGTCTTCACCTGAATGAACGCAAGAACTCCGGGGGTGCTGTATTTGCCGTATCATCCCTCTTTCTGCTCGGCGTTTCATTCGGCTATTTTATCCTCACGCCAATGATGACTTGGTTCTTTTCCACCTACTCCATCAGTGACAAAATTGTCAATGAGTTCGACATCACCAGTTACGTCTCCACGTTCATTGCGTTGGTTTTTGGTAGTGGCCTTCTCTTTCAATTGCCGGTTGTGGTCTTCTTTATGACCAAGGTGGGGTTGATTACACCCAAGTTCATGCGGACCTACCGCCGACACGCCATCATTGTGATTCTGATTGTTGCTGCTATTGTCACGCCTCCTGATCCTCTAAGTCAGGTGCTGATTTCGCTGCCCTTGTTTCTGCTTTATGAAATAAGTATTTTCATCTCTGCCTATGTGGTCCGGCAAAAGCGCAAAGAAGCTGAGCGGGAAGCGAGGGCAGATGAAATGACTGCATAATGATAACACTCGCCATCGGAGCTGATCACGCCGGATATGATTTGAAAGAGCATTTGAAAAAATGGCTCTCTGGCAAAGGGTATGAGTTCAAGGATTATGGCACGCATTCGAGCGAATCGGCCGACTATCCCGACTTCTCTCATCCCGTCGCTACATCCATAGAGACCAAGACCTATTCCCTGGGCCTGCTCATCTGTGGCAGCGGAAACGGTGTGGCGATGACTGCCAACAAACACTCAGGCATCCGTGCCGCCATCTGCTGGAAAGTGGAGTTGGCCGAATTGGCCCGAAGCCATAATGATGCAAATGTTCTTTGTTTGCCGGCCCGTCATATCAGCCCCGAACTTGCAGAGCAAATACTCGAACGGTTTCTAACATCCAGCTTTGAGGGCGGTCGTCATGCCCGGCGCGTTGACAAAATCGCCTGCTAGCGACGCGCGTAGCGCCCATTCTGCCAAACGTATTGCTCTTTCCACTTAGGTAGCCGTTCCAGCATGGGTCCTAGTTTGTTCTCGGAATCTATGATGAGATCCGGGGTATCATCTTCCAGTGCTTTGTTGAGCAAAATCACATTGTCATAAACATCAGGCGACTCGATCACAGTCCGGGATAGATCCCAATCCAGAAAATAACCGGCCATGGTATTGTTAAGGTACCAGGAACGGTCATGGCCAAGCACCATAATCTTTTTGCCTGTAACCGTTGTGTCCGGGGCTGATGCAGGAGCCAATATTCTGCTGTAATCGATGGAGCTAATGAGTTCTTTTCTGGACATCGTACTCACCACCAAAATTCCGGTAAGAAACAGCCAAAGCATCAACTCAGAGATTGCTTTGCGGCGGATCAATAGCAAATAATGACTGATGAAGTATGCCAGTGATGGAATGATGGTGTACAAACTGTGGGGTGATCGGGATGGCATCAGCCACAATTGGATCAAGGCAATGGCCAGCCATAGAAAAATGGTCTGAAACAATTGTGATTGATACTTGGTGAACCGGGCCTCCCGGGTAAGCATAAACAAAGAGAACACAAAATAGCCCAGGGGTACACCCAACAGCAGTCCGAGTCCGCCAACATTCATCAGGGGCGCCCCATCAGCACCGATATTGGCGAGGTAAAAATGATTCCACAACTCGGCGGTATTACCATAGACATAGTACCAGGTAATCAGAATGCCGTGGACCAGTGAAAACCCCACCAAAACCAAAAGAATTTTTCGCGCGGAACTCCTGGCAAATACCAACAGAATAATGATGGCACCGAAAAGAAAAATGGTGTAAGACAGAACAAATAAGGAAGCCATTCCAATGAATACTCCCAGGTTGAGTACGATCGAATCTCTATCGACCCTGAATTCTATCTCTTTAAACAAATTGTTGAGTGCCAGCAGCAGCAACGTGGAAGCGAGCAATTCCGGTGTAACGGTGAGCAGATCGAAAGAGAAAAAGCACAACAACCCAAAAATCAAGGCAGGCACATAGCTGTTTTCGTTGTAGGCCCGGTTGTTGATCAAAAGTATTCCAAAGTAGGAAGCTTGAAAAAAGATGATGAACAGGGCCAGCAAGTGACGGCCCATGAGAGAGCGACCAAAGAGGAAATCCAGAAGGCCATCCGTCATCGCCATCAGGGGTGCAGTACGGTCAAAGAGCTCGACATACATAATCTTGTCATGTATTTGTTCACCTACAACCATTCCTGAAAGTTCGCCGATCATCAGGGGTGGAGGCTGAACCAGCATGGGGAGGCTGATCAGCACCAGCAGCACAAGGAGTGCCAGCAGCCGATAAGGGTCGTTGATGCGGAAGAACCGAAGCACAGTGGGATAATTGATCTGCAAATAACACAAAAAATGAGCACGGTGACGTCAGCAGGGCAACTACCCTGAATCAACCGGCGGTTTCTTACCTTTAGGGCATGAGTGGTACGGTACGACAGCAAAAATACGGTCGATTGATCCTGAAAGAACTTAGCGACATCTTCCAACGAAACCAACGCGGATGGCTCGGATCCGAGTTTATTACGGTAGCCGATGTTCGCATGAGTCCCGATCTTAGTTTTGCCAAAGTTTATATCAGTATGATGCTGGTCAAGGACAAAGACAAACTCCTATCCCTCCTCGACACGCACAAAAAGGAAATTCGGAAGGCCCTTGGCGAACGCATTCGAAACCAGGCCCGCATCGTACCTGAGATTGCTTTTTTCCGTGATGAAGTGGAGGAAAATGCCCAGCGCATGGACGAGATTCTGAAAAATCTGCATATCCCCCCCACCGAAAAGGAATAGATGCATGAATGTGCCTTTCTTTATCGCCCGACGCTATTTTCTTTCGAAGCGAAAAAAGAACTTCATCAACATCATTTCCATCCTGTCGATGGCAGGGGTTGCATTCACTACCGCTGCATTGATTATCGTACTCTCTGTCTTTAATGGACTTGGTGTTCTTCTGCGTGGATTATACACCACGTTTGATCCTGAACTAAAAATTGAATTGGTAAAAGGAAAGTCTTTTCCGGTTACTGACTCCCTGCTGCAAGACATTCGATCAACCCCGGGCGTAAAGCTGGTCACCGAGGTGATCGAAGACTACGCCTATGTAAGTTACGGGGGAGCAAACACCATTGTGACCCTAAAAGGCATGAGCCGCAGCTTCATCGATCAACACCGTCTCGATGACCACATGATTGATGGTGAACTGGCATTGATGAAGGACAGTATTCCCTTTGCGATTCTCGGCGATGGCCTTCGCTATACATTGTCTGCTGATGTAAAAGACGACATGCATGCCATGCAGGTCTACTATATACGCAATACAGCTAAACGATCTTCCGATCCGTCTTCGATGTACACCCGAAAAAGCATTCGGCCTGGTGGCGTATTCTCAATTGAAAAGAACCTCAATGAAAACTACATGTTCGTTCCCATTGAGTTTGCCAATGAACTCATGAATTATGGCAACCGGAGGACCGCCCTGGAAATTCAGACAACCAATTCATCTGTTAAAGAGGTACAATCCCTGCTCCGCGACAAGTTAGGTGCATCGCTTCAAGTACTCAGCAATGAAGAGCAGCACCGTGATTTATACCGGTTGCTGAAATTCGAAAAGCTATTCTCCTTCATGGCCCTTTCACTGTTGTTGCTGATCGGGTCAATTAATATTTTCTTTTCGCTCATGATGCTTGCCATCGACAAGAAGAAGGACATCAGCATCCTTGCCGCGTTGGGTGCCACGCCGGTATTCATTCGCAATGTCTTTTTGGCTGAAGGAGCACTGATCACTTTCCTGGGAGCGGGTATCGGACTGGTATTGGGTGCCTTGCTTGTCTATTTGCAAGATACGGTTGGTCTGGTTGGTATGGGTATGGACCAATCCATTGTATCCAACTATCCCGTTCGCATGGAACCTTCCGACTTTGTGCTCACCGGTCTGGTGATCACTTTTATTGCTATCGTGGTATCATTCCGGCCTGCCACCCTCGCAGCCAGATCCTATTCTATCGATCATTTATAATGTAATGTTTCCTGTAAAAAGACAGGAATTCTTTCGCCCGGATTGCTTATTTTTCCATTCGGCTTTTTCTGAAAAGGCTAAAAAACCGTTTTGGAGGCCTCTTTTGGCTCTCTAAACCGGTATTTCAGCCCAAAAAGCAAGGCCGAAGGACAAACCGAACAAACAGCAACCCAGGCAATCCGATGAAAGTTTCGGCCACACAGCCGTTTCAAATGATCTACTCGCTGTACCAGCACGAGTACCTGGGATACATTTTTGAAGCCTTTATCGTCCGGCTTGATGAAAAGGGCAAACTCACTTATCAGCACCAGAACATCTCGTCCAAGAATGCCCGTGAATTTGCCAAGGGCCTTGACGACCGGGACTATGAACTGATCGAACTCTGCGACAGCATGAACCAGGATGCCGTGTTACGGCACTTCTCCAAAAAGATCATGAAACCAGATGAGTTCTTTGTCAAAGTCTTTAAAAAAGACAAAGGCGAGGAGCGGCTGTTGCAGGAACAGATTGAAGTCTACATGGAGAAAAGACGCGCTGCCGTACTTGAAAAAATCAAGGGCAAACGCCTGTTTGAAATGGGCAATGATGGTGAGCCCACGTGGCGTAAGGTTGAAGTGATGGAGCAACGCGCCAATGTTCGCTTTCATTTCAACCGCACCGCAGAAAGTACTACCTACTTTCCCACCCTGACGTACGACGGAAAGAAGATTGAAATCCCCTCTACCAGCGCATACATGGTTTGCAAGATTCCTGCCTGGGTGGTGGTTAATCAAAAGCTATACGGCTTTGACAAGCCCGTTGACGGAAAGAAACTTAACCCCTTCCTTACCCGGGCGAGCATTGTCATTCCCAAGAATCTGGAAGAGAATTATTACAATAACTTCATCACCGCGCTGCTCGCTTCCTTCGACGATGTTGAAGTGAAGGGATTTGAGATTTCGCGCAATACCTACCCACCGCATCCGCTGCTTACCATTTCTGAATTGCCTCCTGCCAATGCCAAAGATGTTCCCAGCTTATTCGGTGAATCATCTGAGGAAAAGCCGAGCAACGATGAAGCCGGAAAGATCGTGTTTGATCTGTCCTTCAAATATGGCAAGTACAAGTTCAGGGGGGATGCCTTTGGAGATGTAAACGTGACCCTGGAGAAAAAGGGTGATGATTACCTGTTTCATCGCATCAAGCGCGACATCGTCGCGGAGAAACAATTTGCCCAAACACTCATTAAACTTGGCTTGCCCCTGGCCGGCAATTTTCGCGTTGCTGTAGACAAGGCACATGCCTTTTCATGGATCAATGAGAATCGAGTCAATCTGCTGAATTTCGGTTTTGAAGTGAGCCAACCGGATAATCGGGACAAAAAGTATTTTGTCGGGAAGGCGGTCATCGAACTTGAGGTCAAGGAAAGTATTGACTGGTTTGATATTCATGCCAAGATCCGATTCGGTGAGTTTGAAATATCGTTTAAAGAACTTCGCAAGCTTATCCTGCGCAAGAAGGTTGAATTCAAATTACCCAATGGCGAAATCGCCATTATACCCGAAGCCTGGTTAATCAAATACGGAGATCTATTTGCCATGAGCGAAACTCATGGCACACACGAAAAGCCCGTACTGCACAAATATCACCTGAATCTCGTAAAAGAACTTCAGGAGGGTAATCTGGCGAAAGTGCACATGAGTGACCGTCTTCGCAACCTGGAAAATTTCACGGGTATCCGTGATTACCCGATGCCTGAAGGATTTCAGGGTACCTTGCGTCCTTATCAGAAAGCAGGATATAACTGGCTGCGGTTCCTGAACGAATTCAGGTTGGGCGGCTGCCTTGCCGACGACATGGGTCTGGGAAAAACTGTCCAGGCGCTCACTTTGCTGCAGTCTGAAAAAGAAAAAGGCAACGCCGGCACATCATTGCTCATCATGCCCACTTCCCTTCTGTACAACTGGGAAATGGAAGCGTCCAAGTTCACGCCCGATCTGAAGATTCTTACCTACACCGGCACCAACCGCAATAAGGACATTGAGCGATTCAGCAAATATGATGTGGTATTAACGTCTTATGGAATCACCCGCCTGGACATTGAGTCGCTGCAGAAATTCTATTTCAACTATATCATTCTCGACGAATCACAGGTTATCAAAAATCCAACCTCCAACATTGCAAAAGCCGTATTGCAGTTGAAGTCCCGCTATAAGTTGACCCTTACCGGAACGCCGCTTGAAAACACGACGCTGGATTTATGGTCACAAATGACCTTCATCAATCCTGGGCTTTTGGGTGGACAGACTTTCTTTAAAAACGAATATCAGGTACCCATTGAAAAGCGGCAGGATGAGGCCAAGACCAAAAAGCTGAATGCTGTGATCAAGCCTTTTATCCTGCGACGCCTCAAGTCGCAGGTGGCAACCGATCTTCCGGAAAAAGTGGAGAACATTTACTACACCAATCTTTCTCCGGCCCAGGAAGAGAAATATGAAGAAGCCAAGTCATTCTATCGTCATAAGATTCTTGATCTCATCGAAAAAGAAGGTTTAAACAATTCAAGACTCACCATCCTGGAGGGCCTCACCAAATTGAGACAGATTTCGAACCATCCGCGGATGGTAGATTCTCACTACAAGGGAGACTCCGGCAAGCTGGAAGATTTGTCACACATGATTGAAAACGCGCTCCTGGAAGGACATAAGCTGTTGATCTTCTCGCAGTTTGTAAAGCACCTGGAGATCGTGAAAGAGTTTCTTAATTCCCGCAAGATCGCCTATGCCTACCTGGATGGATCAAGCATGGATCGCAAGGATCAGGTAGAAAAGTTTAACAAGGAGCCTAATCTGAAAATATTCCTGATTTCCATCAAGGCAGGTGGTCTGGGACTAAATCTTACCGAGGCTGACTACGTATTCATTCTTGATCCCTGGTGGAATCCTGCCGTTGAGCAACAAGCCATTGATCGCGCTCACCGGATTGGTCAAAAGAAAAAAGTGTTCACCTACAAGTTCATCACCCGGAACACTGTAGAAGAGAAAATTTTGCAGCTACAAAAGCACAAACTCAGGTTATCAGAGAGCCTCATCAGCACGGAGGAGAGTATTGTAAAGTCGCTTACGCGTGAAGACATTGAAATGATTTTGAATTAGCGATGAAGGATAAAGTGGTCATCATCACGGGCGGATCTTCCGGTATCGGTAAAGCACTCGCTAGGTGTTTTGGTAGTCACGGATCGCATATACTGATTACCGGTCGCAGTGCAGGGGATCTCCAAGCCGCTGTAGCCGAATTGCAATCCGAAGGAATTACCATACATGGGTTTGTTGGTGATGTGAGTCAGGAAGCTGACAATTATCGCATGGCGGAAGAGGCAATCACCCGCTATGGCCGTATTGATATTCTGATCAACAACGCCGGGATCACCATGCGGGCCCTCTTTCAGGATGTTGATTTATCGGTGATCCGCAAAGTCATGGACATTAATTTTTTTGGCGCGCTGTATGCTACGCGTGCTTGTTTACCTCAAATCATCGAACACCAGGGATCTGTAATTGGGATCTCCAGTATTGCCGGTTATCGCGGCCTGCCTGCCCGTGCCGGATATTCTTCATCAAAGTTTGCGCTAAACGGCTTTTTGGAAGTGCTCCGCACCGAATTGATGAAGACTGGTGTCCATGTGCTCACGGCATGTCCGGGGTTTACCACCTCCAATATTCGCAAGCGATCTTTAACGAAAGACGGCACCCTGCAGGGAGATTCTCCGCGCCAGGAAGAGTCCATGATGAGTGCGGAAGAATGTGCCAAGCACATCTACCGGGCCACTGTGAAGCGAAAGAAAATCCTGATTCTTACCGGACAGGGCAAACTAGCGGTATTCTTAAACAAGTGGATACCTGGTATCATGGACGGCATCGTCTACAGAACCCTTGCGCGCGAAGCCGACAGTCCGCTCAAGTAGATCAGGTTTTGCTGAGGAAGACAATCTTCGCGTTGTCAGATTTATTCACGCCTTTGAAAAATTCCTGAAACTCATTGTAAGACTCCTTGGGAAAACGGCCCCTCCACATTTTCATTCGCCTGATATACATAAGTTCTCCTTCTTTGATCTTATAATCAACTTCATATTCCCCAAACCTCGAAGATAATTTCACGGGTGGTGGCAAAAATTCCGGATACAGGTTCTCGGGAAAATTATAGATTATCGTATCAATATCGAGGTAGCTGCTGTTTCTGACTACTTCGGTCTTTCGGTCTTCCACCTTGGGGGGAATGAAAGAAGTCCGATTGAGCATATTGGGGGCAAGGAACATCCGCTTTCCGCTCATCGATGCATACCTGGTGAGGGTGAGATCGAAATTTACCGTTGCATAAGGTAGCTTATCCTTCTTGCCTGAAATTGAATATGAGTTGATGTTGAAGGTTGGCAACGAGATACTGCTTTGCAGCCACTTTTTCTGTTCATCGGAAGGATTCCCTACCAATTCCATAAGACTGCCATTCTCCACCTGGAGGCCGGTATACGTTGTCTTTCCAGTTGCCCTTACGGCACCGGTTGCATCCACCACGGCTCGTACCGTGCGCGTTTGCCGGTTTTGATCCGGGGCGTACGTCGGAGTCTTCACCAGTTTACCGCCATCATCGGTAATCAACAGCGCCCTTCGATCATCAGTGAATGAACCCAAAAACCCAAAGGGTTGTGTCTGGCTTGTGCATTCCAACCAGATCGTGTCTGTTTTGTTGGGAACGGCAACAATGACATGATCAAACTGGTGACTGGGGAAATCGGGGTTGAACTGTCGCTGGTCTCTCCCTGATTTTACTGTGACATAGTATCCCTTTATACCGGCTTCTTTCAGGAGGGCTACCATATAATTGGAGAGTGCCTTACAATCTCCATATCCTGTTTCATCTACCACGGATGCGGGGAAGGGTTGCAGACCACCTATACCGAGCTGAATACTGACATAACGTGTTTTATTCTGCATGTACTCATACAGCGCACGTGCCTTTTGTTCATCGGTTGTCTTTCCGCTAATGAGTTGACGAACCTTGTCCTTTGTAGCTGGGGGTAACTCATTGCGATTCCTGTTCAGATCAGCATTCCATTTGCCGTACTCATCCCAGCTGCTCATCGTGCCGGGGTGACCATCATATTCAAACTGAGATGGAGCCGCCTCGATGCTGGGAACAAGTTCATCTTCATCAGGCCCATTTGGTTCTACCAAGAGGGGCTTTAAGTTCGCAAAACTCCAGGCGAGACTCTCTGTAGTACTATTTACCTTGGCTTGCACCGGCTTCTCATCAACATGATTGGTTCGATACCTTGGCTTAAGCGTGTTTGGGTACAGCAGGGTATAAGAAGCATTTTGCACCGACACGCGCTCACCCCCTATGGTGGTGCCGGGTATGTAGTACAAGAACTTAAAATCCATCTCGTACTGAATTTCAACAGTATATGGATATGAAGCCTGAGAAAGATCAATTGCCTTTATCCGATTGTCACTAAACAATCCATCATAAGAACTCTGATCATAAATTTCACTTGGTTTCAAGTGACGAACCAGGTTGCCCTGTTGATCATAAACATTACCGATGATGTTGGTAACCTTCATCAACTTGTCATAGCCAATGGTCCGTTTCGCGTAGTGATTCGCTTTTTCGTTTAGAATTGTCACAACAATGCGGGAAAATAATGTGCCAGAGCCTCGGCTTGAAATTGTGAACCGCATGTGATCTTCCCTGTACACTGCATCAACATCGGTCATGAGCTCGGGGGGAATGCTACTTACCGGATAATTGGACGGCGGAGGTGCTGAAAAAGCAACCCCCACTATCAGACAAAGTATGAATGTTATTCTCACGATTATTGCTTTTTCTTCAAGACAATTTGTTCCGCTTGTTTAGCGACCACCTGACCATAGAATTCACGAAGCGGCCTGTACTCATCCTGACCAAACAGGACGCGGGAAACAATAAACGTACTCGTTACGTTGATTACGTTCCCCATCTGAGTAATGTTGTATATATAACGTCCAGCGGCGCCAGGAAGAGCCAGTAGTTTGTTTTGCGGCATTTCATCAATTTGATATCCTTCCGGCAATGTGATCTTACACATATATGTCTTCTCCACGGCCATGCCAAAATTGATCGGATATTTTCTGGTTTCTGGCTTAAATGGATTTTCCACCATCTGCGTGGCCACAAAAGGGTTAATGTAAATAACGTCACCGGCCACATTAGCGTGTTCAGCTATGGATACCTCATGCGACTCGCGGGCTTGCTTGGTGAGGTCCTTCATGTCGATAAATTCACTCTTGCCAACATTCCAGCTTTTTGACGAAAGGAAGTCCTTTACATACTTCTCTTCACCTTTATCGAAATAAGTCTCCCGCGCTGTCTGGGCATCATACCCATCCCGATTATACTGCAATTTCCCTTTGAGTTCCCCTGATCCGTCCAGGACAAGATCCGCGCTCACAACCGTCCTCGCCTTTCCCCTGGTTGTAATATCCACCCAATTAGAATTGGTTGAAGAAATCACCAGTCCCTTTCCGTTCAGACAGCGGCTCGGCAAAATGTCATAGGGAAGATACTTTTCGGTGGCATCCAATAATAATGTCTTCCCGTCCAGTCGCACCTGACAGATCACATAGTTAAATTGGCGTCGCATCGGGTAGGCCTCACGAATAAAACCATGATCGCGGGTACTCAATAGCACCATGTCCACGGCAAGCCCGGCCTTCTGGAGCATGGATGCAAATAAGAGATTTACATCTCCCACGGTTCCTTTCTTTTTTTCTACTACACGCTTCAACGGATCTGCCAAGTAATCCATCTCTCCATCCCAGGTAACGTTGGCCTTTACCCAATCGGAAATGGCAATGATCTTCTGGGTAGGATCAGTCATACCCCCCGTAAGCTGCTCCACCTGATCTTTTAAGAAGCCAGCCCCTTTCAATACTCCACCAAAAGAATCTGAATCAAGAAGGTCATCATTCAACTTTTTCCAGGTGCCCATAATCTCAATGGTACGCTCTGGTAAATCGATGAGGGCGAGCGCAAAATTGATTTGAGAAATGAAATCATCCTCAGTCGTCATATACTCTTCTTCACTGAACGCAGGTACATTCTTTGAAATCCAATGATGGGCCACAACATTTTCGCCGAAGTACATTTGTTCATTAACTTCATACGTTGTAATCGGCACATAACCCTGCATGTATTGCTGGAATTTGAAAATCTTCGGGAACATCGCCCAATATTCACTGTATCGGGTGGGTATCTTTTTCTGAAATGACCAGTTCGGAAAATTTGCTATAAACTCCGATGACTTTTTGTAAGTGTATTCAATGACAGAACCAACTTTAACATTGGGTATGGTAAATTTTTGTCTGTTCCAGGATCGGTTGAATTTTTCTTTAAATATGCTCTCCTTGCCCATTTTGGTCTCTACCACCTTACCACCTTCCCGGTTATAAGCCGTGGCCTTAAGTCCGATGATTTTCTCCTCTTCACTCCCTTCGTGGTATGTCAAAATTGATCCGTTTGCCCAATCAAGTCCTTCCTTCTTTAGAATCTTGATACGTGTGTGGCGTTCGATATTAATCATTGGCGTTCCAGCATTAACAGTTACATACGACTGCCCATAATCAAAAAGAACCACGGCTGAAGCCGTAGTGTCTTGATCATAGGTGGTCATGTTCAGATCAGTCAGCGGTATGTCTCCAAACTTGGCAGGTGATTTTTGCGCCAACAAACCAAGTGGAATGCAAATGATAAGAAAGGTTAATACGCGTCTCATAATAGATGGTTAGGTTATCTAAAGTATTCAAAAAACATGATCTCAAGGAGCTATTTGTAAGATTCTTAAATCGAATAAAACTTTGTACCATAAATCTTACATCAACTTCAAGGTGGCTACATCTTTTGATGTATTTTCGTGCTGACCAATGTCATGTTTTCCCTTGTTCGCGTCCTTCGCTTAAGATTTGTAATCCCCGGTAACTAACTTTTGAATTCCGAATAGAATCAGGCTATGGCCAAAACCAAAACCAAATTCTTCTGTCAACAGTGTGGACATGAAGCCAGCAAATGGCTCGGCAAGTGCCCGCAGTGTGGAACATGGAACTCCTTCGTAGAAGAATTAGTCACCGCTGATGCCGGCAAGAATGCCTGGCGACAGGAAAGCAAGAATAACCGCAACACGCAACCCAAACTCCTCGGTGACATTGAAGCCGGATCAGAAGTGCGTATGGACACACACGATCAGGAACTCAATCGTGTGCTGGGTGGAGGAATCGTCGCGGGCTCACTGGTGCTTATTGGTGGAGAACCCGGCATCGGCAAGTCCACACTCATGTTGCAGATTGGTCTTGCGCTGAAGGAAATAACAGTATTGTATATCTCCGGTGAAGAAAGTGAACAACAAATCCGCATGCGCGCTGAGCGGATCGCGCCTGCATCCATAAAAGCAGATAAGTTCTTTATACTGGCGGAAACCAACACCCAATCCATATTTCTGGCCATTGAAAATCAGGCTCCTGACCTGGTTATCGTTGATTCGATTCAAACACTCTATTCACCACAAATCGAAAGCACGCCCGGCAGCGTGGGGCAGGTAAGACAATGTGCCGCCGAACTCATGAAGTTTGCCAAGGAAACTGATACACCTGTTTTTCTGGTCGGTCATATCACCAAAGATGGCACCCTGGCCGGACCCAAGGTATTAGAGCACATGGTGGATACGGTGCTGCAGTTTGAAGGTGATCAACATCTTGCTTATCGCATTTTGCGTACTACCAAAAATCGGTTCGGATCTGCCGCAGAAATTGGCATCTATGAAATGCTCAGTTCCGGTTTACGTGAAGTGACCAATCCGTCTGAAGTACTCATCTCCCAAAAGGACAGTCCCCATGCCGGTGCCACCATTGGCGCGACACTGGAGGGCAACCGTCCATTACTCATTGAAGTGCAATCGCTTGTAAGTCCAGCCAGCTATGGTACACCCCAGCGAACCACCACCGGTTTTGACCAGAAGCGATTGAACATGCTGCTCGCGGTGCTGGAGAAACGTTGTGGCTTTCGTATGGGTCAGCAAGATGTTTTTTTGAATATGGCCGGCGGCATTCGAGTTGAAGATCCGGCTATTGATCTGGCCATCTGCGTTTCGGTGGTTTCTTCGCTTGAAGAAATTGCCATCAGCGATAAGGCTTGCTTTGCTGCTGAAGTGGGCCTTGGTGGCGAATTGCGTGCCGTTAACCGCATTGAACAACGCATCTCCGAAGCAGAAAAACTCGGATTCACAGAAATCTATATCAGCAAGTTCAATCAAAAGTCCACGGTCACCCGGGGAAAAATCACGATCAAATCATTTGGCAAATTGACCGAAGTGTTTGAAGACTTATTTGGATAAAGCCCCTTGTAAACCGCCCGTGTGCAACATCAGAATGGTGCTCCCGCGGGGATAGATGCCTTGGTCAATCTCCTGCCATAATCCAAAGCAAAGCTTGCCTGTATAAACCTGATCGAGGGGAAGCTGGTTTGCTTCATGTTGATGCTGTATAAATTGCATTAATGCCGCCGTCTTTTTGCCATATCCACCCTGGTGATACGCGGTGGCTATACGCCATCGCTGATGGGCACATCCTGACCGGGTAAGCCATCCTGCAACATCATCTTGCAGAAATTCCCCGCCCTTGAGAACTGAGTATCCAACGGCTAATTGATTGTCATGAAGTCCAGTGATGATGCCTGCCAGGGTTCCGCCGGTTCCTACGGGTAACGCTATGATATCAAAATTCACTTCCTGTTGAAGCTGATGCGCAAACTCGCCACATCCTTTTATAGCAAGGTCATTAGTTCCGCCCTCCGGAATTACATAAGCCCGATCAAAATTTTCCTGTATCCATTGTTGAAATTCTATCGTGGCCCTGCTCCGATAGCGCTCGCGTGATATATAATGAAGCTGCATACCACATTCCTGAACAAACGATAGTGTTGGATTAACCGGCAACGTCCTCTCACCTCGTACAATGCCAATACTCTTTAAACCCAACTCACGCGCTGCTGCCGCGGTCGCATATAGGTGGTTTGAATAGGCTCCACCGAATGTCAACAACGTATCGTGCTGTTGTTGAAAGGCCGCCGCGATGTTGTACTTAAGCTTCCACCATTTGTTTCCGGAAACGTACGGGTGATTGAGATCCTCTCTTTTTACCAGCACGCGAACTCCGGCGCGCTCCAGGATAGGATCATGCACTTCAGTAGTCAGTGAGGGAGCATACAATAGTTCTACCAAAATATTTAGTATTTACTAATTCTGTTGGTATATTGGATCGATGGATGACTCATATATTAAGGGACGCGGTGCGCAAATTAAGACTGAAAACAAGTTTCTCGCTGTCAGGTATGTAACCGATCATACAGAAGGCCTGGATGAGGAGATGCAATTGAATCCGGAGACTCAGGTTTTTCAGGAAGAGTCGCGCACGATAATAAATCGGGTAAACAGTCCCGACCTGGGAATGACTTTTTCTGCCAACCCCTATCAGGGCTGCGAGCATGGTTGTGTGTATTGTTATGCACGAAACACCCATGAGTATTATGGCTTTAGTGCCGGTCTTGATTTCGAATCGAAAATCATTGTGAAGAAAAATGCTGCCGTGGTATTGGAGAAGCAATTGCTTGCGCGTAGTTGGCAAGTTGCACCTATCATGTTAAGCGGCAATACGGATTGTTATCAACCACTCGAACGCATTCATAAGTTAACCCGAAAGATGCTGGAGGTACTTTCACGGTATCGTCATCCGGTTAGTATTATTACCAAAAACAGCCTAATCACACGGGATATTGACATTTTGAAGGATCTTGCTGCCGATCATCTCGTTCAGGTGATGATTTCTATTACCACCCTGGACGAAGGTTTGCGTCGCGTGCTCGAGCCTCGCACTGCCAGCGCAGTCAAACGACTTCAGGCAATCGAATCTTTAGCGGCCGCTCAAATACCCGTTGGTATCATGACAGCACCCATCATTCCGGGTCTTAATCACCATGAAATCCCCAACCTGATTAAGGCTGCTGCTGATCATGGTGCCTCTGCAGCTGGTATGACGGTAGTGCGTTTGAATGGAGCCGTTGCCCGCTTGTTTGAAGATTGGTTGCGAAAGAATTTTCCTGACCGGTTTGACAAGGTTTGGAATCAGATACAGGATCTTCATGGCGGTAGTGTCAGTGATTCCCGATTCGGCACCCGCATGCGTGGCGAAGGCAATCTGGCAGGGGTAATACATCAACTCTACCGTGCCGCTAAAAACCGGTATTTGAGCGGCCGTACGGTGCCGCCGCATAACCTTACCTTGTTCCGCAAAGGCGGAAATCTGAGCCTATTCTAATCTTTTGTATATTTGTTGAGTGAAAAGGAGAATTGCCGTCATATTGACATTCGTGTATCTCTTCACGGCTACAGAGTTAAACCAACTCTGGAAACTTCCCATTTTCATTTCTCACTTCATTGAACATCGGCAGGAATCACCAGACATTACGCTGTTTGATTTTGTAGCGCTTCACTATTTCAGCGGTGATGTTCGCGACGCCGACTATGCGCGCGATGAGCAATTGCCGTTCCGCGACAACAGTGAAAGCATCATCGGGACCATTTCTTTACTGGTCCCTACGGCTGCGGGGGTAAGCTACGAGTCTGAATTACTGTGTCAGATCTCTTTCATCCCCAAGACACAGGAAGGAAAGCCCTGCAGAAGTCTGGCAACCATCTGGCAACCGCCTCGCCTGGCCTGATTTTTTTTGATTGCCGTATGTTCCGTCGCTGCCATCAGGCTGTGTGCGGTCGTGCGTTGATGGTTATTCTATTCAACTAATATTCTATTTTATTCATGCTTAACAGCATCATTTCCTTTTCCATAAGGAACAAGTTTATCATTGGAATGTTGACACTCGCCCTCGTAATCTGGGGCGGATACAGCGTCACCCAATTGCCCATTGATGCCGTTCCTGATATCACCAACAATCAGGTGCAGGTACTCACGGTATCCCCGTCACTGGCTGCTCCTGAAATCGAGCGGTTAGTCACTTTTCCGGTTGAACAAACCATGGCCACCATCCCCAACATAACGGAGATGCGATCATTTTCCAGGTTTGGTCTTTCGGTGGTGACGATCGTTTTTTCAGAAAACACCGATGTGTATTGGGCGCGTCAACAGGTCAATGAACGCCTCGCTACGGCCAAGGGTATGATCCCAGCCGGTGTAGGTAGTCCAGAGATCGCGCCGCTTTCAACCGGGTTGAGTGAAATCTACCAGTATGTACTCCGTCCCAAAAAGGGATTTGAGTCACGCTACAACCCTATGGAGTTGCGCACCATTCAGGATTGGATTGTACGACGCCAGTTGCTGGGAACCATTGGTGTTGCTGATGTGAGCAGCTTTGGTGGATTGGTAAAGCAGTATGAAATCTCCCTGGATCCCAACAAGCTCCGCAGCATGAACGTGAGCGTGAGTGAAATTTTTTCTGCCCTGGAGAAAAACAACCAGAATACAGGAGGGGCCTATATCGAACGCAAGCCTTATTCCTATTTCATCCGCAGTGAGGGAATGGTGGAGTCGGTGGAAGACATTCAGCAAATCGTGGTGAAGAACACTGCCAATGGATTGCCGGTACTGGTTCGCAATGTCGCCGAAGTGAGATTGGGCAGCGCACCCAGGTACGGTGCCATGACTTATAACGACCAGGGAGAAGTGGTAGGTGCCATTGTCCTTATGCTGAAGGGCGCCAATTCCTCTTCGGTGATTTCAAATGTTAAAGAGCGCATTGAACAAATCAGCGCTACGCTACCCGAAGGGGTGGAGATTGAGCCCTACCTTGATCGGACCAAACTGGTAAACAACGCCATCGGGACAGTAACGCGAAACCTCGCCGAAGGTGCACTCATCGTTGTGTTCGTTTTGGTTTTGATGCTTGGCAACCTGCGGGCAGGACTTGTGGTGGCTTCGTTGATTCCACTCGCCATGCTTTTTGCCATCACCATGATGAACCTGTTTGGTGTTTCCGGAAATCTGATGAGTTTGGGTGCCATAGACTTCGGCTTGATTGTGGACGGGGCCGTGATCATCGTTGAGGCCACCATGCATCACCTGGGCATGTCCGGATTGGTGAGAAAGCTCACGCAGGCCGAAATGGATGATGAAGTAGAAAAGTCAGCCAGCCAAATGATGCGCTCTGCTGCATTTGGGCAAGTCATCATATTAATTGTATACCTCCCAATTCTATCCTTAGCTGGTATTGAAGGAAAAATGTTTGCCCCTATGGCGCAAACTGTAGCCTTTGCCATCGTTGGTGCGTTGTTGTTGTCCGTTACTTACGTACCGATGATCTCCTCGCTTGTTTTGAGCAAGAAGCCTGGACAAACGCTTAAGCTTTCCAACCACGTGCTTGCCTTTTTTCATCGCATCTACGAGCCCGTCATTCACCTGGCGCTGCTCCGCAAGAAAATGGTAGTGGGCATTAGCGTGGTGCTTCTTGCAGGCTGCATGGTGCTCTTCGCCCGCATGGGGGGAGAATTTATTCCCCAACTGGATGAAGGTGATTTTGCTGTAGAAACTTTATTGATCACCGGCAGTTCATTATCACAAACAGTTGAAACCACCCAGAAGAGTTCACGCATCCTGCTCGACAATTTTCCGGAGGTTAAAATGGTGATTGGTAAAATCGGTACCTCCGAAATTCCTACCGATCCGATGCCCATCGAAGCCGCTGATTTGATCATCGTGCTCAAAGACAAAGATGAGTGGGTAAGTGCTTCTTCCCGTACCGAGCTGGCAGATAAAATGGCAGCCAAACTTCATGAAGCCATGCCTGGGATCCTGTACGGTTTTCAACAGCCTATCCAAATGCGATTCAATGAATTGATGACCGGTGCAAAGCAGGATGTGGTTATCAAGATATACGGCGAAGATCTCAAATTGCTTGCCGAGTATGCAGACCAGGTAGGTCATATTGCGCGCTCAGTCGATGGGGCAGAAGACATTTACGTGGAACCGATCGGCGGGCTTCCGCAAATCAATGTGCGCTACGATCGCAATCGCCTGGCTGCATTTGGTCTCAGTGTTGATGACGTCAACCGGGTGTTGCGGAGTGGATTCTCCGGTGAATCCGCTGGTAAAGTTTATGAACAGGAGAAACGCTTCGATCTCGTCGTTCGATTGGACCAGGAAAATCGCAAGAGTATCGATGACATCCGCGGTCTGTACGTTACGGCAGCATCAGGCCTGCAGGTTCCATTGGAACAAGTGGCCACCATAGAATACACAGAAGGGCCCAATCAGATTCAGCGTGATGATGCAAAACGGCGCATCGCCATCGGTTTCAACGTGCGGGGCAGGGACGTTGAGAGCATTGTGAACGAAATCAACCAGAAGGTGAACGGCACGCTTCATTTTGCACCCGGATATTATTTAAAGTATGGCGGTGCCTTCAAGAATCTCGAGGAAGCCAAGAAGCGGTTGGTAATCGCTGTGCCCTTGGCACTCGGCCTGATTTTCCTGCTGCTGTTCTTCACATTCAATTCCATCCGTCAGGGCCTTTTGATCTACACAGCCATTCCGCTCTCAGCAATTGGTGGTGTGATTGCGCTCTGGTTACGCGGTATGCCGTTCAGTATTTCTGCCGGTGTTGGTTTTATCGCGTTGTTTGGTGTGGCGGTCCTCAACGGCATTGTGCTTATTGCTGAATTCAACCGGCTGAAAAAGCAAGGGGGCTTGTCACTTCATGACATCGTACTCAAGGGAACTGAAGTCCGTTTACGGCCCGTGCTGATGACAGCGCTTGTCGCCTCACTGGGGTTCTTGCCCATGGCGCTTTCCAACGGATCTGGTGCGGAAGTGCAACGACCCCTCGCAACGGTAGTTATCGGCGGACTCATAACCGCTACGTTGCTCACGTTGGTGGTGCTGCCTGTCCTGTACACTTACTTCGAAAAGGAATCTCAAAACACTATTTCTCATGAAAACTAAGCTTGTCATTATTTCATTATTGATCGCCGTGGCGGCGCCTGTCTTGGGCCAGCGGCTTTCACGTGAGCAAGCCGTTCAGACTGCCTTGCAGAACAATCCATCCATTCATGCAGCAGAATCACAAGTGGATTATTTTCGTCAGCTGAAAAAGACCGGTACCGACATCGGGAGGTTGTCTGCAAACTGGATGCATGGGCAATACAACTCTGTTTACCAGGATAACAACCTTGCTCTGACACAGAGCATTCCATTTCCCACGACCCTCGCTGCACAAGTTAAGTTGGGCAAAGAGGAGGTCATCGGTTCACAAAAGAACCTCACGGCAGCCCAAAACACCCTTGCTTTCGATGTGAAGAGCGCCTTCGAACAGCTGGTGTATCAGGAGGCATTGCGCAACCTGCTCAATGCCCAGGATAGTTTGTATACCGATTTTGCGCGGGCCTCCTCGCTGCGATACAAGACGGGCGAAAGCAATTTGTTGGAGAAGACGTCTGCAGAAACTCAATTACTGGAAATCAAAAATCAGATTCGGATCAATGATGCTGATATTCAGATTCTGCAAAGTCGTTTACAGGCGATGCTTAAATCAGAATCACCCATTGAAGCCAATGAAATTCTCCGAAGGCTTACACCTCCTGATGTTGCCACCTCACTCAAAGCCAACCCGCAGCTTGATTTTCTCAATCAGCAAATTGTAGTTAGTCATCAGCAACGGGCCGTTGAACGCAGCAAGATCATGCCCGATCTGATGATTGGATACTTCACACAAAGTCTCACCGGTATTCAAAACATCAATGGCACCGACACCTTCTTCTCCCGGGATAAGCGATTCAATGGTTTTACGGTCGGGTTGGGAATCCCCCTCTGGGCCGGGCCACAACTAGCCCGGGCGAAGGCTGCGTCTTTTCAGGAAGAAATTACCCGCAAAAATGCTGAATACTTCGAGGCTACCCTCAAAGGTGCTTACGAACAAGCAGGCCGCGAGTTTGACAAAAACGAAGCCAGCCTGCGGTATTATGAGGGGAGTGCGCTTCAAAATGCAGACCTGATCCTTACGCAGGCGAAAAAGGCTTACCGCGGCGGTGAGATTGGATACATCGAATACCTCCAGTCGCTGCGCAGCGCATTGGGTATCAAAGCCAACTATCTGATGGCACTACATCAATACAACCTTTCCATTATCAAACTTGAATTCATTCTCGGAAAAATCTAATTGCCACTTCATGAAACGACTCATTTATATCCTTGCCCTCATCAGTGTCGCCTGTTCTAAACCGGCTGAGCCCACACAGGAGGCAGCTACCGCTCAGACTAACAACCAGGTTGTGCTTACTCCCGAACAATACCAATTGTTGGGCATCCAAACTGCAGCGGCTGAACTCCGGCAACTCAGCGGAGCCATCCGCGCCAATGGCATGCTCGATGTACCTCCACAAAACCTGGTCACGATTTCTGCCCCCCTGGGAGGCTTCGTAAAGCATACCGAACTGCTTCAGGGCATGAAGGTGAAGCGCGGACAGGTTGTTGTGGTGCTGGAACATCCTGATTATATCCAAATGCAACAGGACTACCTCGACAGTAAAAGCAAACTTGAGTTTCAAGAGTTGGAATACAAGCGACAGCAAGAATTGGCTACGGAAAACGTAAATGCATTAAAGGCCCTGCAGCAGTCAAAATCAATGTACATGAGCACGCTTGCCCAGGTTGCGGGGCTCAAGGCTAAATTGAAATTGATAAGTATCGATCCGGCCGATATCGAAAAGGGAATTATCCGAAATACCATTAGTATCCCATCGCCGATATCTGGCTATGTCACACAAATCAATATCAATATCGGCATGCATGTAAATCCTACTGAGGTAATGATGAAAATTGTAGACACCGAGCATCTGCACGCCGAGGCACAAGTGTTTGAAAAAGACCTGATGCAACTCGCCATTGGTCAACAGGTGCGGCTGAGGTTATCGAATGAACAGAAGGAGCGCTACGCCACGGTGTATTTGATTGGCAAGGAAATCACCCCTGAAAGGACCGTTCGCGTACATTGCCACCTGTCAACTGAGGATAAATCGCTTATTCCGGGAATGTATTTTAGTGCCATCATCGAAACCAGCGGCCAAAGACTTCTAGCGGTGCCCGCTGATGCGGTGGTGTCATATGCCGGAAAGTTCTTTGTCTTTGCTCAGGCCAAAGAAGACAAGAACAAATTCGACATGGTTGAGGTAGGAAAGGGAATCAGTGAAGACGGTTTCACCGCATTAACCCTGCCTGCTGACTATGAACAACGCCAACTCGTCACCAAAGGAACGTATGCGTTGCTGGGCATGTTGAAGAACAAAGAGGATTAATAAACGCTATCTCAGCAGAAGTCTTCTCTGCATAACAGAATTGCCAATTTGGCCGCTACCTTTGAATCATGGTTACCCTCCTCACCGGAAGTTTAGTGCTTAGCATCCTTCACGGAATAATCCCCAACCACTGGCTTCCGGTACTGGCTATTGGCAGAAAAGAGCAATGGAGCATTGCTGAAACATCCCGGGTGACACTTATTGCGGGGCTGGCCCACGCAGCCAGCACAGTGTTGATTGGCGTGTTGTTGGCCTACATTGGCGCATCCCTTTCTGCGGTCGTTGAGAACTTTACCTCCTACATTGCTCCCGGTCTGCTGGTGATCCTCGGCGCATTCTACATCTACCAACATAGCCGTCACCATCACTTTCACATGCATGGGCATCCCGAGCAGGTTTCCAAAAACAAGTTGATTGTCTCTCTGGCTTCCGCCATGTTCTTCTCCCCCTGCTTTGAAATTGAAGCCTATTTCCTCGTTGCGGGCACGATGGGCTGGTGGACAGTTCTATTGCTCGCTGTGCTTTACACCATTGTGACGGTTGGTGGTATGGTGATCTGGGTACGCTTTGCTTACCGCGGCCTGCATCTTATGAATTGGCATAGCCTGGAGCACAATGCGGGCATCATCACGGGTGTAATACTGGTGCTGACCGGAGTGATTACCTTCTTTATCCGATAGTTACTGCGGAGATTCCGGTCGAATCTGATTCTCCAGTTTGGCCGCGAGCCAAATACAGATAATCATCAGCGCAGCCGCCAACAGGAATGGCAAATGAAAGTCAATTCCATAAATAAAGCCGCTCATGCCCATGCCAGCCGCCCGGGCCACCGACCCAAATGATTGATTAACCCCCAAAACCTGACCAACCTCCTGATGATTCGCTGTCTTTGACAGCAAGGAGGTAATCGAGGGTGTAAGACATCCGTTGGCCAGGGCAATCAGGGCTAGCGCAACCAACTCAATGGGGATAAAGGTAGCCTTTGTTACCCAGGGCAACATGGTCATGGCAACGATAAAGATGTAGGTACCATACTTCAGCAACCTGAATTCCCCAAAATTCCGTACCAGCCTTCCAACCAATCCCCCCTGGACGATTACCGTTGCCAGTCCGATAAAGGCAAACGTATTTCCCATTTGCACATCGGTCAATCCTATCTTCTCCTTCCAGAACAATGACGACGACATTTGCATGATCATGAAAGAGGCGATGAAGATAAAGTTGATCACCAATAACTCGCGTATAACAGGCTTTTTGAGTTCGGATACAATACCCGATACAACTTTGAAATTAAATCGCGCGTCCGGGCGTTTTTCCTTCAGGGACTCTGGCAACACAAAGTAAGCAAGCAACAGGTTGAGTGTTGATAAGCTTGCAGCCAGGTACCCTACATAATCCACATGCCCTGGCTCCGATAACGATTTCATGTACCCACCAACCGTTGGCCCAATGATAAAGCCCAAACCGAATGCGGCACCTATAAAACCCATTGTCTTCGTCCGCTCTTGTGGTGTCGTAATATCAGCAATATATGCCTGTGCTACTGAAAGGTTGGCCGATCCAATCCCAGCCAACAAGCGCGATAACAGCAAAAGCCACAGATTAATGGTTTGAGAAAACAATAGGTACGCCAGTCCGGTCAACAGTACGCTGACTAAAATAATGGGGCGTCTACCGTGTCGGTCGCTGAGCGAACCCCAGAAAGGAGCAAACAGAAAGTTCATCAAGGGAAAGCTCATGGCAATGAGACCTACCTGATAGTTTTCTGCTCCCAACTCTTTGGAAAAGATGGGCAGGATAGGGATAATGATCCCAAAGCCAAGCATGTCAATAAAAATCGTAATGAATATGACAATGATTGGTCTCTTCATGCTTAATCGCCTGCCGTAACTGCTGCTAAGATCGCACAGGAATGTCCCGTCACCAAACGGATCAGGGAAGTTTTGGTATTTTACACAGTGATTAATACCTCCATCGCTGATCTGCTGCAGGATAAGGTGCAGGCATTTCTTCGTCTGCACGAACAAGACGATGTTCAGCAGTTTATGTTGAGTGCCAAACCAGTTGATGGTGTATCTCCTTCCCTGCTCGCCCAGCAAATTCGTGGGCGTCAGAAGGCCATGCACAAGTTACCCTCATGGGCTCAAGAGAAAATCATATTCCCGCCTACGGTGAATATGGAGCAATGTTCCTCGGAATTGACAGCCCAGTTCAAATCCAGGTTGATTCGGACAATGACCAAATCAGATGCCCATGGAGCGGACCTCACGGGAGGGTTTGGTGTAGACGCCTGGTTTTTGTCAGCCTTGGGGCCGCTGGAATATATTGAGCCCGATGAACAACTATTGGCCATTGCCCAACACAACCACCATGTCTTGGGCGACCGAAAAATTACCTATCACGCTACATCAGCCGAGGCATTTCTGAAGGACCATGCATCATTGGATTATATTTACCTGGATCCCTCACGAAGGATTGGGGGTCAAAAGAAATTTCTCCTTGAGGATTGCGTGCCTGACATCGTCCGGCTACAGGATTCTCTGCTACAGATGGCGCCTATCGTGTTGGTGAAAACATCTCCCCTGTTGGATCTTTCCCGTGGTTGCGCACAACTCAGGCATGTTGCTGGTGCCTGGGTGATCAGCGTTGACAATGAATGCAGGGAATTGCTTTTTCTGCTCAGGCGGGACTTTGACGGTGAACCCATCATAACATGTACAGATCTGTTTAGCAGGAACCCGCAGATCAATGAATACCGCTTTTCTTTCGCAGAAGAACGGAGTGCTGTCGCGTCAT
The DNA here is from genome assembly GCA_044223085.1 of Cyclobacteriaceae bacterium. GTDB lineage: Bacteria > Bacteroidota > Bacteroidia > Cytophagales > Cyclobacteriaceae > ELB16-189. The sequence goes on from JBGAMI010000002.1 coordinate 134,266, forward strand.
TCTCCGAGCCACTTGATTTTTTGTATGAGCCGTCGGCCGCATTGCTCAAAGGCGGTGCGTTCAAACACCTCGCAGAGGGTTTGGAAATTAGTAAGTTGGCCCCAAACAGTCACCTATACACCAGCCATCGTCGTATTGAATTTCCGGGTCGCACTTTTAAGTTGCTTGAATCTGTCAAGCTTGATAAATCGTTGGTATCCAAATTTCCCGGGGGCCAGGCTAATATAATCACGCGCAATTACCCGCTCCGGCCCGAAGAAATCAAAAGGAAAACCGGATTGGCTGATGGCGGAGACCTCTACCTGATATGCACACAAGGTACTGATCAGCATTTTGTTTTGATTGCAGAACGGTTATGATTACACCATTGTCTTTGTCAATTGTTCGAACAGATTCTTCTGATCCAACCTTCAATGAGTTGGTCAAGGTGTTGGATGCGGTGCTCGCCGAACTTGACGGACCCGAGCATGAATTCTATGCGCAATTTCACATGACCCATTCTCTTCGTCATGTCGTATTGGTCATGCATGAAAACAAAGCCATCGGATGTGGGGCCATCAAGCCGCTCGGGCAGGATGTAGTTGAAATCAAGCGCATGTTTGTTCAGCCGGCCTACAGGGGTCGGGCGGTGGGATCATTCATATTGACCGCCCTGGAGGCCTGGGCTTCAGAATTGGGTATGAAGAAATGCATATTGGAAACCGGTCGGCGTCAACCCGATGCCATACAGTTATACACCAAGAATGGCTATCAGAAGATTCCGAATTATGGGCAGTATGCCGGGATGATCAACAGCGTCTGTTTCGAAAAGGTGATCGCATAAAAAACGCGACCCGAAAGTCGCGTTCCATATAGTTTAAGTGGCCGCTACTTCGAAGCTTCCACCTTGGCTCCTTTTGCCACAGACATCAATTCACGAATCGATCGCTGCATGCTGTCATTGGATCCGTCCAGGAATATCGTGTTGCCTTTACCGTGCTCTGCAAAATGCTTAATGGACTCTGTCCACATGGAGAACAGGATGAATGATGCATCAAGGTTAGCACCCTGCATTTCTTTAGCCGCTACCGACATCCCCTTGGCTACCTCCTCGCGGAAGAGGGCCACGCCTTGTCCCCGCAATTGAGCGGCTACCTTCTCTGCTTCTGCAGCAATTTTAATGGCATTTCCTTCTGCTTCGGCTGCTTTGGTTTTGGTAATCAACAGCGCTTGTCCTTCGTTTTCGGCGGCAGCCCTCAGGTTGTTGGATGCAACCACTTGCGCCATCGACCGCATGATCGCGTCATCAAAAGCAATGTCATTGAGTTGCAGGTCGAGGAGATGAAAACCCCAACCCTCCAGCGTATGATCCAACTGCCCTTTTACTTCAGAGACAATCTCAGTGCGCAAAGAAAGAATTTCTGCCTGCTTCTTGGTTGCCACAAAACTCCTTATAGAACCTTCAATCGTCCGGATAAGTGCCTGCATAAAACTCTTTTCATCCATGAATTTGAAGGCAACGTTCTTGATGGTTTCCTCTTCCTGATTATATACAGCGAAAAGGAGCATGGCCTTGAAGTTCACATTGGCCTGGTCAATGGTGGTTGCCTGAAATTCTAATTCTACGGAACGGTTCTGAATACTGATCCGCTTATAGATCTGCTGAATGAACGGCAGCTTAAAATTAAGTCCCGGCTTCATGATCCGGCTGTACTTCCCAAATACTGTAATGACGGCTATTGTTCCCTGCTTAACTGAAACGAAACAGGTGATTAGGACCAGGAATCCTATCCCTAATAATATTGCTCCCTCCATAGTATAAGTTGTTTTGGTGTTTTCAGGTTTGAGTTCGTTGATTCCTGCCAGGATTACATTACTTTCAGAATATCCTCCACGGGAGTTTCTCCATCAAAATTCTTTACCAATTTTCCCGCTTCGCTATAGATAAAGATTGATGGCGTGCCTATGGAACCCATTTCCCGAACTACTTCAGGAATTCCCGCGGTGGCAAAAAATACATTCTTTTGCTCATGCAGGTCATAAGTCACGGCAAATGTTCTGGATTGGGTATCTCCCGACGCGGCAATAAAATAAATCGTCCATCCACTGAACGCTTCGATCTGCTTGCGTATTGATTGTGCCTGCCGCTGACAATGATCGCAGTCCGGGTTGTAGAAAATAAGGATGTTCTTACCCCGCAGCGCTTTTGTCTGCAAAGGCTCCCCCTGCAGGGTGGTCATGATAAAATCGGGTAAGCCTTTTACGGCTTCACCTCCGGTCTTTTGCTGATCCAATGCCGGTACCGCCGCAATGGATTCTGCTTGTCCTGATTTATTATTACCAGAGCAGGCCAGCATCAAGAATGAAAGCGCTAAGTACTTCATGCTGAATGATAGAACGTTTTAACAATATAATATACGATGGCGCATCCGACAGACAAGGATCCATAAATCCGGATGACTTTGCTTCGGTTCTGCACATCTTCCCACCACAGCATGGCCCACGGCTTTACCAGGCCAATAAACAAGAACAACACACACGTGATGGTTAGAAACAAAAGAAGGGTCTCTACGTGTTGCATGAATAGTAAAGGTACAATAAAGATAAGTCGCCGGGACAAATGACCGGCTGATTTGGAGAGGGCGGCTTCAGTCGGTACTTTTGCGCCCTTTCCGGTGAAGGCTGTAGATTTCCTTTCCTTGTACAAGTCGGATAGCCTGGTTCAGAATCTGGCTGAGGGGATTCGTACGTCTTCTTCAAAACCCATCCGGATTAAAGGCCTCGCTGGCAGCCTGGATGCCGTCTTGCTTGCCGCTGTTTACAAAAGTGTACGGTCCAGTCACCTCGTTGTGCTCCAGGACAAAGAAGAAGCTGCTTACTTTTTTAACGACCTTCAGAATATCCTTGGAGAAAAGGAGGTTTTCCTGTTTCCCATGTCGTACAAGCGGCCCTACGAGTACGATGAGACCGAAAATGCCAATGTGCTCATGCGCGCTGAGGCCCTCAACCACCTGAGTGCCCATCCAGGCTCACAAATCATCATTTCATACCCCGAAGCGATTTCCGAAAAGGTCATTACCAAGAAGACCCTGGCCAACAATACATTCATCATTCAGCGTGGACAAAAGCTGGACCGTACATTCCTCGAGGAGTTTCTGCACGATAGCGATTTCGAGAAAACAGAGTTTGTCTACGAAGCTGGAAATTTTGCGGTTCGTGGTGGAATCATTGACGTGTTCTCCTTTGCCCATGAACTTCCCTACCGAATAGAGCTCACCGGCGAGGAAGTGGATAGTATCCGCAGCTTTGATCCCGGATCACAATTGTCTGTTGAGTCCCTGGAGAAAGTCAGTCTTATGCCCAACGTGCAAACACGATTGGTACAGGAAGACCGTCAATCGTTGCCTGAGTTCATGACCAACTCCACGCGTATATGGATCAAAGATGTTCAGTTAACTATTGACGTGCTCGATACGTGTTTCGACAAAGCCAGCAAACGTTTTGACCATATTGTTAAAGAAAGCGGCGCAGCCGGACTTGCCCTCTCTCCGGAACATCTTTTTGTCTCTGCCCAGGCGTGGCTGGTCAACTTGAAAGACGCCCCGATTATTGAATTTGGTCATCGCTCCTATTTCTCAAACACCACAACATTTGAATTCCGGTCAGGACCTCAGCCATCCTTCAACAAGAATTTTGAATTGTTGGCTCGCAACCTGGTAGATCACCAGCGGGATGGTTACGCTAACTTCATCGCAGCCGAGCAATCCCGGCAATCTGATCGTTTACACGGTGTCTTTGAAGAAATCGAACCTGATCTTCGTTTTCAGTCCCTCGACTTTGCTTTGCGTCAGGGGTTTGTGGACCATGCTTTAAAAATTGTTTGCTACACAGATCATCAGATCTTCGAGCGCTTTCATCGGTATAAAGCGAAAGAAAAATTCAGCAAAGCCAAGGCCCTTACCTTCCGGGAATTGCAATCCCTGCAGCCTGGAGATTTTGTCACACATATCGACTACGGCATTTGTAAGTTCGCCGGCCTGGAGAAAAAGGAAGTCAACGGCCGTGAGCAGGAAGCTGTACGCCTGGTCTTCCGTGACAACGATATGTTGTATGCGAGCATTCACTCGCTACATAAAATCTCACGCTATTCCGGGAAAGAAGGTGCGCCGCCGGTTGTGAGTAAACTAGGCACGGATGAGTGGGAGAACAAAAAGTCAAAAGTAAAGGGGAAAGTCAAGGACATTGCGCGTGACCTCATTCAGTTGTACGCGAAACGAAAGACATCGCCCGGCTTTTCATTTTCTCCGGACAGTTTTCTTCAGGCAGAACTCGAGTCTTCTTTCTTATATGAAGATACCCCTGACCAGGCATCCGCTACAGAGGATGTAAAAAAGGACATGGAGAAGCCTCATCCCATGGACCGCCTGGTTTGCGGTGACGTCGGGTTTGGTAAAACCGAAGTGGCCATTCGGGCCGCCTTTAAGGCCAGCGGCGATGGGAAGCAAATCGCGGTGCTGGTCCCCACCACCATCCTCGCCATGCAGCATTTTCGCACGTTTTCAGAACGCCTCGCGAATTTCCCGGTCAAAATTGACTACGTCTCCCGCTTCAAGTCTGAAAAGCAGATCAAAGAAATCCTGCAGGAAACCAAAGCGGGGTCTATCAATATCCTCATCGGCACACACCGCATTGTCAGCAAGGATGTTGAATTCAAGAATCTCGGCTTGCTCATCATCGACGAAGAACAAAAATTTGGGGTCAAGGTGAAAGATCGGCTCAAAGAGCTGCGTGTAAACGTGGATGTACTTACACTTACCGCAACGCCTATTCCCCGGACCTTGCATTTTTCTTTGATGGGCGCCCGCGACCTGAGCATCATCGCAACGGCGCCACCTAATCGTCAGCCCGTCACCACTGAGTTGCATGCTTATGATGAACGCATCATACGCGATGCGGTGAGTTATGAGTTAAAGCGCGGTGGACAGGTTTTCTTTGTACACAACCGCGTAAGCGATATCGAGTCAATTGCCAATGTCATCTTTCGCCTTGTTCCAGATGCCCGCATCGGCATTGCCCATGGACAAATGGAAGGTGACAAACTGGAGAAGGTCATGATGCGGTTTATCGAAGGCGAATATGACGTCCTCGTGTCTACCAATATTATTGAGTCCGGTCTGGATATCCCCAATGCCAATACAATCATTATCCACCAGGCCCATATGTTTGGTCTTAGCGACTTACATCAGATGCGCGGGCGCGTGGGCCGATCCAATAAGAAAGCCTTTTGTTACTTACTCACGCCACCCGCATCCCTTCTCAGCTCTGATTCGCGAAAACGCCTCGCCGCCCTGGAAGAATTTTCTGAATTGGGCGATGGTTTTAAAGTAGCCATGCGCGACCTGGACATCCGTGGAGCAGGTAACCTGTTGGGCGCCGAACAATCCGGATTTATTACTGATCTCGGATTCGATACGTATCATAAAATTCTCGATGATGCGATTCAGGAATTAAAAGAAGATGAGTTCAAGGATCTGTTCGCCGAAGAGCTTTCGGAAAAAGCAAAGTTGTTGGTGCCTGATTGTATCATCGAAACTGACCTTGAAATTTTAATACCGGACAATTACGTCAGTAGCACACGCGAACGACTTCAATTGTATGCCACACTGGACAACATCAAAGATGAATCCGGCCTGAGTGAGTTCGTTTTGTCGCTTAGGGACCGGTTTGGTGCATTGCCTCCCTCCGTCGAGGAACTTATTCAGACCGTCCGGTTGCGTTGGATAGGAGAGGTGCTGGGTATGGACAAGATTACCATCAAGAGCAGTAAGCTTCGTGCAACATTTATCCAACAAGACAGTTACTTCACGTCGGATGTCTTTGGTCGCGTGCTGGCCTTCGTACAAAAGCACCCTCGTCAATGTCGCCTCAAAGAGCATAGCAACAAGCCATCCCTTATTATTGAAAACATCTTATCAGTTGATGATGCATTGCTGTTATTGAAGCCCCTTACTGGTCCGACTGGCACCGCTAATTGAACCTTAGGTATCACAATACCGGGTCAGAAGATTCGTTTTGAGGGGGTAACGAAATGGGGGAGTTTGGAAAACTTGAAATTATCTTTTTATATTAGCGGTTGCTTTAGATTATAACATGGAAAAAATGAAGCAGATAAAAAGTTATGCAGTAGTTGGCGGCACTTTTTTACTCGCGTCCTGCTCACTCCTCCCTTTCGGGAAAAAAGGCGGTGGGGAACGTACGGCCATAAACCCTGGCCAAATGAGTACAGCCACCAACCTGCCCTATAATGACACGGAAAACGGCGGTTTTGAGGTAAAACCCTTCGAAGGCCAGCCCGACGCCCCTAATACCGTGTTTATAGAAGGCGGAAGGGCCGTTATGGGTTCTTTTGAAGAGGATGTGATGTCCTACCGCGACAACGTGGAACGTACCGTGTCGGTAGCTTCATTCTACATGGATGAAACTGAAATCGCCAATATTCACTGGTTGGAGTATATGCACTGGTTGGGCAAGGATAGCTCTCAGGAAGTGCTTCAGGCGGCTCGCCCTGATACCACCGTTTGGGTGGGTAAGCTGGCATTCAACGACCCTTATGTTGACCATTACCTGCGTTATCCCGGCTTCCGTTATTTCCCTGTTGTGGGTGTTAGCTGGACCCAGGCTAATCGTTACGCCAAATGGCGCACCGACAAGGTGAACGACCAATTAAAGAAAGAATCTGGTCTTGAACTTCCCGAAGTTCCTGCCGGTGGACGCATTCCTTTGGAGTCCGGTGTTGTTATTCCAGCTTATCGCCTGCCTACAGAGGCCGAATGGGAATATGCCGCTCAGGCCCTTATCGGAACTCAGTGGTTGGAAGAAATGCAGACCCACCAACGGATTTATCCCTGGGATGGTCACGCACTTCGTAACCCGTATGGCAAACAGATGGGTTTCTTCCTTGCAAACTTCAAGCGTGGACGTGGTGACTATGCGGGTATCGCAGGCCGCCTCAATGATGGTGCTTTGATTACATCTTATGTATATGAATTCCCCCCTAACGACTACGGTCTCTACAACATGGCCGGTAACGTGAGCGAGTGGGTAATGGATATCTATCGTCCTTTGTCTTACCAGGACTTCGATGATCTCAACCCAATGCGTCGTGATGGTTTCCTCGATGACGGAACCAAGTATGACAACCAATGGCGTTTGAAGAATCCGAAAATGGATCCAGCTAAAGCCAAGAAACCTGTTAAGGGTGTTGAAGGAGACTGGGTAGAAAATAACCCGACTGGATTTATCTCCCTCATTAGCGATAAGACCCGTGTGTACAAAGGTGGTAGCTGGAAAGATGTTGCTTACTGGATGTCCCCTGGTACACGCCGATTCCTGGATCAGGATTCATCTACCGCAACCATCGGTTTCCGTTGCGCGATGATCCGTGCCGGATCGAACTAAGAAATTCAAATCAAATTAAGAGAGCCCTTCAAACGAAGGGCTTTTTTATTGCCATTGCGTTTACTGGGCCTCCGCCAAACACGCAATGCTCAATTCAGCGCATCCACATCGCAACAGATGCTGACCACAAGCCTCCAGTGTTGCGCCGGTGGTAATGACATCATCGACCAGCAAAATCCGCTTTTTTTCTATCGCTGTGCCCCTTTTTATGATGAACACATCGCGAACATTTTCCCAACGATCTGCTTTCGATTTGCGGGTCTGCGTAGCTGTCGCCCGGCTCCGCATGGTGATGCTTTCATCCCAGGGTATTGATAATGCCTCGCTTAGTCCCTCTGCAAATTTCGCGGCCTGATTGTATCCGCGCTGACGTTGCCGGGTAGCGTGCAAGGGCACCGGAACAATCACATCAAATGGACATGGCATTCCGGTTTCAATAATCTCATGTCCATAAGCCATCCCCAGGCGAATGCCAACTTCAGGACAGTTGTTGTATTTGAGTTGATGCATGAGGTGTTGTACAATTCCACTCTTTCGAAACCGGAGATAGGCCCAGCCATAACGCAGGGGTAGCCTTCCGAGCAATCGGTTTTTGATCGGGTTATCCGAACGCAAATGATAGCTGGTTTTGGGCAATTCAGTCAGGCATCTCGTGCACACTGTCACCTCGCCTTTCACCATTGCGCCGGCACATGCCAGACAATAATTCGGGAAGAGCAATGAAATGAAGTCGTTTAGTGCCGTTTTTACCAATTTCATTTGATATACCTTTGGGTTTGAAACCGGAAGGCTTTAAAATTTAACCAATGGATATCGTAAAGCAATTCAACGATTACCGCACCAAAATGAATGAGAAGATTGCCGACGCCGACAACCTGATCATTAAGCGGATCTTTAACCTGGATACGAATGCCTATGCACCCGGTGCGCTGGATGTAAAGTCAAAAGAATTGATCGGTCTTACCTGTTCACTGGTCCTCCGGTGTGATGATTGTGTTAAGTACCACCTGGGCAAATGCAAAGAGATTGGTTTAACAACCGAAGAAATCAATGAAGCCATGGGCGTTGCCACACTAATTGGTGGAACGATTGTTATTCCCCACCTGCGACGTGCTTTCGAATTCTGGGAGGCGCTGGATCATGTTTAAGCGCGATCTTGAGCTGGACCGAAACTGGCAGCGACTCCTCGATGAATTAGAAGAGCGATTGGGTCAAAAACCCAAGGACCTTAACGGAGTCTTGTTCTTGATTGGTGTACAGGAGCTGGGGCAGGGGCCTAAAACATTCTCCAAAGAGCAAAAACAGGACCTGATGCACATTGCTATCTGCAAATGCCTGAGCTTTTCAGGCTACTATGAACTGGAGGGCCTCGATGCTGAGGGTTGGCCGCATTGGAAACTGGTGAAAAAACTCCCTCGCTTTGATCTGCTGGAGCAGGAGAAGCTCCTGAAAATGCATGTGTTGGAATACTTTCAACACGAACTTGGTTGGTCTCCCTTTAACAGCAGTATTTCCTGAGCGGTCAGTCCCTGATCCGTTGAATTGGCTTGTCATATGCTTATCTTTATCGATTAGCTAAACTAACGGGACCGCACTTTCGTTTCCATTTGCATGGGCAACCTGGTTTCTGCCGTCGACGATAAAATTGCCTCCTTCCGAAAGAAGTATTACCTCAATCTTTTTCTTCGGGGTACACTGCTCTCATTGACGTTTGTGCTGGGATACTTTCTCCTGGCTACCATGCTGGAGTATAATCTCTGGCTTGGCAAAGAAGCGCGCTTCGTACTGTTCCTGCTCTTCTTTGGTGTTGTTGGTTATTGTCTCTTCCGTTTCCTCCGCCAACCTCTGGCGTTCTGGCTGGCTGGCCGCGGTATCGGAAAAGAACAAAGTGCAAGAATTATCGGCCGGCATTTTCCGGGTATTCAGGATCGCCTCGTCAATTTTTTGCAATTGGCACACACCCAGGGGGGGCGCACCGAACTTCTTGATGCGAGCCTTGAACAAAAAGCCATTCTCTTTTCCAATTACAGTTTTGAAAACAGCATCGACCTCGGTGAAAATCGCCGCTACCTCCGGTACCTCCTGATTCCCCTGGCGGTGGTTGCGGTGTTGTTTGCTATCAACCAGCGCATATTCACCCAGAGCACCAGCCATATTATTCATTTCGACGAAGAGTTCGCGCCTCAGGCACCATTCAATTTTGTTGTTGAGAATCCATCGCTCATTGCTTTTCCCAACGAAGATTTTGTGCTGCGGGTAAGGCTGGAAGGAGGGGCCATACCAGAAGCGATCTACTTGAAATCCGGCGCTCAGCGGCTTAAAATGGAAACGCTTAAACCCGGATTCTTCACGTATACTTTTGAGAAAATTCAACAGGATTATCCATTTCAGATGGAGGCTGCTGGTTTTTTTTCATCGCCTATGACCATTCATCTGGTGGATCGGCCTGAATTGCTATCCCTCAAAATGAAACTCTCTTTTCCGGGTTACATCCACCGGCCAGCAGAAACAATTAACAACGCCGGGCACCTCGAAATTCCGGAAGGCACCATAGTTGGCTGGACGTTGCAGGCCGCGCACACCCGATCTGCCGTGATCAAATTCACTTCAAGCGACACACCCGGAAGCATGCAATCATCTGATAATCAGGTGTTTAATTTCTCAAAGGGTTTCTTTAATCCTGACGAATATTCGATTCTGCTGGAGAATGAGAACAGCAAGAACAAAGACCGCATCACCTATCGCGTTGACGTTATCAAGGATCAGTTTCCCGCGTTGATCGTGGAACACATGAAAGACTCTGTGTTATTTCGGTCTATTATCCTCGGCGGAACACTATCTGATGATTATGGCCTTTCACGACTCGAGTTACATTATGTGCTTACCGGTAAGGATCGGCCCGAAGAAAGAAAATCAATCAGCCTGCCGGTTAACCCGCATGAGCCACAGCAAAACTTCTTTTATGCCTGGAAACTTGATTCGTTAAAACTCGCCGCGGGCGATAAGCTGCAGTATTATCTGGAGGTATGGGACAACGATGGAGTGCACGGACACAAGTCGACCAAGTCTGCTTCTTATCAATTCGAGTTGCCGGATGCGGAAGCGTTCAAGGCAGAGATCACGCGATCCCAATCATCCGCCGAGAATGAAATTCAGAAAAGTCTGAATAAGGCGCGTTCGCTTAAAGATGCCATTGATGAGGCCGAGCAAAAACTGAAGGGAAAACAATCGCTGGACTGGCAAGACAAGAAGATGCTTGAGGACCTGATTGAACAACGTAAAAATCTGGATCAGGCAGTGAAAGATCTGCAGGAAAAGAACCGCATGCTGGAAGAAAAGAAAGATGCCTTCTCTGAGCAGAACGAACGCATCCGGGAGAAATCAGAGCAGATACAGAAGTTGATGAATGAATTGCTGGATCCTGAGACGAAAAAACTTTTTGAGGAGCTCGAGAAAATGTTGAAAGAAAACCAGGACGCATCGCAGATTCAGAAGATGCTCGAGAAGATGGATCGCCAGGAGATCAATATTGAAAAAGAGTTAGAGCGCACCCTGGAACTCTTCAAGCAGTTGCAGTACGATTACAAACTGGACCAGGCGTTGTCGGAAATCAAGAAGCAGCGCGAAAAACAGGAAGCCCTGCTGGAAAAAACCGAGGAGGTGGCGGGAGAAAAGAAACCCGATGGCAAGGATGAGAAGGGCGAAAACCAGCAAAAGGGTTCAGAAACAACAGAAAAGCGTGAAACATCTCCCGAAGAGCTGGCCAAAGAGCAGGAAGATCTAAAACAGCAAGCGGACGAATTGAAACAAACGCTGGATGAGCTTCAGAAAATGGGAGAGAAGCTGGACAAGCCGGATGATGCTCCTCGTGCAGACGATGCGGAACAGGTAAAACAAATGGAAGAACAAAGTCGCCAATCCCTGCAGGAAGGCAAGCCAAAGAAATCTATTCCACAACAGAAGCAGGCTGTGGAAAAAATGAAACAGATGGAAAAATCTCTGGAGGGTATGCAGAATTCCATGGAGATGGAAATTGACATGGCCAATCTTGAGTCATTACGACAAATCATTCATGGACTCATAAAGCTCTCCTTCGATCAGGAATCATTGATGAAAGATTTTACAACGGTGCAATTGAGTGATCCCCGGTACGTGGTGCTCTCTCAAAACCAGTTGAAGATAAAGGACGACTCTAAGGTGCTGGAAGACAGCTTGTTATCTCTTTCAAAGAAGGACGCATTTCTGAGCTCAGTTGTCACACGTGAGGTGGGAGAATTGAATGCGCATGTTGACAAGGCGCTGGAAAAAATAAAGGACCGCAAGAAGAATGAGGCAAGTATTGATATGCAGTTCTCAATGACGAGCATGAACAATCTCGCTTTGATGTTGAATGATCACTTTGATCAAATGATGCAGATGATGCAACAAGCGAAGCCGGGCATGGGCAAGAAGAAGGGGAATAAGAAGAGTGAACAAAGCCTTGGGCAATTGCAGCAACAATTGAATCAGCAGATAGAGGAGATGAAAAATGGCAGTGGTAAGAGCGGGCGACGAATGTCTGAGGATCTCGCCAAGATGGCGGCAGAGCAAGAACGGATACGAAGAGCTCTTCAGGACATGCAAGAGAAACTTAAGCAGGAGGGCGGCAAGTCGCTTGGTGATGATATTCCTGGCAAGATGGAACAAACCGAAATGGATCTGGTGAACAAGCAGATTACAGAGCAAACGATACGTCGGCAGAAGGAAATCTTAACGCGCTTACTGGAGTCGGAGAAGTCAATGCGTGAGCAGGACATGGATGAAGAGCGAAAGGGAGAAGCTGCGAAAGACTATCAAAAAGAAATTCCGCGTGCTTTTGAGGAGTATTTACGTTTAAAGGAAAAAGAGGTAGAATTGCTCAAGACCATGCCTCCAAAGCTGTATCCGTACTACAAGAAGGAAGTGAATGAGTATTTCAAGCGTCTTGGCAATCATCAGTAGACTATGAAGAATATCCGTATAGAGGTACCCGCTCTAGCAGAGAATATCAGGATGATTGAGAGCTTTATCGACAATGTGAAAGAGGAGTTTCACCTCGATGATGATATCTATGGCAATATCATGATTGCCGTTACTGAGGCGGTGAACAATGCCATTAAGCATGGAAGCGGGAATGATTCGAAGAAAAATGTATCCCTTTCGCTTTCCCTGGAAGACTCAACCATTCGATTCAAGGTGGAGGATCAGGGCGAAGGTTTTGATTATGAGCATCTCCCTGACCCTACTGCGCCAGAAAACATTGAAAAGCCGGGTGGTCGGGGAATTTTCCTGATGAAGAACCTTGCTGATGAGGTTTATTTCCGGGACGGCGGCCGCACAGTTGAGCTCAGTTTTTACATGAATGCCTGATGGCGGCCATTCAGTTCTTCACTGAAAAGATTTCCTTTCGTCTTTCCCAGCCTCGCAAAACTTCCGGCTGGCTGCAACGAGTTGCCCTACAGAACGGCTTTACTATCGACTCCCTCACATATGTCTTTTGCTCTGATGCCTTCCTTGGCAAAATGAATGAAGACTTTCTTGGGCACCGCACACTTACCGATATCATCTCATTCGACTTATCTGAATCGGAGGGCCGGGTGACCGGGGAGATTTATATCTCAATCCCGAGAGTAAGGGAGAATGCTCGAAAATTCAACCAACCCTTCGAGCTTGAATTGAGGCGCGTTTTGGTCCATGGCCTCCTGCATTTCATGGGGTTTAAGGACAAGTCCTCCGCCGAAAAGGCTCAAATGCGAAGTAAAGAGGAAGCTTCTCTATCTTTGTGGAAATAATGTTTCACGTGAAACGAACCAGCTAATTGGGTTTGTCTGTTTCACGTGGAACACCCAAAAACACGCATGTTTCCAGTATACGATGTCATTGTAGTAGGAGCGGGGCACGCCGGCTGCGAAGCCGCGGCCGCAGCTGCCAATATGGGCTCAAAAGTCCTTTTGGTCACCATGAACATGACTACCATCGGGCAGATGTCCTGTAACCCGGCCATGGGCGGTGTTGCCAAAGGGCAAATAGTACGTGAGATTGATGCATTAGGTGGGTACTCAGGCATTGTGTCTGATCGGTCAATGATTCAGTTCCGCATGCTCAACCGATCCAAAGGCCCTGCGATGTGGAGCCCCCGAACACAAAATGACCGGCTTCGCTTCTCTGAGGAATGGCGAATTATGCTGGAGAAAACTCCGAACGTGGACTTCTGGCAAGAAATGGTAACGGGGATTACTGTGGAAGACGGGCGAGTCAGCGGGGTAACAACTTCCCTCGGGATCACCATCAAGTGCAAAAGTGTAGTCCTTACCAACGGCACTTTCCTTAATGGTAAAATCCATATCGGCGAAAAGAACTTTGGTGGTGGTCGAACGGCTGAAAAGGCGGCTCTTGGGCTAACCGAATCCCTGCAGGCCCTCGGGTTTGAATCAGGCAGGATGAAAACTGGGACGCCACCCAGGATAGACGGGAGGTCGCTCGACTATAGCAAGATGGAGGAGCAACGAGGTGACGAAAACCCGGGCAAGTTTTCATTTGACCCAAGCACCAAACCACCAACCAAGCAACTCAGTTGCTGGATCACATATACAAATGATCTGGTTCATCAGGAATTAGAGAAGGGATTCGATAAATCACCAATGTTCCAAGGAAGGATTCAGGGACTGGGTCCAAGATATTGCCCATCCATTGAGGATAAGATAAATCGCTTCGCGGATAAAGATCGTCATCAGATCTTTGTTGAACCTGAAGGGTGGAACACTGTTGAGATTTACGTCAATGGTTTCTCAACATCATTACCCGAAGACATTCAATACAAGGCCCTCACCAGAATACCTGGCTTTGAAAATGCCAGGATGTTCCGTCCCGGCTATGCGATTGAATACGATTACTTTCCGCCAACTCAATTGAAGCTAACACTTGAAACGCAACTCATTGATAATCTGTACTTTGCGGGTCAAATAAATGGAACTACCGGTTATGAAGAAGCCGCCGGTCAGGGCCTAATGGCAGGAATTAACGCCCACCTCAAAATCAACAACAAAGATCCATTCATCCTCAAGAGATCAGAAGCCTACATCGGAGTACTCATTGATGATCTGGTGAACAAGGGTACACTTGAACCATACCGGATGTTTACATCCAGGGCAGAATACCGGATACTCCTTCGCCAGGATAACGCCGACGAACGACTTACACGTCGTGGGCATGAAATTGGACTCGCTTCTGACGAAAAACTAAACAACCTGATCAACAAACAAGAAAAACTAAAAGCAGCACTGGAGGCCATCAATACTAAGCTTACACCTGAAGAAACTAACGAGGGGCTTTCCAGCATAAACTCTTCATTGATTCGGGAAAAAACCTCCATGACAATGCTCCTAAAACGACCAGAAATCGGAATCCACGAGCTGAGCCAATTATCTGAAACATCATCCCAGATAATTAGTCAATTTCCACTCGAAGTAATGGAGCAAGCTGAAATCCTGGTGAAATATCAACCGTACATAGAGAGAGAAAGAAACATGGCAGAGAAGATTGAAAGTCTGGATCAATACAAGATACTCCCGGACTTCGACTACGACAGAGTTCAGGCGCTCTCACACGAAGCACGGGAAAAACTAAAAAAACACCGTCCTGCCACAATCGGTCAGATGTCACGGATCAGTGGCGTATCCCCTGCTGATGTTTCTATCCTCACCGTATATCTTGGCAAGTAATGATCCTGGATGAAGTCAATTCATGCCCAATATGCCAGGGCAAGCAATTCACAACTTTGCATACTTGTAAAGACTACACAAGCAGCGGCCAAACCTTTCCCGTGCTACAATGCAAAAACTGCTCGTTTGCCCTCACATCGCCCAGGCCCATAGAATCCGAAGCAGGGCAGTACTACCAGTCAAGTCAATACATCTCCCATCAAACCACGGCCTCCAGTGCATTTGACCGCATCTACCTTGCCGCCAGGTCATTCACATTAAACTGGAAATACAATCTCATTCAACCCTACACCCATGGCCGTCTACTTGACGTCGGGTGTGGAACTGGTGCTTTCATCAAGTACTGCCAAAGAAAAGGTATCCATGTAACTGGTGTAGAACCATCCGACGCAAGACTCTCCATAACAGGAATCACTACTTATAAAACCCTGAAGGAGGTTCCCACGCAATCTTTTACTGTCATCACCCTGTGGCACGTTTTAGAGCACATTTACCCATTACACGAAACCATTCAGCATCTAACCAGCAACCTCGCCGAGAATGGCACCATTTTTATTGCAGTACCCAACAGGTTATCACTCGATGCAAAAACATATGCTAATACCTGGGCTGCCTGGGATGTACCCAGACACATCTGGCACTTTTCCGAAGGAAACATGAAAGACCTAATGCAACAGTGCGGACTAAAGGTCAAAGAGATTATTCCCATGAAACTGGATGCCTATTATGTTTCCCTGTTAAGCGAACGCTACCTCGGCAGCGGCAAGACACCTGCATTCCAGGTTGTCCGGGGAATGTACCAAGGATTACGCTCGAACCTTTCCGCACGAAAAAACGGCCAATACTCCAGCCTGATTTACCGCATAACACGATGAGTAAGCACGGCCTCTATCTCTTCATTATTATTCTCTTTGCTGGGTGTGCAAGCTTGACGTCACCAAATGGCGGCCCCAAAGATAAAGAACCACCCATACTCCTTAACTCATCACCCAAAAACAACCAAACGCACGTTACCGCCACCACCATTACGCTCACGTTCGATGAACCCATCAAGCTGAATAATCCCAGAGAAGAAATTCTCATCAGTCCATCACCCGGAAAAGGGGTGGAATACAAAGCAAAAGGAAATTCAGTAGTAATCACCTCCAAAAAACCCTGGAAAGATTCAACTACCTATAATATCCAGTTCCGAGATGGCATACAGGACCTCACCGAAGGCAATGCTCCGCCCGACCTTAACTTATCATTCAGTACCGGAGACTATCTCGACTCTATGTACGTTACCGGAAACGTAACGGACATCCTTAAAGCCAGGCGACTTGAGAAAATTACAGTGGCGCTCTATGACAAACCAGCTTATAACCTCTCCAACACGAATCGTTTCAATATCTTTAATGATACCGCGGCCTACAGTACAAAAACCAACAAGAAGGGTGCTTTTAGATTTAACAATATCCGGAAGGGTACATACAGCATTTACGCGTTCGATGACAAAAACAAAAATCTCAAAGTAGAAAGCAACACCGAACGTTACGGGTTCCGCGCAACACCCATCCAGTTGACCAAACCAGCCGACAGCATCTCCATAGGACTCTTCATGGTAGATACACGGAAATTGAAAATCACTTCCGTGCGCAATATCGGTCATCTTACCCGCGTACGTTTCAGCAAATTCCTGGATGAATACGAAATAAAACCAGACAGTGATATTACCCACTCCTTCGGCGATCAGAATAATGAAATCAATATTTGGAACCCTGAAGAAACGGGGGACACCATCCGGTTCACCCTCTCTGCAAAAGACAGTGTCTCTACCCAAATTGACACCGCCATTTACATCACAAGAAGCAATGTAAAAGCACCTAAGGATGCACTCAAGTGGGATCTGGGCAAACCAATGATAGAAGCAGAGACCGGCACATTCTCAACCACGATCTCCTTCAATAAACCAATTCAATATATAAACCCGGACAGTCTCTACCTTAAAATTGACACCATTGCAACTATTCCATTCACCACCAAAAATTTAGCGCCACTGCCCAAAACCAATAACCTGTCCGTCACTACCAACCTCGACCTAAAATACTTCCAGACCAAGAAAGAACCCACCATACGCCTTATCGCCGGCAAACAATTCGTCGTATCGGTTGACAACGACACAACCAAACGTATATCAACTTCAATACCCATTACCTGGACGGAAGACACCGGCATTATACACGTACAAACAGAAACCAGGGAAACACACTACATCATTGAACTGCTGGACAGGCAAGGGAAATTGATAGCAAGCACGACAAATACACCACGCTTTACATTCAGAAATGTAACACCACAGGACTATCAAATACGGATGATCGTGGACATCAACAAAAATGGAAGATGGGACAATGGCATTATCGCCACCAACACAGAGCCCGAACCAGTGTACTACTACCGCACTCCCAAGAACAGCACCTATTTTACCATGCGTGCCAATTGGGAAAATGGGCCACTAATCCTAAAATTCTAACAACTTGTGGAAAACTTTCCATCATCATCCATAAATCCACGTTAAGCGTACCAAAACCATCTATATTCAACTTAAGGCACAAATCATCCTCCTGTCAGGAACAAACTATATCTGTTGAAAAGAAATCTCCACAAATAGCAGCCATGTAGATAAACCACCTGAAACAGCCAATACAACCAAAAACCACATACACCTATCTACCGCTAATCCACAAATTGAACACAGGAGATCCTATATTGAGTAATCAACAAATCCACAGGGATTACTATTACTATTATTTAATATTAAAATATAATAGTATAATACTAACCTGTGTATTGTGCTTTCTTTCATCGTCACTCTTCGCCCAGGACAGTGAAGTGCGAATTGCCAATGAATATTTCCTGAAAGGTGAAAAGGAAAAGGCGCTGGCGATGTATGTAACTCTGGCAAAGAATGTGGATAATATTCCAGCTATTCATAACAACTATTTGTCGTTATTGCTGGACATGACGAAGTACAAAGACGCAGAAGATTATGTTGAGCGTGTGATCAGAAAAGTAGATGATCGCGTGTCGTATCGTGTAGATCTCGGTGTAGTCTACCTGCGTTCCGGAGATGTGCCGAAAGCGGATAAATACTTTCGCAGCCTCATCAAGAGCTCGGTTCAGGATGTTTACCGAACCAAGAGCATTTCTGATTTCCTGGCAGCACATGATCTTCCGGAGTATGCCGTGATCGCACTGCAGGAGCTGCGCCGGGCCATGAATAACCAATCTGTATTTACGCTTGAGATGGCAAACCTTTACCGTATGCAGGGTAAGCGGGATGAAATGGTGCAGGAGTATCTAAACTACATTACCCAAACGCCCTCAAATATCAATTACGTAAAGAATTTGCTTCAGCTTTTTTTGAGCAAGCCCGACGAGTTGGAGACCCTCGAGCGAATGCTATACGATAAGGTTCAGGAGTCGCCGGACTCTGAGGTTTTTGCGGATCTTCTGGTGTGGGTGAATCTTCAGCAAAAGAATTTCTACGGCGCATTTATTCAGGCACGTGCTTTCGACAAGCGATTTAGAAAGGAAAATGCGAAGACCCTGGAGATAGCCCAGATAGCATTGAACAATAAGGACTTTGATACAGCGGACAAGAGCTTTGCTTTTGTGATCAAAGAATTTCCGAATACGGACAATTACCTGCCAGCTCGTCTCGGTCTTATCCGCGCACGGGAGGCTAAAGTGAAAAGAAAATTCCCGGTAAACCGGGATTCTGTACGTTACCTGACGCGCGAATACCAGTCCTTTATTGCCAGGTATACAGACAACAGCAATAGTTTTGAGGCCATCTTGAATGAAGCACTCCTTCACGCATACTACCTCGACGAGAAAGACTCGGCGGTCACAAAATTGAATGGGCTGGCCGCTCACCCACGTGTGCCGGCCTACCTGCGTGCGCGGGCCAAACTTGAGTTAGGTGATATCTACTTGCTGAAGGAAGAACCCTGGGAAGCAACTTTGCTTTATTCTCAGGTTGAAAAAAATCAGCGCGATGCCCCGTTGGGATACGAAGCCAAACTCAGAAATGCCAAGCTATCCTACTACAAAGGAGATTTCCGCCTTGCCCAGGAGCACCTGGATATTCTGAAGCAAGCGACCACCCGGGAAATAGCCAACGATGCCATGGAATTGAGTATGCGCATCAAAGAGAATATTGTCAGCGACAGCAATGGTACAGCGCTTCGGCAATACGCCTCCATAGAATTGTTGTTGCTCCAGAACAAAACGGACCTCGCATTGTCGAGGTTGAAGACTTTTGGAGAAGGAAAGGTAAAGATGAGTAAGCACGATGCCTTTGTACAAAAACTGTGGCCAACGCCTTCGGACAAAAAAGAGGTTGTTGAAGACTTCCTGAAACAGGACCGTAACGCGTTGTTAAACGAGGAGACCCCTCAAGACTCCATTACCGTGACGATAAGCCCGGAAGCATACAAGCCCATTCAGGATGATGTGTACTGGCTTGAGGCGAATCTCAGGATGAAGCGGGGAGAATTTGAGCAATCGCTTGCACTCCTGCAGAAGATACTAACCGATTACCCGGATGATATTCTGGCCGATGATGCTTCGTTTATGCAGGGTGATCTTTATGAAAACTACCTCAAAGACAAAGCCAAGGCCATGGACATATACCGGAATTTTCTGGATAAGTACCCAGGAAGCGTTTATGCGGCCGAAGCGAGAAAACGCTTCAGGACATTACGCGGCGACTTCTCTGCAACGCCGCCCAACAACTAGCACGGGGCTACCTTATACTTTCTTGGAAAGGGCTTGTATATTTAGTAAGTTCGGTTGCTCAACTGAGAGCCCTTATATACTCCATGAAATACTTCAGGAGTCTTCATGCACTTCTTCGTGCCCCCAAAAAGACACTGGCTCTTGTATTGTTTCTGATTGCTTGTAAAGAGGACACCTCACTCACTTCGGTTTGTACAGACCCCATCGGTACCCAGGATGTAACGATGAAGAACGGTACCTTGTTTTGTTTCAAAGAGGGACAAAACGGTTGCTTTTACTCGACACTTAACACAACCAGCCTGACCTTTTCAGTTTACCCGATTAGCGGAAAATCACCCGCATCTATTATCGATATCGGACCTGTAAAATGTCTGGGACAGGTAAACAAAAAACCAGCTATCGGCTATTCTTCGTCTGTTGCGGTAGTTGCGGGTCATGGTTATGTGGCACTCTTGCCAGACAATACCTACGGCCGTTGTTATGTGGCGTCCATATCCAGTTCCGGAGGCGCACCAATGCTCTATGTAAGTTGGCAATATGCGTTTTAGTATGTGCAACAAGCTGCTGATTTTCCTGCTGTTCATTATGAGCCTCACAGCCAGCGGCCAGTCACGAATTTTCATTTCTGCAGGTGCGGCAACCTCGTTGGGAGGAAGCACGGATACGTTCTTCGCAGGTAATCGGACGGCATCCACCCTGGATGCGGAGTATGAAAAGAAGATAATTGGAACGATTAGCATAGTTACGGGCGTATCCTGGTACGGGGTGGGGTATCAGTACGATGGGACAGGTTTTGCAAGTAACACCAGCTCGTTCAAGGCTAACTATGTTGCTGTGCCACTCATGGCGCGCTGGAATATGGGTAACAAAAATTTGTTGTACCTGGATTTTGGGATGATTAGCTCCTGGATGGCCCGGGCACACCTCACAGAGAACTACACCCGTTTTGGGTTTCCACAGAAAGCGGATGGTGACATAGCAGCCTACTCCAACCGGCTCTTGATGGGGGCGAAATTTCAGGAGACGATTCTGCTCAATCGATTTACCCTAACACTTTACTACATAGTCACCTTTAAGGGACAAAACACAGTCAAGAACCTTCCGGAGCACTGGCCGCTCAATCAACAGCAATCGCCGTACCTCCAATCGAATGGGTATTCAGATTATTCCATGCTGGGATTTCGAGTAGGCTTTCGAATAAAATGAGAAAGGCGGTATGTCATATTGCCCTTTTGCTGTTAATGCTACATCCGGAGTTTGCCTTTTCGCAAGTCACTCAGGAAAAAGCGGCTGATACCCGGATGATGAATGGCAAAAGGGTCGTCAATTATAAGACCCTGCGGAAGCTCATTAACAGCCGCGATCCGGAAAAACTGAAGCAGAGCATCGAGGAACTTGTTAAATATGCTGCCGACAAATCAGACACCCGCCAGTATATCTTGTTCCAACTGTTGCTGGGCGAACAACACGAGCGATCAGGAGATTATGGGCAAGCCGAGAAGTGTTTTCAGGATGCTTATCGTGAAGCAAAGCAACACTTGCCCGCGAAGGGGCATCAATTCAGACTAAAATTCTTTTCTCAATTCAGCAAAACTTTCTTTGATCCGATTGACAGGCTGGGCTACTTCTATCTCACCATTGGAGATTTGCGTGTGGCAGAACAATACTTCAATGAGTCAAAAACGCTGCGGGAATCATTCTTTCCACCCAGGAGCATTCATCGGATACACCCAATTGTAGGGCTTGGCTCCTGGCACTATCGCAAAGGTGACTATGAGACCACCTATAAACTTTTTAATCAGGCCAGTGAGATGATCGATCGATCAATGACCTCGGCCTACGATTATGATATTCTGCGCAGGTTGTTTCTCAATGACCTTACGGAAATCTGTTTTGCACTCGGTCGTACAGATGAAGCGGCACGATACATCAACCAGCTTGCCATCGCTTCTTCGGGTGCGGGAAAATTTTCTTCCCGGGTAAACTCCAGACTGGAAGTAGCAAGAATATTCGAACTCAAGGCCCGCTATCATATGCTCCGTCAGGAATATGACAGGGCTACGGAATTCCTTGATCGCGCAGAAACCTATCAGGCGAAGTCCCTTACATTTTCTGATGTAAGATTCAGAATCATAAAAACAAGGGCGTTGCTTTCCTGGAATCAAGGGAAAATCGAGGAGGCGACACGGGCTTTTGAGTTGCTCGTACAGGAATACAGAAAACATATCGCCAACAACTTTACGGCAATGAGCGAATACGAACAGGAGCAATTTTATCTCTTGCTCAAGAATGATTTTGATTTGTTTAATGCATTTGTGCTGGAGCAATCGGGACCCGGAGCTGCCTCACTGTTCGAAGAGATGTATAACAATGTTTTAAACACAAAGGCCCTGCTGCTGAACACATCAAATGGCAAGAAGAACCGCATTCTCTCCAGTAAAGATGAAGCCTTGATTGCAAAACTGCATGCCTGGGAGGCAGGTAAGGCAAAGCTATCAGCCTCTTTTTATGAGAAGACCTCCCTGAACATCGACTCGCTGCAGCAAAATCTCGAAACACTCGAGAAGGAAATCAATCAACGTACCGGTTTGTTTGATGCAAAAGCAACCGCACTGACCTGGAATCAGGTGCAAGCAACACTGGGCCCCAACGAAGCCGCGGCAGAACTGATCCGGATTAATCCGGTATCCGGAGTAGGTAAACTAAAATCTGATTCGGTAGTCTATGCGCTGTTGCTGGTTCGAAAACAATCTGCATATCCTGAAATTACTGTCATACGTCAAGGCGCACAATTAGAGCGACGCTTCCTGCTTAACTACAGAAACTCTATCATGTTCCGACTTGAGGACAAGACTTCTTATGAAGAATTCTGGAGACCCATAGCAAAACAATTGAAGGGGATTGAACGCTTTTATTTGTCGCGTGACGGCGTTTATAACCAGATCAACCTGAATACCCTGCAAAACCCGGATACCCACAACTATGTGATCGACGAACTTCAACTGCTGTATCTCACTAACACCGCAGACCTTCTTAAGGAAACCCCCGTGCAAGTTGTTCCTACGGCTGTGCTGTTTGGCAGACCATTATACCATGCCGATGACAATGACCAGACAACAACAGACGGTGCTGTCTACGGGACGCGAAACGTATTAGCGGATGAACTGGACGCCTTTCGCGACCAGGATTTTGCAGACTTGCCCGGAACGGAGACAGAAGTTGAGGCTATCAGCAATATTCTGGCCGCCGATCAGGTCAACGTAAATGTTTTGTTGGGGAGCTCAGCCACCGAAGAACGAATGAAAGGACTTGAGCACCCTGGAATTCTTCATGTGGCTACGCACGGGTTCTTTGTAGATGACCAAGCCAGCGCGGTTAGCCCGATGATCCGGTCAGGGATTGTATTGGCGGGCGCGAAGCGAACAGATACTGTGCAGGGTGAAGATGGGATTCTTACAGCATATGAAGCCACCAACCTTGATCTCCAGGGCACCAGCCTGGTAGCGCTTTCCGCTTGTCAAACCGGTCTTGGGGAAGTCCGCAACGGAGAAGGTGTCTATGGGCTTCAGCGCGCTTTCATTGTTGCGGGCGCTCAGAACCTGATCATGTCGCTCTGGAAAGTGGATGATCAGGCAACAGCAACCCTCATGTCATTATTTTACAAAGCATGGTCTGGCCGTGGCAATTCAACAGAATTCAGGAAGGCACAGATAGAAATGAGAAAACAATATCCGCAACCATACTACTGGGGAGCATTTATCATGTTGGGTAAATAATATGAAACGCATTGTCTGCATTGGCCTTTTCTTATTGGGTTGTGCATCAGCACGAGCGCAGCTGCATGTCAATGCTTTTGTGGGCGTCAATTCAACGAGGCTGTCCAATGGCCTCTTTGGATTTGAAAAAGGAGGAAACTACTTGTTTGGTGGATTTGAATTGGAAGGAATGCTGAAGCCAAAGAAAGCGCATTCAGCACTGCGCGTCTCGATTCTGACTGGCGTGACTTACCTGAGCAACGGCTATTTTGAAAATTCATTGTTCTCCTTCTCCAGCATCTTCTACTCCGCCTCGATGACAGATCTGGCCACAACCTATGTGCAAATACCGCTGGTGGCACGGCTTAACTGGCAGCCATTTCCTCTGCTGGATGACTTTCATTTTTTTGCAGGCGCAGGAGTGAGCGACAATATTTTATTGAAAGCAAGTTTGAAGGAGTCGGTAACAAAAGTATTTATCGCAACCGATATCTACGCCCCACCACAAACCACACACTATGAAGACAATCAGGTGATCACATCACTTGGTGCACAAAATGCCCTGTCCTACCGGATTGATGTAGGCATGCATTATCGTCGCTTGCAGATTTCATATCGGCTAAGCCAATCCCTGGGAGACATGTACTTCAACGGCCTTGAAAAAGTATGGGCCATTCCAGCCAAGGAGTCAGGCTACATATCTGGTCATCAAAGCGCGGGCTCAACCAAATTGAAATACTCGGAGTTGGTAATCGGGTTCCGCCTCTTCTGATCTTCTTTCAAACCACCCGATGAATATTGCTGTTATTATACCCACAGAATTTCTATTTTGAGGATTCAACCATACCTATGAAAAGAACACTGGTCATTTTACTGATGCTTGTTGCCGGATTGGCGCAGGCACAACTCAAAGCGCTTGTTGGTGGAACCCTTATCGATGGATTTGGCGGAAAGCCATTGTTGAATAGCGTCATAATTATTGAGGGTGAGCGCATCAAGGCGATAGGACAGGTGGGCACCCTCGAGGTACCCGCCGGGGCTGAAGTAATTTCAACGGAAGGCATGAGTGTGATGCCCGGACTTTGGGATATGCACGTGCACCTGTATATCAATGGTCACAGCGACTATACGCATTGGGACAAGAAGTACCTGGGCGCGGCCAAGAATATTATCATGCCGGCATCAGCGCATCAGTTATTGATGGCAGGGGTGACGAGCGCACGAGATCTCGGCGGTCCCCTGGAAGCCAGTATTTCAGTTCGCGACAGGATAAACAAAGGAGAATTGCCCGGACCTACTATGTACATGTCTGGTCCTTTCATTCAGCATGCGCCCTATCCGGGCACAGAAGCTTTTCGTTGGGGCGTAACCGGTGAAGTTGACGCGCGTGCCAAAGTAAAACAACTGGCGAAAGCCGGTGTAAACGTGATCAAATTGATAGATCAGGACCAAATGACCCTGGCGGAAGTAACCGCAGTGGTGGACGAGGCGCACAAGAACAAACTCAAGGTAGTAGGCCATTCACACCGGCCGGAAGAAATCAGGATTGGATTAAAAGCCGGCGTAGATTGCTTTGAGCATACGGGCCTGGCTTCGGCACCGGAATATCCAGAAGATATCATGGCCATGATAAAAGAGCGCACGGCACAGATGAGCCTTGGTCCTTTGTTCTGGACGCCAACCATAGAAGGACTATATAACTTTGAAGCCGTTCGAGACAACCCTGAACACCTGGACAACAACAGCTGGCAATTGGATATGCCAGACTCTATTGTTAAGGACATTAAGGCGTCTATCCGGAAGCCTGGACAGCTTTCGTACTATCAACTCAATCCGATCCGGAAACCAACGCTTGAGAGGAAGATTAAGCAGTTAAAAGAGGCAGGCGTAGTATTGTTGGTGGGAACCGATAGTGGCATCCCCATGAAGTTTCACAGCCAAAGTACCTGGAATGAATTGGATGTTTGGGTCAATCGTCTTGGCTTTGATCCGATGTACACCATCCGTGCAGCAACATACTGGCCCGCGGTTGCGATGGGCGCCGACAAAGATTTTGGAACCGTAACGGAAGGAAAATATGCGGACATCATTGCTGTTAAAGGAGACATCCTCCGCAACATTGACTTGCTACAGCGCGTCGACATAGTCATGAAGAAGGGCAAACGATATAAATAGACTTATATGGTGAAGAAGGTTCTGCTTGGTTTGCTGGTCGTGCTGTTGTTGCTGGCCGCAGTATTGGTATTCAACACGCTCCAATTCAAATCAAAACAACTGACGATTGAAGCAGAACCGGCTCCTGAAATATCGGGAGTGGCCGTGCGGCATTTTCAAAATGCCATTCATTACCGCACTATTTCATTTGGCGACAGCACCCGATTGGATACGGCACAGTTTTTTGGATTCCATCGCTTCCTGAAGACAACCTACCCGCGTGTGCATGCCAACCTGAAATATGAGCGGGTGGGTCGGTACAGTTTGCTTTATTCCTGGGAAGGAAGGAACCCGTCGCTGGCACCCATTGTAATGATGGCACATCAGGATGTAGTTCCTATTGAGGAAGAAACCAGAAAGATGTGGACCGTGGATCCCTTTGAAGGAGTTGTGAAGGACAATTATATCTGGGGACGGGGAACTACAGACGATAAGATCAACCTGATCAGCATCATGGAATCGGCAGAGAAACTACTGGAAGAAAAATTTCAACCGGAGCGAACCATCTATTTTGCCTTTGGACATGATGAAGAGATGGGGGGTAAGGGAGCCCAGGCCATGGCTGCGCTGTTAAAGGCTCGCGGTGTACAAGCAGATCTTGTTTTGGACGAAGGGGGCATCATCACGAAGGACAAGGTTCCAGGCATGACCCAACAGATAGCGTTAATTGGAACCTCAGAGAAGGGCTATCTCTCGCTCGAATTGACAGTGGAAAAACCCGGCGGACATTCATCTATGCCTGACAAAGAGACATCGATTGATATCCTTGCCAATGCATTGGTCCGGCTGCAACAGGCGCCCTTCGAAAGCCGACTCGCTGAATCCACGATCGGATTTATGGAACACCTAGGACCGGAGATGCCATTCGCCAACAAGTTGGTATTTGCCAATCCCTGGTTGTTCCAAAGTGTGATTAAGGGGATTTATGAGAAAAGCCCTTCTGGAAATGCCTTTGTTCGCACAACCTTTGTTCCCACTATTTTCAAAGCGGGTGTTAAAGACAATGTCATTCCAACCGTAGCGAAAGTTACCGTCAACTTCCGTCTGCTGCCCGGCGATGGTGGTCAGTTTGTGATTGACCGAGTTAAGGAAATAATCAATGACGACCGCATCAAGATAGAAGTGGCCAGTGGATTTATCTCCGAGGCATCG
This sequence comes from Cyclobacteriaceae bacterium, assembly GCA_044223085.1. Lineage (GTDB taxonomy): Bacteria > Bacteroidota > Bacteroidia > Cytophagales > Cyclobacteriaceae > ELB16-189. Next base: position 161,345 of record JBGAMI010000002.1, read on the forward strand.
GAGGTAACACCAGTCAACAGCTTTGCTTATGCTACGGTAAACGAAGCCATACGGCGTACTTTTCCCGGGACCATTACTTCACCCTTTCTGCTGGTAGGTGGCACAGACTCCCGCTATTTTGGCGGAGTTTCCAAAGGCATCATCAAATTTAGCCCCATGATGGATCCAATTGGATTTCATGGTATAGATGAGCGCGTAAGCCTGGAAAGCTACCGCAGCGCAATCTGGTTCTATGAAAAACTTCTCCGGAACATTAAGTAATTATTCGCTTCGCAGTGATTTTACCGGATTGTTAGAAGCTGCCCGGATGGATTGATAGCCCATGGTGATCAACGCAACGGCAAAGGCGGTGAGACCGGCGATGATATAGACACCCAATCCGATTTCTGCTTTATAGGTATAGCGGTTCAACCACCAATCAACTCCATACCATGCCAGGGGAGCAGCGAGGAGAAAAGCGATAAGGATCAGCTTGCCAAATTCACGGGAGAGCAGCAGTACAATGCTTGGCACTGAAGCACCAAGAACCTTTCGGATACCAATTTCCTTAGTTCGTTGCTCAGCCGTAAATGAGGTTAGGGCAAACAGCCCAAGGCATGCAATCAAAATTGCAAGCCCAGCGAACAACCCAAAGATTTTACCAAGACGTTGCTCATTGGCATACATTTTTCCGAAGTCATCGTCCAGGAATCCATATTGAAAGGGTTTTCCTGGTGCCAGTCGCTTCCACGCAGACTCAACCTCATTGATTATTGACTGGGTATCCTTTCCCTGAAAACGAATGCTAACAAAACCGTCGCTTCTGCGCAAGAACAAACCCAATGCAGTGATGCCCTCACGCATGGTGGAAAAGTGAAAGTTCTCGACCACCCCAATGACGGTCCATGTGGATAACCTGGTTGGATCGGGCGAGCCGTCTGGGCGTTGAGCTTTGAATGTGGCGATGCGTTGGCCAATGGGATTCTCCCCAAGTCCAAACTGTGCAGCCGCAGCCTCATTAAGCACCACGGCATCTGAATCTGATGGAAACTCCGGTGAGAATGAGCGCCCCAACTTCATTTTCATGCCCAACGTTTGCACGTAATCATCGTCAACCCGCCAGTCCTGAATGCTTACCAGATTTTCAGTCGCGGGCGTCTTACCTTCTTTCCAAAAGCTGTTGTCGTTGCGGGAGACATCCGAATTTTCAACAGGAAGAAATCCTGAAACGGTACAGTTTTCTACACCGGCGATTGATTTTACCGCCTGTTTAAAAACCTCCACGTTCGGCCGAAGCGCATAGGCATCGTGGACCACCAATACCTGATTCTTTTCGAATCCAAGCTTCTTGTTCTGAATGTATGTTAACTGACGCTGAATGGTGATAGCGCCGATGATGAGAAAGATGGAAATGATAAATTGAAAGACGACGAGCGAACTTCTGACCATACCGCTCCTGGACCCTTTCGCCAGTGTGCCTTTGAGCACCTGGGCCGGGTTGAATGCCGACAGGATAAATGACGGATACAGACCGGCCATAAGCCCCACCAGAATGACGCCAAGGAGAAGAGCGATATAGAAGAGCGGACTTTGAAACGGGATTTCGAGCTGCTTAAGCGCAAGGTCATTAAAGAAAGGAAGTATAAGGTAGGCGAGCCCAACAGCCACCACGAAGGCAAACAGGGTGATAAGTGTAGATTCAGTAAGAAACTGGCGTACGAGATGAGAACGCATCGACCCCATGACTTTGCGAACGCCAACTTCTTTAGCGCGGTTGCTTGAACGTGCGGTAGACAGGTTCATAAAATTGATGCACGCAATAGTCAAAATGAAAAGAGCCACTGCAGTAAGCAGATAAACATAAGTAACACTTCCATTGGCTTCCAGTTCCCCCTTGAGATCGGAGTACAGGTGAATATCCAACAAGGGCATAAGTGTCATTTGATACTTGTTGCCCGATTCTTCGAATTGCTTCATGGTAAAACCCTTTCCGAATATCTGAGCAATCTGGGGACCGACATACTTGTCCAGAAATCCAGGAAGCTTTTCCTCCAGGGCCCTGCCACTGACACCTTCTTTCAGGAGCAAATAGGTTTGAAAGTTATTGCTCAGAAATACGGTTGATTGAGCTTCTTGCGCCACAGGCCAGTCGCCCACCATCGCTATGAGTATGTCGAAATGAAAATGCGAAGCCCGGGGCATGTCTTCGAAGACAGCGGTGATTTTGGCATTGTACTTTTCGTCCAGTAATAAGGATTGACCAAGTGCGGATTCGTTGGGAAAATACTTCTGTGCGAGACTATGGCTGATGGCGATACTCGCCGGTTGTGCCAGCGCGGTTCTCGCATCTCCCTCGAGAACATTCACTGAAAAGATGCGGAAGAATGTGCTGTCGGTCCAGATTACGCGATTTTCCTTAATGCTCTCGGTTGCTTTTTCGGGCCGAACCAGGTACGATCCGTAACTCCGAAACCGCACGGTGGCCTCGATCTCTGGATAGTCTTGTTGCAGCGCATGAGCCGTGGGGGCCGAACTTGAGGTGATGTGATAATAGTTCTCGGCGAATTTGATTTCGTTATTCACCCGATAAATCCGATCCGCCCTGGTGTTGTACTTATCATAGCTCAGCTCGTCAATAATGAAAAGCGTAATGACCAGACAAGCCGCAAGCCCAACGGCCAGACCGGTGATATTGATGAATGAGTAAAAACCCTGTTTGCGAACATTGCGCAACCCGATGGTGATAAAATTCTTGATCATTCTTCCTGGTTTATTTTGATGTTCGGCCTCCAACACTTTCTGCTGTGTGTCTAATAATCCCCGCGTTTGACCAAATGCACGGACAACACGATCATATGCATCCTGAAACTTTTCACCCTGATTCATCCGGTCCTCAACGGCGGAGCAAACATGATCCAATATTTCTGCTTCAATCTCCTCAATGATGATGCCCCGGTAGTTGAGGTCTTTGATAATAAAGTCAATATGTTCAGAAGACAACGCCATTACCCCAATTCCACTTGCAGTACATGGGACATGGTTCTGATGAAGTCAACAAATTCTGAAACCCGTTCACGCGTGGAGGCGCGCCCCTCGGCGGTGAGCGAATAATACTTGCGAACCCGCTTTCCCATCATGATGGTTTCGGTCTTGAGAAAGCCCTCCGCCTCCAGTTTATGCAGGGTTGGATACAGGGCTCCTTCGGTCAGTTGAAGTCTGCTGTCGGATAATTCGCGGACGCAATTGGTTATTTCGTAACCGTACATGCGTCCCCGGTCTTTTAATACCTTGAGAACAATGGTCTGCAAGGTGCCTTTGAGGAGTTCAGGTGAATGCATGGCTAATACCTAAGTCAATTATGTATAAGACGAAGCATGCTGGAGGAGGGTTGCACCTCAGGGCGCACTTTTTTGGGTAGCGACCGGGAAACCGTACCTTCACATAGCCATTGCCGGAAGTTATGAAAGCCGTTTACGCACTCATTACGGGTTTTCTTCTCCTTTGCGTTTTCTTTTCGCAGTGGTATCTGTGTCAGGTGCGGCACTTATGTGCCCTTGCCGCCAATCTGGAAGTGCTGGGCATGATTCTTCTTGCATTCTTGATAGGAATCGTCGGCTCCTGGCTTATTAACGAAAAGACATTCCTGTTTCTTCGGGAGCAAATGAACGGACTGCGCCGGGAACGTCACGGCCTGGCAAGCCAGGTACGCCTGCTGGAAAAGGAAAATCAGGATGCCCGTCGACATGTAGCTGAATGGCAGCGAGAGGTTTCGCTGTTGGCACAAGTAAAAAAAGTTACGGAGCCGCTCCTGAGCGAAGCAAAGCGACAGGTGTCCACCCTGGAGCAAGAGCTGCAGCAGGTTCAACGCAGGTATGAAAATCTGAAAAACGAATCAGATGCTATCCGCACCACTGCTGAAAAGTTGAAGGAAGAATTAGCAAAGCAGAAAGCCCAGCCTGTAGTAAGCCCGGCAATTGTTACTCATTCCTTGCCTGAAAAGGACAGGTCACGTTTCACACCCAGCACCACACAAACCCGCAATGATCTTACAAAGATCAGCGGTATCGGTCCGGCCATTCAGAAGAAGCTTAATGCGCTGGGCATATACACCTTTCAGCAGATCAGTGAGCTAACACCGGAAATGATCGACAAGATCGCAGTTAGCCTTAAATCGTTTCCTGACCGTATCGGGCGCGACAACTGGATCGGCCAGGCCGCAGCCCTCGCCCGACACAAGAAATAACTTCACGACTATTCATCATGATCAATAGATATCCCAATGATCGGGTAAATAATTTCAGCGATGCCATCTTTGCCATTGCCATTACGCTGTTGGTGTTAGAGGTCAAAGTACCCACATCAGCAGACCTCGCTGAATATGGTACCGCAGGTGTATTGAGTAAACTCACGACGAGCTTCATCAGCTTGTTGATCAGTTTTGTGGTGACGGCACTTTATTGGCGTTCGCACCTGGCCATGGCGCAGTTTGTCCGCACCTATGACAACCGCCTGTTGTGGCTAAATCTGTGGTTGTTGCTCTTTGTTGTGCTGCTCCCGTTTTCCACGGGCTTCTATGCAAAGAATTTCAACCAGGACGGCCCATTTATTTTTTACTGTTTCAATCTGGTTGCCATCGGGATCTTTAACTATGCCATGATCCGGTACATCATTAAGACCCATGGCATTGATGATCAATTGACATCGGTCATCTCACAGTGGTTCATCCTTCGGGGTTGGGTAGCTCCCGCGGTTTGGTTATTCTCAGCAGCCATTACACCCATTGCACCTACATTCGCCCGATTCGCATTCATTGGAATCTTTGTCATTTATGCCATCGGTGAGCGCCGGCTAAATAAGCGTCAGGGCCACACAAAAAAATAGCGCCGTGCTCAGCTTTGGGCTTCACACGGCGCGCCGGGGTACTTAGGGTTTTGGGTTATTTCAGTATGCCTTCGGCCTGGTAGCTCGCAGCGAGTTTAACAATCTGGCTTTTCAGTTGTGGAAACACACGACTTACTTCCGGTGAAAGCTCGGTGGACAGGGGCTGAATTTTTTCAATTGAGACAATAAACAGGTCAATGTTGGGAAGTTTCCCCAACAGGTACAGGCCTTCCACGAGATCCTTTAATCCAATCTCGTGTGTGCTCATGGCACTGGGAAAATCTTTGGAAAATCGTGGCTTTATGCGCTGGATGGTGCCCGCAGGCTTACCATCCAGGGTAGCATCAATTAAAATGATGTTAGGATAAGACTCCAGGTATTCCATCAACTGGAACCCCGCAGTTCCGCCATCCAGCACATCAGCCAAACCCGGATCAACCTCAGCCTTGAGTTGATTGGCCAGATGAACGCCAAGTCCTTCGTCGCCCATCAGGTAATTGCCAATGCCAAGAATCAATACAGGTTTATTTTCCATTTATGCTTTCTTATTTTCTTCGAATGTATCCTCTTCAATAAATTTCCATCCTCCTCCCATCGATGATATCTCACCGCGCCCCTCTACGTAGTCGTGATAGAAGACGAGATAAACATGCACAACAGAGAACAGAATGAAGAACCACATGGACCAGTGATGGATAGTGCGCATCATAAAGTCACCGCCGAAAGCAGCCGGTACCCAGGAGAACAAATTGGGCAACCACCAGTCACTCATGGCAGAGTAAAGACCAAAGCCGGTAAGGCACTGCACCCCAAATGCGATAAACGTCAGGAAATAGATGAACCCGGCGAGGCGGTTATGGCCAATCGTATGTATGCTATATCCCCGGGTCATGAAAATATCTGACTTCAGGATTAGCCACATGTCTTTGAAATACTTCGCATTCGTGGGAATGAAATTCTTCCAGCTTGCATAGCGGTTGCCAACAAAGCCCCAATAAATCCTGAACAGAAAGTTGAACAGGAAAATATAGGAGGCCACAAAGTGGATGAAGCGGGTTGTGCCAAACCAGAAGTTGGAATAGGCTTCCTGGCCGGTCATGATGGCTGGCGGATTGCCGATAATCAGTCCGGTGGCAATCAACACGAGAATGCATGCCGCATTGATCCAGTGATAGTACCGAACCGGAAGTTGCCAGACAAACACCCGGCGCAACCGTATCGGTTTGGAAATAGTAGCTGAATTCATGGTCGTGTCGGGTTAGAGTACTTTAACCTTACTTACGTGCTTGCCCTCTTCATCATAGAGGTGAACGGCGCAGGCCAGACAAGGGTCGAAGCTGTGAATGGTACGCAGGATTTCAACCGGCTTGTTTTCGTCTGCAATCGGGGTGTCCTTGAGCGCAGCTTCATAGGCAGAGGACTTGCCTTCCAGATCACGTGGTGATGCATTCCAGGTAGAGGGCACAACCAATTGATAGTTCTTGATCTTGCGATCTTCGATATCAATCCAGTGTGCCAGTGCGCCACGGGGTGCTTCGGTATGACCAACCCCTTTAGCAGCAGCGGGCCAGCTTTCTGGCTTGAATTTTTCCATATTCGCCATCCGCGTGTCACCATTCTTGATGTTGGTGATCAGTTGATCGTAGAACTCAAGCGCCCATTGTGCAACCAGGATTGATTCGAGACCGCGTGCAGCGGTTCGTCCCAGGGTTGAGAAGAGCGCAGTGGCAGGCACATTCAGCTTGGCCAGTGTGCTGTCAACTACTTCTTTGAAGTCCGGCCTTCCGCTTGCATAGCCCACCAACACCCGCGCCAGCGGACCAACTTCCATGGCATTACCTTTCCATCTCGGAGTTTTGAGGTAGCTATACTTCTGATTGATGTCCAGGTGATCGAAGGGCGGTTTAGGACCAGTGTAATTCAACTTGGTTTCTCCTTTCCATGGGTGCAAACCAACGCCATCGCCTCCGGCATATGAATACCAGCTGTGTGGAATGAATTCCTGAATCTCTGCATCATTGCGAAGATCTACTTCGTGAATGTGGCTCAGGTCTTTGTTGAGAATGGCACCAGCCGGGAACTTGTAGTTGGCAACATCCCGATAGCTTGACGTGGAGAGATCTCCATACACGAGATAGTTTCCAAGACCACCACCAATGGCACCCCAGTCAAGATAGTAGGGCGCGATGGCCAGCAAGTCAGGAATATAAACCTGCTCAACAAAATCTTTTGCCTGCTTAAGTAACTGTTGCACATAGGCGAGGCGCTCGGCATTAATACCACTGGCATCGTCCAGACTGATGGAGCACGCCATACCTCCCACGAGGAAGTTGGGGTGCGGGTTCTTGCCACCGAATATGGTATGCACCTTTACAATTTCCTTTTGCCATTCAAGGGCTTCCAGGTAGTGGGCGACACCGATGAGATTTATTTCCGGAGGCAGTTTATAAGCGGGATGGCCCCAATATCCGTTTGCAAAAATTCCAAGTTGACCACTTTCAACAAACTTCGTCAGTCGCTTTTGCAGGTCGGAGAAATAGCCGGGTGAACTCTTGGGCCAATGTGAAATGCTTTGGGCAATTTCAGATGTTTTCTTGGGGTCGGCTTTCAGTGCGCTCACCACGTCTACCCAGTCAAGGGCGTGCAGGTGATAGAAATGGACTACGTGGTCATGAATGTTCTGCGCACAGAACATCAGGTTGCGAACCAGCTCAGCATTCGGGGGAACAGCAATGTTCAATGCGTCTTCAACGGCGCGGATAGATGCCATGGAGTGCACCGTGGTGCAAACCCCACAAACGCGGCCAACAAACGCCCATGCATCACGTGGGTCGCGGCCACGAAGAATTTCTTCGATGAGGCGAACCATGGTGCCAGAGCTGTATGCTTCGGAAATCTTTCCGTCTTTTATTTCTGCTTCGATCCGCAGGTGCCCTTCGATGCGGGTAATGGGATCAACTACAATGCGTGTCATAGTGTGTTAGTCTTTGTTGAGTTCTTTTTCTGACTGTTTTCCTTCTGTGATCAGGTCTTCAACCATCTTATGCTTTCTGAGGTTGGTGGCCACGGCGTGCGCAGCAATACCAGCCGCGGTGATGCCAAGTGCAGTTAAACCCACCTTATCTGCATTTTCTTCGATACCGAAGCCTCCGGCATTGACCATGCGCTCGTAAATGGGACCATTGTCCCAGAAGCTTTCTTCGCTGCAACCAAAGCATCCATGACCGGATTGGATGGGATAGCTTGTGCCATTGTTCCATCGCATCACACCGCACGCATTGTACGTGCTTGGGCCCTTGCATCCCACTTTGTAGAGGCAATAGCCCCGTTTGGCGTTTTCATCGTCAAAGGTTTCAACAAACATGCCGGCATCGTAGTAGGGGCGGCGATAGCAGCTGTCGTGAACGCGTTTTGAGTAGAATGCTTTCGGACGTCCAACGCCATCCAGTGCCGGTACAGTACCGAAGGTGATCAGGTGAACCAACACACCGGCCATCACCTCACCAATGGGAGGACAACCGGGCACTTTTATGATTTGCTTGTTCTTGATGATTTTATGAATCGGAGTGGCTTGTGTGGGATTTGGTTTAGCGGACTGCACACAACCATTGCTGGCGCAACTACCCCAGCAAACAACCGCCATGGCATTTTCAGCAGCTTCATGGAGGATATCCATAGAGGATTTTCCACCAATCATGCAGTACACACCGTCTGCGCCAGCAGGTACTGAACCTTCTACACAAAGCACATACTTGCCTTTGTACTCTTCCATAGTCTTGTGCATGGCCTCTTCTGCCTGGTGACCAGCTGCCGCCATCAGTGTTTCAGTATAGTCCAGCGAGATTTTGTCGAGGATGATGTCGGCAACGATCGGGTGCGACGAGCGGATGAAAGATTCGCTGCAGCAGGTACACTCCTGGAAGTGCAACCAGATCACCGGTACACGCGGTGTGGCCTTTAAGGCGTCGGCTACCTGGGCGACGGCTGTTGACTGCAGCCCCATGTAGGCGGTCATGAGCGTGCAGAACTTCATAAAGTCTCTGCGCGAGTAGCCTTTTTCGATCAGCTCTTCGTAGTACGTTTTCCGCTTGGTCGAGGGCTCTGAGGTGGATAATTCAGTTAGCATATCTTCTTGGTTGAGGTTTATTTAGATAAGTTCTAAACTGCTTGAGTCGGGTTTCCCGAAGAAAATCCTGTTAACAAATCTTACTGACAACCACCCCTCATTCACATGAGATTATTCAGCAATGGCTATGATTTATGTCATACAAACCAGCTTGATGAAGAAATAGCTTAGGGTACGTTTTTAAATCCCAAACCCTATGAAACGACTACTTGCAATCATCGCCATCGTAGCGGGTCCAGCCGCATCTTTTGCTCATCCCGGACATGGACACGAAAATCCACTCAGCCCCGGTCATTACCTCGGAAATCCGGAACACGCCCTGCCGGTGTTGCTTACCATTTCTGTGGCGGCCCTGTTCATTGTTTGGAAAGTAAAACGCGCCCGCCGAAACGCAGGCAAGTAATCGCATGCACGAGTTGTCAATTGTCATGAGCATTGTGGATACCGCCACCGAAAAGGTGAAGGAACACCATGCCACATCGGTGGAGAGCATTGATCTGGTGATTGGTGCGCTGGCTGGTGTGGACGATCACGCACTGGAATTTTCCTGGGAGGCTGGCGTAAAGAACACCGTCCTTCAACAAGCCCACCGGAACATTATCCGAATGCCCGGCAAAGCCAAATGCAGCAACTGCGATGCAGAATTTGAAATCAAAGAACTATTTGACCCTTGCCCCGCCTGTGGCGATCACCTCATACAGGTGATACAGGGCAAGGAATTGCAGATCAAGTCAATTACGCTGAACTAAAGCTATCGTTATGTGTGCCACCTGTGGTTGTGATCACGAATCGTCTGTTCTTATCAGAAAAGTAGAAACAGCCAAACCCCTTGATTTACAGGGACTTCAATTAACGAAACTGCCTACCGAAGCGGAGCCACCCAGGCGAATTCAGCTTGATCTGGAGCAGGATATTCTGCTCAAAAACAACCTTAAGGCGGAGCGGAACAGGGGCTATTTTATGGCCAAGGATATCCTGGCCCTTAACCTGGTGAGCAGCCCCGGTTCAGGTAAGACTTCATTACTGGAGCGCACCTTATCGGATCTCAATGGCGATCTGACATTTTCTGTTATTGAAGGTGATCAGCAAACAACCAATGACGCGGATCGTATTGCCGCCACAGGCGCACCCGTAGTACAAATCAATACGGGCAAAGGCTGTCACCTGGATGCGGACATGATTGAAAATGCAATCCAAAAGCTAAGACCAGAGAATAATTCGGTAGTCATCATTGAGAACATTGGTAACCTGGTGTGTCCGGCCATGTTTGACCTGGGTGAGCAATCCCGGGTTGTTATCATTTCTGTTACCGAGGGAGATGACAAGCCACTGAAATACCCGGACATGTTTCAATCCAGTGACCTGTGTATCATTAATAAGATCGACCTCCTTCCTTATGTAAATTTTGATTGCGAGTTGGCCAAGACTTATGCCCGTCAGGTAAATCCAAAACTGGAATTCATTGAACTATCCGCTACGCGGGGTCAGGGACTTGAAGATTGGTATCATTGGCTAAAAAGCCGGGTGCATGAACCGGCCGTCTTGAAATGACGTCATGGCTTCCTTCCATCTTCATATCGAAGGCCAGGTACAGGGTGTGGGCTTCAGACCATTCGCATACCGGCTGGCTAAAAAGTTAAATGTCAGGGGCTGGGTGAGTAATGGCACCGATGGCGTTCATATTGCCCTGACCGGTCCGGAAGGAAACATCCGCAAGTTTTACCACGAAGCCACCGTTCATCCTCCCGCCAATGCCCGTATCATGAGGCACTCATTTGAGGAGGTGCAGGATGCGGACTACCCCGACTTTCAAATAATTGAAAGCACATCGGATACCAGCCCAAACCTGTTATTGACACCCGACCTGGGCTTATGTGATGCCTGCAGGCAGGAAATTCTTGATCCGCTTAACCGCAGACACAACTATGCATTCACAACCTGCACTGATTGTGGCCCACGTTACTCGATCATCCAACAGCTTCCTTATGACAGGGAATACACCACCATGCGGCCGTTTGAACAATGCGCCCCCTGTCAGGATGAATACAATCACCCGGAAAATCGCCGCTACTTTTCACAAACCAATTCATGTCCGGCTTGTGGAATTGAACTCGCGCTCCTTAATAATGAAGGAAAACTGATTTCAAAAAGCCCGGACGTTGTTATTTCGTTAACCTGTACTGGACTGGAACATGGAAAGATCGTCTGCCTCAAAGGCATAGGGGGATACTTGTTACTTGCCGATGCAGCCAATGAAGAGGCCATTAAGCTCCTTCGAGAAAGAAAGCACCGGCCAACTAAACCATTTGCCGTACTCTATCCATCCATTGAACGCATTCGCGAAGATGCCCATGTTTCACGCGAAGAGGAGGAAGCCCTGTGTTCCATTGAAGCGCCTATCGTTTTATTGAAATGGAAGGAACATCACCGGGCAGCCGTTTGCCGTCGGCAAATATCCCCGGGGCTCAATAAGATTGGAGTCATGTTACCATACACCCCATTGTTGGCGCTTTTGATGGATAAATGGAAGAAACCGATCCTGGCCACCAGTGGCAATCTGAGCGGCTCACCGATTTATTTTCAGGATCAGGACGCCCTGACCAACCTGGCTCCGGTAGCAGACTTCTTTGTAACCAACAATCGAAACATTGTCGTGCCTCAGGATGACAGCGTAGTTCAATATTCACCGTTTGCGCGGCAACGGATCGTTATCCGTCGCTCCCGGGGTTATGCACCCACGTTCCTGCCACATCCCATGATTGGTCGCACCGACACAGTACTGGCCATGGGCGGTGAAATGAAAAGTTCTTTTTCCCTGCTTCGCCAGGGCAATGTGTATGTCAGCCAATACCTCGGCGATCTGGAGAATTACCATACCCAGGCCAGCTACCATACTACATTGGATCACTTGCTTCATCTCTTTAATGCATCACCAGAAAAAGTAATCGTCGATCTTCATCCGGCTTATTTTGCATCTGCTGCTGGCCGCAAACTGGCAAGGAATTTTGGCGCCGGTGTGGTCACCGTTCAGCATCACCTCGCGCATTTTTGTGCAGTGCTGGGAGAGAATAAATTGCTCAACTGTCCTGACCCGGTATTGGGTGTAATTTGGGATGGTACCGGTTGGGGTGATGATGGCGGCGTGTGGGGTGGTGAGTTCTTCACGTACTCACATCATGCATTCGAGCGGATTGAGCACCTGCCTTACTATGATCACCTTTTGGGAGATAAATTTTCAAGAGAACCCCGGCTTTGTGCATTGTCCCTATGTAAAGATGTTCCTCAGGCAGTCACGTTATTGAAAGACAAATTCACCGAGAAAGAGTGGAGTTTATACACCCGCATGATTGATAAGCCGGGCCCGATGAACACATCCAGCATGGGTCGTCTCTTTGATGCCGCAGCATCACTGCTGGGGTTGTGTGATAAGACCAGCTATGAAGGAGAAGCCGCCATGTACCTCGAGGCATTGGCAAGCAAAGGCTCTCATGGTGATGTGCCGCTACCAGATCATGAACCGTTCTCGGTTGTTTCCTTATTCAGCGATCTCGTGGATGGTATCTTACAGGGCGTAAGCCATGAGCTGCTCGCATATCGATTGCATGTTCGTTTGGTAGACTGGATTCATGAAGTGGCTAACCGCGAGCAAATAAATAATCTGGCGTTTAGTGGAGGCGTATTTCAAAATACCGTATTGGTCGACATCATTAAGAGCCGGCTGGGAAACAAGTACACCTTGTATTTCCATCAACAACTCTCACCGAATGATGAGTGCATCAGCTTCGGGCAATTGGCATTTGATACCATTCAGATGGGAATACCCGAACGACTGATGACCCGAAGAGAACTGGTAACTATTTAAAAACAAGATCATGTGCTTAGCCATCCCCGGAAAACTTATCGCCATTACCGGCCAACTCGATGAAACGTTCCGCTTTGGCAAGGTTTCATTTGGTGGAATCATGAAAGAAGTTAACCTGTCTATGTTGCCTGATGCCAAAGTGGGTGACTATGTATTAGTCCATGTCGGTGTGGCCATTAGCCTTGTTGATGAGGCGGAGGCACACAAAACCTTCGAATACATTAAGCAGATAGGGGAGCTGAGTGAACTGGATAACGAATAAACCTGCGCACGATGAAATATATTTCAGAATTCCGCGATGGGGCGGCCGTTCAGGAACTGGTAAGTGCTATACGTGCGGTAGTAACCCGCCCCTGGACAATCATGGAAATCTGTGGCGGACAAACCCACAGTCTGGTGAAGAACGGCATTCTTGATATGCTACCCGAGCAAATAACCATGGTGCATGGCCCAGGTTGCCCGGTGTGTGTTACGCCTCTTGGAATAATTGACGAGGCGATCTACCTCGCCAGCGAAAAGCAGGTGATCCTTTGCTCTTTTGGGGACATGCTCAGGGTGCCCGGTTCGTCCAAAAGCTTGCTGGAGGTAAAGGCAAATGGTGGGGATGTTCGTATCGTGTATTCCCCACTTGAAGCCGTCAAGTTGGCCAAAGAAAACCCTGATCGGGAAGTAGTATTTTTTGCCGTGGGATTTGAGACCACCGCACCAGCTAATGCCTTGTCGGTAGTTCAGGCAAGTAAACTAGGTGTGACCAATTATAGTATTCTGGCGTCTCATGTTCTCGTGCCGCCAGCGATGGAGGCCATCCTCGGTGATCCGGAAACACGAATTGATGCCTTTCTGGCCGCAGGCCATGTGTGCACGATCATGGGAATGAATGAATATGATCCCATCGTAGAGAAATATAAACTGCCCATTGTTGTTACCGGGTTTGAGCCGGTAGACCTGCTGCAGGGAATACTTATGGCTGTTCAGCAATTGGAGAAAGGCGAAGCAAAGCTCGAAAACCAATACGCCCGGGTGGTTCAGCGCGAAGGAAACAAACTGGCTCAGGAAACCATTGGCGAAGTGTTTGAAACCTCCAACCGCACCTGGAGAGGGATTGGAGAAATTCCCATGAGCGGCTATGAGGTCAAGGGTAATTATGCATCCTTCAACGCCAGACTAAAATTCAAACTCAATCTTCCATCTGTGCCCGAGAATGCCTCTTGTATTTCAGGTGCCATTATGAAAGGCTTGAAGAAGCCCGTGCAGTGCCCTAACTTCGGGATAACGTGCAATCCCGAGCATCCACTGGGCGCACCCATGGTAAGCAGCGAAGGAGCCTGCGCCGCTTACTATCACTACGCAAACAACAATCCGGTGCACGCATGACACAACGACTCTCTGTAAAACTCAATTGCCCCTTACCCAAGCTTGACTTTGATGTAATTACCATGGGGCATGGCAGTGGCGGACTATTGACGCACCGGCTGTTGGAGTCCGGTGTATTTGATTTGCTAAAAAACGAATACCTCGATCAGCAGCATGATGGAGCTATATTTTCCCTGGCCGGGAAAGTCGCCTTCAGTACCGATAGCTATGTAATTTCACCGGTGTTTTTCCCTGGGGGCAACATTGGCGAATTGGCAGTGAATGGCTCTGTCAATGACCTCGCCATGTGTGGTGCCATCCCGAAGTTTCTTTCACTTGCATTTATTATTGAGGAGGGACTCCGCATGGATGAATTGTGGGAGATATTGCTCTCTATCAAAGTAGCCAGTGAAAAGGCCGGCGTACAGATTGTCACCGGTGACACCAAGGTGGTGGAAAGGGGTAAGGGGGATAAGATTTTTATTAATACATCGGGCATTGGCGTGTTGCATCCCCTCGCCAATATTCACCATAGTCGAATTAAATCGGGAGATCATATCATCCTGAGCGGCCCGATGGCAACCCACGGCATAGCCATCATGTCACAACGGAAGGGCCTCGAGTTTGAAACTACTATTGAGAGTGATACCCGGAACCTGAACCACATCGTTAAGAAAATTCTTGATCAGGCAGGCGACCAGGTACGGTTTTTCAGGGATCCTACCCGTGGAGGTGTCGCTACCGTGATGAATGAATTGGCGGGCCAGACCAAAATGGGCATCGACCTGATTCAAAAAAATATTCCGGTGGATGAACAGGTTGAAGGCGCTTGTGAAATGCTTGGACTTGATCCGCTCTATGTAGCGAATGAAGGACTATTCATTGCAATTGTTGATCCGGCTGTTTCCAGCCAGGTCATATCGCTGATCCAACAGGAAGAATACGGTAAAGAAGCCACCATGATTGGAACAGTGACAACCGACCATCCGGGTCAGGTGGTGTTATCCAGCAAAGTGGGAGGAAAGCGGGTTGTTAATTACCTCACAGGAGAACAGTTACCCCGTATCTGTTAGCGTTCAGTACGTATCTAACTTCAAAATGAGATTGAACTTCACGTGGAGGTCCGGCTGAACTTTTACCAGCCCCATCATGTGCTTGGGAGGCTCCAGATTAAAATCCGCAAAGGTGAATTCCCTTCCACCGCTCAGGTGAATAAGACCAGATGGCTTGGACTCAATGGTACAAATCATCTCAAACAACTTTGTTGTACCACCCAGGGAGATATTGATAATGCCCTTGAATTTTTCTTCTCCGTATGCGTAACTCGGAGTTCGCTCGAAAGAGATGAAGTCAATGATAATGGCGGGATGCACTTTTGAGTTAATTGTTTTTCTGAAGTCCGCGGTCATCGGTGCAATTCCGCAATCAAAACTTGAGGCATCCAGGGATACAGAACCTTTGACGAAAACGGGTCGCGTACCCTTACCCCCCTCATGAAGCACAAGCGTATCCCGGCCAACGTAATGCGGAATAGCACATGTGAACTTGTTTACATTGGTCTTGCCTTCTATGGTAAGTCGGCTGTCGGGCTGCACAATCAGCCGATGTACCAGCACACTGTCGTCCATTCGGAATTCAGCGAATAGGATTAAACACAGGATACTGAGCAGGATACGCATACGCGGGCAAGATAAGGATAAGGCACAAAAAAACCGGCCCAACTCATCAGAGCCGGGCCGGAATCATTTGTAATCTAACCTAGAAACCAATTATACCTTGTACAATCAGGCCATTAAACTTGCCACCGCTCAGGATGTTCTCCGTCGGGTAGTCGTTGTATTTCTGATTTACATATTCGGCTTTGAATAGCACGTTGCGGGTAATGAACCAGCCAGCACCGAATGAAGTACGCTCAACCGATACATCCTGACGAGTACCTTGATTGATGTTGGTAGCTGAAGTGCTTTGTCCAAATACTGCGGTACCAGATACTTTATTATACTTCGCACCGATATAGTAGCGCTCATTCTTGCCAAAGCGATACACTACGTCAGCTTCGATTTGTTGCCAGCTGCGGTTAGGAAGTGCTGAGAAGGTAGGCTTGGTCGGGTCACTGTATTTTACTTCACCGTTTTCTACCTGAGAGTTTCCAGAAGAGGTCTCATAAGTACCGAACAATTCGATGCCTTTGAACTTCACGAAGGGGTTAACCATGATGGAAGTTACGTTGTCTTTGAAACCGGGGTTGATACGGCCAGAGAAGGCGTTACCCGTCAATGTTGCGTTCCAGGGCTCCATCACGTACTGATAGTTGGAACCAGTGCGATCGCCACCATACAGGGTGTTGCTGATAGAAGATTTGGTGGTGTAGAATGAACCCGTCAAACGAGCGCGGATATCTCCGAATTTCTTATCGAAACCTAATTTACCATAGATGGAAGGTTTGCGATCATCAGGTTTGGAAACGTTTCCCTGAATTTCACCGTCGGTCATGGCGATCATACCGATGATGCCATTTTTCTGCCAGTACAATTCAGCACCAATTTCAGTAGTGAAGGCATCCATCAGGTTGTTTTCAATGAAGGGGTTGTACAGTGCATTACCACCGTCTGTACGACGGAAGTGAGCATCACCGTAGTTAATTTCCATGTGACCAACTTTCAACGTCAGGTTTTTCCACAGGTTGTTCAGAAACTCGCTGCCAATGAAACCAACTTTGTCAATTTGAAAATATCCGCCCTTTACCCAGAACTCATTGTGGTGGTGAGCAGACATATAGGAAACCAAGCTTACACGAACACCGTCAGCCAATTGGATATCCATGTTGAAGTTAGCCTGTGCGAGGGGGAAACCGCCAGCTTGTTGGTAAACGGCGTTGCTGTTGGAATACAACTGACCTGTGGGGCTGATATAGCCACCGTATACGTTAGGATCCTGAGTCAGGTTGGTAACAGGAGCACCGGTACCTGCGAGGTTAGTGTAGAACGTGTTTGAACCGGGAGCAGACTCATACAAGTTGCCTGCGCCGGTAAGAATAGCACGTGCATTGTTGCTGTGTGTGATGTTCTGCCAGCCTTGGGTAAAGTTAGCTCCCAGGCGAAGCTTCAGTCCATCGAATACTACGGTGTCATTTTTTGGTGTTTCATACACGTTAACACCGCGTTGATCATAGGGGCGGAAATATTGGATAGCCGGTTGTTGCGCAAACGCTCCCAGCGTCGTGAGCAACAACAAGAGGGTTAACCAATAGCTTGATTGATTTATTCTTGTTTTCATATAAAACTGGTTAAAAGGTTAAAATATAAGTTGTCTTTATGCTTTGACCAGACTGAGGTCAACATTGAAAGTCACGGTGATTTCGTCTCCTGTCTTTACCGTGCCGAACATGAATGTTGGGGGCTCTACCTGGTATTCGCTCATTTTAAAAGTCTTGCTGCCGGTGCAATGCAGGATACCACCATCTTTAGTGGTGACGGTTGCCGTAAGTGTAACGGGCTTGGTTGTGCCCGCGATGGTCAGGTTGCCGGTGCACTCAATGGAGCCCTTGGTAACCTTGGCTGAAGTCAGTACAAATGTGATGTTCTTGAACTTGTCTGTCTTTAGGGAGCTGTATGCATTTTTGTCCATGGCAGAATGCTGGCTCTTCAGAGACTGAGCAGGAACCGTAAGGGTGAGTGTTTTTACCTGAGCAGGTAAACCATCACTGCCCATCTCAAAGGCAACCTGAAGAACAGGCTCTTTGGAGGTCATGGTCCAGTCGTGAAGGGTGGATTTACCAGCTACGTTAAGATAGCTGTCACCCGTTTGTTTGTAGGTCTGGGCGTTTGCTGCGAAAGCAAGCACCAAAACCAGTAAGAAGGTGTTTCTAACGTTTGAAATCATGTTGGTCTTCATATGGCTTCTGGTTGATGGTTCAAAGTTGGGCCCACAGACTACGTTGTGGAATGATAATCTACAGGGAAACAACTGATTGTAGTCATCCGCTAAGGTGACTAATGAAGTAATACCCGAATCGGAATAAAAAGTGCCCGTGTAGGGTGACGAGCAAATTAACTTCGGTAAATAGAAGGTATGGCATCAAAAAAAGGGAGACAATAAAAAAATGACAGAATACTCGGCATGCATACCAATTTTATCTCTATATTCGCTATCGATTGAAACGCGAGGAAACCATAGACTATCACATCAAGGCCGCATGGCATGCGATCGCCAGGATGTATAATCAACAAGCCCTGAAGTATGGTTCGACGATGTCTGTAGGCTATGCTTTACTCAATATTCAGGGAGAGGAGGGCACTCCGGCCACTAAAATTGGCCCCAAAATGGGCCTCGAGACCCGAAGCCTTACCCGCCTTCTTAAGTCCATGGAAGAAAAAGGCCTTATCTATAGAAAGGTGGATGAGCGAGACAAGCGTTGCGTTCGCATCCACCTGACCAAGGCCGGGCGAAAAAGCAAGGAAATGGCCCGAGAAACTGTTTTGCGCTTTAATACGGCGGTAAGACTAAGTATACCCGAGGAAAAAATTCAGGTGTTTTTTGAAGTTGTTGAAGATATCAACAAGATCATTGAACGAAATGAAGCCTATGCTTCTTCAGAAAAAGTAGCCAACCCCACATAACACTTATTATATATAGTATGAATCGCACCATCCACAAAGTAGCCGTATTGGGTTCAGGCATTATGGGCTCGCGCATCGCTTGTCATTTTGCCAACATCGGCTGTGATGTCCTGCTGCTGGACATCGCACCCCGTGACCTGACGGACGAGGAGAAGAAAAAGGGCCTTGCGTTGGATCACCCGGTGGTGAAGAACCGCATTGTCCAAAGTTCCTTTGATGCAGCACTCAAATCAAACCCGGCCCCGCTCTACAACCGGAAATTTGCCAGCCGTGTCAAACTGGGGAACTTTACGGATGATATGTCCAAAATTAAGGAGTGCGATTGGACCATCGAAGTCGTTGTTGAAAACCTGGATATCAAGAAGCAGGTATATGCAGATGTTGAAAAACACCGTACGCCAGGTACACTGATAACTTCCAATACATCAGGAATTCCGATTCATCTGATGGCGGAAGGGCGTAGCGAAGATTTTCAAAAACACTTTTGTGGCACGCACTTCTTCAACCCGCCGCGTTACCTGAAGCTCCTTGAAATTATTCCAACGACAAAGACAGATCCCTCGGTAACAAAATTCCTCATGCACTATGGGGATCTCTTTCTCGGAAAAACAACGGTACTCTGCAAAGACACACCGGCCTTCATTGGCAATCGCGTTGGCATCTATGGCTTGCTAAAGGTCATCGATTCCATGAAAAAGTTTGATCTGTCGGTGGATGAAGTGGATAAGCTGACCGGCCCCGTGATCGGCAGGCCAAAATCAGCCACATTCAGAACCTCTGATGTGGTTGGCCTGGATACGCTGGTGAAGGTGGCCAATAACCTCTATGCCGGACTCGTGAATGATGAAGGTCGTGAGATGTTTAAGTTGCCCGATGTAGTTAATCAACTGGAAAAGAATAAATGGTTAGGTGATAAAACCGGACAAGGGTTCTATAAGAAGACAAAGGGGCCCAAGGGAGAAACTGAAATTCTTACCCTTGACCTGAAGACACTGGAGTACAAGCCAAAGACAAAAGTAAAATTTGCCACCCTTGAGACCACCAAGACCATTGATAACCTGAAGGATCGATTCAAGGTGTTGCTCGCTGGTAAGGACAAGGCAGGTGACTTTTATCGCGACGCCTTCTTTGGATTATTCCAGTATGTTACCAACCGCATTCCTGAAATAACGGACGAACTGTTCCGTATCGATGACGCTGTATGTGGAGGATTTGGCTGGGACCTGGGTCCATTCGAGACCTGGGATGCCGTTGGCCTGGCCAAGACACTGCCCCTGATGGAAGCTGCCAACTATAAGCCCGCAGCCTGGGTCTATGAAATGGTGGCAGCAGGTAACACGTCTTTTTATAAAGTTGAAAAGGGTCAACGGATGTATTATGACATACCTTCCAAATCATATAAATCAATTTCAGGACGAGAGAACTTTATTATCCTTGAGAATAAGAGCGAGGGTGTGGTATGGAAAAATCCGGGAGCGAAAATCATCGACCTCGGTGATGGAGTACTTAATTTCTCCTGGCACACCAAGAGCTATACC
The DNA here is from genome assembly GCA_044223085.1 of Cyclobacteriaceae bacterium. GTDB lineage: Bacteria > Bacteroidota > Bacteroidia > Cytophagales > Cyclobacteriaceae > ELB16-189. The sequence continues at coordinate 181,703 of JBGAMI010000002.1, forward strand.
CTTGGGAGTGAAGTGGTCGAAGGGCTCAACAAGGCAGTTGATCTGGCGGAAAAGGATTACCGTGGATTGGTCGTTGGTCATCAGGGAGCCGACTTTTCTTTAGGTGCTAACCTGGGTCTCGTATTCATGTATGCCATCGAGCAGGAGTATGATGAGATTGATTTCATGATCAAGCATTTTCAGAATTCAGTGATGCGTCTCCGCTATTCATCAGTACCCGTGGTGGTTTGTCCGCAAGGTCGCACCCTCGGCGGCGGTTGTGAAATGACATTGCATGCGGACGTGGCTCAGGCAGCAGCCGAGACTTATATCGGGCTTGTGGAGGTAGGAGTTGGCCTTATTCCGGGAGGAGGCGGCACTAAAGAATTAACCAAGCGGGTAAGTGATGCGATGGAGGAAGGCGATGTTGAATTGAATGCACTACAAAATGCATTCATGACCATTGCAACAGCCAAAGTAGCTACATCGGCAGAAGAAGCACGCGACTTGGGATTGTTGAAAAAGGTCGATCGCATTTCCATGAATAAGGATCGTCAGATCGCCGATGCGAAACAGACGGTGATTGAACTCGCCCTGGCCGGATATACCATGCCACAACAAGCGAAAAACATCAAGGTCCAGGGTCGCACCGGACAGGCATTGTTTCTCGCCGGCCTGCAAGGCATGTTGATGGGCCGCTATATTTCTGAACATGATGCGAAGGTGGCCAAATGGATTGCCAACATTATGTGCGGAGGTGATCTTACTTCACCCCAGGAAGTATCGGAACAATATCTGCTCGATCTCGAGCGAGAAGCGTTCTTGTCACTGACCGGAGAAAAGAAAACACTGGAGCGTATTCAGGCCATCTTAACTGGCGGCAAGCCGCTCAGAAACTAATCCCAATAAAGAACAACAACACTATGGATGCATATATCGTAGCTGGTTTTCGTACCGCAGTAGGTAAGGCCAAGAAAGGTGGATTCAGATTTGTTCGCCCGGATGACCTGGCATCAGATGTTATCAAACATCTGGTGAAATCGATACCCGGACTTGACAACAAAATGGTCGATGACCTGATTGTGGGTAATGCTGTGCCCGAGGCAGAACAAGGCATGCAGATGGGCCGCATGATTTCGCTATTAGCCCTGGGTATTGATGCTCCCGGAATGGTCATCAACCGGTATTGTGGTTCGGGCGTTGAAGCGATTGCCATTGCAAGCGCGCGGATTCACGCGGGCCAAGCCGATGTAATTATCGCTGGCGGGACCGAGTCCATGTCATTGGTTCCTGTCATGGGTTTCAAAACGGCATTGAACTATACAATTGCCAAAGAGAATCCCACGTACTACACAAGTATGGGCCTCACGGCGGAAGAGGTTTCAAAGCAGTACAAGATTTCAAGGGAGGAACAAGATCAATTCTCCTATGAATCACATAAGAAGGCAGCTGCTGCGTGGCAGGAAGGTAAATTCAAGGGAGAAATTGTTCCCATCACTGTGAAAGAAGTTTATGTGGATGAGAACATGAAGAAGAAAACCCGGGAGTATGTAGTGGAGAAGGATGAAGGCATTCGTGCCGACACCACAGTAGAGGGTTTGGCTAAGCTCAAGCCCGTGTTTGCTCTCGGAGGAACGGTGACAGCGGGCAATGCTTCACAAACCTCTGATGGCGCAGCTTTTGTTGCTGTCATGAGTGAGCGGATGGTAAAGCAATTAAACCTGAAACCAATTGCACGCATGGTAAGTTACAGCGTAGCGGGTGTAGATCCTCGGATCATGGGCATTGGCCCGGTGGCAGCCATTCCCAAAGCACTCAAGGTGGCGGGCATGAAACTGGAAGACATCGACCTGATTGAATTGAATGAAGCTTTTGCCGCACAATCATTGGCTGTAGTGAAAGAATTGAACATTGATCGTAGCAAACTTAATGTTAATGGCGGTGCCATCGCCGTGGGCCATCCCCTGGGATCAAGTGGTGCCCGGTTGTCGGTGCAGTTGTTCAATGAGCTTCGCCGGCAGAAGAAGAAATATGGTATGGTCACAGCCTGCGTAGGCGGTGGACAAGGCGTGGCCGGTATTTATGAATTACTCTGAGTCAATTAACAGCATTTAATAAACAACAATATTATGGTAACGACGGCATCTACCAAAAAGGCAATTAAGGGAGGAGAATTCCTGATTCGTGAAACAACAGCTCAGGAAGTATTTATTCCGGAGGAGTTTAATGAAGAGCAGCGAATGATTGTACAGACCTGCCGTGATTTTCTCAAGCAGGAGGTATATCCACTATTGAATGAGATCGATTCTCAGAAAGATCCGAAACTGATGCCGGCATTGCTGGACAAGGCCGGGGAGCTGGGTCTGCTTGGTACGTCCGTTCCCCAGGAGCTTGGCGGCTTTGGTATGGACTTTAATACCACCATGCTCGTGGCTGAAACCCTTGGAGCTGGCTATTCATTTGCCGTTGCTATTTCGGCGCACACGGGTATTGGCACGTTGCCCATTCTGTATTATGGTAATGAGGTACAAAAGAAAAAGTACATACCCAACCTGGCATCCGGAAAATGGAAAGCCTCTTATTGTTTGACAGAACCCGATTCAGGATCAGATGCCAATAGCGGGAAGACCAAAGCCACATTAACGCCTGATGGAAAGCATTACGTTATTAACGGCCAGAAGATGTGGATCACTAATGGCGGATTTGCGGACATCTTTGTGGTCTTTGCAAAAATTGACAATGACAAAAACCTCAGTGCATTTATTGTAGAGAAATCCTTTGGCGGGATAACCATGAATGAGGAGGAGAAAAAGATGGGTATCAAAGGATCTTCGACACGTCAGATATTTTTCAATGATTGTAAGGTGCCGGTGGAAAACCTGCTGAGTGAGCGTGAAAATGGCTTTAAGATTGCTGTCAACATCCTGAACATTGGCCGGATCAAACTTGGTGTGGCCGCTGTCGGAGGAAGCAAAATGTCTGTATCTGCTGCGACCCGCTATGCCAAAGAGCGCAAGCAATTTGGAACACCGATTGCCAACTTTGGCGCGATCAAACATAAGATCGCAGAAGTTTCTACAAGAATATTCGCAAGCGAATCAGCCCACTATAGGGCATCACAGAATATTGAAGATGCGTATCATGCTTTTGTGGCCGCGGGCATGGACTCTGCACAGGCACGATTGAAGTCCCTGGAAGAATTTGCGATCGAGTGCGCGATTCTGAAGGTGCACGGATCTGAAGTCCTCGACTTTGCGGTTGACGAGGGTGTCCAGATTTATGGCGGAATGGGATTCTCTGCTGAAGGTCCTATGGACCGCGCTTACCGCGATGCACGCATCAACCGGATTTTTGAAGGCACCAATGAAATCAACAGACTCCTCACCATTGATATGTTGTTGAAGCGGGCCATGAAGGGAACCCTCGATCTGATGACACCAGCCATGGCTGTTCAGAAGGAATTGATGGCCATACCGGATTTTGGTGCGAGCGATGATTCGACCGTGTTTGCCAAAGAGAAGAAAGCGTTGGCTAACCTGAAAAAGGCCGGTCTGATGGTGTCGGGTGCTGCTGTGCAGAAGTATATGATGAAGCTGAGTGATGAGCAGGAAGTTCTTATGAACCTGGCAGACATGCTCATTGAAGGATATGTGGCGGAGTCCTGCCTGCTCCGTGTGGAAAAGATGATCTCCATCCGTGGCGAAAAAGCATGTGCGCTGGAAAAAGACATGGCCATGATCTATCTGCACAGTGCCATGGAAAAAGCCTCCTGGGCCGGAAAGCAAGCGATATACGCTTTTGCTGAGGGTGATGAATTGCGGTTGATGTTACTCGGACTTAAACGGTTTACCAAGATTGAACCGTTTAACCTGAAAGAAGCCCGCCGCCGCGTAGCCAATTTCGTCATTGAGAAGGGTGAATATCCATTCTAATAGATCCTGTGAATGTTGCATGAGCCGGGGTATACACCCCGGCTTTTTTATTGCTTTTTACCAACACCATTTGCAAAAAACCAGCAGGCCTCCTACTTTAGCGACCTAGTTTAACAAAAAAGTTAAATAAAGTGGCTAATAAAAAGACCGACGAAACCACCGAAATGGCCATTTTGATGGCTGCTCGCAAGGTTTTTACACATCGGGGTTTCGCGGCAACGCGTATGGAAGACATTGCTACTGAGGCAGGCATCAACCGCGCTCTATTGCATTATTACTTCCGGAGCAAGGAAAAAATGTTTGACATCATATTTGAGCAACGGATTTCAGAGTTCTTCACAGGCCTTATATCCATCCTTTCGTCAGACCTGGCACTGCCTGATAAGATCCGGGCGATTGTAGAGCATGATATTGAGACCATCTCCCGACAGCAGGACCTTCCGATGTTCATCCTCCAGGAATTGTCACAGAATCCGCAACGGCTCATAGACTACGCGGAAAAAGCAGGAGCTCACCCCGCCCAAATGCTAAAAATAATTGCTGCGCAGGTGAAGAAAGAAGTAGCCGCAGGTCGTATCCGTCCGATTGATCCGGGTCAATTGCTCATTAACATCATGTCGTTGTCATTGTATCCCTTTATTGCCAAGCCAATGGTAAAGGCAGTTCAAGGCCTGGATGATGCTGGATTTGATCGCATGATGAAGAAGCGCAAAAAAGAAGTTGCTGATTTTGTTTTATCAGCCATAACCATATCACCACGATGAGAAAGTATTTATTGTATTGCGGCCTGATGTTGATGGTTATTCAACTTCCCGCACAGACAGCACCCGGCTTAACGCTGGAACAATGCTATGATTTGGCCAGGAAGAATTATCCGATCATCCGGCAAAAGGAATTGCTGGTGCGCAGCATGGAGTACACCATCGCCAATGCCAATACCGCTTATTTGCCGCAGGTGTCCATCTACGGTCAGGCGACGTACCAGTCGGATGTAACACGCATACCCGGCCCTTCTCCATTTGAGCCGCTCTCGAAGGATCAGTATAAAGTTTATGCCGAGCTCACTCAAACGATCTACGATGGAGGGACAACCAAAGGTCAGACTTCGGTTCAACAGGCGAATACCCTGGTGGAGCAACAGAAGACTGAAGTTGAACTCTATAAGGTGAAGGACCGGATCAATCAGTTGTTTTTTGGCATACTGCTGACGGAAGCACAGTTGAACCAAATTGCGTTGTTGCACGATGACCTGACAAACTCGCTCATCAAGATGGAGTCGGCCATAAAGAATGGTACCGCATTCAGAACCAACGCAGACATACTGCAGGCTGAAATTTTCAGAGCCGATCAACGCACCATCGAAATGAAGGCCGCACGAAAGGGGTATCTGGAGATGCTGTCACAGTTTATTAACATGCCTTTGGCTGAGGACACGAAGCTTGAAAAGCCCGTTCTGCTATCGGCCGAAACCAGTGAAGTAAAGAGACCCGAACTACAGCTGTTTAGGTTTCAGCAGGAGCTTCTGCAAGCTCAATACCAGGCTACACAAACCCGCAACATGCCTCGGTTAGGATTTTTTGTGCAGGGAGGCTATGGACGCCCGGGCCTTAACGTATTGAAGAACCAATTCGACACCTATTACCTGGGCGGATTACGCCTCAGCTGGGCCCTTTCCGGATTTTATAATTCCCGTCGTGATCGTGAATTGCTCGATGTCAACAACCAACTGGTAGGCACACAAACCGACTTGTTTTTGTTCAATACAAACCTGGCGTTGCGCCAACAAAACCAGGAAGTCACCAAACTCAGGGACCTGATTGTGGTGGATTCAAAAATTATTGACCTGAGAATGCGGATCAAAACAACCGCCAAAGCCCAGCATGAAAACGGTGTCATTTCAACCAATGACTTGTTGCGGGAAATTAATGCGGAGGATACCGCAAGACAGAATTTACTGCTTCATGAAATTCAATTGATGCTCGCTCAGTATAACTATCAATCAACAACCGGTAATTAAAAACCAATCTTATGCAGTTCCGAATTCTCTTATTCCTCTTCGTGGTATCCGTAGCCGTTTCCTGCGGTCCGTCGGCCAATGATGCTGATGCCACGGGTAACTTTGAGGCAGAAGAAGTTGTGGTTTCAGCGGAGGCCAATGGCAAGCTTCTGAGGCTGGCGCTGGATGAAGGCACCGAGCTCAAGGCCGGTCAGGTGGTTGGGTTTGTTGACACGACCCAATTGTATCTGCGGAAAAAACAACTATTGTATTCAGTTCAGGCCATCATGGCCAGACAACCGGATGCGTCATCACAATTGGCTACGATAGAGAAGCAATTGGAGACGGCCAAATTTGAAAAGAAGCGGGTGGAAAGCCTCTTGAAAGATGATGCAGCCACGCGCAAACAACTTGATGATCTGGATGCCCAGGTTGAACTTCTGCAGAAGCAATATGCCTCCATGAAGACTTCGCTTCAGATTACCAGCCGATCGCTGGTGAGTGAAACCTTGCCGCTCAAGGCGCAACTCGAGCAGACCGAGGATCAAATCAAAAAGTCTGTGATAACAAGTCCGATGGATGGTCTGGTGCTTGCGAAGTATGCGGAAGAAAATGAAATGACAGCAACGGGTAAGCCCATCTTTAAAATGGCTAATCTGCAGTCTCTGATTCTCAGGGCTTATGTTGCCGGAAACCAACTAACCTCCTTTAAACTTGGACAGACGTTGCAGGTGCGGGTAGATGATAACCAGGGCGGATACAAAACATATGAAGGCGTGGTAGCCTGGGTTTCTGATCGGGCCGAATTCACGCCCAAAACTATCCAGACCAAAGAGGAACGGGCGAACCTGGTCTATGCCATCAAGGTGAGCGTGAAGAATGACGGATTCCTGAAGATTGGAATGTACGGTGAAGTGGTTTTAAAATAGATTCATGCATTCGTCGGTCGTTATATCGGATGTGCATAAAACCTTTACGTCAGGAAAAACGGAGGTAAAGGCACTTCAGGCTATTTCATTGGAGGTGAAACCCGGTGAACTCTTTGGACTGATTGGCCCGGACGGCGCCGGAAAGACCACCTTGTTCCGCATCCTCACCACCTTAATGATACCGACGAGCGGGACCGCCACCGTAGATGGGTTCGATGTAGTGAAAGATTTCAAAAGCATTCGACAGCGGGTTGGTTATATGCCGGGTAAGTTTTCCTTGTACCAGGATCTTTCTGTTGAGGAGAACCTTGCGTTTTTTGCCACACTATTTAATACCTCACTGGAAGAGAACTACGACCTCGTCAAAAGTATCTATCAGCAGATTGAACCGTTCAGGAAGCGAAGGGCAGGAGCACTATCCGGTGGGATGAAGCAAAAGCTGGCGCTCAGCTGTGCCCTCATACACCGACCATCAGTATTGTTTCTCGATGAACCAACCACGGGCGTAGATGCTGTATCACGCAAGGAATTCTGGGAATTGCTTCACCAACTGCAACAACACGGCATTACCATTGTGGTGTCAACACCGTACATGGATGAGGCCGGATTGTGTGAGCGGGTGGCACTGATTCAGGAGGGCAGGATACTCCAAATCGATACGCCAAAAGCCATCACCTCGGGCTTTCGCAAACCGCTCTGGTCGGTGCGTGCCGAAGGGATGTATCAATTGATGCTGGACATCCGAAAAATGCCCGAAGTCGAAAGTTGTTATCCCTTTGGGCAGGAGCACCATGTGGTATTTCGCCAAACACTCAATGAAGATGAGGCAAAGCGGTTGATTCAACACGTTGCCGCATCCAACCTTGAAGTAAAGCGAATTGATGCCACCATTGAAGATTGTTTTATGGATTTGATGCACGTATGAGCCACGAAGCCGCGATATCGGTTCAGGATCTGACCAAACGGTTTGGATCATTCACGGCGGTGAATGCCATTTCGTTTGAAGTAAAACGTGGAGAAATTTTTGGATTTCTGGGGGCCAATGGGGCCGGTAAAACTACTGCCATGCGGATGCTCTGTGGTCTGTCATTTCCTACCAGTGGCAAGGCTACCGTTGCGGGATATGATCTGTTTCGCGAGCCCGAGCAAATCAAAAGGAATATCGGATACATGAGTCAAAAATTCTCACTGTATGAAGACCTGACTGTCCGTGAGAATATTCGCTTTTATGGCGGGATTTATGGATTGAATGACAAGAGCATCAAAAGTAAGACCGATGAAATGGTACAGGCCCTCCATTTGGAAAGTCAGGTGGATAAATTGGTGAAGGCACTGCCACTGGGCTGGAAGCAGAAGTTATCTTTTTCAGTGTCGATGTTACATGAACCCCGGATTGTTTTTCTGGATGAACCAACGGGTGGCGTAGACCCCGTAACGCGAAGGGAGTTCTGGACAATGATCTACGAGGCAGCGCACCGCGGCACCACCGTGTTTGTTACAACACACTACATGGACGAAGCCGAATACTGTGACCGGGTTTCGATCATGGTGGATGGAAGAATTGATGCGTTGGGCACCCCTGCAGCATTGAAAACGCAGTTTGATGCGCCCAGTATGGAGCAGGTATTTATTCAGTTGGCGCGCAAGGCTAAACGATCAGACAATTAAGGCATGAGGCAATTCGTCTTTTTCATCCGGAAGGAATTCTATCACCTGTTGCGCGATCCGCGCACGATGATCATTCTGTTCGGTATGCCCCTGATGCAAATCCTCATCTTTGGTTTTGCCCTGACGAACGAAGTTAAGAATTCAAGAATTGCCATTCTCGATAATTCAAAAGACCCCGCCACACAGTCCATCATTCAACAGCTCGAGGCCAGTCGTTACTTTGATATAGTCCACGTCTTGTCGGGAAATTCGGAATTGGAACCAGCTTTTCAGGAAGGAAAGATCAAACTAGCCGTTGTATTTCCGGCTGGATTTCAAAAATCGCTCGGACACGAGAATGCGGCTCCCATCCAGATTATCGCCGATGCCACGGATCCGAATGTCGCCAATACCCTCACCAACTACGCGTCAAGTATTATCTATGATTACCAGGCCAGCATCATGGATCATGCAGCCGTACCGATGACCATCAAGACAGAAATGCGGATGCTGTACAATCCACAGCTCAAGGGCTCGTACAATTTTGTGCCGGGTGTAATGGCCATGGTGCTAATGCTGGTTTGTGCCATGATGACATCAATTTCGATTGTGCGTGAAAAGGAATTGGGCACGATGGAAATTATTCTGGTTTCGCCGATAGTTCCGATTCGTGTGATCATTGCCAAAATGGTGCCCTATTTCCTTTTGTCGGCCGTAAACATTGCGAGTATCCTGCTGCTCAGTGTCTTTGTGCTGGATGTCCCTATTCAGGGCAATCTGATATTGCTCGTCGGAGAATGTTTGCTGTTTACCATAACCGTGCTCGCCCTCGGTCTGCTGATTTCATCCGTCGCTGACTCCCAGCAGGTGGCGATGTTGATATCCCTCATGGGGCTTTTTCTCCCCACCATTATGTTGAGCGGATTTATGTTCCCGGTGGAGAATATGCCGATACCGCTGCAGGTTATTTCCAATATCGTGCCGGCCAAGTGGTTTTATTATATCGTGAAAAATGTGATGATCAAGGGGCTGACTTTCTCTTACATCTGGAAGGAAACGCTGATCCTGGTTGGGATGACCATTTTCTTCATGGTAGTAAGCATCAGGAAATTTAAGATTCGATTGGAATGAGGGCACTGCGCATCTTATTGGAAAAGGAATTCCGGCAGATATTCAGAAACCCGGCCATTCTTCGCATGATCTTCATGATGCCGGCGGTTCAGCTGCTGATCATGCCGTTGGCGGCTGACTATGAGGTAAAGAACATCAAATTATGTGTGGTAGATTATGATCACTCCACGTATTCACAACGGCTGGTGAACAAGATCACGGCAACCAAATATTTTTCCCTGGTAGACTATTCAGATTCCTACCCGGAGGCACTTCGCTATGTTGAGCGCGATGAAGCAGACCTGGTGTTGCAGATTCCGGTGGGATTCGAAAAACAACTCGTCAAAGAAGATAAGAGTACGATGTTTATGGCGCTTAATGCCATCAATGGAGTGAAGGCGAATCTTGGCGGAGCCTATTTACAGCGCATCATTGGAGAGTTTAATCAGGATGTGAGAACGGAATGGATTCAAGTCCCGCGCTTTACGCCGCAACCAACCGTGCAGATAAGTTCGCGCAACTGGTTTAACCCCCTCCTCAACTACCAGATCTTTATGGTGCCTGGGATTTTGGTGATCCTCGTGACCATGGTAGGTGCATTTCTCTCAGCCCTGAACATTGTCAAGGAGAAGGAAATTGGAACCATCGAGCAAATCAATGTTACCCCCATCCGCAAATACCAATTCGTGTTGGGCAAGTTGATTCCTTTTTGGGTGCTTGGCCTGATGACGCTTACTATCGGCATGCTCATTTCCTGGATTGCATACGGCATCGTGCCAGCGGGTAGTTTTGTTTCGATTTATGTGTTTGCCATGGTTTATCTGCTGGCGGTGCTCGGCCTTGGCTTGCTGGTTTCTACATTGGCAAACACCCAACAGCAAGCGATGTTGCTGTCCTTTTTCATGATGATGATTTTCATTCTTTTGGGCGGACTGTACACCTCTATAGATAGTATGCCAATTTGGGCTCAATGGTTTACAAAAATCAATCCAGTGTCCTACTTTATCGAGGTTATGCGGATGGTGGTGCTTAAGGGCAGCAGCCTTTATGACATCCGGTACCACCTCCTGACGGTGTTTTGCTTTGGCGTGGTGCTGAATGGATTTGCGGTCTGGAATTACAAAAAGCGGAGCTAAGTCACTGTACGCTTTTATGAGCAAGTGTTCATTTTTCAACACCATGTTCATTATGTCGCGGCTGAAATAGTGGCCCAGTAGGCCGGAAATGCTGTTTTTGAATATTTCTGTAAATCTGAATGATTATTGCGGCACTAGGGCAAAACACCTCTTTATGTCCGCACGCACCAGCTCCTCCTCACAAGTATTGTTGATCATCCTGCTCGTGATCACGTTCCCTTTGTGGTTTTCGATTGGCGCCATGGTATTTGGTATTCTGGCCGGAGTTGCTGGCGCCTTGATTGGCGTAATCGGCGGCCTATTTGGCATGATGGTGGGATTAATCGCCCTTCCTTTTAAAATCCTTTTTGGGTGGGGTCATTCCGGTTGGGGATTTTTTTGGTCACCGGCATTCTTTATCAGCCTGGTGATTCTTCTGGTTTGGATGGCCGGCAGAAACCGAAAGTGATCAATATAACTTCGCGTCAGTTTTAAATCCCAGCACGTGGTTGCGAAGGGCATCTAACCAGTTTTCGTCGGCGTCCCATTTGTTGCCGAGAAATACATTGCCATTGTCGATATGCCTGAAATAGAATTTATACACTTCCGTTTGGGCAGGAATGGTTTTCAGTTGTAGTTGTCCACCGGGGAAGGTGATCGAAGCATAAGCCGTCTCCCGGTGATTCATGTCATATCCCAGCACCTGACGTGCGGCAACACCCCGGGTGCGGACAAAGCAAAGGATGTATGCACAGCCGCTGCGGCGAAGTTCCTTTTCATCAGTGCCAGGATCGGTGAGTTTGTATTTAAGTGGGTAATTATCCTGAAAGAACTGCGCCAGTTGCTTATCCATTTCTTCATTGCCGAACCTCGGCACAGCCAACTGATCCACTTTTAAATCATAAGCATACAATTCCTTGCGATTACCCAGTATCGGATTCACCAGGATATCCGTCTCCGGTGAGTCGCTGATCAGAAAATTTTTCTTTTTCTGACTCCGCCAGGTATCCTGAAAAACGTTGCGCAACAATTCTGTCAGTTTAGGTTGCTGTACACGCCATACAGTACCTGTATCCACCAGGTTTGTTTTTTGATTGAATAAGGCAGCGCGAAGGGCATAGGAGTCAATCCCTTTGTCGAGGAATACAATGTGCCGGATCTGGCGGCTGATAAAATACTCGGTATAGGCCCTTACAACATCTTTGCCCGCTGTTACCACATCCTGCTCAAAGTAGGCGACGCCATCGATACCAATCTGCTGGAACGCTTGTTGTGTTTGATTGAGCTCTTCAGGCGTAAAAGCCGGATCATAGAGTATTACTGATCGGGTGGCGAGAAGGTCTGCTGGCACCACTTCGGTGAATGCCTGACTTTGGGCCAGCGAAGAGCGGATCAGGGCAAGAAAAAATATGAAAGCGAGTAGGCGGGGTGTCATTGGAACTTCAACGAAAGATACGGCAGGCTATTTTATGACACATCAATTTAACTCAGCAACCAATAAAAACGCCATGTTGTTCTTCGCGCACCGGGTATGTCATCAGGTCATCCGAGCGCTGGGCACATTCCCGCCCGGTGGTCACCTGAAATTGGTATCCATGCCAGGGACAGACCACTTCATTCAGGTGATTGAGCCGTCCCTTGCTTAGCGATTCACCGTTGTGCGAGCATCGGTCATCAATGGCGAACCAACCCGATTCTAATCGCAACAAGCAGATTCGTCGTTGCCCCAGCAACACGAGCTGAGGAGTTCGCAAGGCTACACGTTGTCGGGCCTCCTCCGGACTGTCAAATAATTTGATCCACTCCATGCAATAGTTTCGAAGTTACTGAATTTGATTTTCCGCCAAAGGCTGCCCACATTTCATTTTGAGCGTGTATCTTCCTCACAAATTCAATACCCATGAAACGCACCCTTATCCTCGCGGGCCTGTTGCTTACAATGGTTGCCAAGGCCCAGGTAGATCCGACAGTAATGACCCGGATCAACAAGCAGGCCCAGGAAATTGAGCCGAGAATGATTGAATGGCGCCGATTCCTTCATCAGAATCCTGAGTTATCCAATCGCGAGTTCAAAACCGGCAAATACCTCGCTGATTTTCTGAAGAGCCTCGGCATGGAAGTTCAATATCCGGTAGCAAAGACTGGTGCCGTTGGTATTCTGCGTGGCGGAAAGCCGGGACCCGTAATCGCACTGCGCGCAGATATTGATGGCTTGCCGGTTGTAGAAAGGAATGCATTACCATTTGCTTCAAGGGAAAAAGGTGTTCAGGGAGGAATTGAGACCGGCGTGATGCACGCCTGTGGTCACGACAGTCATATGGCCATGCTCATGGCAGTGGCAGAGATCCTTTCCAAAAACAAAGCAGACGTAAAGGGCACTATTAAGTTTTTGTTTCAACCTGCTGAAGAGGGCGCACCAGCCGGGGAAGAAGCCGGGGCATACCTAATGATCAAAGAAGGAGTTCTTGAAAACCCCAAGGTGGATGTAGTGTTTGGCCTTCATATCCAATCACTTTTGCCCCTGGGCCAATTGGCATACCGCGCCGAAGGTTTGATGGCTGCGGTGGATGGATTCAACATCAAAGTAACCGGCGTAGGCGCTCACGGGGCTACTCCCTGGGATAGCGTTGATCCCATTGTTGTGTCCAGTCAAATTGTCAATGGATTGCAGACTATCGTAAGCCGCCAAACTGAATTGACCAAGGCTCCTGCTGTAATTACAGTGGGCAGTTTGCATGGCGGCGTGAGAAGAAACATCATCCCCGAAGAGGTGAATATGGAAGGCACTATCCGCACGTTTGATCCGGCCATGCAAAAATTGGTGCACGAGAAAATCAAACACACCGCATCCGCTATCGCAGAAGCTTCCGGGGCAAAAGCGGAGACTGATATTTTGGTTATGTATCCGGTAACTTACAATGATCCGGCGCTGACTTCACTCATGGCACCCAGCCTGGCCAAAGTTTCCCGCACAGTGGTCACGCAACCGGTAACCATGGCTGAAGACTTTTCCTTCTTTCAGCAAAAGGTGCCCGGGTTCTTTTTTTTCCTCGGTGCGTATCCGGAAGACATGAAGCTTACCCGACGCCCGGTGCACCACACGGCGGACTTCATGATTGACGAGCGAGCCTTTGTTACCGGCGTCAAGGCACTGCTTACGCTTACGATGGACTACGCCTACCAACCCAAATCCGTCAAAAAATAAGACTATGAAAAAACTGATTGCGATCCTCTTTCTGATACCAGTAGCCGTACAGGCTCAGGTTAATCCAAAACTACAAGCCAGACTGGAGCAGGAGGCAGTGGCCATGGAATCAAAAGTAATTGAGTGGCGACGCCATTTTCATGAATTTCCTGAACTGTCCAACCGCGAAACCAACACCGGCAAATACATCGCCGACCATTTGCGCTCACTTGGATTAGAGGTTATCTACCCGGTAGCAAAAACAGGTGTTGTGGGAATCCTGAAAGGACCAAAACCCGGGCCGGTGATCGCGCTGCGGGCCGACATTGATGCGCTCCCGGTAACCGAAAGGAACAGCCTTCCTTTCATGTCCAAAGTAAAGACAATATTCAATGGACAAGAGACTGGCGTGATGCATGCTTGCGGGCATGACTCCCACATTGCTATTCTGATGGCAACAGCGGAGATCCTCGCAAAAAACAAAAGTGAATTACGTGGCACCATCAAATTTCTCTTTCAACCCGCAGAAGAAGGTGCACCGGTAGGCGAGGAAGGTGGTGCTAAGTTGATGGTGAAGGAAGGAGTTCTTCAGAATCCCAAAGTAGATGCTGTATTTGGATTACACATTCAATCGATGAGACCGCTGGGTACCATAGGATATAAACCAGGCGGAATCATGGCCGCCGCCGACAACTTTTCCATTACTGTGAAGGGAAAGCAGTCACACGGATCTGCACCGTGGATGGGCGTAGACCCGATTGTAATCTCCGCTCAAATCATCAATGGCTTGCAAACGATCATCAGCCGTCAAAGTGAATTGACCAAAGAAGCCGCCGTGATCTCGGTAGGAAGAATTCAGTCAGGAATCCGTGAGAATATTATTCCCGAAGAGGCTTTCTTTGCCGGCACCATTCGCACCCTCGATGAAGGTATGCAGGACAAAATTCACGAGAAGATTAAACTTACGGCAACCAAGATTGCCGAGAGTGGCGGAGCTACCGCCGAAGTAACGATCCGCCGCGGTACGCCTGTAACATATAATGATCCAACCCTGACACCTAAAATGGTAGCGAGCCTTAACAAGGCAGCCGGAGCAAATAATGTATTCCTGATTGACGCCACAACAGGAGCCGAAGACTTTGCATACTATCAAAAGGAGGTTCCCGGATTTTTCTTCTTTGTAGGTGCAATGCCCCCAGATGCGGATCCGGCCAAAGTGGCCTCTCACCATACGCCCGACTTTTATATCGACGAGCGTGGATTTATCACCGGCCTGAAAGCGATGTTGAATGTGGCCGTTGACTATCTCTACATGCCTCAGAAATAGATCGGAATGACTGAAGGGATACCCAAATTGCTTCGTCAGCGCGGACTGATCGACGAAGATCAGTTTACCCGCATGGAGGCAGTAACCTCCGGGAAAATCATTTCGGTATTCTATGAGTTGCGCTCGCTTTTGTACCTGGGCGTTTTGCTGTTTTCCGGCGGCGTGGGAATTCTGGTTTACCAGCGCATCGGCGATCTGGGGCATTTGCTCAGCATTATCGGACTTAGCATTCTTGCCCTTGGTTGTTTTATTTATGCTGTTAGAATGGCGCTGCCCTATTCAAATGGAACCGTCAAGTCGCCCTCACCATATTATGACTATGTAGTACTACTGGGCTGTTTGGTTTTTATTTCCATTCAGGGCTATCTACAGTTTCGATATGGCTGGTTGGACGACAACCTGGGCTCGAGTACATTGTTCACCGCAATCCTTTTTTTTGTTGCGGCTTACCGTTTTGATCATATAGGCGTACTATCATTGGCCATTACGGCACTTGCATCCTTCTGGAGTATTCAGGTATCACCTCAGAAATGGACCAGCGCAGATTTTCTGGCTCAGGCTAATCTGCACATTACGGCCATTGTATTTTCTGTGAGCCTCGCGGTGGTGGCAGGTATTCTTGATGTGCGGGACATCAAGAAGCATTTTACATTTACGTACTTCAACTTTTCCTTCCTGATATTCTTTGGCGGAACACTTGCAGCGCTTTTCCGGGAATCCAATTATATAGTTTATGTACTCTTGACATACGCGGGAAGTGCGGCTGGTTATTGGATATCGCACAAAAACAAATCCTTCCTCTTTCTGTTTTACGCGTTTTTGGCGACCTATATCGCAACAACGTACTGGCTGGCGAAGACGATTTTTGAATACGAAGAGAGCCTTTGGTTCTATTACTCCATCATTTCCTGTGGAGGATTTGTGTACTTCATCATACGCTTTCGCCATCGCTTTTCAACCAGAAAATGAAGAGTGCTTACGATACCGATCAGGTACACAACCTTACCGTATTACGGGATTCACGTCAATGGATGGAGCACCACTTTATTCGCAAGGAACAATTTGAACAAATAGAGGAGGCGTTCAAGAGCCGGCTATACCACCCTAATTTCTTAATCCGCCTGATACTCTTCGTAGCCACCGCATTGGGTTTGGTTGGCGTTGCTGGCCTTGCCATACTTATGGTGAAGGACGTGGGAAGCGACGCACTTCGCGTAATGGCTGTGATTTACGGAATCGTTTCATTTGTTGCACTTGATAATTGGCTGATTAAAAAGGACCATTACAAATCAGGAGTAACGGAAGCAGTAATGTTTCAGGCATGCATTTGTATACTGGGGGCCGTAATTGATGAATCTGAATTGACTTTTAGGGTAATCGCTTTTCTCGTATTTGGATACACAGCGTTCCGCTACCTTGACTGGATTAGTACTTTGTTAGCGGTTGGATTTCTTGGGGCCACCTTATTTTCACTATTGATAAAATGGGAGAATACGGGGCAGGCGATCATGCCCTTCTTCTTTATGATGGTTTTTGGTGCGTGCTATTTATCCTTGCCGAAAATCAAAGCACGTCCCTCCTCATCACCGTGGCATAACAACCTGTGGTTAATTGAAGTGTCATCGCTGGTGATTGTATACCTGTCGGGCAACTATTATGTGGTTCGTGAAATGAGTATTGAAGTAAGCGGGCTTCCTATGCAACCCGGGGAGAATATCCCGCTGAGTTACTTCTTTTATGTGTTCACGGCCGCTGTTCCAGTAGTCTATGTGGCGTGGGGGATCAGGAGACACAATAGTACACTCATTCGTCTTGGTGCTTTGTGCGCCATACTTTCAATATTGACCTTTAAATACTACTTCAGCATTGCACCTCCGGAAGTTACCCTCACGGTGGCTGGTGCACTGGTCATCGTGCTAGCCGCTTCATTGCTTCACTACCTTCGCGTGATGCGACATGGCATTACACGGGATAATATCCTGACTGAAAAGTGGGCCGGTGCATCGGTGGAAGGATTTTTGATTTCGCAAACCATGGGTGGCAATGAAATCAAACCAAATAACCACTTCGAAGGCGGTGGAGGATCATTTGGCGGTGGCGGTGCATCCGGAGATACGTAACAGACTACACTATTATATATGAGATCAATATCCATCATCCTGATTTGCTGTGCGATGCTTCCAGCATGGGCACAAAAAGCCAAAACCAATCCGAATAAAGACCAGGTGATTGCCTCGGTGGACAAGCACCAAAAAGAACTCACGGCCATCAGTGATAAAATATGGGCGTATGCAGAGACAGCACTCAAGGAATTCAAGTCTTCAAAGGAATTGGCAGACTATGCCGAATCGCAGGGGTTTCGGGTTAAGCGCGGTGTTTCAGGAATGCCAACAGCCTTCACAGCCGAGTATGGCTCTGGCAAACCGGTGATTGGTATCATGGGCGAATATGATGCCCTTCCGGGGATTTCGCAGAAGGCATCCCCTGTACGCGAGGCCCTCGTGGAAGGAGCAGCAGGTCAGGGTTGCGGCCATAATCTCTTTGGGGCAGGCAGTCTGGGTGCAGCGCTGGCCATTAAAGAACTAATGCAACAAGGTAAACTGAAAGGCACTATTCGATTTTATGGTACGCCGGCGGAAGAAGCGGTCGGCGGGAAAATTTACATGGCACGTGATGGACTATTTAATGACGTGGATGTTTGTCTGGATTGGCACCCGGATACCAAGAATGCTGCGAATACGCAGAGCTCACAGGCGATGGTGGATTTCCTCGTAGAGTTCAAAGGAAAGGCGGCCCATGCAGCTGCAGATCCCTGGAATGGCCGCAGCGCTGTGGATGGACTGGAAGCATTTACTGACGGTGTGAACATGTTGCGCGAACACGTTCGCCCCAGTGTTCGTATGCATTATGCCATCGTCTCCGGTGGAGATGTTCCCAATGTGGTGCCGGAGTATGCGAGGATCTGGATGTGGGTGCGCGATTCGAAGCGCAGCGGAGTAGAAGAAGTCTTTGCACGGGTGAAAGAAATCGCGCGCGGTGCCGGCATGGTGGCTGGCGTTGAAACAAAAGTTACCGTGCAAACTGGTGACTACGAATTGTTGGTGAACCGAACCGGCGCAGCGGCCCTGCAGAAGAACCTGGGAGTACTGGGACCCATCATCTATACACCCGAAGAGATTGCCTTCGCTAAGAAAATTCAGGAAGTACAGGGTGGAACGCAAACAGGATTGGACGGTGGTATTTATCCGTTGCGTGAAACATTGGAGCATCCCGTTGGCGGATCAACGGATGTTGGTGATATCAGCTGGATCGTCCCTGAGATTACACTCCAGGCAACAACGGCCCCGGCCAATACAGCTTGGCATGGCTGGTCGGTAGTCGCTTGCGGAGGGATGTCCATCGGTCATAAGGGCCTGATCCTGGCATCAAAATCATTGGCCATGACGATGGTCGATCTGTTTGAAAACGAACAACTGCGCAAAGACATTCGCGCTGAGTTTGAACAACGCCGTGGGGGCCATGTGTATAAATCCTATATCCCTGACGGCCCTCCGCCCATTCCAAGTCAAAACTAATCACCCCGTAACCATATGAAAGTAACCCGTTACCTGTTGCCGTTACTCCTCCTGGGAGCAGTGACCGCATGGGCTCAAAAGAAAGAGAAGCCCAATGCAAACAAAGACGCTGTCATCAAATCGGTGGAATCGAAGAAGCCAGACCTTACCGGAATGAGTGACAAGATCTGGGCCTATGCGGAAACCGCATTAAAAGAAAAACAATCTTCGAAACTCCTGGCCGACTACGCCGAAGCACAAGGATTCAAAGTTGACCGAGGTGTCGCCGGTTTACCAACGGCATTTATTGCCAGTTATGGTACCGGTAAACCCGTGATTGGTATCCTTGGTGAGTATGATGCCCTGCCAGGTATTTCACAAAAGGCTATGCCGACCAAGGAACCACTGGCTGTTGGTGGCGGCGGTCATGGTTGTGGCCACAATTTGTTTGGCGTTGCCAGCCTGGCAGCAGCCATCAGCATTAAAGAATTGATTCAACAGGGAAAACTGAAGGGCACGATTCGATTTTATGGCACACCTGCGGAAGAGGCGGTAGGTGGCAAAATCTATATGGCACGTGAAGGACTATTTAATGACCTGGATGTTTGTCTGGATTGGCATCCCGGAACTGAGATTCAATCAGGCACACAAAGTTCCAAGGCGATGGTGGACTTCATCGTAGAGTTCAAAGGCAAAGCAGCCCATGCCGCTGGCGATCCGTGGAATGGACGCAGTGCCGTGGATGGTCTCGAAGCATTTACGGATGGGGTGAATATGTTGCGCGAACACGTGAGACCCACGGTGCGCATGCACTATGCCATCCTTGCCGGAGGCGATGTACCCAATGTGGTACCTGAATATGCAAAGATCTGGATGTGGGTTCGCGACTCAAAGCGCGACGGAGTACAAACCGTTTTTGAAAGGGTTCAGGAAATTGCCAAAGGCGCAGCCATCATCGCAGGCGTGGAAAGCAAGTTGAGCGTAATAAGCGGCAACTACGAGATCATGGTCAACCACGTTGGGGCAGAAGCAGTTCAAAAGAATATTGAACAACTCGGACCAATCTCCTACACAGACGAAGAGCAATCTTTCGCCAAAAAGATCCAGGAAACGAGCGGTTCACCGGTGATCGGATTGGACGGTAAGATATATCCCATGATCCCGACGGACGAAGATCCTTCCGGCGGATCAACTGACACGGGTGATATCAGCTGGGTGGTCCCTACCGTTCGGCTGCGCGTAACCACCGGAGCCAAGGGAGCACCCTGGCATTCGTGGGCTGAAGTGGCGTGCGCGGGTATGTCTATCGGACATAAAGGAATGGTGTATGCGGCAAAGGCACTGGCCATGACCATGGTCGATCTGTATGAACAGGAACCTTTGCGCAAAGCCGTACGCGATGAATTTGAGAAGACCAGAAATGGTCATGTGTTTAAGCCCTATATCCCGGAAGGCCCGCCACCGCTGCCGGAAGGAAACTAAAGAACATATGCTGCGTAGCCACCAACTCGTCAGGTTGATTAATCCATCATTGTGCCTGACCGAATTGGTGGCTCATTTTTTCTGATCTCAAGGGAATAATCATACAAGTGACTGTACTACAAAAGAAGTACTTCAGTATTCTGGCACTTCGGGCGCTCAGTTTCATATCTGCTTGGAATAGCTGTTAGCGATTGTGACGACTTCGGCGGGCAATTGTCTAAATTGAATATACATGAGACGCGCTCTCCTGCCGGCTTTTTTCTTCTCAGTAGCCATCATCTGCCACGCGCAGGTGTCAGGAAGGGTAACTAATGCAAGATCGGGTAAGCCTATTCCGGAAGCGGAAGTATTTGTTCACCAGCGATCCGTTTCAATTCTATGCGATGCTGATGGGAGATTCTCATTGAATGGTATTGATCCTGGATTTGTCGATTTGATTGTATTCAAAAAAGGATTCCAACTTTTCAAATCATCCATGCGCCTGGACTCTGGCAAGGCGTACGCAGTTAACCTTGGATTGTCACCCGGCAGATTGAAAACAAAGGGTCAGGGAACCGAACAGCAGAGGACATTGATCATAAAAACCCTGGTTGGAGAAGGAAGGAAAGCGAACCTGACGAATCAGCAGTCCTTGCAATTCGGTGTTACGCCTGAAGGGTGGATTGTGCATGCTGAGGAGCCTCTTCTGTTTCTTTTCCCAGAATTAGGTTATGAGGTTCGCTACTATCTGGAGGAAGGTGTTTACCGTTCCGATAAACTCAGCCTGACGGGTTATTATACGGTTATTGAACTACCAGCAACAGGCAGTGGTGAGCTAAAGAAACAATTAAAGTTTCGACACGAAGCGTACGTGGGCTCTCTCAGGCATTTCATGAAGTCCCTGGTTGCGGGTGTGAGTAGTAAGGACTATTCAATTCAAGGTGGTGAAGGGAGTATTTCGGTGACGAAGACATCTGTTGGCAACTACCGTAAAATTTCATTCGGTGATTCGGTTTCGGTCACCTATAGAAATGATTCGGATTTGAGAAAAATGAGCACATTGACCCGCAATGGGAGCATTCAAGTGAATCCATCTGGCATACTTCTTAATAGTGCCAGCCTGAAAGTACAGGGCAGCATGGCGTCTGAAGGTATTATTCAACTTCCACCGCTCGACTATTCGGATGAAACACATCCCCAGACTAATTTTGAAAACTACCTGGAGAAAGTTTATGTACAAACCGACAAGCCCTACTACTATCCCGGTGAACCATTGTGGTTCAAGGGATATATTAATTACGGAAACAAGGCCTATCGGGATTCCCTGAGCAGGGTAGTTTATGTGGAATTGATTGCACCAGGGAAGATTATTGTATCCAAGGCTCTTAGAATTGACAGCGGCCTTTTTGTCGGAGAGCTTTTGATCCCGGATTCGTTACATGGAATGTACAGGCTGAGAGCGTACACCCAACTATCGAGGAACTTCGGTGATGACAAATTATTCCAAAAGGCAATTAATGTATTGCGGATTACTGAAAAGATTAATCCGGAGGAAGGAAGATTTGAAACGGTAGATGACCAGCAACTGGAAATTCAGTTATCCAAGCCCAGGTTCAAGCCCCGCGAAAAAATAACACTTAAAGCATCACTGCATTCGAATGGCACAATGCCAAACTTTGCAAATCTGTCGATGGCAGTGACTGACGCTGTTCAGGTTGTACCAGTAATGGAAGCAAGAAACATACTTTCAGAATATGCTATCATAAAGGACGTTAATCGTGAGGTTGATTTCACTTTTCCGGTTGAGTATGGTTGCGGATTCGCGGGACAATTTATGAATGACACCGGAAAGCCGGAACGAACTAACCTGACAATCATTAAGGCAGATACCCGGGAAGTGTCCTTTGCTGAGACAAATGAACACGGGGTTTTTAGTCAAGGTGGGTTTTTTTATTCGGATACGGCCACGTTTCTGATCAAATCGGACAAGGCAACAGGCAAACCATATGGGCAGATAAAACTCTTACCTAGGTTGGTTCCTGATTTGTCTCAACCTCAAGAAACATTGCCATTCAAAGTGATGAATATGAACGAGCCGCAACGCCTCATTTCGGAATACGAGGTTCCAAAAGACACGAAGCTCCTAAACGAAGTGGAAGTAAGGGCATCGAGAATAAGATCCGAGGAAATTAATAACAAGGACTACAGAACGGCACGACCCTATGGTTCCCCTGACTATGTCCTGCAGGCCAAAGACATTAATACTTCTTACGGTAACCTGCTATATGCGATGCAGGGCAGGTTCCCGGGCCTCGTCGTACGGCTCACGGAAGACGGATGGAAGATATACACACAAAGATCAGTTGGTAATTCATTAATGTTTATCAAGCCAATACTGGTAATGATCAATGATGTCGCCATGTCGGGTGAGCCGGCCGATATCCTGTCAACCATCAATCCCAACACGGTTGAATCTATAGAAGTTACAACGAGAGTCAATGTGCTTTATGGATCATCAGGACAAAGCGGGGTGATTTCGATCCACACCAAACAAGGCCTTAACCCGATCAAAGAAATTACCCCGGACTTTATCGAACTTAAAGTACCCGGTTATTCGCGCTCAAGATCATTTACGTATCCTCATTATGACGAAAAGGAAACAGATGCATCTAAGGCAGATTACCGGGCAACCATTTACTGGAATCCGCAAATAAACTGTTCATCCAGTAAATCAACGGAAATATCATTTTTTGCCGCAGACCTCTCGGGCAGGTATAAGGTCACCATCGAGGGAATAACCAATTCCGGAACTCCAATTCATGAAACCCTCTTCTTCGAAGTGGGAGAAAACTGATCTGTAGGAACACTTGACTTATTTGTTATAGAACGAATGAATTGGTTTTTATAAGGCAAATGACAGGGGGATAATCTGCTTGCATAAAAAAAGTTGTCCAGCAACAAACATAACGCTCATCACAATTTCATAGCACAACGGGAATCGTTTCCTATCTTCGGTTCGTTTACAAAATCTACCATGAAAAAACTGCTGATAATACTCATCGCATTCCCCCTGATCGGTTTTGCACAGACGGTTCCAACTTTTGAGCAGGTCTTGTCTCTTCGGGGCGCTGGTTCGCCAGTGATTTCTCCCGATGGCAAGCTGGTTTTGTATAGTGTCACCACCACTGATTGGAACGATAACCGCTATGATACCGAACTGTGGATATCCAGGGATGGCGGCAAACCGGGTCAATTGACTAACACAGCCAAAGGCAATAGTTCAAATGCCGCATTTTCCCCGGATGGACAATGGATTGCTTTTCTCGCCGATCGCGGAAGCAAAACGCAAATTCATGTCATGCGCACGGATGGTGGCGAAGCCAGGGCAGTAACGAAAGAAGATGAACCGATCAGCGCCTTTGAGTGGCATCCTTCAGGTAACAGTTTCATATTCCTGAAACCTGAGAAAGAAGACAAGGTTCGCAAGGAAGTGGAAAAGCGATATGGCGCATTTGAAACAGACGACAAAGAATTCACGCAATCACACCTCTGGCAAATTGATTTTGTCAGGGACCAACTCGATCCTTCAGAACTTCCCTGCTATGAGTCTGTGGACTCGCTGCGGATCAAAACTGGGTGCATCGTGTGGGCCAAAGCAAAAAAACTCACCGATGGGAAATTTACGGTCAACGGATTTGTTACCTCACCGGATGGTATGAAAGTAGCGTACAGCCATCAGCCCGATCCACTCATCAATAGTTCAGTACATGCTGATATTTCCATGGTGGAACTGTCTACAGCCAAATCAACAGTCCTGGTACAACAGCCTGGTCCTGATGGAATAGAAGATTGGTCCCCGGATTCAAAAGAGCTTCTGTACACCTCTTCAGCCGGAGACACCAGCTCGTACTATTATCTCAATAACAAGTTGTTCTCCCTGCGTGTGGCAGACAAAACTTCGCGGAGACTGGCAGCAGATTTTGATGAGAATATGGGCGGATTGAAATGGACCCCATCCGGGATTTATTTTACGGCATGGAACAAAACCCGCAGACCCTTGATGAAGTTGGATGCGGCAACGGGAAAAACGAGCGTATTTCTTCAGACACCAGAGCAGATCTTCGGATTTTCAATTTCAAAGTCGGGTGATCAGATGGCATTTGCCGGAAGGAATGGCGATCAATTGAATGAGATCTTTGTGACGACCACCACGAACCCCAAACCCCGAACCATTACGCGGATGACAGAGCAAACCGCCAATTGGAAGGTTGCGCAGAGTGAAGTCATTAGTTGGAAGAGCAAAGACGGAGCAGTGATCGAGGGCGTATTGCACAAGCCCGCCAACTATGATCCAAAGAAAAAATATCCACTGCTGGTTGTCATTCATGGTGGCCCGACAGGAATAGATACGCCCACCCCGGTTCCGGTGTATGTCTATCCCATCGTGCAATGGTTGAATAAGGGTTGTCTCGTGCTGCGGCCAAACTACCGCGGATCGGCCGGGTATGGTGAAAAATTCCGGTCGTTGAATGTGAAGAACCTTGGCGTTGGAGATGCGTGGGATGTATTGTCAGGCGTGGATTATCTCGATAAACAAGGGATGATCGATAAATCGAAGATGGGATGCATGGGATGGAGTCAGGGTGGATATATTTCTGCATTCCTCACAACTACCAGCGATGCATTCAAGGCTATATCGGTGGGCGCCGGTATTTCGGATTGGATGACATACTATGTAAGCACCGACATTCATCCCTTCACGCGGCAATACCTGAAGTCAACCCCCTGGAGCGACGAAGGCATGTACAAGAAAACTTCTCCGATGACCTACATCAATCAAGCTAAAACACCCACGTTGATACAGCACGGTGAATTTGACCGGCGGGTGCCTATTGCCAATGCCTATCAGTTGCTGCAAGGGTTACGCGACAAGGGTGTAAAAGCAGAGTTGGTGGTGTACAAAGGCTTTGGCCACGGTATCACCAAACCCAAAGAACGATTGGCTGCAACGTGGCATAACTGGCAATGGTTTAATAAATATGTATGGGGCGAGCAGGTTGAGCTACCGGTAAGCACCAAATAGGCGCCATCTGTTCCAATATTCCGTGAGCGGTCTTTTACAAGTTGATAATTACTTCAAACTTGAATACTCCTAACTGTCTATGCCATGAAAAAAATTCTATTCATTTTATTGTTGCTCCCGGGTTTGCTTGGCGCACAAACAAAACGACCCATTGTTGCTTCCGACCTGATGAAAATCGTCACCACCGCCGGCACCCAAATCTCACCCGATGGCAGTAAGGCGGTAACGGTGGTGGTCCGCAAGGCTGTTAAAAATGAAAACGAATATTACTATACACGCCACCTGTACCTGCTTGACCTGGTGGGAACCGCGGCCCCCGTTCAATTGACCTTTGGTGATAAGAACGATGGTCAGCCGACCTGGTCTCCTGATGGAAAGAGCATCGCCTTCGTACGCGCGGATGGCGAAAAGTCGCAAATATGGTTGTTGCCAATGAACGGCGGAGAAGCCCACGCAATTACCAAAGAAGAATATGGTGCCCGGGGCCCTGTTTGGTCTCCCGATGGAAAGAAAATTCTCTTTTCAGCAAGCATCCCGTTTTATGCCATCTCTGGCAAAACACCCTGGACTTATGAACGCCCGGGCCGGACACAGGGTGACGAACCCAACTTCAAAAACATGAAAGCCGATGAGAAGAAGAAGGTGACAAATTCACCTGACGGTTCACTCGACGAAGTACGTGCCTGGCTGGCAAAGAACATGAGTGAGAGCAATCCACGCGTGCTGTTGCGTCAAAACCTGCAGGGCGAGCTGAACCTGCAACCCGATGAAGAGTTTAGCCATCTTTTTATTAAGACCGTTGGATCGGATGAGAAGGCGGTTCAGATTACCAGTGGCTTCCAGAATTTCTCTGGCGCGGAATGGTCAGCAGATGGCAAGACCATTCTCTGCCAATCACGCGCATATAAAGTTCATCCCGATCGTGAACGTGACAATGACCTGTGGTCCATCGATGCAGACTCAAAGACCGCCAGGGAATTTTTGACCATGCCGGGTTACAGTGTAAACAACCCAGGCTATTCTCCGGATGGCACACAGATTCTTTTTTATGCGGTTCCCAATCAAAACCGCCATGCCACGCAGGTGCAGCTCGCTGTAGTGCCTGCTACCGGTGGCAAACCCACCGTGCTTACTGCCGCTTTTGATCGTGATGTATCCAATGCTATCTGGTCAGCAGACAGCAAATCGATTTATTTTGTGGCCCAGACAGAAGGCGATATTCCCCTGTATAGTATTCCTGCTAAAGGAGGTACTATCTCCAAAATAATTGGCAATGACAGCGGGGTAAATGATTTTGATATGAAGGGTGATAAAATTGTTTATTCACTCACCGAAACAAAGAACCCCTGGGAACTTTATCTCTATAATACCAAAGACAAGAGCAATCGCGCCATCACGCAGTTTAATGAAAGCTGGATGAAGGACCGTCAGGTGAGCACACCCAAGGAATATTGGATCTCCCGACCGGATGGATCAAAGGTTCAATACTGGGTACAGGAACCGGTTGGGAAGAAGGACGGCATGAAATATCCGACCATACTTAATATACATGGCGGACCGACAGCCATGTGGGGCCCGGGTATTTTCTCCATGTGGCATGAATACCAATTGGAAAACAGCTGGGGATATGGATTGGTGTATTGCAATCCACGTGGCAGCGGTGGCTATGGGGACAAATTCAAAAAGGCCAATTTCAAAGATTGGGGCAACGGCCCGGCGTCAGATATCTTAAGTGCGCTGGAGGATGCGGCATCCAAACACCCCTGGATTGATAAAGATCAACTGGTCGTGGAGGGTGGAAGTTATGCCGGGTACATGGTGGCCTGGTTGGTCGGACACGATAATCGCTTCAAAGCCGCTAATGCACAACGCGGTGTCTACGATCTTACCACATTCCTGGGTGAAGGAAATGCATGGAGCCTGGTGCCCAATGATTTTGGCGGTTTCCCATGGGACAAGGAAATCCGCCCCCTGCTCGACAGTGAGTCGCCATACACCTATGTAGACAAGATCAATACACCATTGTTGATTATCCATGGTGATCAGGATTTGCGAACCGGTGTAATTCAATCGGAGATGCTGTACAAAAGCTTAAAGATCATGAACAAGCCCGTGGAATATATACGCTACCCGAAAGAAGGGCATGAGTTGACCCGGAGTGGAAACCCGGGCCGGATGATGGATCATATGTTGCGCGTTATTGAATTCTTCGAACGCTACGTTAAACACCCGGAACCACCTCCGGCAACATTGAAATAGCACAAAAAAAAACAGCGCGCCTTCGAAAGAGGCGCGCTGTCATTTATCTTATCCCTGATCAGGCAATCAGGCTCTTTTCAAGCATATACTCTGCAATTTGCACCGCATTGGTAGCAGCGCCCTTACGGAGGTTGTCGGCGACAATCCAAAGGTTGAGCGTTTTGGGTTGAGATTCATCACGGCGCAACCGACCGACAAACACCTCGTCTTTCCCATGCGAGTGAATCGGCATCGGATAGACGTTCTTCTTCACGTCATCAGTCACGATCACACCAGGTGTGTTCTCAAGAATAGTTCGTACCTCAGCGAGGTCAAATTCTTTTTCAAAGGCCGCGTTTACCGCTTCGGCATGCCCACCAATAGTAGGAACACGTACGGTGGTGGCCGTTACACCAATGCTGTCATCACCAAGAATCTTGCGGGTTTCGTTCACCATTTTCATTTCCTCCTTGGTGTATCCATTATCAAGGAACACATCAATATGGGGAAGTGTATTCATGTCGATGCGGTGCGGATATACCTTGTTGCCCTCAATGCCCTTGCGCTCGTCCATCATCTGCTGAACGGCGTCTTTGCCGGTTCCCGTCACTGATTGATAGGTGGAGACCACAATGCGCTTGAGTTTGTAGCGCACATGAAGCGGGGCAAGCGCCATGACCATCTGAATGGTCGAACAATTTGGGTTCGCAATGATGCGATCATCAATCTTGATAACATGACCATTTATCTCAGGAACGACCAGTTTTTTGGTCGGGTCCATGCGCCAGGCGGAGGAATTGTCAATGACAATCGTACCCTTTGCGGCAAACTTTGGTGCCCAATCCAATGAGGTGCCGCCCCCGGCAGAAAATATAGCCACATCGGCACCCAGATCGCAGGCTTCCTGCATTCCGATAATGGTGTACGGTTTTCCCTTAAAGTGAATCACTTTGCCAACGTTCCGTTCGGAAGCAACCAGGTACAGCGCATCAAACTCTGTGTTGCGCTCTTCCATCACCTTTAGAATCTCCTGGCCAACCAATCCGGTAGCACCCACCACTACTATTTTCATGACAATCGATCGTTAATACGATGACAAAAGTAGCAAGAATGATATTTTGATGTTACCATGAATCTGAAAATCCGTACATGCTTGCTGCTGATCTTCATTGCAAGCGATTGCTATGCACAATTTGCAGATGATTTTAATGATGGAAACTTTAACCAGGACCCGGTTTGGTCCGGAAACGCATCCAAGTTCAACATCAAAGGCAACATGCTGCACCTGCAGGCCGCAGCACTAAATGAATCAGCTTACCTCTCAGCATCAAGTGAGGCGGCAGACCAAGCCTCGTGGGAATTGTTGATTCAGATGGACTTCACTCCGAGCAACAGTAACTATATAAAGGTGTATCTCACGGCTGATCAGCCGGACCTGACCGCGCCATTGAATGGGTATTTTATTAAAATCGGAAACACCACACGCGATATCAGCCTGTACCGGCAAAGTGGGAATACCGAAACAAAGATTATAGATGGCGCTGACGATCGGGTCAATGTGCCAATAGTAAGACTCAAAATAAAAGTGACCCGCAATAAAGGCCTTTGGACGTTATTCTATGATTTGGGTCCGACAGGAGTGTACCTGGCGGAGGGAACAGCCACCGATATCACTCATCCAACATCAGCTTACTTCGGCGTGGTGTGTGTTTACACAGCTACACGATCTGATAAGTTCTGGGTTGACGACATCGTTGTAAGCGGTACTCGAGGCACGATTACGGCCCCGGCATCATATCACTGGAAAGATGTAATTATTAATGAGTTCCTGGCTGACCCAAGCCCCCGCATTGGCTTGCCCGATGCGGAATACATAGAAGTCTTCAACCGAAGTGCCGATACGATTTCATTGGAGAATTGGAAAATTACTGACGGTTCGTCACGCGCTCTACTACCCGCGTCTGTATTGGCGCCGGGTGGTTACATAATCCTAACTTCCGCAGAGGGGCTACCAGGCTATTCGGCCCTGGGTCAAACACTCGGCGTAAATAGTTTTCCTACCATTAATAATGCAGGAGAGAGTCTTTGGCTAATGGATCCTGCAGGTCATACCATTGATTCCATCAAGTTTGACGTAAGTTGGTATCGTGATGCGGATAAGGCAGAAGGCGGGTGGTCGTTGGAATTGATTGATCCATCAAACCCGTGTGGGGAGGAAGACAATTGGACTGCGGCTGAAATTCCGGCAGGAGGCACTCCTGGTCACCGCAACTCCGTCTTTGCCAATAAGCCCGATCTCATCGGCCCGCAATGGCTCGAGCTTTTTCCGGTGAGCGGCAATAAGATTCAATTGACTTTTTCTGAGAAGCTCGACAAGAACATATCGACAGACTACTTTTCCATGTCACCTGTGTTGGAGATCATACAGGTGACCTTTACGGATCAGACACTTCGAACGCTATTGGTTAGCCTTCAGGACTCAATGAATCGAAACACCACCTATTCATTGCGCGTCGAACTAATACGCGACTGCAATCAAAATCAGATTCTTCCCATGAGCAGGAAGGTGGGTAGCATAGAACCTGCGGACAGCCTGGATGTAGTCATCAATGAGATTTTATTTAACCCACGACCCGGCGGCGTGGATTTTGTTGAAGTAGTCAATGCATCAGCGCACTTCATCAATACACGCAACTGGTCAATAGCAACGGCATCACAAGGTCCGGCCGTATTGTCTGGCAGCCATCGTTTGCTCGCCCCCGGAGAATTTGCGGTGTATACTTCAGACCCCTCTGCGATTCAGGGACAATATCCATCTGCGAATACAAGTGTGCTATACCATGTTACATTACCTGCGTTGTCGGATGATGAGTCGATTGTATGGCTGCGGGATAATTTGGGGAGAACTATCGATCGGGTTGAATACAATAAGAAGTGGCATAACCCGTTTCTGAAATCTCAGGATGGAGTATCCCTCGAGCGGATCAGCGTGACTTCATCAACCCAATCACCAGCAAACTGGGCATCGGCATCATCCCTTGTTGGATTTGCCACGCCAGGATATCCGAATTCCCAACGATCCCCGGATTCCCTGGTTTCATCGGC
This sequence comes from Cyclobacteriaceae bacterium, assembly GCA_044223085.1. Classification (GTDB taxonomy): domain Bacteria; phylum Bacteroidota; class Bacteroidia; order Cytophagales; family Cyclobacteriaceae; genus ELB16-189. The sequence goes on from JBGAMI010000002.1 coordinate 212,363, forward strand.
TACCGTTTGGGTGGAACCGGAGTTGTTTGCCCCCGGTGATACACGTTGGGAGCAGGCGAAGATTCATTATCAATTTGGTGAAGCGGGCTGGTTGGTAAACGTGTTGGTAATGGATCAGCAACAACGAAGAATAAAGACAATTGCGGAAGCTGAAACCATTCCAGAGCAGGGTTTTTTCGTTTGGCAGGGCGATCGGGACAATGGCACCAAGGCCAACCTGGGGTACTACGCCCTGTGGTTTCAGGCTATACATCCGAATGGTGCGGTACGAACTTTTTGGTGCAGAATCATTGTTGCTTCGCATGAATGATGCTCCAGGGGCCTTTCAGGAAGTTAATTTCCTCCAATTTTTTGTTTTAGACCCATCCGAGTATTTTTGCCCATCTTTTTTAAAACCCTGTCCCGGAGGACTTTTTCATTATGGCTAAATCAATTAAGAAATCAGCTTCGAAAGCCGCTAAGAAGCCGGCAGCCAAAGCGAAAACTCCAGCTAAAGCCAAGAAGATTACCAAGGCAAAGGCACCGGTAAAGAAGGCGGCTAAACCAGTGAAACCAGCTAAGAAAGAAGTTGTCAGGAAAGAGGTACCAAAGCCGGTGATGAAAAAGGCTACTGAGAAAAAGGCAGCCACCGCGAAAGCAGAGCCCAAGATCATTACACCCGCACCGAAACCGCAACACCAGCTTACAATATTCCCTGTGTTGACCCAGCGCCCGATTGCCCATAAGCCGGCAAAGTCAAGCATGGCGGATGACAAAACACGCTATAGCGATGAAGAGCTGAAGGAATTTGAAACGCTGATCAAAGGCAAGCTGGAAACTTCACGTGAAGAATTCCGCATCCTCAAAGAGACACTTAATCGTAACAATGACGCCGGTACCGACAGCACTTCAGGTGGAAACACCAAAGTTCTGGAGGATGGTGCAGAGACGGCAGAAAAAGAAAACCTCAGCCAGTTGGCTGCACGTCAATTAAAGTATATCACAAACCTGGAGAACGCACTTGTGCGCATCAAGAACCGGACCTATGGCATTTGCACGGTCACCGGGAAACTGATTCCTAAAGAACGCCTGATCGCTGTGCCCCATACGACCCAATCGATTGAGGCCAAAATGATGCAACAAGATTAACGACTAAACACACTTCATTGGACTTCTTACAAAATCATATCGAGGCGCTGATCTTTTGCTCTCCGTCACCGATCAAATTGACGGAAATTAAATCGTGCCTGACCGAGATGTTCAATGCCGATGTTCCTGAAGAGGATATCGTGGGAGCCATCCAGCGTGTACAGGATAAATACCAGCACGAAGATTTCTCCTTTGAGCTGAACAAAGCCGGTGGGGGATATCAGTTTCTCACAAAGCCGGCCTACCAGGCCAGCATTGGCATCATGTTGAAGCAACAATCGAAAAAGCGATTGTCGACTTCAGCCATGGAAACATTGTCCATCATCGCTTACAAACAACCGGTGTCCAAGACAGAAGTGGAGAACATCCGCGGTGTCAATTGTGATTATGCCGTCCAGAAATTGCTTGAAAAAGGGCTGATTGAAATCCAGGGCAAAGGCGATGGCGTTGGCCGTCCGCTCATCTATGGCACCAGCCCAAAATTTATGGAGTACTTTGGCATCAGCGACCTCAGTGAACTTCCTACACCGAAAGATTTTTCACAGGAAGTGAACAGCATCGGCGAAAGCACCGATAACCAGTAATCATTTCCTTTCAAGGCCGTTTGTGCCTAACTTGTACCAATGGCTCGCAACAGTAAGTTCCGGAGTACGTCCGGCCCCACCCGCAATCGCCCCCAACCACCCCCCCGGCGCGAAGACCGCTCTGATGACTATCGGGGCAAATCTGATAACGACCGCAAACCAAGGTTCGCCGGCGGAGCAAAAGGCTTCCGCAAAGAGACAGGGCCGGAAGACAAACGCTCCGGACCTGGCAAACCATTCAGATCATCGGAGCGATCCCCCAAAGGCGTTGGAAGCAAGGGTGGCTTTGTTAAACGAGCTGACGCGAAGGACTTCGGAAAAAAGGATGAGCGCGCTGGAAAGTTTGAGCCGCGAAAAGAACGCTCAGAAGGTAAATATGCCAGGCCGGACGCACCAGGTAAGGGCTTTCGGAAGAAAGACGAAGCAAAAGGCGACTTTAAAGGACCCCGGAAAAGTGGCTCTTTGCCTTATAAAAGAAAACCGTACGGCAAACCGCCCAGACCTGATGGAGCACCTGCCGGAGAGCGCAAATCTTTTGTCGAATCACGACTAACTAAACAGTACAAGTCGGCTCCTGCCACTGCCAATGCAGGCCCCAAGGATGACCTCATCCGACTGAATAAGTTCATATCAAATAGCGGTGTTTGCTCGCGTCGTGAAGCCGATGACCTGATCAAGATGGGGGTCATTACAGTGAATGGCAATAGCGTGACGGAATTGGGCTATAAGGTGAAACCCACCGACGATGTACGCTATGATGGCAAAAGACTGAAGGCGGAGAAACCAGTGTACATTCTCCTGAACAAACCCAAGGGATTTATCACCACAACGGACGATCCCCAGGAACGCAACACGGTGATGCACCTGATCGCTGGTGCGTGCAAAGAACGGGTTTATCCGGTTGGTCGGCTCGACCGCAATACATCGGGATTGTTATTACTCACCAATGATGGCGACCTCACAGAGAAACTATCTCACCCTTCACACAATGTGAAGAAGATCTATAAAGCAGAACTGGACAAACCCATCACCAAAGAAGACTTTCAAAAAGTACTGAATGGTGTTCGTTTGGAAGAAGGCAAAGCAATTGTCGATGATCTGGCTATTGTATCAGATGATGGGAAGACGGTTGGTCTGGAGATTCATATCGGTTGGAATCGTATCGTCCGCCGCATTTTTGAGGCATTAGGATATGAAGTGGTGAAGCTGGACCGTTCCGTATATGCAACCCTAGATAAGAAGGATTTGCCCCGCGGAAATTGGCGCTTTTTACGCCAGGACGAGGTCATCAGGCTTAAGCACTTTCAGTAACTGAACACGTTTGATATAAATTTTGTAACATCATCCATCGATAACGGGTTGTTGCATGCGCATCGGTATTCACGGCAGGGACTTTCAGGAGAAAAAATCGTCACGCTTCCTGGAGCGGCTGCTCGATCGACTGGATCATTATGGCGCCGAGCTACATGTCTCTTCGAAATTCTTAAAGCACTTCAAATCTGATAAGTTTAAGTCCCGCGTCTTTGACCATGGTCACAATCTCAAGAACCTGGACCTGTTCATTTCATTAGGCGGGGATGGCACTCTGCTGGAATCAGTTACCTACGTTGGCAAAAATGAAACGCCCATTCTCGGTGTAAACACAGGTCGACTTGGATTTCTGGCTACCACGGGCCGTGAGGAAACGGAGGAGGCACTTGATTATCTTCTCGCCGGCAACTACACGATTGAAGAACGCAGTATGTTGAAGCTGGTGTCTGATCCCAAACTTTTTGGCGGATTGAACTTTGGACTCAATGACTTTACGATCATGAAGAAGGACACTTCTTCCATGATTACGGTGCATGTATATGTCGATGGGGAGTTGTTGAATTCCTATTGGGCAGATGGTGTTATTGTATCTACGCCCACGGGATCGACCGGATACTCCCTCAGTTGTGGAGGCCCGTTACTTTTTCCGGAGTCAGAGAGTTTCATTGTGACACCCGTGAGTCCCCATAACCTCACTGTGCGGCCGATCGTCCTTTCTGATAAATCGGAATTGACTTTTCGAATCGAAGGGAGGAGCAAGAAATTCCTGGTATCTCTCGATTCCCGTTTTGAGACCGTAGATGAGACTGTCAAGCTAAAGATCAAAAAGGAGCGATTTAAGGCCCATTTGGTGCAATTACCGGGTCAGCACTACTTCAAGACCCTGCGGCAGAAGCTAAATTGGGGCCTTGACATCCGAAACTAATCGCTTACCTCCCCGTGTTCAAGGGGATCAAAACGCTGGAAAAAGAGGAATTTTTATACATTTGTAGTTCGTCTAAGCCTTTTCTGAATGAAAATGCCATTTTTTGCGCTTATCGGATTTCTTGTGCTGCTCAGCGCAGGTGAGAGCTATGCCCAATTCAACGCGAAAGGGGTAAAGAAAAGCAACAAGCGCATTGGCGCATATCGAGGAGGTAAATCTACGTGGAAGCAAAATGCTTATAACACAATTGGATTCTCGCTCAATGCTTTGAACTATTACGGAGATCTTTCACCAACACCCAAGAAGATCAGCACCGACATTTCGTTTACCAAACCCGGATTTGGATTATCATTCTCGAGACGTATGGGTCCGCGTTATACCCTGCAGGCTCAATTTATGTACGGCACGCTGAAAGGTGCTGATGCTGAGTCAGCCAATAAAGATGATTTGAGCAGTGGGATCTTCAGGTATAAAAGAAACCTCTCCTTCCGCAATCAGATCAAGGAACTGACCGTTGTAGGTATATTCGATTTATTTGAAAACGAAGCTACCTATATGAGTCGTGTTCAATGGACACCGTACGTATTCGCCGGCGTATCCGCATTTCTTCACAACCCACAAGCCCTCGCACCAGCTACTGACTTGCAGGGAAATCCTTTGGCGCAAGCCGGACAGTGGGTTGATCTTCGACCCCTTGGCACCGAAGGTCAATACGCTACATTGGCGCCAACTGATGTGAACTACGGCATAAAACCCTATTCTTTGCTGCAGATTGCAATCCCTTTTGGATTTGGCGCCCGCTTTCGCCTTAATGAGGTAATGGATATATCCGCTGATTTGGGCTTCAGGTATTGTTTCACCGACTACCTGGATGACGTGAGCCAAAACTATGTTAACCTCACGACCCTGAAGAGCCCGCTGGCTCAAGCAATGTCATATCGCACAAACGAACTCTTTAATAACAACCCGCCCAATCCGTCCCCGTCAGGTATTCCTGGTGTCTCCGTGGAAAACGGCTACGGTACTGAGCAAAAGTACAATAACCGGGGTACCAAGAAGTATAACGACTTCTACATGGTCACCAGCGTAAGATTGACGTACATCATCAGCCCGTCGTATCACAAAGCGAAATTCAGATGATCGTACTGGAAAAACTTTCCAGTTTACTTGTTGGCTTTCTTTTGTTGACCACCACTCCCCTGGTTGCTCAGATTCAGCAGCGTTCTGAAGTGGGAGGAGGGTTGGGCACGTTTAATTATACGGGAGACCTGGTACGCAATTATAACTTTGCCTACTCGAAGCCTGCGGCTACAGTTTTCTACAGGGCCAATATCAGCAATGTTGTCAGTTTTCGTGCCTCGCTCACCGGAGGTCAGCTGGCTGCATCAGATACCCGCGCACAGATTGATGCCTTCTCACTGCAACGGAAAGCGTCGTTTGATATTTTCCTGCTGGAACTGTCAGGCGTCTATGAATACCATTTTCTTGATTGGCGTGACAGCCACCGACGCCTGAGATTCACCCCATACTTATTTGCCGGATTGGCGTTATTCAATATTTCAGGTGTCCCGAATAAAACAGTCCAATACAGCAATGTGCAATTGGCCATTCCGTTTGGCGGAGGGATTAAGTATGTGCTCAATCCAAAATACTATGTGTCGTTGGAGTTTGGGGTCAGGAAAACGTTTTTTGACTACCTCGACAATGTTTCTTACGGAGACCCGTCTTTCAAGAACTATCAATACGGAAACAAGTTTGATACTGACACCTACTATTTTCTGGGAATCACACTAACCCGTACATTTTACGATATCCCATGCCCCAGAAATCCCTATAAGTAGGGGATAGGCTTCTTGCAACTTTTTGACCCCGGAGTTCATCCTGTGACCGGGCAGACCGCAACCGTTGATAGTGCTAAAATGAAGGAAATAGGCTACTTTTGCGGTCTTGTGGCTTCTTTCAAAGACCAAATTGACATGAATAATATGCCCCGGCATATTGCCATCATTATGGATGGCAATGGGCGGTGGGCAAAGAAGAAGGGCGCGGCCAGGATTTTTGGTCATCGCAATGCCATACAGGCGGTCACAGAAGCAACCGAAGGCTGTGGTGAACTCGGTGTAAAATACCTGACGCTTTATGCGTTTAGTACTGAGAACTGGGGAAGACCCAAAGAAGAAGTGGATGGGTTGATGGAGCTCCTCGTGAACACCATTAAGAAGGAAATCAGTAATCTGATGGATAATCAGGTGCGACTGGTAACGATTGGTGACATCTCGCATTTGCCCCTGAATTGTCAGCGCAACCTGGAGGAAGCGAAGCAAACTACTCGCAACAATACAGGCCTCACTGTACAGTTAGCTTTGAATTATAGTGGTCGCTGGGAAATTGTGCAGGCAGCGCGCAAACTTGCATTGGATGCTCAACGGGGGAAGCTTCATCCGGAAGATATCACCGAAGCGATGTTTGCCAGTTTACTGGAAACAGGAAGCGTTCCTGATCCGGAGTTGTTGATTCGCACGAGCGGAGAATTGCGGGTTAGTAACTTTTTGTTGTGGCAAATTGCGTACACCGAATTGTTCATCACCCAGACCCTGTGGCCTGACTTTAGAAAAGAAGATTTATATGAAGCGATTTGCGCTTACCAACACCGGGAGCGCCGATTTGGAAAAGTATTAGAACCGAACAGTTGACGATGAGACGATTAGTGATTTTGTGCGCCCTGGTCCTGTTTGGCTTTTCGTCATTGGCTCAGTTTCGCAAGAGCCGAACAACAGCACCGGAAGAGAAACCCCTCACCGAGGCGACACTCAACTACGCCACACCCAATGAATTCTTTATTGCTGGAATTGACATTGCCGGCCTCAATGTATTGGATAAGAATGCAGTAATATCCCTCACGGGTCTCAAGATCGGTGATAAAATCAAAATCCCGGGTGATGCGATCGCCATGGCCATACGCAAACTGTGGCGTCATGGATTGGTAGGCGATGTATCCATTGGTGTAGATCGTATTGAAGGACAAAATGTATACCTCGTCATTACCCTGGCTGAACGTCCTCGCCTGACTGATTTTTATTTTGTGGGGATCAACAAGTCGAAGCAGTCATCGCTCAAAGACGATATCAAGTTGATCAAGGGCAAAATCGTCAATGATGCCATCATGCGCAATACAGAGCTGGGCGTTAAGAAATATTTTGCCAAGAAAGGTTTCCTGAATACGGAAGTCAAAGTAGTTCAGGAGCCCGATACCCTAAATCGCGGAGGCGTACGATTACGCATCAATGTAGACCTTAAACAGAAGGTGCGCATCAATGAAATTTCCTTTGAAGGCAACAAAGACGTCAGCAGCACGCAGCTCAAAAAGAAAATGAAAAAGACGCATGAGCATGCGCGCATCTCTTTGCACCGCACACTGCTCAGCACACTGCTCAGTACACCCCCCAGAGACTATAAGCCGGCCCTGGACTCAAGCCGCAAATTGAGCTGGGCGCAGATTAAGAAATTCATTAACAACAACGTCAAGTTGAATTTCCTGTCAGGATCTAAATTCCTGCGCAATGAATTTGAGGAAGACAAGAAGAAGATCATCGCGTTCTACAATACACAGGGCTATCGGGACGCAGAGATAATTTCAGACACCATTGCCCGTCATGGCGCCAATGGCATCGATATCAAATTCAAGGTCTATGAAGGCAGAAAGTACTATTTCCGCAACATTTCGTGGACAGGCAATTATCTCCACACATCGGCTACGTTGAACAAAATTCTCGATATCCAGAAAGGCGATGTGTATAACAGGGAGTTGCTGGAAAGCAAGACAACTTTCAATCCTAAAGGTGCTGATATCAGCGGGCTGTACATGGATGATGGTTACCTGTTCTTCAAAGTGCAGCCTGTGGAGGTAGCTATCGTCGGCGACTCCATCGACATTGAAATGCGGATATACGAAGGAGATCAGGCCACCATCGACAAGGTTATTATCAGTGGTAACGAACGTACGAGTGATCACGTGATCCGTCGTGAGTTGTCTACAATACCCGGCAATAAGTTCCGACGTTCAGATATCATCCGCACCCAACAGATGTTGTCTTCGATGGGCTACTTCAACCCCCAGAAGATTGAACAGGATATTCGTCCTAACCCGGCTAATGGAACTGTTGACATCGAGTGGAAACTCGTTGAGCAGTCTAATGACCAGGTCCAATTATCCGGAGGTTGGGGAGGATACTATGGCTTTGTGGGTACCGTCGGGCTCACGTTTAATAATTTCTCCGCGCGCAACGTGACGCACTTTGATAAGTGGAGACCGTTGCCAGTGGGAGATGGACAACGATTCTCGCTGTCTGCGCAAGCGAACGGAAAGGCATTCCAGAGTTACAATGTTTCATTTACGGAGCCTTGGCTTGGTGGACGCCGCCCGAACTCATTTACAGTAAGTCTTTCACACTCTATTTCCCGACGACCAAATAGTAACTACCAGTTCACAGAGGACTTCTCCCTGAAGCAAAGCGGCATCACGTTGTCGCTGGGTCGTCGTCTGGAATGGCCGGATAACTACTTCACGCTTACAAATTCGTTGTCGTTCCTGGTATACAACTACAGCAACTACCTGATTGGCTCGACAGCATTACCGCCGGTAGGGTCAACCAACAGTTTCATATTTAATACGACGCTGGCCAGAAACAGCATCGATAGCCCGATGTTCCCGACAGGAGGATCTTCAGTATCTCTTAGCTTGTCCCTGACTCCACCGTATTCCTTGTTCCGCGATGCCAGTTTTGTAAATGACATCAACCAACGGTATAAATGGTTGGAGTTATATAAAGTCATGTTTGACTCGAAGTTCTACCTGAAGTTGTTGGGCAGCAGTAAACCTACAGGAAGAAGTCTGGTTCTGGAAGCAAGGGCACACCTTGGATTTATTGGGGCGTACAATAAGAACCTTCCCACCGGACCATTCGAGCGGTTCTTTATGGGTGGAGCAGGATTGGCAGGCGGCTTTAATTCCTATGTATTGGGACAGGAGATTGTTGGATTGCGCGGCTATCCAGACAATCAGGTGACACCGCCGCTTTATTCCCTGCGGAACACACAGAACGCAACATCTATCGAGGGTGGAATTGTCTATGATAAGTTTGTGATGGAGTTGCGCTACCCGATCACTACGAGTCAGACAGCCACCATATATGCCCTCAGTTTTGCCGAGGCGGGCAATAACTGGAATAATTTTTATGAGTTTAATCCGTTTAAGTCATACCGGTCGGCCGGTTTTGGCGCCCGGATCTTTATGCCAGCATTCGGTTTGATCGGTCTTAACTGGGCTTACGGATTTGACACCTTGCCCGGAGCCACCCAGAAGAGCGGCGCCCAATTCCATTTTACAATTGGCCAACAAATCCGGTAGAAATGCGATTTTTGATCACGCTAGCCCTGTTTTTAGTGTTCGGCCTGAATTTTGCCGTAGCACAGAAGTTCGGGTACATTGACACGAATTTCATTTTGAGCAAAATGCCTGAATATGCAAAGGCCCAAAGTGAAATTGATCAGCTATCAGCCGGATGGCAGAAAGAAGTGGAGGACATGTCACGCAATGTGGAAACCCTGTATGCGTCGTTGAAAGCGGAAGAGGTACTCCTCACAGACGAGATGAAGGCAGAGCGGCTGGAGACCATCCATAAGAAGGAATCGGAATGGAAGGAGTACCAGCGGAAAGTTTTCGGCTTTGGTGGATTATTTTTTTTGAAAAAACAGGAATTGATTAAACCTTTGCAGGATAAAGTCTTTGAAGCTGTAGAGAAAGTGGCCAAACAGAACCGTTTGGCAATCATTTTTGACAAATCTTCGGAATTGGTGATGATTTATACCGACCCGAAACACGACTATACCGACTTTGTACTCGAGGAATTAGGATTAGGTGACCCAAATGATAAAATCAAATAAATAACCAGAACATGAGAACCCTTGTAATTTTAGTATTCACCCTTCTGTCGGCTGGCGCATTTGCTCAGACCCCTGCTCAACCGCAAAAGATCGGTTATGTCGATATGGACTCGATCTTCAGCCAATTGCCGCAGTATAAGCAAGTGGTTTCAGATCTGAAGGCACACTCCACCCAATTGGAAGCGCAGTTCAAAGCCAAGAGTAAAGAGTTTGAAGACAAGTATCGCGCATACCAGGCTTCTGCCGCCACCATGATCGACGCCGTACGCAAAGACAAAGAGACCGAATTACAGCAACTGCAGGAGAATATCCAGCGCTTTCAGCAGGATGCCCAATCTTCCGTGCAGAAGAAAGAAGCGGACCTGATGGAACCTCTCATTCGCAAAATAGCCAAGGCCATTAAGGAAGTGGCCAAGGAAAACGGATTTACCTTTGTCATCAATGCGCAACTGGGCGGTAACGATGTATTGCTTTTCACCGATGAAAAGTATGATATCTCCGGTTTGGTATTGAAGAAAATGATTCCGGCTCCGGCAACGGCTACGCAGCCTAAGTAATCAATAATTAATTTGACAAGAGCCCCACGGAGTAATCTGTGGGGTTTTTTATTGAATTCGTTTTGTTAGAATCTACTTTATTCAATAACGGCTTCTACCTGGTCCATTTTGTTTTCGCTGAACGCACCTGATGTAGCGAAGACTATCTTACCCTGGGGGTCCAGCACAAAAAAATAGGGTACATCCCTTCGCTCGAAATCAAGCGCCTCTTTGTAGGTCTTAAGCTCACCCTTATAAAAAAGAATATAGGGCAACAGCTGCGGGTCAGTGTTTTTCAAGGCCTTGCGTTTGGCCGTACCTGTGGCGGCAGCATTGATTCCAGTAAACATAGGCACGAAATAGACATTGACATCATATCCCATCCCCGACATGACACCGGTTGTCTTTTGTACAAATTTGGAGAATACGGGTTCAAACCATGTTCTCAGGTCATCCTCTGACTTTCGTGAATAGGCCAATCCAAGCAGTGTGTACTTTCCCTTTACATCATCCGGAAGACTTACGATTTTATCTTCTACGGTTTCAGCAATCATCGCGGGGAAGGTTTTTCCAACCACCTGAGCGGTCACCGACCCGGAGCCAACGAGCAATAGGGCAACGAAAAGATATCTCATGAGCATATTTTGATTTATAAGTTACAAAAAAGCCTGAATCACAGTGGGGGTATAAGAAACAACAGTTGTTATATTACCGTTAACGCACCAATATCCTTCTTATGCGCATCGCTTTCATATTTCTGCTAACCCTGACCTTGAATACGGGCTTTGGCCAAACCCCCAGGATTGAAGAAACCCGGAAATTATACGAAAGCAGAAAGCTACAGGAAGCATTGGCGATCGTTAATAAAGTGACAAAGGGAGATAAAGACTACGCAGCGGCACAGTATTGGCTTGGACGAATCGCTTTTGATGAAAGACGCTTTGACGAAGCAGCCGATTTCTTTGAAGAAGCAGCCGATACGGACCCTATGATGGCTGACTACCACAATTGGTTGGGGAATGCCTATGGAACAATTGCTCAAAACGCCAATGTCCTCCGGCAAGGTATGCTAGCCCCAAAAATGAAGTCAGCCTGGGAGAAAGCGATCTCGTTGGATAAGCAAAATATCAATGCGCGCATTTCCCTCATACAGTTTTATACCCAGGCGCCGGGATTTATGGGCGGTAGTTTTGAGAAAGCGTATCAGATGGCTGATCAGATTGGAAAAATCAATGCTGCGCAGGGCCATTTACAGCGAGGCAATATTCTATTGGCAGAAAAAAAGCCTGTCGAAGCAGAGCGTGAGTTCCTGGAAATGGTAAAGGCTGACCCCACGTATAATGGTAACCTGGTGAATTTTTATCTCGGACAAAAGAGTTATGACAAGGCATATACCCTCTTGGATGATCTACAGAAAAAGAATCCGGATGACTATCGCATTGTTTATCTGATTGGAAGAACGAGTGCCGTATCGGGGTTGCAACTGGATCGCGGCGAAGCCATGCTGAAGAAATACCTGACGTATAGTCCAAAACCCAATGAGCCTTCACTTGCGGGTGCCAATATGAGGTTGGGACAAATCAGTGAGAAAAAAGGGAATAAGTCATCAGCCAAAAAATACTACGAAACAGCCCTGAATTTGGATGCCACCTTGAAGGAGGCAAAAGAAGGACTTGAGCGCACCAGCAAATAGAATTATGAGTCAATCACTACCAACAGAGCAGGACCGCATTGAAGTGATCGACGTCCTCAGGGGATTTACCTTGTTTGGAATTGCCCTGGTACACTTCACTGAGCAATTTTACGCCGGAATGCCACCGGAGGGTCACAACATCACCGGGTCTGCTGTAATCGATCAGGTGGTTTCGGGGATCGTAGGGATTTTTATTCAAGGGAAGTTCTTTATGATCTTTTCTTTTCTTTTTGGTATGAGCTTCTTTTTGCAGCTCAACAAGGCACATGGGACTGCCAGTTTTTTTCTCCGGTTTTTGTGGCGCCTGATTATCCTGTTTGGCATAGGCGTAATTCATCAGATCCATTATCGGGGAGACATTCTTACGATTTATGCTGTACTTGGCATCGGGCTATTGGTTGCCTTTCGGTTTCCTGACCGGATCTTATTTATCCTGGCATTGATCCTTGTACTCGATGTGCCATCCATTTTTGTGCGCATTTGGGCCGCTTTCCATCAATCAGGAAATCCCTTTGATATGAATCAAGCCGAATTGCTCACCTACTTCAATGTGGTGAAATCGGGTACTTATGGAGAAATCATCAAAGCGAATTGGAAGGAATTGCCGGGAAAATGGTTCTTTCAGGTGGATTCAGGAAGGCTATATATTACCCTCGGTTTGTTTCTGATGGGTTTGTATGCAGGCAGGAATAATTGGTTTGGGGATGCAGCACGCTGGAGAAAGTTCAGGCGGTATGCTGCCTGGGGACTGTTGGGATGCATCCTGTTTATGGTAGTGATTTTTGGTGGAACCCAACTCCTTAAGATTGAGTTGCCACAGGCAGCACAATGGGCCATCGGAGGTGCGGCTTATGATTTCTTTAATGCCTGCCTCGCCACCATCTATGTGAGTTGGATTGTTACCCTCTTTCAAAAGGAGAATTGGAGATCACGGCTGCTCGCACTCTACGCCCCGGGTCGTATGGGACTTACCACTTACCTTATGCAGGCTGCTATCGGTGTGCTGGTGTTCTTCTCGATTGGCCTGGGATTGCTCGGTGATATCGGGGCTGGGCTGTGTTTAATTCTCGCTGTTGCCGTATTTTATTTTCAGATCAGGTTCGCTCAGCTGTGGTTTCACTATTTCCGCTTCGGACCGGTGGAATGGCTCTGGCGCAGCCTTACGTATTGGCGCATTCAGCCGATGCGCAAATAAATGATAGCAAGGATAACGTCTTGTGGGTGATTCGGAACTATTTCCGAGGTTAGATGTTTAAAAGACACCAAACCTAAAATCCTATGAGAAAACTGTTATTAAGCATTGTTACGCTTTTTATGGCCTTGTCTGGCCAGGCCCAGGACAACATTACCGTATGCCATACGGCCTCCACGGAAAAGTTTGCAATGTTCGCTTCGAATAAGAAATTCAATGCAGAACACCCGAATCCCAGGGTCTATGTACACATCAGTGAAGAAGGGGGCCAGATGATTCACTTTAAGACACCAGATGGCGGTGAAGGGAATGCGTACTTTATCGAAGCTAAGAAGAAGACCAACAATTGGGTTTTTGTGTTTCAGGAATGGTGGGGACTGAATGACAACATTAAGCGACATGCTGATGAGATCTACAAGGACCTTGGCAATGTAAACGTATTGGCCCTGGATATGTACGATGGCAAAATGGCCACCGATGCTGATAATGCCGGCAAACTCATGCAGGCATTTAAGCAGGAGCGCGGCGATATGATTGTAAAAGGGGCTGTTGCATATGCCGGGAAGGACGCCAAAATCGGAACCGTGGGATATTGCTTCGGTGGTGGTCAGTCATTGCTGGCCTCACTTACAGCCGGAAAGCAAGCTGTGGCTTGTGTGATGTACTATGGAATGCCGGTTAGTGATGTGAATGTGTTGAAGACGCTCAATTGCGATGTATTGAATATCTGGGGGACTAAGGATCAGTGGATCAATAAAAACGTTAGTGATACATTCGAGCAGAACATGAAACTAGCGGGAAAAAAGTTGACGAGCAAGGCGTACGAAGCGGCCCATGGATTTGCAAACCCAAGCAATCCGATGGGTTCATACGATGAAGTCGCTGCCAAGGACGCGTATAAGAATACACTGGAATTCTTTAAGGCCAGACTGAAATAATCTTAAAACAACAAATTGAGAAGGATGGTCAAGATGGCCATCCTTTTTTATTCCCAGACAACTACTCCTTTTTCATGGTACCACGAAGGATATTTGGGAAGGTGAATCCTTTCTACTTCGTTGCGCTTGACCTTTAGGGTCGGGGTGAGCAGGCCGTTGGCAATGGACCAGTCCTCTTTCATGATTACGGCTGTTTCCAGTTTTTCGTATGATTCCAACCCCTCGTTAACCAGCTTGATGGTGGCTGAAAGGCTCACGGTTAATTCTGATCGGGATTTGCCCTTCCCTAGATTCGACAAAACTACCAGTGCAATGGGCTGGGGAATGCCCATTCCAACCACACAAACCTGATCAATATCTGGGTTGGTCAGTAAGTTCATTTCAATGGGAGTTGGAGCAACATACTTACCCTTGTCTGTTTTGAAAATATCCTTGATGCGTCCGGTGATCCTGAGGAACCGATCGGAGTCAAACTCACCTACATCTCCCGACCTCAAAAACCCATCGGCCGTAAACATAGCGGCAGTAAGTTCTGACTCCTTATAGTATCCCATCATGGTACCCGGATGCCGGGTTTGAATCTCTCCTCCTTCGCCGAGCCGAACCTCCACACCGGGCCAGGGCTGGCCCACGGTGCCAGAGCGAATCTCCATCAGGTTGAATGAGCACACCCCGCCATTCTCGGTCATGCCATAGATGTCGCGCAACACAATACCGAGTGTTCGGTACCAGTCAATCAAAGCAGCTGGTGCAGGTGCCGCACCAATACCAATGACATTGGCTTCAGCAAGCCCTAACTTCTTTTTCAATTGTATCTTGAGCAACGTGCCGATTCCGGGAATGGCGAGCAATAATGCCAACCGGCCTGGCGGGAGCTTTTCAAAAATCTTCTCCTGAAACTTGGCATAAATGCGTGGCACACCGAAGAAGAGATGCGGCTGAGTCGCCATCAAGTTAGCCGCAAAAGTTTCAAGCGAATCAGCGAAGGTTATCGTTGACCCCAACATGGTTCCGGCCAGTTCGGTAATCATGCGCTCTGCAATGTGGCACAACGGGAGGTAAGAGAATAGTTTAGCATGAACCGGTAACTGATGTTGTTGCTGCAAAGCAACTATAGCAGTTTCAGCGGTCCAGCTTAATTGACTGAAATTGAACATAACGCCCTTGGGCATACCCGTGGTGCCCGAGGTGTACATGATGGTTACCAATTCTTCGGAATTGCGCAGAGGCATTCCGGCCAACGGCTCATGCGCGGCAACGAGATCATCCCATTTTAATCCAGCAGCAGGCCCATACAGAGGAAAGCAAATCCGGATGATTTCCTGGTTGAGTCCATTCTCCTGGCTGGCGTAATCATCCAGCTTGCCCAGGAAAATTGCTTTCGCCTGGCAGTGATCAAGAATTTGCCTGATCGATGACGAAGTCAGGTTGGGATACAATGGCACACTAACATGACCGGCCATCCAGATTGCAAAATCTGCCATTATCCAGTGCGCACAATTTTTGGAGAGGATGGCTATGTTGCTGCCGGGAGGCAGGGACAAGTCCCGAAGCGCTGCAGCCATCCGGCGGATTTCATCGGTGGCTTTCCGGTAGGAGTATAAATGCCATTGTCCATCAACCGGCTGACGAAAGAATACCTGTTCAGGTATTTCTTTCTCCCAGTGGTATAAATTCTCAAGTGGGCTTCGATTCGCCAAGGTTCTTGTGTTTGATAGTGTTAATTTTAATGACTTGAATCGCTAAAAACAAGGCAAATGGCCTCAGCCCCAAAGAAACTTTTCCTCCTCGATGCGTATGCCCTGATTTACCGGGCTCATTTTGCATTTACCAAAAATCCGCGCATCAATTCCAAGGGCATCAATACTTCGGTTGCTTTTGGATTCTCAAACACTTTGCTTGAAGTGATTACCAAGCAGAAACCAACCCACATCGGTGTTGCTTTCGATACGGCAGCAAAGACGTTTCGTGATGAGATATTTGCTGAATACAAAGCGAATCGACAAGAGACACCTGAAGATATCCGTTCGGGGGTGCCTATCTGCAAAGAGATCATCCGCGGATTTAACATTCCGATTTTTGAATTGGATGGATATGAAGCCGACGATGTGATCGGAACGATGGCGGGCAAGGCAGCTGCGGCGGGATTTGACGTCTATATGATGACGCCCGATAAGGATTACGGGCAATTGGTGACGGACAAAGTATTTCTGTATAAGCCGGCCTATATGGGCAACTCCGTGGATATCATGGGCCCGAAGGAAGTATGTGAGAAGTGGGATATTGCCAATGTCTCCCAGGTGGTTGAAATTTTGGGTTTGCAGGGCGACACATCGGATAACATTCCCGGTATTCCCGGCGTTGGCCCGAAAACGGCAGCAGACCTGGTCAGGAAATACGGCACCATCGAGAACATCATCAAGCACAGTGATGAGCTGAAGGGCAAACTCAAAGAACGCGTGGAGGAGTTTGGTCAACAAGCTTTGCTTTCGAAGACATTGGCAACCATAGCCCTCGATGTGCCCCTGGAATTTGATGAAGGCAAATTGGCTTTCACGGGTCCTATTATAGACCGTATCAAACCAATTTTTGAAGACCTGGAATTCAAGACCATGTTACCACGGGTCATGGCATTGGCTTCGGGAGCCGCAGTTCCGGAAAACACCATCACTTCGACTTCCAGCGGATCTCAGCTTTCTATGTTTGGAGGGGGCGAGCCAGCCACCGTCGAGCGCAAGGTGATGAGTCCGGAGCATGTGCGTTATACGCTGGTTGATACAGAAGACCAGCGGAACGAACTTGCTGCAAAACTGGCTGTCCTGCCTGAATTTGCGTTGGTCGCTGTTACAGACGAAGCCGAAAACTTTGATTTTACGCTCACCCACGTGGCCTTTGCCACGGCTCCCGGAGAAGCCTGGTACATGCCGGTGAGCAACGGGGGTAAAGAACTAAAGGCAGTGACCGCGGTGCTGAAAGATCCCCGAATCCGAAAGACCGGCCACAACCTCAAGTATACCGTGCTGGCCCTGCGAAAACATGATATTGATCTCGGCGGAGTATTATTTGATTCACTGTTGGCCCATTACCTCATTGAACCAGAAGCATCACATGACCTGAGCGTAATAGCAAACCAGTACATTGGCTATACCCTTCAATCAGAAAGCAGTGATATGGTGTCATATTGCGAGGAAGCTGATATTGTCCTGCAGTTGCGTCCCCGATTGACGAAAGAACTGGAAGTAAGGCGTCACTCCTTGCTGATGCGTGATGTAGAGATGCCCTTGCTCACGGCGCTGGCAGCTATGGAATCAGAAGGCGTACGGGTAGATGAAGGCGTGCTTAAGAAGATGTCGGATTCCCTGCGCACAGATATTGAGCAGGCGCAACAACAGATCTATAAGCTGGCTGGCATGGAGTTTAATATTGGTTCGCCGAAACAGCTGGGGGAAGTATTGTTCGATCGCCTCAAACTGATGGAGAAAACCAAGAAGACGAAAACAGGACAATATGCTACCGGGGAAGACATCCTCGCGAAACTGGCTGATGAACATGAAATTGCACGGAAGATTCTCGAGTACCGTGAATACGAAAAACTCCGATCTACCTATGTTGATGCATTGCCCAGGATGGTGAGCCGGACAGATGGCCGCATTCATTCCGACTTCAGGCAGGCGGTTGCCGCCACGGGCCGACTGAGTTCCAACAACCCCAACCTGCAGAATATCCCCATTCGTACTGAGAAAGGAAGATTGATCCGCGGTGCATTTGTGCCGCGCGATAAGAACTTTCTCTTTATGTCAGCCGACTATTCACAAATCGAATTGCGGATTGCCGCATCCTTTGCCAAAGATGCCACGATGATTGAAGCATTCCGCAACAAGCGTGACATTCACACCACCACAGCCGCTAAAGTTTTCAAAGTAGAAATTGACAAGGTGACGCCCGATATGCGAAGAAAGGCGAAAGAAGTAAACTTTGGTATTCTCTATGGCAGCACAGCATTCGGTCTTTCCCAGAATCTTAATATTTCGAAAAGTGAGGCGGCAGAAATAATTGAATCTTACTTCAAGGAATTCTCTGCAATCAAGCGTTACATGGATGATTCTATCAACATGGCCCGGGAGAAAGAGTATGTTGAGACCATCCTCGGTCGTCGTCGCTATCTGAGGGATATCAATTCAAGAAATATTACAACACGCGGTTTTGCCGAACGCAATGCCATCAACGCCCCCATTCAGGGCAGTGCCGCAGACATCATCAAGATTGCGATGGTGAATATTCATCAGTGGCTAAACCGGGAGAAGTTAAAGTCCCGCATGATTTTGCAAGTGCATGATGAATTGGTTTTTGACCTGCACCGCGATGAACAGGACATCGTAAAGTCAAAGGTCATTGAATTGATGAAGAGTGCCGTAATCCTCGATGTGCCCATGGAAGTAGAGGTTGGTGTGGGCAAGAACTGGCTGGAAGCCCATTGATTGGCCCTTTTTGACCAGGATGCGCGTAATTCAATTTTTATTCAATACCTTTGCCGTCTAATTTTTATTTAATTAACACAATGAAAGAAGGAACAGTAAAGTTCTTTAATGAAGCCAAAGGTTTTGGTTTCATCAAAGAAGAAGGAACGGGTACAGAGTACTTTGTTCACATCTCAGGTTTGTTGGTAGATACCATCAAACAAAACGATGCAGTCACGTTTGAAGTGAAAGAAGGTAAAAAAGGATTGAATGCCGTCGATGTACGGTTGGCTCAATAATAATCTTCTCAATTGACGCGAAAGCCTCCTCACCGGAGGCTTTCTTGTTTTAGGACGGTTCTTGCTTTTTGGATTGGAGGTAATCAATGATGCGGTTGGCGTGAATGCGCGAATTCTCGATAAACCATTTATTGGTTTTTAGGCCGCCACACACCACGCCCGCGAGAAACAATCCTGGTACGTTGGTCTCCATGGTGTGCTCATGATAAACCGGTGTGTGATCAACATCGTCCTGAAAGCTGATTCCACAGGACCGCATAAAAGAAAATGGCGGCTGATAGCCGGTCATCGCCAATACCCAATCATTGTCAATTATCTGAACACCCTCCGGGGTGAGAACCTCCACAGACGCGGGCGTAATACGATGAATCGCTGAATGAAAGTATGCTTTGATACTGCCTTCCTTAATTCTGTTTTCAATGTCGGGCTTCACCCAATATTTCACACTTTCGCGCAAGGACCCTTCCCGAATAATCATGGTGACCTCGGCACCTTTACGCCACGTTTCAAGCGCAGCATCAACAGCAGAATTCGCGGCACCCACCACGACTACTTTCTGTCGGAAATAAGGATGAGGCTCGTCATAGTAATGCTTCACTTTGGGCAGGTCCTCGCCAGGCACATTTAGCAGATAAGGGAGATCGTAGAATCCCAGGGCAAGCACAACATGTTTTGCGCGGTATTCACCTTTAGTGCTCTTTACCAAAAACTGATCCTGCACGCGGCTCACCGATTCTACCTGCTCATACAGATTGACTTGTAAAAACCAGTTGTCGCAAACGCGGCGGTAATACTCCAGGGCTTCCAACCTGTTAGGCTTGGGTTGATGTGAAACAAATGGCACATGGCCTATCTCCAGCAATTCGGATGTGGAGAAGAATGTCATGTTAGCGGGATAGTGGTAAATAGAATTTACCAAGCACCCCTTCTCAATAACCAGGTACTTCAGTTTGGCTTTAGATGCTTCGATGGCACAGGCAAGTCCTATCGGACCTGCGCCTATAATGAGTACGTCAAGCGTGCCGTTCACGTGGGTGGTTCAAGGGATGGAGCGTCAAGTTACTGAATAACACCCATGCATGAAGTTATCGTTAGATCAACTAATATTTCCAACTTCTGATATCCGCGCCCCGCGGCGCTATTTCCTGTATGCGTTTGAGGATTTTCGGTAGATACATGGTATTATAACGGAGTCGTGATATGTAGTTCGGGTTGTTGTGGTCTCCATTCCAGCAGTGCTCTGCCCGGTCACCGTAATCAACTTCACCTTTGTAAAAGGGTGAGTTGGTCTTTTTCAGAAAATCCTCCATCAGGTAGACAGCATTATTCAGGTAGTAATTGTCCATATCACCGCAATAGATGTGAATTTTTCCCTGAAGCTTGGGCCCCAGCGTTTTCCAGTCACGCTCCAGGATGTGCCGTAAATCATAATTTTCTTTCCAATAGTCAGCTACCGATTTGTCAATCTCCCCGGTCTCTTTATTGAATAGTCGTTTGGGATAGCCATCATCCCCTTGTGGAGAGAACACAGCCTCCCAGATGTCCCATTGTTCGCCCGACCGGCCATGGGTACCCAGTACCAATTCATAGTGATTATTCTCCTCCATCGTACTTTGTATCTGCCCCAGGTAGTTGCGGTGCGAAGGTCGCGGCAACTTCTTAAACTCGCTTTCATACCAGTATGCATTCTTGTCCTTGTAAATGTCTACAAGACAGAATGCCCGGAAATCTATCGGGTCCGGACAGGCAGCGAAACATCCATTAAATTCGTCGGGGTAGAACATTTGAACCGCGAGGGCCTCCCAGCCGCCTGTTGAGCCGCCGTAGGTAAAGCGGGCCCAGCCTTGACCAATTCCCCGGTACTGCTTTTCGATTTCAGGGATGAGCTCATACATGATGGCGTCTCCATACGGCCCCAGGTTTGCAGAGTTCACCGCATAGGAATCATCATAGTATGGATTCGCATGTTGAATTTCAATAATCAAAAAGCGCGGGAAGTTCTTTCCTGTCCATTGACGGTAAAAATTGTATGCTTCCTCCTTTTGAATTTTGTTGTAGCCATAAATACCAAATCGATCGTTGTAATCGGTAGTGTCCATACCAGGGGGCGGTGGTTCTGTGGAGAATCCGCCGAAGTCAGAAGGGAAGTGTCCGTGATAAATCATCAGCGGATAACGGGCGTTGGGATGCTCCTCAAACCCTTCCGGCAGGAGGACATGCGCTCCGAGGTAGGTAGGCTTACCCCAGAAGTCGGAAAGCAATTTGCTTTGAATCTTTATATGCTTTACATACTTGGTTTCTTTGGGCTCTGGCAGCGGTGCAATTTTCTGGTCCATCACCACTTTGATCTGCTCCGGGTTGGCAGGATCTATATGAACTTTAAATGGCCGACTATAAAAATTGCCGGGCTTTTGGTTCCAGTGTTGACCTTCTCCCTGATCAGGGGGAAGCTTTACGGTCTTGCCGGTCTTCAGTGTATAGGTTTCATAGCGATTAATTACAGCCTGAACAAAGTAGTCTCCGGCCGGAATAGACTTTATGCTGCGTATGGGAAAGCCAAAAGCAGATTCATCGAGAATTATTTCCTTGCCGGGCTTTAGTGTGTCTACATCAATACCGAATCCGAGTTGTGTGTGCAATTGGAAATTGAATTGTTCCCGTGGCTCGGGCTTATCCTTGGTAGCCAACAGCAAGATGATACGGCCATCCTGAGGCTGATCAGACAAGGTTGGGCTGAATGAAATGGCAAAAGATAGCTTTCCGGAGTTTTGTTGGGCTGGCGGCGTGCAGCGCACACCCAACAGACCAATGAGGAGCAATGCGGGTAAGACTTTTTTCATGGCGTAACGGGGCAGTATTGCGTACGGAAGTTACCAATTCCTTTGCATTACCTGACCGGGTTATGTATATCAAAATGATTGCTGGGCCCGCAAAAAATACAGCCGGGGACCTTAAATACCCTTGAACAAGCCCGATTTTAGAAATAGCTGATCCTTCGATTTTCAAATCATTCCCTTAAATTCGTTCGAAACAAACCATTGCACTCATGACTTCCCGTCTTTGGCACCAGCACTACCCCGACTATATGCCTAAGGAAATTGAAACACCACCATTCAATTCCCTGGCTGAACTTTGTGAAGTCAATTGCAAGAAGTTCGCGCAATTGCCTGCCTTTGAAAACATGGATAAGCAAATCAGCTATGCCGAATTGGACCGGTTGGCGACAGACTTTGCTTCGTTTCTCCACCACGACTGCAAACTGGTGCCTGGTGATAGGATTGCGATCCAGATGCCAAATATCATGCAGTTTGGAGTTGCCATGATTGGAGCGTTGAAAGCGGGGCTGATCGTGGTAAACACCAACCCTTTGTATACGCCCAGGGAAATGGAACACCAGTTTAAGGATAGCGGCGCAGTGGCCATCGTAATCCTGGCCAACTTTGCGCATAACCTTGATAAGGTGATCGGAGAGACAGCCATTCGTACGGTAATCATTACGGAGGTCGGTGACCTCATGGGCGGACTGAAGAAGCACATAGTTAACTTCATGGTGAAGCATGTAAAGAAGATGGTGCACCCGTATCATCTGCCCGATGCTATTTCTTTTTCCGACGCATTGGCACGTGGAGCGCAAAAGAAATTTGCCACCGTACCCAGAAAGAAGGAGGATACAGCATTCCTTCAGTACACAGGTGGGACTACAGGATTGTCGAAAGGCGCAGAGCTCACGCATGGAAATGTTCTATCCAACATCTGGCAGGTAATGCCTGTGTTGAAGGAACTGCAACGCGGCCCGTTACTGGCTGGAGATGTAGCGGTGATTCCCCTACCCATGTATCATATCTATGCCTTGACAACCTGCTTTGTGTTTTTTAATACCGGTCTCTGCAACCGGCTGATTACAAATCCGCGTGACTTCGGAGCCTTCATCAAGATCCTGAAGAAGCCGTTCCACACGATGATTGGTGTGAATACACTTTACAATGCGCTTTTAAATCATCCCAACTTCGGAGATATCAATTTCTCAGCACTCAAGGGATGCAATGCCGGTGGAATGGCTTTGCAGGAGGTCGTCTTTAAACGGTGGAAGGAAAAAACCGGTATCAGCATAGGCGAGGGATATGGATTAAGTGAAACATCACCAGTACTTACCTTCCAGATTAATGGTAAGGAGCGAATGGGAAGCATTGGTGTACCCATTCCCAGCACGGATATCAAGATGATGGATGACGATGGCAAAGAAGTGCCCATTGGCGAAGCCGGTGAGTTATGTGCCTGGGGTCCTCAGGTGTTCAAAGGATATTGGCAGAAGGATAATTCATCTGTATTTCATCCTGGGGGTTGGTTCAAGACTGGCGACATTGCCGTGCAGGATCCTGACGGATACATACGCATCGTAGATCGCAAAAAAGACATGATACTCGTATCCGGGTTCAATGTGTACCCTAACGAGATCGAAGGCGTCATCGCCACGCATCCCAAGGTCCTCGAAGTAGCTGCCATTGGTATCCCTGACCCGGCCTGTGGAGAAGCCGTGAAAATCTGTATTGTGAAAAAAGACCCGTCGTTGACGGAAGAAGAGATTCGGGAATTCTGCAAGGAGACCCTTACAGGATATAAGCGACCCAAACATATTCAATTTTTAAATGAGTTGCCTAAGACCAACGTTGGAAAGATATTGAGAAGGGCCCTGAGGGATACCGTGGCTGCTTGAAACAGCAGCGAAAATCAGTTTGAGTAAATAAGAGAGGAGACTAGATCTGAATGGAGCTAAGAATGAGAAGCGGGATGACTAAAATCATATCTGCACAATAGACCGTTCTGTTACTTGTCGTCAAATGGCTCGGCATGAAAAAGATCATTAATGCAGGCTTATTGATTTGTTCGCTCTTTGTGTACCTCGAGTGGGGCGGTGGCTATCATGCTTTTATTATTCAGGGCGAATGGGAGATGTTCTCCAAGGCTATGGTGGATCCCATGTCAGCCCTTCATCCGTTTGTGATCTTACCACTCGCCGGGCAAATTATGCTCTTATACACTTTGTTCCAAAAGGATCCAGGCAGGCGCCTGACCTTAATCGCTTTGGGCTGCCTGAGTCTCCTCATCTTGTTCATCACCTTTGTGGGGGTGCTCAGCAGGAATTATAAAGTTGTTCTTTCAACTATCCCGTTCATTAGCTTTGCCGTGGCAGCCCTGAGGGTCAATAGAAGGACTAATAAATGATCTTCTTTGGTTTGTTATTACTGGCAATTGGCCTGTGGAATCTGACCATAGCTATCCGGAATCCCAAAGCCAGAGGCTGGAATAGAAACAGGCTCCGTTTTGTAGTGTCAACCATGAGCTTACTTGTGATTGGCACAGTATTACTATTGATTGATCTCCTGATTTTTTTCGGGCAAATGAAGATTTAAAGATGCGGTCCTCCGGTGCCAATATATTTTCCAGGCCCAGGGCCGATCCAACGCTCCCCCCATTACGATGAAAAACAACTTTCCGTTAAGTTCACTCATTTTCTTTTTTCTGGTTCAGATCAATTCTGGGTGCGATTCAGGCGGCCGGGGAATAACGGCACTGATCAATGGCCGCATCATACCTGCAGATGGTTCCATTATTGAACACGGCGTGATTCTTTTCAAAGAGAATCGCATTACGGCCGTAGGCGAAACAGGTAAAGTGAGGATTCCGGCAGGAGCTCAGGTAATTGATGTTACTGGAAAAACGGTTCTTCCAGGTCTCATTGAAAGCAATGGGCATGTAACCTTCGATGGTCAATATGATCATGGCAGGTATTGGTCGCTTAACATGGATAGCCTGACGGTCATTGGAAAACGCAATCTGACTGCTTGCCTTGACCAAGGCATTACAACCCTGAGGGATACCCATGGCCCTATAGTGCCAATTCTGGAAATTAAACAAGCGCTGAAGGATGGTTCATTGAAGGGCGCACGCTTGTATGCCTGTGGACTCATACTTAACTACGGCAGCTTTAACGAATTATTCGAGTCTCCAGACCTCATGGAGTCTGGAATTGATCCAGACATGATTGCAAGGGCCAAGTCAGCGCTATCCCAGGCGTCCCCCGATGTGCAGATGGGTACTGCCATCATTAGAGAATATGCCGGAAAGGGACTAGACTTTATCAAGATCTCAGCATTTTCGGCAACAGGAGAAGTACCACCAACCATGCCCGATTCTGCCCTAAATCAATTGATTCACGAAGCCCATCGATTGGGTTTACGCACGACAACACATGCATTGAGTGCGTCCAGTGTACGCGCATCAATAATAGCAGGCACTGATGCCATTGAACACCCGGAATTGATCTCGGCCACGGTGATGGATCGGGATTCAATTATTACCCCTGAACTGGCGAAAATGATGTCAGCCCGAAAGGTGATTGCAGTTCCCCTCATCGTTGCTTTCGACGTTTATGCACGGTATTTCAGCGATCCGGATGCATTGCTGGTGGACCCTTCGTTGAGCAAGGTTCCACGAGCACGGCTGAACGAAGGCGTTGCTAATATGAAGAAGTTGTTAAAAGAGAACCCTGCTTTCGGAACCAGATTTACTAAGCGACAACACCTGTTAAGAAAGAATCTGAGAACACTTATTGAAAACGGGGTAGTCATCGCCATGGGAACAGACAGGGGTACAAGAATGAACTACTTTCAGGCTGCCAATCATATCCGTGAGATGGAAATCTATGTGGAACTTGGCCTTACACCCATGCAGGCCATTGAGTCAGCCACTCGCCATGGAGCGGAGCTTTTAGGAAAGGAAAATGAACTGGGTACCCTGAAGGCGGGAAAGCTTGCGGATATCATTATAGTCGATGGCAATCCCCTTGAGCATATTAGAAACCTGGCGAATCCCGTCATGGTGTTCAAAGACGGAATCAGATATAAGTAGCTGCATTTTTTTGCATAAAGGCCTAAGGGTAAATCTGGCCTGTTGATGTTTGCGCAACCAAATAGTTGCATTATATTTGCAACCGAACGCTTGCACAATTCACCACTAACCAAAATCGCCCCATGAGAAGAGATGTGTTTCAGGCCATAGCGGATCCGACCCGCCGTGCCATTATTGCCTTGATAGCGCTCCAGGCCCTGACCCCAAATGCCCTGGCCGAGCATTTCGACATTTCACGGCAGGCAGTATCCAAACACTTGAGAATCCTCACAGAATGTGATCTGGTAAAGCAGGAGTCCCGGGGAAGAGAAATCTATTATCAATTAGAGGTGAAGAAAATTAAAGAAGTAGACCAGTGGTTGGAGCAATTCAGGAAACTCTGGGAGAAAAGATTTGAGCAGCTGGATGAGTTATTACTTACCCTGAACAAGAAGAAAAAATGAAGACCGACTTACAATTCGACTTTATCGTCGACAAAGAAGGAAACACCTTAACCATTCGCCGGGAATTCAAGGCGAATCGCCAACTGGTATGGGACTGCTATACCCAAAGCGATTTACTAAATCAGTGGTTCGCACCGAAGCCATTCACTACACGGACCAAATCCATGGATTTCCGGGAGGGAGGCCATTGGCACTATGCCATGGTTGACCCAAAGGGAATGGCCTATTGGGGCTACACATCGTATGTGCGCATCAAACCCATTGAGTACTACTCCACATGGGATGTTTTCAGCAATGAAGCTGGTGAAGTCAACCGTGAACTTCCGCGTGGCGAGTGGATCGTCCGTTTTATGGATAAGGGAAGCAACACACTGGTTGAATCCGTTATTACCTATCCATCCCTGCATGATCTGGAAACAGTGATCAAAATGGGCATGGAGCAGGGCATGACCGCCACGCTGGAGAAATTAGATGAACTATTGGAAACCTTAAACTAAGCAACATGAAAAACGTCATCACGATATCGACACAGATCAAGGGAGATATCAAGCGGGTTTGGGAGTACTACACATTGCCTGACCACATAACCCAATGGAATTTTGCCGATCCGTCGTGGCATTGCCCGCGGGCGACAAACGACATGAGGCCGGGAGGAAAATATGTGGCAAGGATGGAGGCCAGGGATGGCAGCTTTGGATTTGATTTCGGAGCTGTGTATGATCAAATAGACCCCGAAAAATCATTTTCATACACCATCGACGATGGCAGGAGTGTCACAGTTCGGTTTAACCCCAACGGTGCCTTGATCGAGGTAGTCGTTTCCTTTGAAGCGGAACAACAGAATCCGGTGGATATGCAGCGGGGAGGCTGGCAGTCCATTCTTAACAATTTCAAGAAGTATGCTGAAAGCCGCCAATAGGGGATAATCTGATTCAGATTTTTTGGCGTAATTGTCACTGGTGAACGCACTTATTCGTTTTCTTCATGCTATCCGGATACTGAAATTTTTCAATCTCCGGGGACACGTTCGGTTGAACGACAAGCGCTTCCGGGTACCCGTACTCGGTGAAAGTGGTTACTCCAATCTTGATATGTCTGAGCCCTGGATGACCGAGCTCCTCCGCAGGCTGGCGCCCCTCTGCGCTGGCTGCTTTGTTGACGTTGGGGTGAATATCGGACAGACACTGTTGAAACTTCGTTCTGTGGCCCCCGCGATGGACTATGTAGGCATTGAACCCAACCCTTCCTGTGTACACTATGTGTCACGATTGATCAAGGCAAACCGACTCAAAGGAGTTAGGCTGCTTCCCATTGGAATATCCAATCGATCGGGCCTCGGCGAGTTGAACTTCTACGGAGATCTGGAGATTGACAGCATGGCGTCGACGGTAGAAGAATTTCGTGGCACCGATGCCCGTACCCGCACGGCCTACATTCCACTTTTTGACTGGAAACAAGTAAGGGCAACCGTACCAGAAGGTGAAATATCCATTCTCAAAATAGACGTGGAAGGTGGGGAATGGGAAGTGATAGACACGTTTTCGGAGGAAATCGGCCGCCAACAACCCGTGATCATCATGGAGATTCTGCCGACATCGTCTGCCGGAAATACTGTCAGACTGGAAAGACAACGCCGGATCCAAGAGCGACTGAAAGAACTAGCATATGTGATGTATCTCGTTATCAAAACACGAGAACAGTTTGTCACGGTGAAACGAATCATGGAGATACCCATCCATGCAGATGAAAACCAATGTGAGTATGTCATGGTGCCTCTGGTTCGTATGTCCATGTTTGAAGAAGCATTTCTCGGCCATTCATAAAACGAAATCGGCCCGCTATATTTTTGCTTATCTTCGAAAGCACCTTTCGCTTTATGAAACAAAGCATATTCTTTTTCCTGATGGCATTCGTGGCCTGTCAATCAAAGCCACCCCTTGACAATGAGCATCTCTATTTTAATGGAGAGATTCTTACGATGGAAGGAGATCAGCCTTCCTACGTGGAAGCTATTGCTGAACGCGATGGAAAAATAGTTTTTGTCGGGTCATGGGCTGTCGCTGAGAAGCTCTTTCCCCGGGCCACCCGCAAAGACCTGAACGGCAAAACCATGCTTCCCGGATTTATTGATGCACACAGTCATCTGATGATGTACGCGGATGCCGTGCGGCAGGCAAAACTCAATCCGCCTCCTGTAGGCTCAGTCAGGAGCATGAAGGATATAATGGAGGAACTTAAATCGCTCAGGCAGCGTGAAAATTTGAGTGACACATCCTGGCTAATAGGTACCGGATATGATCAGGATTTCCTTGAGGAAAAACGACATCCTACTGCTGCAGACCTGGATGCAGCCTTCCCAACTAATCCGGTGGTGATTATGCATGCCTCTGGCCATATGCTGGTGGCCAATGGTGAAGCAATGAAACTCGCAGGGATATCGGCAAAAACCCCGAACCCTACAGGGGGAACGATCCTTCGCAAGAAGGGGACACAGGAACCGGAAGGCTTGATTCAGGAAATGGCGATGTATCAGTTTGCACCATTCCTGCAAAAGAAGCAGCCGAAAGTGATTGAACGTGCGAACCTTCAAAAAGCCCAGGAGTATTATGCCAGTTGTGGAGTCACCACAGCGGCCGAGCATCTGGGCATGCCAGATAAGCTGAATTTTCTGCAAGAGGCGGCATCGGACAGCGCATTGTTTATTGATTTGGAGGTACTCCCTGCTTTCCTCTACGCCAAGGACTATGTGGGTACCGGCAAAGTGAATTGGGGCCAATTCAACAACCACCTGAAGTATGCCGGCCTTAAGTTGGCGCTCGACGGCTCTCCGCAGGGTAAGACTGCATACCTGACCAAACCTTATTTGACTCCGGTGCCCGGATGCGAATCAGATTGCCGTGGATTTTCTAATCTTACACAGCAGCAGGTCAACAACCTGTTTGTGTTGTGCTATAAAAACAATGTCCAGCTATATGCCCATTGCAATGGTGATGCAGCTATAGACATGATGATCAAGGGTCATGAATTGGCCGCAACCACCCTGAAAGATACTTTGTCAGACCGACGTACGGTGATCATTCATTCACAAATTATGAGGGAGGACCAGCTTGACGCATACCGGAAATATGGTATGATCCCCACGTTCTTCACTAACCACACATTTTATTGGGGTGATGTTCATTTGAATAACCTGGGCCCTGACCGAGCTGATTTTATCAGCCCGATGAAGTCGGCTATCAGGAAGGGGATCCATCCAACCAATCATACGGACTGTACCGTCACGCCCATAGATCAGCTGTTCTTGTTGTGGACTTCGGTTAACCGATTGTCCAGATCCGGCCGGGTGATGGGTGACGCACAGCGGGTAACCCCTTACGAAGGACTTCAGGCACTGACCATACATGGTGCCTTTCAATATTTCGAAGAGGCAACAAAGGGAAGCCTGAATGAAGGCAAGCTGGCCGACTTTGTTCTCTTAGATAAGAATCCGCTTAAAGAGGATCCTATGCAGATCAAAGAGATCCTTGTATTGGAGACGATCAAGGAGGGTAAAACAATATTCAAGCGTTGATGCAACGGCGCATACTGTTGGTAATCGTTGTTGCTCAATTCTTCTGTACCTCCGTATGGTTTGCGGGAAATGCCGTGTTAAATGATTTGGTGAAGGATCTTCATCTGGAGGCTGATTTTCTGGCCCATCTCACAAGTGCAGTGCAAATTGGATTTATATCAGGCACCCTGGTATTTGCCTTGTTGGCCATCGCCGATCGATACTCACCATCAAAAGTCTTTTTCATCAGCGCCACCATCGCTGCCCTGTTCAATGCACTGGTGGGATGGGAAGGTATGGGGGCCTTTGAATTGCTCCTGCTGCGATTCCTCACCGGTTTTTTTCTCGCGGGGATTTATCCCATTGGGATGAAGATTGCGTCAGACTATTCCAGGGAGGGACTAGGAAAATCGCTTGGTTTTCTGGTTGGGGCATTGGTGTTGGGTACTGCCTTTCCGCATCTCCTCAAGAGTTTTGCGTTGGGTATGCCCTGGCGTTCGTTAATGTATGGTACATCTGTATTGTCTATCCTGGGTGGGTTTGCCATGTATGGTTTGGTGCCAGATGGTCCATTTCGGAAGGCGGGACAACGCCTGGAGGTGACTGCCTTTTTGAATGGATTCAGGAACCGCGATTTTCGGGCAGCAGCTATGGGCTACTTTGGCCACATGTGGGAGCTGTATGCTTTCTGGGCCTTTGTACCAGTCATGTTGACCGTATTTGTTACCACATACCCGGAACAGCAATTGAACGTTTCGCGCTGGTCATTTATCATTATTGGTTTTGGAGCCGTCGCTTGCGTCATGGGAGGTTACCTGTCTCAGGCATTCGGAGCAAAGCGGATCGCCACATTGAGCCTCATTTTATCCGGACTTTGTTGTTTGCTTTCGCCAGTCATGCTTACCCAATCATCTTCCACGATGTTGTTGGCGTTTTTGTTTGTTTGGGGATTGGTGGTGATTGCAGATTCACCGCTGTTCTCTACACTTATTGCCCGCTATGCACCGGCTGAGACACGCGGTACCGCATTGACCATTGTCAATTGCATGGGCTTCTCCATCACCATCGTCAGCATTCAATTATTAAATCATTTGATGATGCGTTGGGATATACACTATTTGTTTGTCATACTGGCAGCGGGTCCGATCCTGGGTGTATCAGCGCTTCTTTTGCGTAGGGCACAACAGGGGCCGGGCAATTAACCGATTGTTGAAATCGGGAGTTGAAGCTCTCTGGATTTCAGAAGAGCATCACTTCAACTTCTTCTTCAGAAATTCGGCTGTGTAGCCTTTTCCGTTTTTCACCATGTCTTCGGGAGTTCCGGCAAAAACGATGTGGCCGCCATTTTTTTCTCCAGCCTCCGGTCCAAGGTCAATAATCCAATCTGCACATTTGATGACCTCGAGATTGTGTTCAATGATAATCACACTGTGACCTTCATCTACCAGGGCGTTGATGGCGGTTAACAGCTTGGAGATGTCGTGAAAATGAAGTCCCGTGGTGGGCTCATCAAAAATGAATAGAATATGACCTTCCGGAGAGTTCTTTCCCAGGAAACTGGCAAGTTTTACGCGCTGCGCTTCGCCACCACTTAATGAGTTGCTGGACTGTCCGAGTTTGGCATAGCCCAACCCCACCTGCTGCAAAGGCTGGATCTTTTCAAAAATGGGTTTTCGGTCCGCGAAGAAAATGAGTGCCTCATCAACGGTCATGTCAAGCACGTCTGAAATGGTTTTTTCCTTGTACACCACTTCAAGTACTTCCTGCTTGAACCTCTTGCCGTTACACACCTCACACGTGAGATAGATGTCAGCCATAAACTGCATCTCTACTTTGATCTCACCTTCTCCCTCGCAGTTTTCACAGCGACCACCGTCAACATTGAATGAGAAATGGGAAGGCTTATAGCCGCGTTGCTTACCCAAAGGCTGATCAGCATAAAGCTGACGAATCAGATCGTAGGCTTTAACATAACTGATGGGATTGGATCGCGATGACTTACCAATGGGATTTTGATCTACATACTCTACCTGGGTGATGAGGGCAGCATCTCCCTCCAGTCGATCATACCGACCGGGCGTCTCAGCCACCGACCCGTGAATGCGAGCTAGAGCCGGATAAAGAATCTTTTTTACAAGTGTTGATTTACCGGAGCCACTGATACCGGTGATCACGGTTAGGGCACCGAGGGGGAATTTTACCGTGAGATTCTTCAGGTTGTTTTCTCGGGCTCCTTTGATGATAACGGCATCTTTCCACTTTCGCCGACGAGCCGGGACTGCGATTCCTGCTTTGCCGCTAAGGTAGTCGGCAGTATGTGTGGCCGTGGTTGATGTGATATCGGCAATAGTACCCTGGAAGACCAATTCTCCGCCATGCTGGCCAGCGTCAGGACCGATGTCAATAATCTGATCTGCGGCCCGCATGATTTCTTCTTCATGCTCGACGACAATTACCGTATTACCGAGATCGCGCAGTGACTTCAGCACTTCAACCATACGCGCGGTGTCTTTGGGGTGAAGACCTATGCTGGGTTCATCAAGAATATACATGGACCCCACCAATGCGCTGCCCAAGGCGGTGGCAAGCTTGATGCGTTGAAATTCACCGCCGGACAGGGTATTCGTAAGTCGATTGAGGGTAAGGTAGCCCAACCCCACCTTGTCCAGGTATTCTAAACGATAAATGATCTCAGTCAGTAAACGATCCGCCACCTTGCGTTCATAAGTGTCCAAATCGATATGCCGAAAGAAGGTGAGCGCCTCATCAATCGGGAGCAGCACCAGATCGGTGATAGATGTTCCGTTAATTTTTACATAGGAGGCATCCTTGCGGAGACGTGTGCCCCTGCAATCAGGGCATGTTGTTCGACCACGGTAACGCGACAAAAGTACACGGTATTGAATTTTATGTGTCTTGGACTCCAGGTATTTGAAAAAGCCATGTATACCATCGAGTTCGGCGTTACCGTTCCACAGCAGGTCCCGTTCGGCTTTCGACAGTTCATCGTAGGGACGATGGATTGGGAAATCATATTTGACACCGGCCTTGAGCCAAGGTTTTTGCCACTCGCCCATGGTTTCTGTTCTCCAACAGGCTACGGCCCCTTCATACAATGACAGGCTTTTGTCCGGGATCACCAGGTCTTCATCAATACCCAGGATTTTTCCGAATCCCTCACAAGTCTGACATGCACCGAACGGGTTGTTGAAACTGAAAAAATTCACCGATGGCTCCGTGAATTGCATGCCGTCCAATTCAAATCGATCAGAAAATCGCAACTTGTCTTTGCCTTCGCGGTAGACATGGCAATCACCGTGACCTTCAAAGAAGGCCGTTTGAACGGAATCACTCAGGCGAAAGATCAGGTCTTCATCAGCGGCATTGACAGCCGCGCGATCGATAAGAATTTCAATTTCTTCAGCCGCAGCAGAGGCGGTCTTCTTCTTTTTAGGCAATTCTGCCAGCAGTGCTTCGATAAAATGAAGTTCCCCGTTGATCAGTACCCGGGCAAACCCTTTACTCAGCAGCAGATTCAATTCGTCTTCACGCTTTCTGCCTTTCTGAATCTTCAGTGGACAGGAAATCATGATGCGCGTTCCCTCTTTTTCGCGGTTGATGGTATCAATCACATCCGTTACTGAGTCACGACGCACCTCATTGCCACTGATGGGCGATCGGGTTTTGCCGATCCGGGCAAATAACAACTTCAGGTAGTCATATACCTCAGTCGTGGTGCCAACGGTAGAGCGCGGATTGCGGGTGTTGACCTTTTGCTCGATGGCAATGGCGGGGGAAACACCACGGATATAGTCCACATCAGGTTTCTCCATCCTTCCCAGAAACTGCCGCGCATAGGAGCTCAGGCTTTCCACATACATCCGTTGGCCTTCCGCGAAGAGCGTATCGAAGGCAAGGGAGGATTTACCAGAACCTGAGAGCCCTGTCACGACCACCAGTTTATTGCGGGGAATGGCTACGCTCAGGTCCTTGAGGTTATTAACCCGGGCCCGTTTAATGATGATATATTCCCGGGGATCAAGGGAATCGAGGTAAGCGTCGTTGCGGGGAGAACTCATGCGAAGGAGCGAAGGTAAAGATTCTCGTCGGGTGTGCGCGCGAACCACTACCAATAAAAACACCATCGAAGCCGATGGTGTTCAGGAGGGGAAATAAGTTTCAGTTAACTATCAAAATCCGGGTCATAGCTGGGATCCTTGCGGCCACCACCACCATCGTCATCGCTGTCGCCATCATTATCGTAATCGCCGCCATCAAAGTCATCATTGGATCCAAACCCATCATCATCTTTGTCGCGACCACCCTCAAACTCATCATCTTTGGGCTTGGCATCAAGGTCATAGCCTCCTTCGCTGTTCTTGGTGGCCGGTAGTTTTACCAAATAGGTAGCTTCTTCCGTCTCCAGGGGGAACACGAAAATTGGTTCTTTCTTGGCGTTGTTGATCCGGGTAATGCTGTTTTCGTATCCCGTCGGATACTGGATTTTCAACAACTCCCGCAGTTCCTCGGATAAACTATCCAGGCTTTTTATCACTTTCTTCTTACTAACAGGCATGGGTCGGTTACTTCTGCAAAAAATCTGGGACAAATAGGTCAAGAAAAAGCATAGCAGACAAGATTTTCCTTAAAATTTTTTGGGTCTTAGGGGAATATTTCTACCTTTTCAATTCAAAATATTATCAACTAACCCGCACACTATCGACAAGAGCTCTACGTTACCTAACCGTGAGACAGAATGATAGACAAACGATTGAGCGATTCCAAACTGGTTTCGCTGTATCTGCAAGGTAACGAAGAGGCTTTCGAAGTGCTCCTCCATCGTCACAAATCGCGAATTTATACGGCCATTTACCTGATCGTAAAGGACCGTTATAAGGCAGAAGACCTGCTTCAGGAAACATTTATCAAGGCGGTGAACACCCTCAAGGGCGGTCGCTATAATGAAGAGGGTAAGTTCCTGCCCTGGATATGTCGCATCGCCCACAACATGGCCATTGACTCGTTCCGCCGCAGTCGCCGGTATCCGGAGATTGTACTGGAGGACGGAAGTGGTGTGTTCAACTCCCTGCACTTTGCCGAGGAGTCAGCGGAGTCCCTGCAAATCGCACAAGAGACACAGACCCGTCTGCGAGACTTTATCAAAGAGCTTCCGCCCGAGCAGAAGCAGGTACTCATCATGCGCCACTACATGGATATGAGTTTCCAGGAGATCGCCGACAAGACCCAGGTAAGTATCAATACTGCCCTGGGCCGGATGAGGTATGCGCTCATCAACCTCAGAAAGAAAATGATTAAAACCCAGTACGCCTATGACGAAAACGTTTACCCAAAACGACCTGATCAGGTTTATTTACCAAGAGACCACCGAGGAGGAGGCACGCGAGATTAACCGCGTACTGACCTTTGATCGGGAGCTCCAACTGCTGTACCGTGAGTTGATGCTTACCAAGACCGATCTTGACAAAGCTCGTCTCGAACCTTCGGCCTCTACCGTGGCTAATATTTTGAACTACGCCCGTGGCCTTGAGGTAAAACACTAGTTGACGTGTCCTGCGCCGGAAACTCCTGCGCAGGACATGGTCGACGGTAGATCACAGTACCTTTACCATCAGCTTTCGCCAACGAACGCGAACGCCCCCTCCGTCATGTATCTGAAGGGCTATTTTACCCTGACGTGAGCCGATAGCTGCATCCTCGAGGGTGATCATCTCTGTGTCGTTAAGCCAGGTAGTTACCTGATTGCCCTGAACGCGGACTTTCATGCTATTCCAACTTCCCGGCTTCAACACCGACTCTTTTTCAGGGGCTGGTTTAATCAACCAGCCCCTTCCGTAAGATTCATAGATGCCACCAGTATGCAGCCCGGGCGGAGCCACTTCAGCCTGCCAACCGCTGACACGTGTACCTTCAACGGAGCAGTGGAAAAACACACCACTGTTGCCATTGGACTCCTGGAAGAAATCAAGTGTCAATTCAAAATCGCCGTATGTTGCCTCCGTGGCCAGATAACCATATTGTTTATCAGGACCGCTCTCGCAGATGAGTTCACCTTTCTCCACAAACCACTTCTCGGTACCGTAAATTGTCCAACCGCTAAGATCGCGGCCGTTGAAGATGGAGACCTGGGCGCTTGCGCAGGATGAAGAAAAGAACAAGGCAATCCAGAAAACTAATTTTTTCATGACAGCTGAATTTGAACCGAACCTACAAAGAAATTCAGGTTTGAATATTCTTCCCGGAAAATTCGTTTCCCCTACGCAAATTCAACCCTCGCTTTAATCTCTTTTCACTTATTTGCAGTGTGAATATCCTGTTCATACACCAGCACTTTAAGACGCCGGCCACGGGGGGTGCTATCCGTTCCTACTACCTGGCCAAGGCACTCGTTGACCGGGGTCATCGAGTTGTCGTGATCACGGCGCACAATCACAACGCCAAGATTTTTATGGTCGACGGCATTGAGGTGCATTACCTCCCTGTTCAGTACGACAACCGGTTTAAGTCTGGTGCACGTAGTTTTGCATTTGCCTGGTTTGTGGTACGCGCATGCTTGCGGGCCATACGATTTAGGAATTTTGACCGGCTCTACGCCATTTCCACACCCCTGACGGTTGGATTGACAGCTCGTTTTCTTAAGCTGGTGTTCGGGATACCCTACTTTTTTGAAGTGGGTGATCTATGGCCAGATGCCCCCATTGAAATGGGTTTTGTACCCAACAAACGACTTCAGCGCATGCTGTTTTCCCTTGAGGCATTTATTTACCGTGAAGCTGAAGCCCTGATTGCACTATCGCCAGCCATTGCTGCAACGCTGGAAAAGAAAATACCGGGTAAACCGATCCACCTTATTCCGAACATGTCGGATTGTGAGTTTTACTATCCCATGCCACGGCGTCAAAAGACGGAGGAATTGTTTGGTGTACGTGACAAATTTGTCATTTCCTATATCGGTGCGTTGGGTATAGCCAATGGCCTTGAGCGAATGCTCGTTTGCGCCCGTGAGATGCTCAGCAATCCATCTGTTCAATTTTTAATAGCCGGCGACGGCGCACAAAAAGACTTTATTCAGCGTCAGGTGACGGAGCAATCTTTGTCCAATGTGCGACTGATAGATTTTGTAGACCGGGCGGGCGTTCAGGAGATCATGGAGATCACCGATGCCGTGTTCATCAGTTATCAATCCTTCCCGATTCTGGGTACAGGCTCACCCAACAAGTATTTTGATGGTCTGGCGGGTGGAAAACTGATCATCGTTAATTTTCCCGGTTGGATCAGCGAAGAAATTGAAGCTGAAGGTTGCGGATTCACGGTTGACCCCAGTGATCCGAAGTCTTTCATGGATCAGATCACATGGTACCTTCATGACCGGTCAAGGTTGGTCAGCGCACAAAAGAAGGCAAGGGCATTGGCAGAGAACAAATATGCGAGGGCGAAGCTCAGCATGGCGTTTGCCGATTTGTTTCAGCCCCGCAGTCAGCGGCGCTAATTTCCGATGCGCTCGATGATCTTGCCTGATTTCTTATTCTTCAGGATGATTTTCTTCGTTCCAAAGTGGGTCATCTCTTCTTTGACCAGGTAATGCTCCGCATCATATTCCACCAGGTGACTGTCTTTGGTCACTCCCGTGCGGCCGCGCCAGATGTCCAGCACAACTGGCTCCCACAATTTGGATTTAGCAGATTTATAGGCAGCATCCAGGATGCTATTCACAACATAACCATCATAGAATGTTTCTTTCGGAGCAGATTTGCTTTCCATGGAATTGAACATGTCCATAAACATGTGGTTGTAACCCAATTCATTCAGTTCATCACCAACCGGGAATAGCCAGCCCGTATTACTCTCGGCTTTTTCCGCTACATAATTGGCGCCCATGCCTGAAGTGAACATTTCAAAACCAGTACGCAAAAAGCTGTTGATCCAAATGGTGCCTTCGGTGCCCATCACTTCATCTCGAAGATCAAGTCCGCCGCGAAACGTCCAGCTTACTTCAAACTGGCCGATGGCTCCATTCTCATATTTTACCAGGCCAATGGCATGATCTTCGGCGTCAATTGGCTTTACCTGTGTATCGGCCCAGCACATGACTTCAACAGGCCGGATGTCTTTGCCAATGTAGCTTCGAGCGATCTCCACACAATGACAGCCAAGGTCCAGGATGGCGCCACCGCCGGCCTGTTCAATGTCCCAGAACCAGTCGCTGTGTGGACCGGGGTGGGTTTCGCGGGATTTGGCCCATAAAATCCGTCCCAAGGCACCGTTTTTGACGCTTTCCTGGGCTTTAATGAATTTGGGGGTATACACCAGGTCTTCGAGATAGCCATTAAAAATGCCAGCTTTTTCCACGGCCTCGAGCATCCGTTTCGCTTCACCTGCGTTGCGACCCAATGGCTTGGTAGTTATCACGGCCTTTTTGTGTTTGCAGCAGAGCATGACAGCCTCTTCGTGCAAATTGTTGGGCAGGGCAATACACACCACATCCACATCCGAACGCCGAATGGAATCTTCCATTACTGTGGTAGCGTGTGCTACGTGATAATCAGCAGCAAATTTCCTGGCGCTCTCCTCACGACGGGAGTAGATGCTGACGACTTTGTCTTTGCTGCGGTATCCCTGCAGGGCATCGGCATAGAACCGGCCGATGAAGCCGGAGCCAAGCATGGCGACATTCATGGTGAAACGGGTTAGCGGATAAATGATCAGGCCGCAGCCTGTATGTCTTTCTTCTCTTTGAAGAACAAAATAAAGTAGATCATGACAGCGATGGCAATGTACGCAGGCACCATCCAGATGCCGGACCATTGGTGAGAGCCATCTGCATTCAAATAGCTATCGGCGGTGTAGCCTGAGAACGTGGTGCCAATCACCATACCCAAGCCATAGGTGGCGAAAGTAAACAGACCCTGGGCTGCATTCTTGATCTTTTCTCCAGCCTTTTTCTCCGTGTACATATAGCCGGTTACAAAGAAGAAATCGTAGCAGATGCCGTGCATGATAATACCAGCGTACAGCATCCATTGGTTGGTGTCGATATTACCAAAAGAGAAAAAGACATACCGAAGTATCCAGGCTGTCATACCCAACAGCAACATTTTCTTCACGCCAATGCTGTTGAAGAGGAAAGGAATAGCAAGAATGAAAACGGCTTCTGAAACCTGCCCAAGAATCATTTTTCCGGCAGCATTCTCCATGCCTAATTCATTGAGAAATACATTGGCAAAACCATAATAGAATGACAGAGGAATGCACACCAGAATAGCCGCAATAAAGAAGACGAGGTAGGGACGATCTTTAAACAGCACAAAGGCTTCGGTCCCCAATGCCGAGGATGCAGTCGCATTGGAATCATTTCCTTTGGGCGGTGTATTGGGAAGCATGAAACTCAACAATCCCAGTACACCTGAAGCTGCAGCAGCCATGTAGAATGTTGAAGAGGTTTTCTCGATGGAGAGGAATCCGATCATGAGACCGGCAATAATCCAACCCAGGGTCCCAAAAACCCGGATCCAGGGGAACTGTTTACCGGGATCCGTCATTTGGTGAAAAGCAATGCTGTTGCTCAGGGCGATCGTTGGCATGTACAACAATGAGTACAGGAGAATTACCCAATAAAATGCACCGTTGTCGGTGACCGTCGTGGCCACGTAGAGTAGTATGCCGCCAATAATGTGGAGTACGCCCATAATTCTTTGAGCGGCAAAGAATCGATCAGCGACAAGCCCGATAAAGAAGGGCGATATCATCGTGGCGATCGCGAGGGCACTGTACGCAGCACCAATCTGTACCCCGGAGGATTTCAGGAATTCAGACATGTAAGTGCCCATGGTGACATACCAGGCCCCCCAGATAAAATACTGGAGCAACATCATCAGGGACAGACGGGAGAAGATGGAGGCGTTCATGCGTTTACTTTTTTGGTAATTTAGAAATCAAACTGAAAAGTTCATATCCTGACTTGTGCGTCGGAGCGACCGACTCACACCGAAATTATTTCCCCAGTTTCACCACCTGCGGTTTATATCCCGAAGTCTTAAACAACTGTTCCGGATTTTGGAGACCCATAATGCCCGACAAAGGTGTTTCCGGATGTGTTTCATGATATTTCTGGACCATCCGCCATCCCACCCACTGACCAATCCTGCCCGGACATTGCTCACCCACCTCAATGGTCTTGGGGCGCTCAGCAATGAATTTTTGTCGTATAAGATGACTGGAGGAGAAAAGTACCTCATCTTCAACAAACCGTGACCAAATGAGGTTTTCGTTTTCGCGGCACCCCTTCATCTCGCGTTGGCTGTAACCGATGAGAATACTGTCGGGTGTGCAGGGCAACATTTGTTTCGAAAAGAAATACGCTTTACCATAACCAATCATATCTGCCAGCACCGTCTTATCGTTCGGGTCGGTCTGGTTGAATCGAGAATCAACACCCGTGAGTAACATCACAGAAGGCACAATAAAGTCGGGGTTATACCTGCGTAACATATATTCAAACATATTGGGACGAAACTTGGCATCCTTTCCCAGAAAGTAGTCAAGTCCAATAATGACCAGTGAATCGGAAACGAAGATGTCACTTTCCAATCCCGTGATCACGGTTTGAATTCTTGGTGGATGAAAATCCGGATAGTAGAACGTGATGTTGGCGTAGGCCTGCTCAAATTCCTTCTTCAAGGAAGAACCGTCACCAAACACCCGATGGGTTTCCATCAGCAGGGTGTCAATGTAGGGATTGGTAAAACGGCGGAACAGGGCATTAACAAAGGCAGAGTCTGACGGGTATTTATCCCGGTTAAGAAACACATCCCGTATTTCCGGATGCACACCCAAAAAGTGCACAAGTTCTTCTTTCGTCTGGATGGCAGGAAGGGAATCCTGAAGGGCCTCCACTTTTAGATTGACGTGAATCGCAGCGGTATCCGGCACGAAAGCACATTCTTCCTGATCCGGTCCGCAGGAGATTAGCAGGACCCATGCTGACAAAACAACCAGTAGCTTTTTCATGGTTGCGAAGATCGGCATTTGCGAAGAATTTGTGCTCCTGATTTTGACCTTTGGCTGATTGAATTGCCTAAATTGAAACCGTGAATCCTGCCCTCAGACACATCGCCATTTCCGGCAATATTGGCTCCGGAAAAACCACCCTCGCGGAACGACTTGCCAGACACTATGGTTGGACACCCTTGTATGAATCGGTAGATCATAATCCGTACCTGAAGGATTTTTATTCCGATATGACGCGTTGGGCCTTTCATCTGCAGATTTATTTCCTGAACAGCCGGTTTAATCAGGTGCACCAAATCCGGAACAGCGACAAGACCATCATTCAGGACCGTACTATCTATGAAGACGCCTATATTTTCGCTGCCAACCTTCACAAGAGCGGACATATCAGCGACCGGGATTATCAAAGCTATCTGGACATCTTTCATTCAATGATCCACTTCGTGCAGCCTCCGGACCTGCTGATCTACCTAAAGGCCGACATTCCCAAATTGGTTCAGCAGATACAAAAGCGCAACCGCGAGTACGAGTTCAACATCCGGCTGGAATATCTGAAGACGCTGAATGAACACTATGAATCATGGATTGGACAGTACAAGCATGGAAAATTGCTCATCATTGATGTCAACAACCTTGATTTTGTAGCCAATGCAGAAGACTTTTCTGGTATAGTTGGCAAAATAGAATTGGAGCTTAATAGCCTCTTCGCCGACCTGCCCAAACAGGTGAACAAGCCTCGCAAGGGCAAATAACCAATCATGAAAGCGCTGACTTTCCAGGGAAAGGAGACTATTTTATTTGAGTCTATTCCTGATCCGGAGATCATTCATCCCACGGATGTAATTGTACAGGTGAAAGCCTGTGCCATTTGCGGATCAGATCTTCATGTATATCATGAGCATGAAAAGGGCATCGACCCGGGCACTGCCATGGGTCATGAATTTGCCGGTGAAGTAGTTGCCGTTGGTGCTGATGTGAGGACGCATCGGGTTGGCGATTTGGTGATGAGCCCCTTTACCACCAGTTGTGGCCATTGTTACTATTGCCGTATTGGACTCACTGCCCGATGCTTGCACAGCCAGCTCTTTGGTTGGGTGGAAGAAGGAAAGGGATTGCACGGAGGACAAGCCGAGTTGGTTCGTGTACCGCAAGCCGATGGAACGCTAATGAGATTACCTGAAGGTATATCACTCACAGAAGGATTGTTGTTGGGGGATATTCTTTCAACCGGTTTCTTTTGTGCCCATCAGGCAGGTATACAACGCAATGGAACCTACGTCGTTGTGGGTTGCGGGCCGGTGGGGCTCATGGCCATACTGGGAGCCCGCGAGGCAGGGGCCAAGAGTATTTTTGCCGTGGATGATTTGCCCGAACGTCTGCAGATGGCAAAACAGTTTGGTGCAATGCCTTTAAGCCGGAAGGACCCGTCATCCAAAGAGCAGATTTTGGATGCAACAGATGGACGTGGTGCAGATGCAGTACTGGAAGCCGTAGGCAGCGGATCAGCCGTTAAGCTGGCTGTGGACCTTGTGAGGCCGGGTGGTACGGTTTCTTCAGTAGGTGTATGCACTGATGCGCACATGGCCTTTTCTCCAGTTGAGGCCTACAACAAGAACCTGACGTATAAGATCGGTCGCTGCCCGGCCAGATACATGATGGAGCAGTTGATCCCGATGGTTCAGCAAAAAAAATATGATATCACGGCGGTGTTCAGTCACACGCTAAGTTTGGAACAGGGAGTTCATGGATACGACATCTTTGCCAATAAGAAAGACAACTGCCTGAAGGTTCTGCTTCAGCCAGCCTGACCAGCGAAATCAGTGGTCACGAATTCCTCCCACACTGAGCCATTGTGCCTCAGCAGACAAAGCGATGTTGCCGAAAATGTATGGTCAAACGGCAATGCTTGAAATTCTGTCCAGGCCTTTATGAAGGCTTCCTTTTTGAGATCACGAAAACCCACGGTGATATGTGGATGAAAGGGTAAATCCTGATAATCGGAATGCAGCAAACCCAGGTGGGTGCGACAGTGGCGGCGAACGGATTTCTGCAGGGCCATTAGTTCTGGGGAAGCATCAACGTGCACAAAGATGACCCTTGGCGGGAATGAGCCGAACCCATGCAGGGAAACATTGACTGGCGATAGTGTTCTTGCCAGACCGGCGATCGATTGAACAAGGTTACCTTCTTTATCTGACCTCCACTCAAAAGGCATGTGCAAGGTTAGGTGTGGAGGGGATCGGAGGGCCGCGTGTGAGCCAAAGGCGTCCTGCATCCTCAATTTATACTGATGTATTGCATCACGAATCGGAGCCGGAGGGACCAATGCAACAAAATAGCGGTTACGCCCTGGCACCATGTTCCTACTTCAATTTTTCAAGAAGCGCCTTGTATGATTGGGCATTATCCGGATCAAGCGTAATCAGGTGTTCGATGGTTTCGGTGCGCGTATCATCTTTCTCAATTACCTTCCTGTAGAATTCGATGGCGCGTTGCTTATAGCCGAGGTTCTCATAAGTCTGCGCCATCAGGAGATAGAAATCCGGCTCGTCAGTATTGTAGCTGTATGCCCGTTCGAGACAAATGGCAGCTGAATCATATTTTTGGTTGGTGTAGTAAATATCACCGAGCAACCACCAGGAGAGGTTATAGTCTGATTTTGTCCTGATACTTTTTCGCGTCCAGCTCATCGAGGCATCAAGATCTCCTTGGGAGAAATAAGTAAGGGCCTTACCATATTGGGCATCGAGATCACTGGCA
Source organism: Cyclobacteriaceae bacterium (assembly GCA_044223085.1). Lineage (GTDB taxonomy): Bacteria > Bacteroidota > Bacteroidia > Cytophagales > Cyclobacteriaceae > ELB16-189. Next base: position 256,056 of record JBGAMI010000002.1, read on the forward strand.
TTTTCCGCCAACGCTTTATCATAAAAAATCATGGCTGAATCATAGGACCCCAGGTTATAATAAGTAGTGCCTTTGTCTGCGTTAGAAAGATTGTTGTCTGTAGAAGATGCAGAGGTTGACTCTGTGCTGGACGCCCCATCATCGTTTCCAGAGATAATGCCAATAAGAATAAAGAAGAAAAAGCTGGCGCCAAAGATGAAACCGAAAATCCGGATCGCTTTGGTAAAATTAAAACCGGAGGCTGGTAAAGTTTTTCCCGGGATGGGTCCTTGACCTGTCGTGCTGAATGACGGTAGGGTAAATCCGGAGCCATTTAATGATAAGACACCAAAAGAGGCAGCCAAACCGAGGAGTGTGACAAAGAAGAACGTGTCAATAGACCATAGTAGGGCAAACAAGATCAGGAAAGCGAGGGCAAGCCTGCGGTACCAGGGGCTCACCGTCTGAGGACCGGAGGAATCGTCCATGGGGTTGAATTACCATGGAAAGTTACCAGAAAAAATGGTTTGCAGGTTGCCTATCTCAGCGCGTAGAGGTACCGCTGAATGGTGTTTTCCAGACCCAGGTAAAGCGCATCACAGATGAGCGCATGGCCAATTGACACTTCATCGAGGTGGGGAATCTGCTGATGGAGGAAGCGCAGGTTGTTCAAATCAAGGTCATGACCGGCGTTAATGCCAAGTTTTAGCTGATGTGCAATTTTTGCAGCATGAGTATATGGCCTTATGGCTTCCTCTTTGTTAACAGGAAAGTGTTTGGCGTACGGTTCAGTATATAATTCAATCCGGTCGCATCCTGTTTGTGCGGCACCACGAACCATGGCTTCATCGGCATCAACGAATAAGGAAACCCGAACCCCTGCTTCTTGTATGGCATGAACCGTCTCCTGCAGGAAGCTGGCGTGTGCAACGGTGTTCCATCCGGCATTGGAGGTTATAGCATCTGGAGGATCCGGAACGAGGGTAGCCTGCGCGGGGCGCACCTCCCGGATCAAATTCATAAATCGCTTATCCGGATAACCTTCGATATTGAATTCTGTCTTAACACAAGTCTTGAGTGCCAACACATCACTATACCGGATATGACGTTCGTCAGGCCTGGGGTGAACGGTGATACCCTGGGCACCAAAACGCTCGCAATCCATCGCGGCACGTATGACATCCGGGTTATTGGCCCCGCGGGCATTGCGCAGGGTGGCAATCTTGTTGATATTGACACTCAGCCGGGTCATTTGTTAATAAGTGAAATTGCGTGATAACTTTGGACGAAAATACACAATCATGTCACTGAAAACCACCATTGATAACGACATTAAGAAAGCCATGCTCGCCAAGAATAAGGAGGAGCTTGAAGCTTTGCGCAGCATCAAATCCATGATCCTGCTGGCTGAGACAGAAAAGGGACATGCAACTGAGTTAGCAGTTGAGGCAGAAGGGAAGTTGTTGATGAAAGCGGCTAAACAGCGGAAAGAGTCAGCGGAGATTTTTCAGAAGGAGGGTCGCGCTGACCTGGCGCAGCGGGAGAATTTTCAACTGGAGATCATCAGCCGTTATTTACCCAAGCAGATGTCAGAGGGCGAGATCACGCA